>NZ_JBMDXM010000205.1:0-18213 GCF_048594345.1 Longimicrobium sp.
CGTCCACGCGCACGCCGCCGACCGTGGCGCGGCCGGGCGCGTCGTCCGTCGCGGAGGCGTCGGCGGCGGCGCCCAGCGCGTCGTCGGCGGCGGGACCGGCAAAGCGGCGGCGCGCGGTGCGCAGCACGGCGGCCACCACGCGGTCGTTCTGAAAGAACACCACGTCGTCGGACCCGCAGCGCACCGGGCAGCCGTTGTGGTAGTACCAGTACGACCAGTCGCCCTGGTCGCGCGTGGTCGCCGGCGCGCCAAAGCGGTCGCGCACCTGCTCCGTCGTCATCCCCGGCGCGATGGTGCTCTGCGCCAGGGCCGGCGTCGCGGCGGTGACCAGCATCGCCGCGCCGGCCAGCAGCATCGACTTCTTCATCTCACACCCCGCGAAAAGGTGAACGGGTGAAGGGGTGAACGGGTGACGGGGTGCTCTCCGTCATCCCGTACCTTCGTACCCTCGTACCTCCCGTACCTGCCCCCGCACTTCCCTACGCACTTCCGACGAGGAAATCCGCCACCGACTGGAACAGGCCCAGCCCGTCCGTGCTGCCCAGCAGCGGATCGACCACGCGCTCCGGGTGCGGCATCATCCCCAGCACGTTCCCGGCCGGGCTGACGATGCCGGCGATATTGCGGGCGCTGCCGTTGGGGTTGGCTTCGGGCGTCACCGTCCCCACCGCGTCGCAGTAGCGGAATACGACACGGCCGGTGGCCTCCAGGTCGTCCAGGATCTCCGGATCCGCCGTGTAGCACCCCTCGCCGTGCGCGATCGGCACCTGCAGCACCTGCCCCACCTCGTACTCCGAGGTGAATGGCGGCTGCGACTGTTCCACGCGCAGGTAGACGGGACGCGAGCGGAACTTGAGGCTGCGGTTGCGCATCAGCGCGCCGGGGAGCAGGCCGGCCTCGCACAGGATCTGAAAGCCGTTGCACACCCCGGCCACGGGGCCGCCCGCGTTGGCTAAGGCGATCACCTCGCGCATGATGGGGCTGTGCGCGGCGATGGCCCCCGCGCGCAGGTAGTCGCCGTAGCTGAAGCCGCCGGGAAGAAAGACGGCGTCCACCCCCTGCAGATCGTGCTCCTTGTGCCACAGGAAGATCGCTTCCGCGCCCAGCCCTTCCTGGACGGCCTTGTAGCAATCGTAGTCACAATTGCTGCCGGGGAAGGTCACCACGCCGATCTTCATGCCGCGCTCCCGGCGCCCACCGTGACCGCGAAGTCCTCCGTCACCGGGTTGGCCAGCAGCTGGCGGCACATGGCCTCGGCCCGCTCCCGAGCCTCCGCCTCCGACGCCGCCGACAGGCTGAAGACGATCAGCCGCCCCACGTGCACCTCGCCCACCCCGGCAAAGCCCAGCGACTGCAGCGCGCCGCCCACCGCCTTGCCCTGCGGGTCAAGAATGCCGCGGCGCGGCGTAACCCGCACCTCGATGCCGTATTCCGTCACGCCCGTCTCTCTCGGTCGGATTGTCTGCGTCTGATGAAGCGCCGCCGCGGGCGCATCGCCTCGTAGTCCAGCTCCCGCTCGTCGTCCGGATCCTCGTCCACCTCGTCGTACAGCGGGTCGCGCTCCGGCAGGCGGTCCAGGAACCCCATCCCCACCGAGCGCACCAGCCCCCAGGTGATGTAGACGATGGAGAAGGGGAAAAAGAAGTACGCCGGCGCCGTGAACGCGCTCACCAGCGCCGCCAGCATCAGAAAGATGGCGAAGCGGCCGCCCCAGGTGCGGATGCTGAAGCGCGGGACCACCGGGTACAGCACGTTGCTCACCATCAGCACGCCCACGAACAGCATGAGCCACCCCGCCGTGCGCGCGATGGGCACCTGGGGCAGAAAGCTGTCCCAGAACGCCGTCTCGGTAAACGCAAAGTAGGTGGCCAGGCAGGCGCCGGCGGTGGGGGAGGGAAGGCCGTGAAAGTTGGCCTTGGCCGTCCCCGCCTGCTCGATGTTGAAGCGCGCCAGCCGGAAAACCGCGCAGACGATGTACAGAAACGCCAGGATCCACGCCCACTCGCCGCCGTCACGCAAGAACGCGAAGTAGGCGATCAGCGCCGGCGCCACGCCAAACGAGATGGCGTCCACCAGCGAGTCCAGCTCTTCGCCAAACGCGCTTCCCGTCGCCGTGAAGCGGGCGATGCGGCCGTCCAGCAGGTCCATGATGGCCGCGCCCACGATCATCCACCCGGCCGTGTCGTACGCCCCGCGCGACGCCGTGACGATGGCCCAGATGCCCAGGAACAGGTTGCCCAGGGTAAACGCGCTGGGCAGGATGACGACGCCCCGCCGCAGCCGCCTGCGCGGCGCCGCCGGTTCGATGAGCGTCATCGTCCCGCCCCCGGGTCGGCCAGCGGAAAGTCGTCCAGCGCCATCCCCGTGAGCCGGCGGAACGCGTCCTGGTAGCGGCGCGACGTTTCCTCGACGACGTACGGCGGAAGCTCCGGCCCCGGCGGCGTCTTGTCCCACTGGCCGCTTTCGACGAGCGTTTCCAGCCAGTCGCGCAGGGGCTGCTTGTCCAGCGAGGGCTGGCCGCGGCCGGGCGCGTACGCCTCCCTGGGCCAGAAGCGCGATGAGTCCGGCGTAAGCACCTCGTCCATCAGCCGGATGGTCCCGTCCGTGTCGGTGCCGAACTCGAACTTGGTGTCGGCGATGATGATGTCGCTCTCCGCCGCGATCTCGCGCCCGCGCGCATACACGGCCAGCGACGCGTCGCGCAGCCGGTCCGCCGCGTCGCCGCCCACGATCTCGCGCATCCGATCGAACGGGATGTTCTCGTCGTGGCCGCTCTCGGCCTTGGTCGCGGGGGAAAAGAGGGGAGAGTCGAGGCGATCGGATTCGCGCAGCCCGGCGGGAAGCGGCTCGCCGGCCAGAGTGCCCTGCTCGCGGTACTCCTTCCAGGCGCTGCCGGAAAGGTAGCCGCGCACCACGCATTCCACGGGGAACGGCCGCAGCTTGCGGCAGAGCATGGATCGCCGGGCCCAGCTGTCGCGGTGCGGGGCCAGGGCGGGGTAGCGGCGGGCGATCTGGTCCGGATCCACCGACAGGACGTGGTTGGGCACCAGGTCCGCCGTGCGCGCGAACCACCACGCACTGATCAGGGTGAGCACCTCGCCCTTGCGGGGCACCGGCGTGGGCATGACCACGTCAAAGGCGCTCACGCGGTCCGTGGCGACCATCAGCAGGGCATCGCCCAGGTCGTACACGTCGCGGACCTTGCCCCGCACCCGCAGCGGGAAAGGAAGGTCGGTGCTGACCAGCGTGGCAGTCAGGGTCGCGCTCCGTCAGGGGTGGCGAGGAGCCGGCAAGTTAGCAAACGGGCCGGGGGGCGGCAACCGGGGCGGGGGAAGGTACGCAGGTACGAGGGTACGGGGTACGAAAGTACGGAACGGCGGGCGCTTCGGATGGCCCGGCGCGAGGGGCGCGCCCCCTCCGGGCCGGCACCACCGGCCCTCCCCCGCAAACGGCGCGGGGAGGGAGGTGCGATGCACCTTGTCAAAGCGCGATCGACTTCTCCCCTCTCCGTGAGGAACGAACGGGGAGGGGCCGGGGGAGGGGCACCCCGTCGGATGCAGCTCAGTGCCTGCCGAGTCACTGGGGAGCCCTACACCCGCGCCGGCTCCATCCTCCGCGTGGCGTCGACGGCGAAGTGGATGGAGGAATCGACGTACGCCGCCTGGTCGATGCGCGTGTCCAGGCGGGTGGCGATGATGGTGGATACCACGCCGTGCAGGATGGCCCACACCACGTGGGCGTGGATGCGCGCCTTCTCCGCCTCCGGAAACGCGGCGGGCGCGCACTCCTGCACCAGTCGCGTGAGCACGTCCATGGAGCGGCTGGCGCGCCGGAACAGCTCGCGTGGAAAGCGCTCCGCCCAGCGCGGGTGGTGCATGTACATGATTTCGTAGTACTCCGGGTTCTGCAGCCCGAACTCCACGTACTTCCGGCAGTGCAGATCCAGCCGGTGCACCGGCGCACCCGGCGTCTCCGCCGCCTCGGCCACGGTCTCGTACCAGCGCTGGAATCCCTCGTCGATCAGCGCGTGGACCAGCTGGTCCTTGTTGGCGAAGTGCTCGTAGATGCTGCTTACGCTGCACCCCACCTGCCGCGCGATCTTGCGCATCGACAGGTTCTCGTAGCCGTCGCGAACCAGCAGGGTGCGCGTGGTGTCGAGCGTGGCGGCACGCAGGCCGGTGTCCGTCCAGGGCTGCTGCATCTGCGGGATGGCTGGGGAGTGCGGCGGGCCGCGCCCGGTGACCGCACAATGTCGCAGAAGCTGCCGGGCGGTGTCAACTGCACCGCGCGGGGTTGCGCCGCGAGATCATCTCGTCTAGCCTTGCAGCCGAACGATGTTCGGGACGAGCATCCCGTGTTCGTCTTTTATTCGCTGCCGCACCTGGAGAATCCGTGGCCAACGACGCCCTTCGCCGCACGCCGCCGCCCATCGACCCAGACTTCTACGGCTGGTTCAGCACGCTCACGGAAGAGGAGAGCGCCACCCGGCTGGCCGTGCGCAGGGTGATGGAAGAGGTGGTGGCGCCGGTGGTCAACGCGTGCTGGCAGGCGGAGGAGTTTCCGCACGCGCTGCGGGCCGCGTTTCGCGGGATGGACCTGCTGGACGGCTGGTACCACGACGTTCCCGGGCCGCCCGCCGTGGCGCGTGCCGTCATCAGCATGGAGATGGCGCGGGTTGATCCGGGCTCGGCCAGCTTCTTTGGTGTGCACGCGGGGCTGTGCATGGGCTCCATCGCGCTCGCCGGGTCGGATGCGCAAAAGGCGGAGTGGCTGCCGGCACTGCGGCGGTGGGAGAAGGTGGGCGCATTCGGGCTCACGGAGCCGGACGTGGGCTCCGGCACGGCGGGCGGCCTGACGATGCGCTGCCGCCGCGATGGCGACGGCTGGGTGCTGGACGGGCAGAAGAAGTGGATCGGCAACGCCACCTTCGCCGACGTGGTGGTGATCTGGGCGCGCGGGGAGGAGCCGGGGGCCGTGCACGGCTTCCTCGTCCGCACGGAGAACCCGGACTACGCGGTGGAGAAGATCACCGGCAAGATCGCCCAGCGCACCGTGCAGAGCGGGCTGATTACGCTGGACGGCTGCCGCGTGCCGGAAAGCGACCGGCTGCCGGGCGCGAATACGTTCAAGGACGTGGCGCGCATCCTTCGCGTGGGGCGTGCGGGGGTGGCGTGGCAGGCGGTGGGGTGCGCGATGGGCGCGTACGAGCACGCGGTGCGCTATGCCCGCGAGCGCGAGCAGTTCGGCCGGCCGATCGGCGGATTTCAGCTCATCCAGCAAAAGCTGGTGACCATGCTGGGCAACATCACGGCGATGCTGGGGATGGCGCTGCGGGTGACACGCATGCAGGAAGACGGCACCCAGCGCGACGAGCACAGCGCGCTGGCCAAGCAGTTCTGCGCCGCGAAGTGCCGCGAGACCGTCGCGCTGGCCCGCGACCTGATGGGCGGCAACGGCATCCTGCTGGAGCACGGCGCCGCCCGCCTGTTCGCCGACGCCGAAGCCATCTACAGCTACGAGGGGACGAACGAGATGAACACGCTGATCGTCGGCCGCGCGATCACGGGGCTCAGCGCGTTCGTGTAGAGGGCAGCGCGGAGGACCAAGCCGCGATGAAAGGCATCGAACTGCGTCCGCGGGGTGCCCCTCCCCCGGCCCCTCCCCGTTCGTTCCTCACGGAGAGGGGAGAACTTCGATCCCGCTTCGGAAAGGTGCGTCGCACCTCCCTCCCCCGCGCAGTTTGCGGGGGAGGGCCGGGGAGGGGGGCGGCCCACCATCCCGCTCCACCCCATCCGAGGCGCACCGCAGATTGCCTCACCCAACCTCCCCCGGCAGTTTCGGGGGAGGTGGGCCGGTGGTGCCGGCCCGGAGGGGCGCTGCCTCTCGCACCGCCCCTTCCGCAGCACCGAAATCCTTTCTCTGCACGCCCGCCGGAACACCTCTTGCCGCCCCTCGCGATCATTCACGTCCCGGCCACCCGGCGCCGATCGGAACGCCGCGGGCCGGGACGAACGCGTGGAGAGGACGAGCGGATGAGCATGGTACGGATCGGCAACTCGGAGCTGGAGATCTTTCCGCTGGGGCTGGGCGGCAACACGTTCGGCAACACGACGGATGAACGGGCGTCGATGGAGGTGCTGGACGCCTTTGTGGCGGCTGGCGGCAACTTCATCGACACGGCGGATTCGTACTCGCACTGGAAGCCGGGCAACCGCGGCGGCGAGTCCGAGACCATCCTGGGCGAGTGGATGCGCCAGCGGGGGAACCGCGGGCAGGTGGTGATGGCCACCAAGGTGGGCGGCATGCCGGGGCTCAAGGGCCTCTCGCCCGACATCATTGCCCGCGCGGCGGACGACTCGCTGCGGCGGCTGGGGACGGACTACATCGACCTGTACTACGCCCACCACGACGATCCCGCCGTGCCGGTGCCCGAGATCGCGACCGCGTTCGACGCGCTGGTGCGTGCGGGCAAGGTGCGCTACGTCGCCATCAGCAACCTGGCGCCAGAGCGCATCGACGAGTGGATGCGCGTCGCCCGCGAGAACGGCCTGGCCTTGCCCGTGGCGCTGCAGCCGCAGTACAGCCTGGTGAGCCGGCAAAAGTACGAATCAACTTTCGCCCCGGTGGCGGAGAAGCACGGGCTGGCGGTGTTTCCTTACTTCGCGCTGGCGAGCGGCTTCCTTACCGGCAAGTACCGCACGCAGGCGGACCTGGAGGGCGCGGCGCGCGGCGGGGCGGTGGCGCCGTATCTGAACGCGGACGGGCTGCGGGTGGTGGATGCGCTGCAGTCCATCGCCGAATCCCGCGGCGCGGCGATCGCCACCGTCGCGCTGGCGTGGGTGCTCGCCAAGCCCACCATCACCGCGCCCCTGGCCAGCGCCACGCGCCTGCCGCAGCTGGCCGAGCTGATGGCCGTCCCCGCGCTACACCTGACTGAGGAGGAAGTCGCCGCGCTGGACCAGGCGTCGCAGCCGTTCGCCTGAGCGGGTGGTGCCCAACCAGCACGAACCGTCATCCTGAGGGAGGCGCCGCGCTGCAATGTGTGGCTGCGACGCAGCCTGGCGCCGACCGAAGGACCTTGCCGGCAGAACCGTGAGGCTGGATTCCCGCCGGGACACTTGCGTCTCGCGGGGGGAGAGAAGGTCCTTCGGTCGCGCGCAAGCGATTGTGTGATCTCAGGTTGTCGGGTGGCGCTCCCTCAGGATGACTGGCTTCTTCCTTTTGAGGTTGAGCGATACCTCTGATCCAATTCTCCCGCTCCGTGAGGAACGCAGGGGGCGGGGGAGGGCACCGCCCCAGATGAACGTCCGCGGCGGCGCCGTGTACGGGAGGCCGTAAACGTCACACTGTCTTCGCTTTGTGGGTACCGCATGACCGTCGTCTCACCGTCCGCCGAGTTGGAAACCATCGAGCCGCTGCTGGACTTGCTGCGCGGACGGCGCGCGGTGGTGCTGGCGGGGGCGGGGTGCAGCACGGAATCCGGCATCCCCGACTACCGCGGGCCGGACGCGAAGCCGCGCGCGCCGGTGCAGTACGGCGAGTTCGTCCGCAACGAGGCCTCGCGCGTGCGCTACTGGTCGCGCAGCGCGGTGGGCTGGCCGCGCTTCTCGGCGGCGCGGCCCAACGCGGGGCACGTCGCGCTGGCGGAGCTGGAGGACGCGGGGGTGGTGCAGGGGATCATCACCCAGAACGTAGACGGGTTGCACCACGCCGCGGGCAGCCGCCGCGTGGTGGAACTGCACGGCTCGCTGGCGTCCGTCCGCTGCCTGCAGTGCGGCGAGGTCTCACCCCGCGGCGCGTTCCAGGACCGGCTGATCTCGATGAACACGGAGTGGGCGCGGCGGCTGGGCCCCGCCGTGGAGCAGGCGCCCGACGGCGACGCGGAACTGCCGGCGTGGGCGATGGAGGCGTTCCGCGTCCCCGCCTGCAAAGCGTGCGGCGGCGTCATCAAGCCCGACGTGGTGTTCTTTGGCGAGAACGTGCCCAAGGAGTGGGTGGAGGACGCGTGGCGCCTGTTTGGAGAGGCGGACGTGCTGCTGGTCGCGGGCTCGTCGCTGACGGTGTACTCCGGACGCCGCTTCATCTACCGCGCGCAGCAGGATGGCGTGCCCATCGGCATCATCAACATCGGCCCCACTCGCGCGGACGAGATGGCGGCCGCCAAGGTAGAGGGCCCGCTCGGCCGCGTCCTGCCCCAGTTGGTGGAAGCGCTGCGGCGATAGCGCGGGAACACGGGTCTCAGGCAGGGACGCGGAGTGCATGTCCTTCGCGCCGTTACTCGCGTGCAGCCGGCGGGGCGCGGAGTCCGAAGATCGGGGTGCCGTCCGGGCCCATCTCGAACTTCTGAAAATACACGTCGAAGAGCATCACCCGCTCCGATGGTCTGCGTGTCACCCAATTCAACATGGGCGCGTACCAGGCGTCCCCGTCGAGGCCCTGCATGAGCTCCCAGACGGGCTCCGGAAACTTCCATCGCGCGGCCGGCGCGATCTGGCGCGCAAGTGCTTCAAGCCAGCGCGAGTCCGGCGTGACTTCGCCCTCGCGCCAGCTGTCGATCAGCTCGCTGAACTTCATCCCGCCGGTAAATCCCGCCATTCCGAAAAGGCGCTGTGCTTCGCGGTCGCCTTTTCTCACGGTGCACTCGGTTTCCAGCAGCCGGAGCGTCAGCGCGGTGCGCTCCTGCCGGCCGGCCGCGCAGATCTTGTTGGTCTGCTCGTAGCCGAGCTCCAGCTGCACGTACGGCCAAGCCGGCCAGTCTTCGACAGCTTCGGCGTCAGGCGGGGGCAGCACGGGCTGCAGCTTGTCGAACAGCTCCTGCGCCGCCTCCGCCACTTCGGCCCCGTCGGGAGAAAATCCCGGCGCGATGGGCTGCGGCGAGCCGGGAAAAAAGTCGGTGCCGGTAAGAAACGCCTTCACGAGGCGGTGGATGTCGGCCGGCTTGCGGGGATCCACCCGCACCTGGTCCGCGAAGATCGTCGGCGCGCTGGCCCCGCACTGCAGAACGATGATGCGCGTGTCGGGGCTTTCGGGGTCCATGGCCACCCCGCACTCCCACATGCAGTAGTCCCAGTCCTGGTCCGACGACGTGTAGATCAGCGCGACGGTGCTGGCGCGCCACAGCGCATTCATCAACTCCTGGTTCAGCCCCCGTCCAATCCTCGGTGCCGCGGCCGTGAGGGATGACGACTGGAACACCTCCACGCGCCCGCCGCTGCGCGTGCGGACAAAGGATGCGATGACGCTCGCGATCCTGGAGTCCGCGTGCTTGTGGCTGATGAAGAACAGGGGCCCGTCGGAAGCTCTGGTTGCCTGTGGCTGCTCGCTGGACATGGATTCCCTCAGGTGTGGAACGGCGGCCGGAGAAACGTTCCGCGCCCGTGTCTCCTGATACAAGGAGTAACCTCTTCCGCGTGGCGGTCAAGAGAGTCGCCGTCTCCCCGGGAGAACAACCGGCAAAGGCTCGTACTCTCGGGCCACCCTCCTGTGGTTGGACACGTTTTCGCGGTTTCCCCATGTGAAGCAGTACAACGCTTGATCTTGTTAAATTGGTCCGTTAACGTGAGCGATAGCACGGCGCCTCCTTGGCGCACCGACGCAACTCTCGTTACCGAAGGATCCCATGAGCCGTTCACGTTCCAGACTGCGCCACACCCTCTTCGGCGCGCTGTTCGCCACATGCATGGCATTCGGCACGGCGCAGGCGCTGACTGTTCCGCAGGTGGGTGTGCCCATCCCCGTGTCGTGCAACCCGTACGACAAGAACTCCACCGCGATGTGCGCCGAGGAGTGCGGGGATCGGGGCTACTCCAGAGGATTCTGCGCTGGGGACGGTGGCTGCCGGTGCCTGGGGCAGCTATAGAACCGAGAGAAGAGTCGGTATCCAGCTGCCCGTGACCGGTATGGTCATGAACGGGGCGCGGAGAGAAACGTCTCTCCGCGCCCACCGTATCTCCATATGGCCTGCTGCGGCTACGAGCCGTAGACCTCGAAGATGCCGGCGGCGCCCATGCCCCCGCCCACGCACATGGTCACCAGTCCCATGCCGCCACCGCGGCGGCGCAGCTCGTGGATGAGTTGGGTGCTCAGCTTGGCGCCGGTCGCGCCCAGCGGGTGGCCCAGGGCGATGGCGCCGCCGTTGACGTTGGTCTTTTCCTCCGGCAGTCCGATGTCGCGCATCACCGCCAGCACCTGGGCGGCAAAGGCCTCGTTGAACTCGATGAGGTCGATGTCGGCCATCGTCATCCCCGTGCGCTTGAGAGCGTTGGGCACCGCCAGCGCCGGCGCGATCCCCATGATCTCCGGCGCCACCCCCGACGTGCCGAACCCCACGAAGCGCGCCAGGATGGGCAGCCCCTCCGCCTCCGCCTTTTCGCGGCTGGTCAGCACCAGCGCGCCCGCGCCGTCGCTGTAGGGCGAGGCGTTCCCCGCCGTCACCGTGCCGGTGGCCTTGAACGCCGGGCGCAGGCCGGAAAGCTTCTCCAGCGACGTGTCGGCCCGCACCAGCTCGTCGCGCCGGAACTCGCCACCGTTCACGCGGACGGGGACGATCTCGTCGTCGAACCGCCCCTCGGCCAGCGCCGCGGCGGCGCGCTGGTGGCTGCGCAGCGCCCAGGCGTCCTGGTCTTCGCGGTTGATGCCCCACCGCTCGGCCACGTTCTCGGCGGTGAAGCCCATCCCGATGTACGCTTCCGTCATCTCGGGGTGCAGCTCCTTGTGATGGCCGCCCATGGGAATGCGGCTCATCATCTCGACCCCGCCGGCGATCACCGTATCCGCCATCCCGGTCATAATGCTGGCCGCCGCCATGGCCACCGTCTGCAGCCCGGACGAGCAGAAGCGGTTGACGGTGGTCCCCGCCACCTCGTACGGAAACCCGGCCCGCAGCACGGCCATACGGGCGATGTTGGTGCCCTGCGCGCCCTCGGGGCTGGCGCACCCCAGCATCACGTCGCACAGGTCCTTGGGCTGAATGCCGGCCGCCTGGACCGCGCCCTTGATGACGTCCGCGGCCAGGTCCACCGGGTGGACGTTGGCCAGCGAGCCGTCGGCCTTGCCCTTGGCCACGCCGCTGCGGACGGCGCTCACGATGACTGCCTCGTGCATCTTTATCTCCTTGTGCCGTATGCGTCCGTAGCGGAAATCAGTTCCTGAGCGGCTTGCCGGTCTTGAGCGTGTGCTCGATGCGCTCCTGCGTCTTGGCCGTGCCCAGCAGCCGCAGAAAGCCCTCGCGCTCCAGGTCCAGGATGTCCTGCTCCGTCACCTGGCGCGGCGGGCCGTCGCCGCCGCAGAGGACGAGCGCGATCTCGCCGGCGATCATTACCTCGTGCTCGCTGATCTGCCCGGCCTCGTGCAGGCTCCACACGCCGTAGCGCAGGTTGCCGATGCCGCGGTTGCCCAGCGCCTGAATGGTGCGCGGCGGGGGCGGCGCGTAGTCGGGCGCCAGATCCAGCACGCGCATCTTGGCGTCCGCGATCTGGTGGTCGCGGTTCATGCTGATCCGGTCGCCTTCGCGCAGGAAGCCCAGCTTCCGCGCCTCCAGCGCGCTGGTCGACGTCGTCGCCATGGCGATCAGGCCAAAGGCGCGGCGCACGCCTTCGAACAGGTCCGCCTCCTCGTAGCTCTGCAGCTCTGAGGTGAAGCGGAAGAGCAGTTCCTTGGTGCCGCCGCCGCCGGGAAGCAGGCCCACGCCCGTTTCCACCAGGCCGATGTAGCTTTCCGCGTGCGCCTGGACGCGATCCGCGTGCAGCGTGATTTCCGCGCCGCCGCCCAGCGTGAGCCCGAACGGCGCCGCGACCACGGGGAAGGGCGCCTTGCGCAGCCCCGTCGTCGTCTCCTGGAAAAAGCGGACGGACTTGTCCAGCTGCTCCCAGCGCCCCTCGCGCGCGGCGCCCAGCGTGGCGACCAGGTTGGCGCCCGCGCTGAACGCCCGCGGGTCCTCGTGGCTCACCACCAGGCCTGCGAGGCCGTGGCGGTCCACGCGCTGGATGGCGGTGTGCACCATCCGCAGCACGCCTTCGCCCAGCGTCCCCATCTTGCTGCGGAACTCCAGCAGCGCCACGCCGTCGCCCAGGTCCAGCAGCGCGGCCTCGTCGTTCTCTTCCAGCACCCCGCCCGCGCGGCGGATGGCACCCAGCGTGAGGGTTCCCGCCGCGTCCGGCAGCGTCTGCCGCGACCCGTCGAACGCCAGAAAGGTGCGCCCGTCCTCGCTGTAGAAGGAATCGCCCGCCTTCGTAAGCAGCTCCGGCTCGTCCAGCCCCTCCGCCGCGATCGTCTCCCGGACCAGGTCAAGCCCAACCGCGTCCATCTGCCGGAACGGGCCCTGCTCCATCGCGAAGCCCCACTCCAGCGCGCGGTCCACGCCAACGACGTCGTACGCCAGCTCAGGTGCCTTCGTCAGCGCGTAGTGCCAGGCGCGCGCGAACTGCGCCCGGGCAAACGCGCCGTACTTGCCGGGCAGCTGCAGCACGCCGCGCACGCGCTCCGCAAGCGGCTTCTTCGCGATTTCGGGCACGCCGGGGATCTCGGGCTTCGCCTGCGGTTTGTACTCGCCCGTCTTCCAGTCCAGCGTCTGGATCTGCTTGCCCTGCTTGCTGTAGAAGCCCGCCCCCGTCTTTTCCCCCAGCCGCCCCTGGTCCACCAGGTCCAGCGCCCACTGCGGCATGGTGAAGTCCTCGCCCGTGGCCTCAGCCAGGCCGCCGCGCACGTGCTTCAGGACGTCCAGGCCGCTGAGGTCCGCGGTGCGGAAGGTGGCGCTCTTGGGGCGGCCGGTCAGGGGGCCGTTGATGAGGTCGACTTCGTCGATGGTCAGGTCGTGCTCCTGCATCAGCCGCATGGTCTGCACGCTGCCGTACACGCCCAGCCGGTTGGCGATAAAGCCGGGGACGTCCTTCGCCAGCACCACGCCCTTGCCCAGCATCCGCTCCCCGAACGCCGTGAGCGCCGCCAGCGCCTCGGGCGAGGTTTCGGGGGTGGGGATGATCTCCAGCAGCCGCAGGTAGCGCGGGGGATTGAAGAAGTGCGTCCCCAGAAAGCGCTTGCGGAACGATTCGCCGCGCCCTTCCACAAGCACCGACATGGGGATGCCGGAGGTGTTGGTCGTCACCAGCGCGTGCTGGGGAAGGATCGTTTCCAGCCGCGCGTACAGTGCCTGCTTGGGGCCGGGCTGCTCGATGATGGCTTCCACCACCCAGTCGCAATCCGACAGCAGTTCCAGGTCGTCCTCGGTGTTGCCGGTCTGGATCAGGCGAATGCGGTCGGAGTCCATGAACGCCGCCGGCTTGCTCTTGGCGATGCGCTCCAGCCCCTTCTTTGCGGGCCCGCCGCGGTCGCCGTCCTGGCCGGGGATGTCCAGCAGCACTACCGGCACTCCGGCGGACGCCGCCAGCGCCGCGATCCCCGCGCCCATCGTTCCCGCGCCCACTACGCCGATCTTACGGATTCGCATACGTCCCCCGGTTGGGTCGATACAGGTCGCTCGCGTGTCCAGCCCGCCGCACGGGCCCGGCGCCCCGGCGAGAAGCGTTCCCCACCCGCGGACACCGTCACGCCGAACTGCGTTCGGTAGGGTAGAAGCGAAGATAGAGGGTGTCAACTTGAGCGGGGCTCAGCAAGTCGCACCCGATGGATGGAGGCTCGACGACGGGCATCGAACTGCGTCGGCCGTGCGCCCCCTCCGGGCTCGTAAACCTCGCCCACCTCCCCCAAAAAAGACTGGGGGAGGTTGGGATTCGGAGAAATCCACGCGCTCCGGCGGGCCCCGCGGAGGCCCCCTCCGGGCGAGCACCACTCGCCCAGCTCCCCCGAAAAAGACTGGGGGAGGTTGGATGCGGAGAGATCGACGCGCTCCGGCTGGCTCCGCGCAGGCCCCTCCGGGCGAGCACCACTCGCCCACCTCCCCCGAAACTGCCGGGGGAGGTTGGACGTGGGCTGGATATTCGGCGAGCGGGATGGATTGGAGCGGGATGGTGGGCCGCCCCCCTCCCCGGCCCTCCCCCGCAAACTGCGCGGGGGAGGGAGGTGCGACGCACCTTTCGAAGCGAGATCGAAGTTCTCCCCTCTCCGTGAGGAACGAACGGGGAGGGGCCGGGGGAGGGGCACCCCGCGGGGCACCCCGTCGGGCGCGGTTCGATACCCATCGTCGAACTCCCGACTGTCGGCATCCCCAACCTCCCCCAGTCTTTTTTGGGGGAGGTGGGCCGGTGGTGCCGGCCCGGAGGGGGCGCGCCCCTCACGCGGACGCCCGCCGAAGCGGAATCGATGCCCATCCCCCCCAACGTCCCCCTTGTCCGTTTACGGCGTGCGCGCCTATCTTGCCGCCGCTGGACCCACCCCGACGGACGATCCAACAAATCCCCAAAACAGGTGCAACTCATGAGGACCCTCCGTACCGCGGCGGCCGGCGTGCTGCTGGCGTGCGCGATGGCGGCGCCCGCGCACGCGCAGCCCCGCACCGGCGCGTTTCCCACGCTGCGCATCGGGCAGAGCGTGTCCGGCAGCATCGCCGCCGCCGACCCGGCGCTGTACGAGCGCGGCCGCTTCAAGGTGTACCAGTTCCAGGCGTCGCCCGGCCGGCGATACATCGCCACAATGGAGTCCGGCGACTTTGACGCGTACCTCACCCTGGCGCGCACGGTGGGCGGCATTACCGACCACATGCTGACGGACGACGACGGCGGCGGCGAGGGCACCGGCGCACGCCTGCGCTTTACCGTCCCCGCGGCGGGCACCTACCTGATCCTGGCGCAGTCGCTGGGCGAAGAGGGTGTCGGTGCGTTCACGCTGCGGCTGGACACGGCCACCATCCGCCAGCCCACCCCGCAGGCGTTCACCGTCGGCACGCCGGCGCGGGGCGAGCTGTCGGACACCGACGCGGAGTACGAGGACCAGGGCGCCGAGGGCTTCTACGACCTGTACCGCCTGCAGGGGCGCGCGGGCCAGCGTCTGCGCATCCGCATGGCGATGGGCGAGTTTTACCCGTCGGTGGAAGTGGGAACCATGCAGGGCGGCCAGTTTCAGTCGCTGGACAACGTACGGGCGGCCAACGACGGCGCGGTGACCGTTACCCTGCCGGAGGCGGGCGAGTACTTCATCCGCGCCGGCGCCTACGGCAGCGTGACCGGCGAGTACACGTTGACGGCCGAGGAGCGCGCCCCGGCGGCGGCCCCGCGCACCACCCCCATCCGCCTGGGCGAGAACGCCACCGGCGAGCTGGAGGAGGGTGACGCGGAACTGGAGGACGGGCGCTGGTACGACGCGTACGTGTACACCGGCCGCGCGGGCGAGCGGCTGCGCGTAGACCTGCGCTCGGAGGCTTTCGACGCGTTCGTGGCCATCGGGCGGATGGTGGACGGCACCTTCACCGAGATCGCCTCCAACGACGATGCGGAGGACGGCGAGGGGCTGGACAGCGCGCTGGAGGTAGAGCTTCCCGAGGATGGACGCTTCGTCATCCAGGCCACCTCGTTCTCCCCCGGCGGCGAGGGCGCGTACCAGTTGAGCGTGTCGACTCCTCCCTGATCGGTAGCAGATTCGGACGGATCGCGGCGCCTCGCGAGTTTTTCTCGCGGGGCGCTTGTCGTTGCGGCAGCGGCAGATGTGGAATCCGTTGCGCACGCGGGCGATGTCGGTTATCGTGTGTTTGCGCCGCTTTCCGGCGGCAAAGTGCTACCGTCCGCGGCTTTCCCACCCCGCCGTGGACCCCGCGCGCCCCCCTGAACTACGAAGCCCGGGCCGTGGCCACACGCTCTCATCTCTCCCACACATTCGCGCGGGTCCTTGCGCTGGCGCTGCTTCTTGCCGCGCTGCCGGGCGTGCTGCGCGCGCAGGACACGGCAAAGGCGCCATCGTCCACCGCACCCGCCGGTACGCGGGTCACGCGGCCGACGCTGAGCGCGCCCGCGACGGTCGCGCGGCCGCCCGCATCGACGGTCGCCCAGCCCGCGCAGCAGCCCGCCATCGTCCCGGACGTCGCCGGCCGTACCGTGGACCAGGCGCGGCGGCTGCTTGCGGCGGCCGGGCTGGAGGTGGGCTCCGTCGCGCAGGGGACGGGGAGCGGCACGCCGGGCACCATCGTCCAGCAGCAGCCGCGCGCGGGCTCGGCGGTGGCCCCCAAATCCACGGTGCAACTGTGGCTGGCGCCGGAGGCCACCACGGCGTCGCAGCAGCCGCCCGTCTCGCGCCCGCCCGCCACGCGGCCGTCGGCGCCGTCGGCGCCGTCGGTCGTCACCGTGCCGCGCCTGGCGGGGCGGACGGTGGAGGACGCGCGCACCACGCTGGCGCGGATCAGCCTGCAGGTGGGCGACGTGGGGGAGGCCGCGGGCACCGGGGCGCCGGGAACCATCGTCCGCCAGTCGCCGCGGCCGGGGATGCCGGTGGTGCGCGGGTCGTCCGTGCAGGTGTGGGTGGTCCCCGCGCGCGTGGCCCAGCAGCCGTCGCAGACGCCGACCGCGCCGCTCCTCGTGCGCGTGCCGAACGTGGTCGGGCAGCCGGTGTCGGACGCGCGCGAAACGCTCTCTGGCGCCAGCCTGGCGCTGGGTGAGACGGCGGAGGCGGCGGGACGGGGTGCGCCGGGCACCGTCGTGCGGCAGCAGCCGGCGGCGGGCTCGGCCATGCTGCCGAACTCTCGCGTGCGCGTCTGGCTGGTGCCCGCGGCCACGCCCGCCGCGGGCGGACAGGTCGCCACGCGTCCGCAGCCGCCGGCGCAGACCGCGGTCGCACAGACCCGGCCGGCGGCGGATTCCGCGGTGCAGAACCCCGCCGCCAGGAACCCGGCCGCGACCGTGGCAGTGACCACCGCGCCGGCGGCGGGCGATTCCGCCGCGATGCCGCTGGTGACCGCGCCGGTCGCGGGAGACTCTGCCGTCGCGGTGCCGGACGTGCGGCGGCTGGCGCTGGTGGATGCGCAGGCCTTGCTGGCGGCTGCCGGCTTCACCGCCGTGGTGGACACCGCGCTGGCGGATAGCGCCGGGTGGACGGTCTCTGCCCAGCAGCCGGGCCCGGGCGCGCGGCTGGCCAGCGGCGGCCTGGTCGCGTTGCTGCTGGATCCACCCGCCGCCGGCCCCGTCGCCGCGGCGACTCCGCCGCCGCCCGTGGCCGGGCCCACGCAGCCCGTGGCGGAAGACGCAAAGAAATGGGGCCGGCTGTGGCTCCCGCTCGCCGCGCTGCTTCTGGCCGTCGTCTTCGCGGCGGCGGTAGGGGCGCGGCGGATGCGCGCCCGCAAGCAGGTGCTGCCCGTGGCCGGCGTAAGCGCGCGGCTGCGGATGGACACGCCCGCGCGCGTGGCCGTGGAAGGCACGCCGTTCGGCGGGGCGCGCCTGCGTTTCCGGATGAATCCAGGGCGTACCGCGGCGTTGGTTTCTGCCCCGGGTACGCTCTTCGTGCAAAAGGAGGAGGTTGCGGGTGACTGAAGAGGCTACGCTGGCAGATCTGCTGCAATTCGACAAGCACATCGCGGATCCGCTTCGCGAACGGGTGCGTATTCTGGCGGAGCGGTGGCCGCTTCCCAAGGGCAAACTGCGCTCGGCCGCCGTGGACCAGGTGGTGGAGCGCGTGCGCGACCGCCTGTCCCCGCGGCTGTACCGCGTGCTGGCCGCGGCGTGGCGCCATCATCCCGCCTGCCAGGAGTACTGTGATCCCGTGAAGCATCCGCCCTCCGAGGTGAACACGGTGGAACTGGCGGAGCACAAGGTGGAGTGGGCGTGCGAGCCGGTGGTGGAGGTGATCGCGGATGGGACTGATTCCGCGGGGCTGGGCCGGCTGGCGTCGCTGGAGTTTGCGATCAAGGTCGTCGCCAAGGTCCGCGCAGGGGTGGTGACCATCCAGGACGCGCGCTTCGTGAAGATGGAGGCGATGAAGCTTGTCCTGGAGGCGAAGATCAGCGTGGAAACCGTCTCCATCGCCCGTTTCGAGGTGCCGGTAAGCCTGCCGGTAAGCATCCGCTTCGGCGAGCACGGGGAGCCCATCTGCCTCCCCGTTGAACCGGCCGAGGCCCCCGCCGCCGCGTCCACCCAGATCGCCGTCCCCGCCATCATCGACGGCAACGCGGCGCGTGTGGGATCAGCGGGAAGATGAGTGCGGATGAGCGGGTGATGAGCGGATAAGCCCGATGAGCGGGTAAACCCGCTGCTGGGAAAGCGATAAGCCCCGTTTTTTCTCGGCCGGGGCGCTGAACAAACGGGGGTGAAAAAAAATGGGGGCAAAAAACGCCGCCCACGG
>NZ_JBMDXM010000206.1:0-29574 GCF_048594345.1 Longimicrobium sp.
CGCCTGGCGCGGCGCCGCCCGCCCGCTGCGGGGCCCCGTGCCCGCGGGCGCGGAGGCCGTGTGGTTCGCCGACACGGCGGAGCTGATCGCCGCGTTTGCGCGCGACGCGGTGGGGGGGAGCGTGGCGCGCTGGTGGTGGCAGGCGCTGCTCAAGGGGCTGCCCGGCGGGCCGCTGGCGTCGCTGGCCGCGCTCTGGTCGCGCGAGGCGCGGCACGTGCCCGCCGCGCTGGAGCACCTGTCCGCCGGAGGCGAGGGCGTGCGCATCGTCGCCGCGCTTCCGGCGGCGTCGGCCACGCGCATTCTGGCCGCCGTCGCCGCCGCGTTCGAGGTGCCGTCGCTCCTCGCCGCGCCCACCGCCACGTCGTGGCTCTCCGTCGATGGAGCGCGCGGCGTCGGATCGGCCCCATCGTCCGTCGCCTCGTCGACATCCACCGATGCGCGGGGTGAGGTCGTGCCGTCCACCAGGGAGGAGGTGGATCGGGCGGCGCGCTCCCCTGCCCCGGCGCCGTGGACGGGCTATCTGCCGCGCGAAGCGGTGCCGCGCGGGCTGGCGCCGGAGCACGCCGCACTCCTCGGCGTGTCGCTGATGATGCACCGTGCCCCGCTGGTGGCGCGGAGCACCGCCTTTGTCGCGCGCTTCGTCCGCTGGCGCGCGGAAGCCGCGGCGCCGTCGTCCGTCCTCCCCCGCCGATCCGACACGCCGACCGTCGCTGAAGATGCCGAGCGCGCGACTCGATCAATCGAGCGCACGGAGGCTTCGTCGTCATCGGTGGATGGAGAGCGCGCGGATCGTCCCGCATCCGCCGAAGCTCATCCCCGGGAAACCGCGGGGGTGGATGAAGATGCGCAGCCGCGGATCGGGCGTCGTGCATCGACCGAATCCCATCGACCGAAAGCCGTGGACGTTTCGGGGGATGCGGATCGCGGGGAGGATGCGCCCGTCGCCGTCGCTGCGGGACGCGGTGGAGAGGAAGACGCGGCCGCGAGCGAGGGTGCGGAGGCGGAGGCGTGGGGGGTGGAGGTGCTGAATCCGCCGGTGGATGAGGCGCGGGCGGCGAGCGGGGCGTGCGGCGTGTTCTTTCTCGTCAACGTGCTGCGCTCGATGGGCTTCTTTCGCGCGCTGGACGAGCACTTCGGAGTGGAGCCGGCCGTCGGCGGATGGGCGTGGGTGGAGCTGGTCGCCCGCGCGCTGCTGGGACCGGACGCGGCCGGGCTGGCGGACGATCCGCTGTGGCGCGTGCTGGCGGAGCTGGATGGACGCGAGCCGGAGGTCCTGCCCGGCGGCGGATTCGCCGCGCCGCGGACGGAGGCGCTGCCGGAGCGCTGGATCGACCTGTTCGGCGGCACCCCGCCCGCGCCGGAACCCTCGCCGCCGCTGGGGATGCAGCCCTCGGGGGCGCTGACGCGATTCCTGGACGTCGTCATCCCCGTGATCCGCGCGCGCATCGGGGCGGCGCTGGTGGCGGCGGGCGGCGACGCGGACGAGCGGCTGGAGACGGCGCTGCTGCGGCGGATGGGCGCCGTGGCCGCCACCCGCACCCACGTGGACGTGCACCTGGAGCTGGACCAGGCCACGCTCCCCGTGCGCCTGGCCGGCCTGGACGCCAACCCCGGATGGGTCCCGGAGCTGGCGCGCGTGGTCACCTTTTACTTTGCCTGAGGGCGCCGTGAGCGAAGCCGCCCCTTTCACCCACGTGCCGCACGACGCCCGCGGCCACCTGGGCCTGGTCTTTTACGAAGCCGTGCTGGGCCTGGTGGCGTACGCCTCCGCCCGCGCCGTGGCCAGCGGCGAGGAGCCCGGCGCGCCGCTGGACGCGCATCCCTTTCTGGACGCGTACCTGGCCGAGCTGGCGCCGCACCTGGACCACGACGCGCCCTGGGACCGCGCCGTGGCCGGCTTGGCCGCGCTGCGGCACGATTGGGAGGCGGCGGCGGGCGACGCCTGGCTGCCGCTCCTGGCCCTGCGCAACGCGCTCAAGCTGGACGACGAGCACCTGCTGACGCTGGTCCTGGTTGGGCTGGTGGAGGAGGACGCGCGCTTTGGCGAGCTGTTCCAGGCCGCGCAGACGGCCGGCGCGCGCCGCCCCGCCGTGGCCTTGCTGCACGAGGTCGTCCGCGCGTCGCGGCCGGCGCTGGTGGGCGACGGATGGACGCTCTGCCGGCCGCTGGTGGACGCCGGGCTGGCGGAGATCGCGAATCCGGAAGCGCCGCGCGCCGCCTGGCAGCTGCGCGTTCCCACCGCGCTGTGGACGGCGCTGCGCGGCGAAACGCCCGCCGAGCCGCTGCCGGGGGTGCGGCACGTGCCCGCGGGCACGTTCGAACCGCTGGGCGAGATGGTGCTGGACGAGGAGGTGCGCGGCCGCCTGCACGAGCTGGCCGGACTGCTCGCCACCGGAGAGACGCACGCCGTCGTCATCCGCGGCCTCGCCGGGAGCGAGCGGCTGGAGGCGCTGGGCGCCGTGCTGCGCGCCCTGGGCCTGGGCGTGCTGGAGGCGCGCGCGACGACCTCGGCCGACGCGGAGACCACGCGCGTGCTGGGGCCGCTAGCCACGCTCACCCGCGCCGTCCCCGTCTTTGTCCCCGACCTGGGGCCGGGGGAGACGTTCGAGATCCCGTCGTGGCGCGGCTACACGGGCCCGGTGGGCATCATCGCGGGGCACGACGGGGGGATCGGCGGGGCGGCGGCGGAGCACGCGCTCTCCATCCAGCTGGCGCCGGACGCGCCGGCGCTGCGCCTGCGCCACTGGCACAGGGCGCTCCCCCACGCGGCCCCGGCGGAGCGCGAGCGATTCGCGCGGACGCTTACGCTGGGCGGGCGCTACATCCGGCGCACGGCGGAGCTGGCGCGCGGCTACGCGGCGCTGGCCCGGCGCGCGGAGATCGAGGACGAAGACGTGCGGCAGGCGGCGCGCGCCATCAACCGCCAGCAGCTGGACACGCTGGCCCAGCGCCTGGGCGACGGCGGCGGGTGGGACCGGCTGGTGCTGCACCACGGGACGGTGGACGAGCTGTACCACCTGGAGCGCCGCTGCCGCCACCGCGAGCGCCTGCTGGAAGCGCTTTCCGACGGCTTTCCCGGGGGGATGAACCGCGGCGTCCGCGCGCTGTTCCAGGGCCCCAGCGGCACCGGAAAGACGCTGGCGGCGCGCGTCCTGGCTTCCGCACTGGGGCTGGACGTGTATCGCGTGGACCTGGCCAGCATCGTCAACAAGTACATCGGCGAGACGGAAAAGAACCTGAGCCGCGTGCTGGCCCGCGCCGAAGACCTGGACGTGGTGCTGCTGCTGGACGAGGGCGACTCGCTGATGGGCAAGCGCACGGAGGTCAAGTCGTCCAACGACCGCTGGGCCAACCTGGAGACCAACTACCTGCTGCAGCGGCTGGATACCTACAGCGGCATCCTGGTCGTCACCACCAACGCGCCGGGCTCCATCGACAGCGCCTTCCAGCGGCGGATGGACGTGGTCGTCAGCTTTCACCTGCCGGACGTGGACGAGCGGCTGCACCTGTGGCACCTGCACCTTCCCGCCGACCACCTGGTGCCGGAGGAGACCGTGGAGGATGCGGCCGCGCGCTACGAGCTGGCGGGCGGGCAGATCCGCAACGCGGCGGTGCACGCCGGGCTGCTGGCGCTGGGCCGCCCGGACGGCCGCATGCGCGCGGCGGACCTGCGCGCCGCCATCGAGGCCGAGTACCGCAAGGCAGGCGCGAGCATGCCGCGCGCCCGCGGCGAGCCGGCGGACCACCAGGCGTCGATGGCGGCCTTTTTGGGCGCCATCGGCTGAGCCGCCGCGCGGAATGAGCACGCCCCGCCCGCCCAAGACCGTCACCCACGCCAGGGCCAAAAAGCCCAAGGCGCCGGTGCCGGTCGTGGCGCACCGGCCGCCCGCGCCTTCCACGGCGGGGGCGGCGTCCGCGCGTCCGGAGGCGGCGTGGGCGGGCGCGCCCGCGGCGGCGTTCGGCATCGCGGGGCCGGTGGGGATTCAGCTCAAGCCCGTCATCGGCGCGCCGGACGACGCGTACGAGCGCGAAGCAGACAAAGTGGCCAACCAGGTGACGAGCGGCCCCGCCGTCGCGCCGCCCCGCATCACCCCCGTCACTCCCTCCGCCCTCCGCCGCCCCGTCCAGCGCGCGCCGCGGGACGAGGACGCCGATCAGCCCGTCCAGCGCGCCACGGCGGGCGATCCCACGCACCGCGGCGAGGAGGAGGCGCGCTCGCGATCCTCCATCCCCGCCGCGCTGGTGCAGCGCGCCACCGCCGGCGACCGCACGGAGCACGACGATCCGCCGCTGGAAGGCGTGCAGGGCGTGGAGGAGAAGGTCCAGCGCGCGTCGGTGGGCGGCGCGGCGACGCGGGCCGGCCTTCGCATCGGCCGCGAGGACGGCGGGCCGGAGATGCAGGACGCGGCGGCGCGCGCCATCGCCCGCCGCGGCCCGGGCGCGCCCATGGTCCCCGGCGTCCGCGCGCTGATCGAGGCGCGGCTGGGCGTGGACCTGGGCCACGTGCGCGTGCACACGGACGCGGAGGCGCGGCGCGCAACCGGTGCGCTGGGCGCGCGGGCCTTTACGCACGGCAGCGACATCTGGCTGGCCCGCGGCGAGAGCCCCGCGGACACCAGGCTCCTTGCGCACGAGGCCACGCACGTCGTCCAGCAGGGCGCCGCCGGGCCGGCCATCGACGCCGCCGCGCCGTCCGCATCGCCGTCCGCGCCAGCCTCTCCGACGCACGCCGCGGCGACAGCATCCGCCCCCCCTTCACCGCGACGCCGAGCGCGGCATCGACCGCAAAGCGCAGCCCGACGTCCAACGAACCCGCCGCGGCAGGGGACCCCGACGTCGGCCGCGACACCCGCGACATCGAACGAATCCGCCGCGACGTCGACCGCGGCATCGACGGCGACGCACGGGGCGACGCCGGCCGCGACGCACGGTGCCGCGCGGGCTTCGTCGACACCGGCGGCCGCGACCTCCGCCGTTTCGACGGCGATGGCGACGGGGGCGGCGGGGACGGTGCAGCGGTGGATTCCGCAGGTGATCCGGGACGAGCTGAACGACTACGCCGAGTACATCCCCGGCTGGACGCTGTTCACGGTCATCATCGGCTTCAACCCGCTCACCGGGCGCAACGTGGAGCGCTCGGCGCACAACCTGGTGCACGGGTTTCTGGAGCTGGTTCCCTTTGGCGCCGCGCTGTACGACAAGCTGAACGAGCACGGCGTCATCGGCGCCGCCGTGGAGTGGGTTACCGGCGAGCTGAGCCGCCTGGACCTGTCGCTGGACCGCCTGGAGCGCACGGTAGAGGCGGCGTGGGACGACGTGGAGCTGCTGGAGGGGTGGGACTACAACGTCGCCGTGCTGCGGCGCCACTTCAAGCCGCTGTACGACGACGTGGTGAGCTTCGCCGGCTCCATCGTCGACAAGGTGGTGGAGCTGATCAAGGAAGCCGCCATCGGCGTGGCGGAAGGCTTCCTGGCCGAGAACCGCGCCTGGGCGCTGCTCAAGAAGATCCTGGGCCGCGACCCGCTGCGCGACGTGCAGGTGTCGGCCACCCCCGCCGAGATCCTTGCCGACTTCCTGACCCTGATCGGCAAGGAAGAGCACCTGCGGCAGATGCGGGAGCGCGGCACGCTGGAAGAAACGGCCAACTGGCTGGCCCAGCAGTTCGCCACCTTCATGGGCCTGCTGACGGACCTCACCTCGCTCTTTGCCCGCGCGTGGGACGCCATCCAGCCCTCCAACATCGCCAGCCTGGGGGAAAACCTGCGGTCGCTGGCCGCGGCCGCAGGCGCCTTCATCCAGCGCGTGTGGGACTTTGCCACCACCGTGGCGGCCAAGGTGCTGGAGTTCGTCAAGAAGTCGCTGCTGGGGTGGCTGGCCTCGTTCGCCAACGACGTCCCGGGGTTCCACCTGGCGACGGTCATCATCCGCAAGAACCCGTTCACCGACGAGCCGGTCCCCCGCACGCCCGCGAACCTCATCCGCGGCTTCATCACCCTGCTTCCCAACGGCGCCGCCATCTACGCGCGGCTGCAGGAGACGGGGACGATCGCGCGCGTGGCCGGGCGCATTGCGGGCGCCATGGAGGCGCTGGGGATCAGCTGGGAGTTCGTAAAGGGGATCTTTACCGGGATCTGGAACGACCTGTCCATCGAGGACCTGATCCATCCCGTGGACGCGTTCAACCGCATCGTGGAGCGGTACGGCGAGCCGATCGCGCGATTGTTCGCGTTCGTGAACGTGGTGATTCGGGAGATGGTGTCGATCATCCTGGAGATCATGAACTTTCCCAGCGACCTGATCGGCAGCATCGTCGCCAACGCCATGGCGGCCATCGAGGACGTAAAGCGCGACCCGATCGGCTTTTTCCGCAACATGCTGGCGGCGGTCAAGCGCGGCTTCGGCAGCTTTTTCGACCACATCCTCACCCACCTGGCGGGGGGGCTGGCCGACTGGCTGTTCCGCGGGCTGCGGCAGGCGGGGATCGAGCCGCCGCGCGACCTGTCGCTGCGCTCGGTGCTGGACTTTGTCCTTCAGGTGCTGGGGATCAGCATCGACCGCATCTGGCAGAAGCTGGCCGACCGCATCGGCCCGGAGCGGGTGGCGCGCATCCGCGGCGCCATTGACCGGCTGACGGGGATCTGGACGTTCGTGAAGGACGTGCAGGAGCGCGGGGTGGCGGCCATCTGGGAGCACATCGAGTCCCAGATCAGCAACCTGTGGGAGATGGTGGTGCAAAAGGCCCGCGACTGGATCATGGAGCGGGTGATCAACCGCGCCATCCAGTGGCTGATGAGCCTGCTGGACATCACGGGGATCATGCCGGTGATCAACGGCTTCATGGCGTTCTTCCGCGCCATCCAGTCGGCCATCGACTACCTGCGCGACATCCTGGCCATCGTGAACGACTACGTGGCCACGCTGGCGGCGGTGGCGCGCGGCGACGTGGACCCGGGCGCGCAAAAGATCGAGGGCGGGCTGGCGCGGTCCATCCCCGTGGCCATCGGCTTTCTGGCCAACCAGTTCGGGCTGGGCAACATCGGCGAAAAGATCCAGGAGATCGTGGGCGGCATCCGCGAAACGGTGGACCGCGCGCTGGACTGGCTGGTGGACCGCGCCGTGGCCACGGTGCAGTCGCTGCTGCAGTCGCTGGGGATCGGCGGCGCGCGGCAGCCCGGGCAGGCTGCGGCCCAGCCCGCGGCGGGCGAGGTGGACGGCGCGGCGCCCGACCGCCACCCGCCCCTGCGCGACAGCTTCCGCTTCCTGGGCGAGGACCACACGGTACGCAGCGAGGAGCAGCCGGACGGATCGGTGCGCCTGATGATGGCCAGCGAGCAATTCAACGTGTTCCCCGACGTGCTGCGCCGGATCAAGACTCAGCAGGTGGACCGGCTCACGCGCGACAACAAGCTCACCGAGGCGGCCGATCTGGGCGCGGCGCTGGAGGCCATCATTACCGACGCCGAGGCGAAGGGCGCGCCAGGCGGGATCATCGCCCAGGCGCGGCAGGCGTACCTTCGCCAGCGGAACGCCGTGCAGCAGAATCCCAACGCCCTGCGTGCCTTCGACGCCGCCAACGGCACCATGAGCGACGCGCTGGAAACGGCGTGGGAGCCGCACTTTGACCGGTACGTAGCCGAGCTCAAGCGGCTGGACGGGCTGTACGACTTCTCTGGCGGCGTGCGGAACCTGGTGACCATCGGGCAGCAGATCGCCGACCGCGACCGCAACCTGCTGGTGCGCGTGACCGAGGTGAACGTTCGCGACGGGTCCTCGTTTGGCGTACGTGCGGTCCCCGTGCACGTGTCCGCCACCTCGGGCGGCCAGTTCCTGAACTACGCCATGTATTCCCCCACGGGTGCCGCGGGGTGGGGCCCGGTCGCGGGCAAGCCCATGCTGCTCGCGTTCCCCTACATCACGGCCGGGAGCAGCGCCTGGCGGGGCAACCTGCGCACGTTCCGGGTGACCCACTCCAACCGGAACACGGGAACTCCGTCCAACTCTTCGGAGGCGGTGCCGGGCGTGGTGTCGGGCGGAACGCACCCGGACCGCGGGCACCTGATCGCGCGGTCGCTGGGCGGGCCCGGCGCCTGGGCCAGCGGAAACATCGTCGCCATGACGTGGAACGCCAACCGCGGGCAGATGAAGACCAAGATCGAGGATCCCGTCCGCGACGCGCTGGACGCGGACCCGATCCCCACGCATCCAACGAACCACGTGATCATGGAGATTACGGTGCAGCCCCAGGCCTGGACCACGCCCGATTACCCGGAAGAGGTGGCGGTGACCCACCAGACGATCCACCCCGTTCCGGGTCCCGTGGTCAGCGACGTGGTCGACAACCGGTGACGGGCGCACGCGGCGCCGCGCCCTCGCGTTTACCCTCTGCAGGAGAATGACGATGCGAAAGACCTCTGCGCTGTCCGCCCTCTTCGGCTTCGCCCTGCTGGCGGGGCTGGCCTATGCGCTGTGGTACGTGGCGCGCGCGGGCGTGGCGCTGTTCAACGGCGCCGGCCTGTTCGACGGCGTGCCCCGCCCCACGCTGGTGATCCTGGCCACCTCGGCGATCACGCTGCTGCTGGCGGCGTGGATGGTCTCCCGCGGGCTGCACGCCATCGCCCGCCGCGAGGAAACGGCGCAGCGGCGCGACGCCCGCGCGGCGGCGTACGAGGTGTTCCTGCAGTCGCGCGCGTCGGCGGCGGCGGCGGACGGGGTGTTCTCGGTGCGCGGCGCGGTGGTGCCGGTGGAGCACTCCGGCGCGCACGAGCTTGTGCTGCTGCACGCCAGTTCCGCCGTGCTGGGCGCGTACGCCCGCCTGCGTCGCGCGGAAGAGTCTGGCTCCTCCGCGCACGACGAGCTGGCGGAGATGATCCGCGCCATGCGCCGCGACCTGGGACAGCGCGCGCCCGACGCTCCGTTGGCCGAGATCTCTGAGCTGATCGACGCTCCCGAGCGTGCGTCTGGCTTTGGAAAAGAAGGCCTCACACGGAGTCAACGGAGTTAACGGAGTTTGTCTCGTGCTGGTTCCTCGGGCGGTGGTGCGCGTCCACAAAGAATGGGCCTCACACAGAGTTGGCAGAGTTAGCAGAGTTTTTACGTGGCGTTTCCTCTGGCTCCCGCGCGGGAGCCGGCCTTCCCGGGTGTCGGGTGCAGGGGAGGCGGTCGGCGAGGCAGGATCTTTTGTAAGGGCATCGGAAACGGGAAGCAGATGGAATGCGGCAGGGGGCCATCCGCGTTTTTTGGAGGAACACCATTCCCGCCATCTCCGCATCCGCGCGGGCTTCAGGCAGCGGGGGATGCGGATCGGCGAGTGAGTTCCGGAGCGCACGGGAGCACGTAGATGGCACCACCTGATGCGCGATCTGGCGAACTTTCCGCTACCTCGACGATGGAGGTAAGCGGGTCGATGCAGGCGGATGGATTGATCAACGCGCGGCGGATGTCGCGCGGAGGGGATGCACGACCTGACGTGGGGACGATGAACGGAGCTGCGTTCCGGTGACCGACACGGTAAAGGCCCGCCGCCCGGCAAAGAAGCCGGATGGCGCGTCCTCTGCGCCGCACGCACCCGCGCCGCATGACACGGCGCCGGACACGGCCTCGCCCGCATGGGCGCAGGCCAGCGTGGCCGCGCCCTTTGCCCTGGGCGTGCCCGTGCAGCGCAAGCCCGTCATCGGCCGCGCGGACGACGCCTACGAGCGCGAGGCCGACGCCGTGGCCGACCGAGTCGCCACACGCAACGTGGTCTCCGCGCCGCTCCCCATCTCCCGCGTCTCCGCCAGCGCGCTCGCCCCGGCCATCCAGCCCAAGTCCATCGGCGACCGCACCGAGCACGACGATCCCACGCAGCCCGACGCCGGCGGCCCCGGCATCATCCAGCGCACCCCCGCCGTCGTCCAGCGCGCGGAGGATGACGAGAAGCCGGATGAGAAGGCCGCCGCCGTCCAGACGAAGCCTTCCGCGTCCGCCATCATCCAGCGCACGGCGGATGATGAGAAGCCGGATGACGATTCGGGCGCGATCCAGACGAAGCCCGCAGCATCCGCCGTCATCCAGCGCGCGGAGGATGAGAAGCCGGACGAAGACTCCGGCGCCGTGCAGATGAAGTCAGTCGCGTCCGCCGTCGTGCAGCGTGCGGAGGATGAGAAGCCGGACGAGGACTCCGGCGCCGTCCAGACGAAGCCTTCCGCATCCGCCGTCTTCCAGCGCGCGGAGGATGATGAGAAGCCGGATGACAATGCGGGCACTGTCCAGACGAAGCCCGCCGCGTCCGTCGTCGTTCAGCGTGCGGAGGATGAGACGCCGGACCAGGATTCCGGCGCCGTCCAGATGAAGGCCGCCACCTCCGCCGTCGTTCAGCGCGCGGAGGATGAGAAGCCGGATGAGGATTCCGGCGCCGTGCAGACGAAGCCCGCCGCGCCCGCCGTCGTGCAGCGGGAGGAGGATGAAGACGAGGATGAGGAGAAGCGAGAGGCTGCCGCCGCGGCCCGGGCGAAGGGCGAGCGCGGCGGAGTAGCTGGCGGATCGCCGGCGATGCGGAGCGCCGCGGAGGCGGCGATCGCCACGCGCGGGCCCGGCTCACCGCTACCAGAAGAAACGCGCGCAAGGCTGGAAGCCGGCATCGGCCATGGTCTGGGCGACGTGCGCGTGCAAAGCGGGCCCGGGGCCCAGGAAGCCGCCTCCCGGCTCCGGGCGCGCGCCTTTACGCACGGGCGCGACATCTGGCTTGGACGCGGCGAGAGCGCGTCCGACGTCAAGCTGATGGCGCACGAGGCCACGCACGTCATTCAGCAGGGCGGCGTGGTGCCCAGCGCGCCCGCGGCCCCCGGCACCGACACCGCCGCACCCCCCGCGGGCGGAGAGCCCGCGGCCCGTCCGGAATCCGCGCCGGCCGCGGCGCCCCGTGAACGTCCGCGCCCCGTAGCGCCACCGGCAATCCGTCTTCCTGCCCTTGCCGCGCGCGGCCCCGCGCCAGAGAGCACGTCCGCGGTGCCAGGCGGCGCACCCCAGCCGGCCGGGGTCCCGCAGCCCACCGCGGCCGGCACTGCGCGCGCTCCCTTCGCACTCGCGGGTGCGCGCGCGCAGGCTCCCGTGACGTCCGCCGTGAAGCCCGCTGCCCCCGGCGCTCCAGGGACGGCCGCCGAGGGAACTCCGGCCCCCGGGGCGCCAGTGGCCTCCCCGGCGCCCGGAGCGACGGCCAGCGCAACCACGACCGCCACCGCGCCCGCGACGACCGCGGCGGATGCAGCCGTCGCGGAATCCGGCACCGCGCAAGCGGCCGCGGGCGTGGCGGCCGGCCCCGGCGACGCCGCCGCGAAGAGCAAGAAGAAGGGCGAAACGAAGGACGCCGCGCCCGGCGGACCGGCCCAGGCCGAAGCCGACGCAAAGGGCAAGGCCAGGGGGCCCAGCGCCGCGGCCGCCGCGGGTGCCGAGGGCATGGCCACCGCCGGGGGCGCGCCCGGCATGGAAAGCCTTGCCGGGGCGAGGGCGGCCGGGGGCGGCGGGAGCATGACGGGCGCCCTGGCGGGTGCGGGTGCGGGTGCGGGTCCCGCCGCGGAGACCGGCGGCGCCGACGCGCCGGATACCAGCGGCGGCGGCGAGATCCCCGCGCAGGACGAGGCCTCCGCCGCCAGTGACACCGCGGCCAGGATGGACGCCGCGCAGCCCGACGCCGACCGCGAAGCCGAAGCCGCGGCCGAGGCGGAGGGCGAGCAGGCCGGCCCCGGCGGCGGCACCGTCCCCGACCCCAGCCTGGGCAGCGCCGAAGCCGCCGCGGGCGGTGGCGGCGCGGGCGGCGGCGTGGCCGAAGCGGCGGACGAGCCCACGGCGGAATCCGGGGCGGAAAGCCCCGAGCCCGCGCCCGAAGTCCCCGCCGCGGCCGAGGCGCCGTTCGGCGCGGGCGGCGGCACGGCGGAGGCCACGCCGTCCCCCGCGGACGCGGCGACCGCCGACGCGGGCGCCGAGCCGTCGCCGGCGGACAGCATGACCGCCGAGCTGTCGCCCTCCGAGCGCGACGCCGGGCTGGCCTCCATCGGCGAGGGCGGCGGCGAGTACGCGGGCGGCGGGGGCGGCGGGGGATCGGCGATCCCGGAGCCGCCGGAGCCCGCCGCGCCCGCCCTCCCCGCCGACGACCCCGAGGCCGCCATGGCCGCCGTGTCGTCGCTGCCGCCGGCCCGGCTCAAGTCCGCGCTGGGCCAGGTGTCCTCCGCGGCGAAGGCCGACGTGGGCCAGCAGCGGCAGGAGCTGGCCGCCGCGCCCCCGCGGGTGCAGCGCCCCTCCGGCTCTCCGCAGACCAAGGACGCCGCCGGTCCGTCCGTCGCGCCCGCCAGCGGGGAAAAGGGCAAGAAGGTCGAAAAGGCGCCCGAGGGCGCGCCGGTCGCCACCCCGCAGCCCGAGCCGCTCCCGCCGCCGCCGCCCGCGCCGATGGAGGCTGTCGCCGCCCCCGAGGACCCGGCCAACGTCATGGGCGCGCTGGGGATGCTGCCGGTTTCGGACCCGGGGCTGCGCGCCACCGCCGGCCCCACGCCCACGGTGAGGCTGGCCGGCAACGCGGACCCCGCGCAGGTGCGCGCGCAAAAGGCCGGGCTCGACGCAAGCGTGGCGCGCGAAGAAGCGCAGGGCCGCGCCGACCTCGCCGTCCCCATGGGCGAGGACGAGATCTACCCGGTCGTGCCGCCGGAAACGCTGCAGGCCACCATCCCCGCCGGCGGCGCGGGGGCGGCGGGCGGACCGGGCGGCGGCGGCGCGGGCGCCACCGGCGGCGGGGAGGCGGACGACGCCACCTCCATCATCGCCCAGGAGCAGCACGGCGAAGAGATCGGCGCCGCCGCCGGGCAGGCGCGGGGCGACATGGCCGCGCGCCGGCAGGAGCACGCCTCCACCGACGCCCAGGAACGCGCCGCCACCGACCAGGAGGTCGCGCGGCTCGAGGCCGAGAACGCGGGCGAGCAGAACGCCCAGCGGCAGGCCGCGCGCGGCGACGTGGCCGCCAGCCGCGAAAAGTGGAGCACTGAGCAGCAGGAGCTGGCCGCCGGCGCCCGCACCGAGGCGGAGACGGAGACGGCCAGGGGCGAAACCGAGGTCGAGACCGAGCGCACCCACGCCGACACCGAGGCGCGCGGCCACATCCAGACCGGCAACGACGAGGCGGCCCGCGCCCGCACCGAAGCCGAGACCGAGGCCGCCCGCAAGCGCGAGGAGGCGAAGAAGCAGGGCGACTCCGGCGGCGTGTGGGGCTGGGTCAAGAGCAAGGCCAAAGCCTTCTTCAACAAGATCAAGTCGGCGATCAAGGCCGCCTTTGACCGGGCGCGCGCCCTGGTCAAGGCCGCTATCGAAAAGGCCAAGAAGCTGGCCGTCGCCGTCATCGAAAAGGCGCGCCAGGCGATCGTCTCCGTCATCCGCCGCGTGGGCGACGCGCTGATCGCCATCGGCGACCGGGTGCTGGCGGGCTTCCCCGCCCTGCGCGACCGGTGGCGCAGCGCCGTCAAGGAGCGCGTCGCATCGGCCGAGGCCGCCGTGAACCGCCTGGCGGAGCGGCTCAAGAAGGACGTCGTGGCCGCGCTGGACGCGCTGGGCGCGGCGCTGGACAAGGCCCTGGGGCTGCTGGAGGCGGGACTGCTGGCCGCGGTGGACGCCGTCGACAAGGCGGTCAGCGCCGCCATCGACGCCGCCAAGGCCGTGGTGGACGCGCTGGGCACCTTCGCCGTGCTCATCAAGGACATTGCCTCGGGCCCGGGCCGCTGGCTCGGCAACCTGGGCAGCGCCGTGGTCGACGGCATCAAGAACCACCTGTGGGCGGCGTTCAAGGCGCAGGTCAAGGAGTGGTTCAACGCCAAGCTGGAGTCGGTGCTGGGGCTGGGGACGGCGATCTGGGACGTGCTGAAGAAGGGCGGCATCAGCATCGCCCAGGTGGGGACCATGGCGTTCGAGGCGCTCAAGGCCGCCATCCCCACGGCGCTGGTGGAGCTCCTGGTGGAGAAGCTGGTGGCGATGATCGTCCCCGCGGCGGGCGCGGTGATGGCCATCATCGAGGGGCTGCAGGCCGCCTGGGGCGCCGTTCAGCGCATCCTGGCCGCCATCGGCGCGTTCGTCGCCTTCCTCAAGGCGGTCCGGGGCGGCAACGCGGGACCGCAGTTCGCCACCGCGCTGGCGGCCGCGGCCATCGCCGTGATCGAGTTCGTCGCGCAGTGGCTGCTGCGGCGGCTGATGAAGCCCGCCAAGGCCGTCGGCGGCAAGATCAAGGCGATCGCGCAGCGCATCATGGCGCGCATCAGGAAGGCGCTCAAGAAGGTCGCCGCCAGGCTCAAGAAGGTGGGCAAGAAGATCCTCCGGAAGGTGAAGAAGGCCGGCCGGTGGGTGAAGAAGAAGCTGGGGATCAAGGGGAAGAAGAAGGACCGGAAGCCAAAGACGGCCGCCGAGCGCGAGCGGGACCGCGAGCGGGAAAAGCAGGACCGGCTTGACCGCGCCATGGCCGTGATCGAGCCCGAGGTGGCGCGGCTCTTTGCCCGCGGCGTGACGGGGCTGGAGCTGAAGGCGCGGATGCTGTACTGGCGCGCGCGCTACCGGCTTACCAGCGTTACGCTGGAGCGCGGCGGCGACGACGTGTCGGTGATGGCGCGGGTGAACCCGTGGAAAAAGACCGGCAAGGGCGTGATGCCCTCCGGCGAGGTGCTGCGCCGTCTGGTGCAGCGGGCCGCGGCGCGGGTGCTGGAGCACCCCGACGTGCGCGCCGCCGCCGAGGTGATGGACGACCAGCGGGAGCGGCGGGCGCACATCGTGATGGAGCCGGGGGTGGGCTTTCCCGCGGCCGTGCGGCACATGCGCAGCAAGACGGGGCGCAAGCCGCGCAAGCGCACCCACTATCGCGTGGCGGGGGTCAAGGGGGCCACGGAGGGCACCTTTGGCCGGTGGCCGGCGCCGGAGGGCGTGAACCGCGAGGTGGAGCGCGTGGGTGCCTACACGCCCAGCAAGGAGCCGGGAATCAACAAGGGCGGCTTTGTGACGGGCCGGCACGTGCCCGTGATGATCGAGCGGCTGCAGCGCTCGCTGGGCGTGTCGGGTCCGGCCCTCGCCGGCATCATCCGCGAGTTCGTCCGCACCGGCAAGCTGCCCAGAAAGCTGAAGCCGGCGCAGCGGCGGAACATCGCCCGCATCGCGCTGCTGATGTTCGGACGCGAGGGCGCCCGCAACCCCGGTACCGTGGCGCAGGCGGCCATGGTGCTCGACCTGGTGGGCGCCAGGCGAAGGAAGGGCGTCAAGAACACCACCTGGGCGGGCGCGTTCGGAGCGGCCGACCACTGGATCGGACCCAAGGGGAACAAGACGAAGACGGGCGGACTGTTCGCCATGTCCATGCGCGGCGCGCAGGAGGCAGCCCAGGAGCTGCAGGACGAGGGCAACCCCGACAACGACCGCGTCCCCAAGAACCGCAGCAAGAACGCGAAGGAGCTGGCCCGGCGAGAGATCGAGGTGGCGGAGCGCTGGCTGGAGCAGCAGATGCACGCGCAGGGGCTCAAGGCCTTCCCCAGCCGCAAGGCGGCGGAAGACTTCGTCTACCACGGGCTCCTGGACTTCTACCTTCTCCGCAGGACCGGCAAGAAGGGCGGCGGCAAGAAGGGCGGCGGCAAGAAGAAATGAACGCACGAGCCGAGGAAGCGATGAGCGACTCCATCCGTATCCCGCTGCACCCCTCCGTGAGCCAGGAGGATTTCGAGGCGATGACCTACGAATCCAACTGGGCCATGGAGAGCATCCAGCAGAAGACCGACGAGCTGCCGTTCGAGACCGAGTGGTCCACGAGGGACGGAAAGGCCACCATCAACTACGTGCGCGACGACCTGCTGGAGGTGGACTACGTGGTGGTGCGCGGCAAGGGGGCGCGCGCCACCGCCGACCACGTCCGCTCGGAGCTGCGCACGGTTTCCGTGGACGACGCGCTCGCCGCGGCAAAAAAGGCGCGCAGCGACGACGACCGCCTGGAAGCCCTCTACCACGCCGTCCTGGCCGCGGAAAAAGCCGACCCACGGGTGATGGAGCTGATGGAGGCGGCGCTCGCGAACAAGGATCCGGAGGTTCGCCGCGGCGCCATCTTCGCCGCCGGCTACGCGGAGTGGAAGGCGCTCAAGGAGCCGCTTGAGCGCGTGGCCCGCGACGACGAAGACGCCGAGATCCGCGAGGACGCGGAGGCCATGCTGGAGGGGCTCGCCAAGGTGTGGAAGTCCCGGTCGAAGTGATGCGACGCACCGCCCCTTCCTCGTGCTACGCCCCGTGTCCATGCCACGGGCGCTGGTAGCCGCCGCCGCCGGCCTCGGCGACGTCCTGCGCGCCACGCCGCTGGTGCGGGTGCTGGCGGGGCTGGGCTACGACGTGGACCTGCTGGTGGCGCCGGACTACGCGGGCGTGGCCGCACTGCTGAGGGGCGCGCCGGAGATCCGCCGCCTGTTCGTCACCGCCAACCCGGCGCCCGTGCGGGGGATGCAGCCGGCCGCGCCGCGCCTGGAAGGGCTGGCGGACACGCGCTACGACGTGGCGGTGTTCACGTACTGGGCGCGGCGGCTGCGCGGCGGCGTACACGCGGCGCGGACGCTGGAGTTCGATGCCGCGCAGTGGATGACGGCGGGGGACAGCGCGTGCGTGGAGCGGATGGCGCGCGCGCTGGGGTGGACGGAGGCGATCCCCGCCCCGTTGGCGGTGGCCTCCGGGCGCGTGTTCGACGACCTGGCGCCGGGGACGATCGCCCTGCACCCCGGCTGCAAGGCGGGGTGGCCATGGAAAAAGTGGCACGGCTTTCCGGAGCTGGCGGCGGAGTTTCCGCACGTCGTGCTCGTGGGCGGGGAGGAAGACCGGCGGACGGACGGCACCTACTTTCGCCGCCCGTACGAATGGCCGGCGCACGTGCGCGACTTTACTGGCGCGCTGTCGCTGCCGGACACGGCGGCGCTGCTGGCGGGGTGCGCGGCGCTGGTCTCCAACGACTCCGGGCTGATGCACCTGGGCGTGGCGCTGGGCATCCCGGTCTTCGGGGTGTTCGGCATCACCTCGCCCGCGCGGGAGGCGATCCCCGCGCCCAACATGCTGCCGGTCACACGCGGACTGGACTGCGAGGCGGCCTGCCGCCGCGAACGCTGGGGCCGCCGCGACTGCCATCGCCACCTGGAGTGCCTGCGCACCCTCACCGGCCGCGACGTGGCGGACCGCGTCCGCGCCGCGCTGGCGCATCCCGGGATCGCATCCACCGCGGACGGCGGCATCGCCCGCTCCCCAACGGCCGTCGACATCATCCGCCCCGTGACGGTTGGGGAGGATGGAGACGCCGCGGCGCAGCGGACCGGCGCGCCGCACATCCATCGATCCACCGAAGCGGCACCCGCGGCCGCGGCGGAATCCGCATCCCGCGCCGGGATGGAACCGGGCGGGCACATCCACGGAATCTCACCCTCGCGACCGATGAGCGAGCTGTCGCTGACCTACCACGGCTACGTTTCCGACCACTCCGGCTACGGGCACGCGGCCCGCGCCTACGTCCACGCGCTGCACCGCGCGGGCGTGCGCGTGTCGGTGGTCGACCTGGCGCGGCGGCGCCACATCCCGCCGGACCCGCTGGTGGCCAAACTGGCGGGGACGGGTGCGGACGCCGACATCCACCTGTTCCACGGCATCCCTGCGCAGTGGGGGCGGCTGGCGTTTCCGCTGCGCAACGCGGTGGGGATGACGGTGTGGGAGACGGACACCATGCCGTCGCAGTGGCGCAACGCGCTGAACCACGTGCGGGACGTGTGGCTTCCCTGCGCGGCCAACGTGGAGGCCTTTGCGCGCGAGCTGGAGCCGCCGGTCTTCTGCCTTCCGCACGCCGTGTTTCCACCGGTGGTGAAGGGGGCGATCCCCGCGCCGGAGCGGTTCCTGGGGGTGGATGGGGACGCGTTCGTGTTCTACGCCGTCTTCGAGTGGCAGGACCGCAAGGGCCCGCGTGAGACGCTGGACGCGTACCTGTCCGCCTTTTCCGCCGCCGACCGCACGGTGCTGGTCCTCAAGACCGGCACGGGAGCGGATGACGCCGCGCGCGCCGCGCTGGCCGACGCCCGCGCGCGCCACCGCTCCGACGCGCGGGTGGAGATCCGCGCGGAGGCATGGAGCGAGGCGGGCGTGGAGGCGCTGCACCGCCGCGGCGACTGCTACGTCTCCCTCCATCGCGGCGAAGGGTGGGGCTATCCGCTCTTCGAGGCCGCGTCGCGCGGCAAGGCGGTGGTGGCCACGGGCTACTCCGGGCCGCTGGACTACCTGGACCCCGCCGCGCACGGGCTGGTGCGCTGGACGCCGGAGCCCGTCCGCCAGCCGTACGCCTACTACCATCCCCGCATGTCGTGGGCGATGCCGGACGCGCAGCACGCCGCCGTGCTGATGCGCGCCGCGTACGAGCAGCGCGCGCACTCCGCCCCCCGCACCGCGGAGGCCGGCGCGCGCATCCGCGAGCGCTTTTCGCTGGATGCTGTCGGTGCCGCCGCCAGGACGCGGCTGGAGGAGGTGCTGCAGCGCATCCGCCCCGCCCGCGCCTCCGTGCCCGCCGCCGCCGTCCCCCCCGCCGCGCCGCGAAGCCGCCCCGCCGCCCGGCCAGCCGTGGCGTGGATGGAGGGACCGGTGCCGGTGGAGTGGTACGACCAGGACTACTTTGAGACGGGGAAGAAGAGCAACTGGGACCGCGGCTACTCGTGGGAGGTGTTCGGCGGCCTCTTTCGCGAGACGGCGGCGTACCTCACCGAACTTCTTCCCGACGCAACGCGCTGGATGGACGCGGGATGCGCGCGCGGCCTGCTCGTGCGCGCGCTGCGGGAGCGGGGTGCGGAGGCGTGGGGGGTGGATGGCAGCCCGTGGTCCATCGAGCACGCGGATCCGCTGGCGCGCCCGTACCTGGCCCGCGGCGACGTGGCCACGTACGACCCGGACCGCGACTACGACGTGGTGACCGCCTTCAACCTGCTGGCGCACCTGACGGAGGAGCAGGCGCTCGCCTTTCTGACGCGGATCCGGCCGCGGGTGGGCACCGCGTTGCTGGCGGTGATCCCCACGGTGGCGGAGGGCAAGGAGATGCCCGGCAACCGCGATCCGTCGCACGTGACGCGGCAGACGCGGGCGTGGTGGATGGAGCGCTTTCGCCGCGCGGGGTGGACGCAGGACCCGCTGCACCGCATTGCGGAGCGCGCCTTCCGCGAGCACCCGCTGCCGCGGCGGATGGGGTGGGAGATCTTTCTCTTCGCGCCCGGCCCCGTTGCCGCCACCACGGACACACCCGTAGCTCCGCAGACGAACGGCCGCCGTGTCGCGGTGGAGGCGATCGTGGCGACCGCGCTGCGGCCGATGGCGGAGGCGGCGCATGCGCGGTCGTGATTACGGGTTCGGCAAAAGAACAGGCCTCACACGGAGTCAACGGAGTTAACGGAGTTTTACGCGCCGCTTTCTCGGTCGACGGTGCGAGGGCTGGAGAAGATTGGGGCCTCACGCAGAGTCACCAGAGTTAGCAGAGTTTGCTCGTGCCGGTCCCCCACCGGCACGGTGAAGCCGGATTCCCAGGTGTCGGGTGCGGGTGGGGATGTCGACGAGGCAGGATCTTTTGTAGGGGTGTCGGGAACGGGAAGAAGATGGAATGCGGCAGGGGGCCATCCGCATTTTTTTGAGGAGGGATGCGGATGCCTCGATGGTCGCCGGAACGCATGGAATCAGGCCGATTGCTCCACCTGATGCGCGATCTGGCGAACCATCGGTTGCTACGAAGGCAGAGGTGAGCGGCAGACATCCAACGACATCGATCACCCGAACCGCGCAGGGCCATGGAAGGCAACGACTGCTACAAGTTCTCCACGATCCGCAACTACATCGAGGCCACCGGCGCGCCGCCGGTGCGCGTGGTGGTTGAGGCGGGCGTCAACGTGGGCGACGTAACGCGGCTGGTAAAGGAGTACTTTCCCGAGGCGACCGTCTACGGGCTTGAGGCCGTGCGCGAGCTGGCGGACCAGGCGCGCGCCAGCACCCGTGACCTGACCGGCGTGCGCATTCTGACCCGCGCGCTCACCAGCGAGCACCTGTACGAGGACGACGCCGGCACACGCCCGCGCGAGGAGCCCACCGCGCTGCGCCTGCTGCGCGCCACACCCAACGCCGGCGCGGGATGGATCGGTGGATCGACCATCGTGCCCGGGTCGCACCCACTGGTGGAAGACCCCAGCGTGCGCGGGATGGAGCGCAGCACCCAGCGCGTGCGCCCCATCACGCTCGAGGAGCTGCTGGCCGCCGTCCGCCGCCGCACGGGGACGGACGAGGTGGACATCCTGAAGATGGATTGCGAGCAGTGCGAGCACTCGTCACTGGGGTGCGCCAGCGAGGAGACGCTGCGGAAGATCCGCTTTATCGCGGGCGAGTACCACGGCATTCAGCGCTTCTGGCACGTAATGCGGGACCGGCTGTTCCGCACCCACAAGGTCAGTCTGATCGGCGACTCGTACCTGGGCGCCTTTTTCGCCGAGCGCCGCGACGGCGAGAACGACGGCATCCTGCTGCACGACAACGCCGGGATGCTGGAGCTGCGCCCCTGGCTGTGCGACGAACCCATCGAATGGCACCTGTTCAACGAAGCGTACGTGCTCCCCCACGAGCGTGCCATCCATGCCCTACCCTGAGACGGTGTTGCCCAACGTCACCGGCTCCGTGGAGGGGCGGTGTCATCCCGAGGGAGCGCGCGCCTGTAACTTTATCAGCCGCACAACCTTGCGCGCGACCGAAGGATCTCTGTCGGGTCGCGCGAGGTCCAGCCCCCAGGAGCCGTTCACGTCCTCCAGCCAGGCAGAAAAGGTCCTTCGGCCAGCGCTAACCCTCTGCGTAAAAGCGGTTGCGGAGCGGCGCCTCCCTCGGGAAGCCAACGCTTGTGGACGGTTCAGCAACGCCCTCTGAGGAAGCGGCCACGCCGGGCGCCGGAAAGACCCTGCTGGTGCACCTGGCGTCCGGCATCGGCAACCTGGTGTTCGCCACGCCGCTGCTGGCCGCGCTGGACAAGCTTGGTTACACGGTGGATCTGCTGCTGCACGCGGACTATCCGCAGGCCGCCGACCTCTTTCGCGGCTGGAGCGCCGTCTCCGCCGTGCACGCGGGCCGCTTTCCCCGCGGCCGCGCCTACGACCGGCTGGTGCCCGCGGTGCCGCCGTTCTACTGGAGCCGCCTGGGCGCCATGTACCGCGGCCGCCGCGACGCCCTCGCCCGCCCCGCCGACGCGCTGTTCTACCGCGACGAGCAGGCGTGGTACCTGGCCTTTGCGCACGCGCTGGGCTGGCCCGCCGAGCGCCATCCCGTCTACCGCCTCCCCGTCTCGCCCTCGGACGCGCACGGGATCACGCCGTCTACGCTGGTGATTGCGCCGGGGTGCAAGACGGGCGAGATGGCGGCCAAGCGCTGGCCCCACTTTGCCGCGCTGGCCGAGCGCTTCGACGACGTGGCGGTGGTGGGCACGAAGGCGGACCTGTCGGACGCAGCCGGCCGGCGCATCCATCTTCCCGGCCACGTTCGCTCGCTGGTCGACCGGCTTACGCTGCGCGAAACGGCCGAGGCGCTGGCCGCCGCCGGCGTCGTCGTGGCGAACGACAGCGGGCTGGGCCACGTGGCCGGGGCCGTGGGCGCGCAGACGGTGCTGCTGTTCGGCCCCACGTCCGAGCGCGTGCTGGGCCAATTCCCCTCGAACGTCACCGTGCTGCGCGCCGGACTGCCGTGTGAGCCGTGCTGGACCACCGCCCGCCTTCGCGCCTGCGCCGGCCGTATCGACTGCCTGCGCGAGCTCCCGGTCGAGCGCGTCGAAGCCGAAGTCCGCCACCGCCTCCTCGGCCCCGCGCCCGAAGCGTCGGCATCGAGGCGATCGCTGCCGATCATCGACATCATCCCCGCATCCGTTGCCGTGTCGTGTGAGACGGTGGGTCCTGACGCGCCGACGAAAGACGAGATGATGGTCGCTTCAACGGCGGCATCCGCATCAGCCTCTGCCGCGCCGCGGATCCAGGTGCGGGAGATGCCGCTGGTCTCCTGCCTGATGCCGACGGCGGATCGCCGCGTCTTTGTCCCGCACGCCATCGAGCTGTTTCTGCGGCAGGATTACGGGCACCGTGAGCTGGTGATCGTGGATGATGGAGATGATTCGGTCGCCGACCTGGTGCCGCGCGATCCCCGCATCCGCTACCACCGCACCGCGCGCCAGCGGACGATCGGCGGCAAGCGGAACCTGGCGTGCTCGCTGGCGCGCGGCGAGCTGCTGGCCCACTGGGACGATGACGACTGGGCGGCGGATGACCGGCTGACGCGGCAGGTGGATGCCTTGCGGGCGAGCGGCGCGGATGCGTGCGGGCTGTCGGTGGTGCGCTTCTTCGATCCGCGGCAGGGGCGCGCGTGGGAGTACCGGTGGAAGGATGCGGCGCGCCCCTGGCTGCACGGCGCCACGCTGCTCTACCGCCGCGTCCTGTGGGAGCGGCACCCGTTCCCGGAGTTGCGCGTGGGCGAGGACACGCGCTGGGTGTGGTCGCTGCCGTCCGGCGCCGTCCACGCGATCGAGGATTCGGGCTGGTTCGCCGGCCTGGTGCACGCGCACAACACCAGCCCCAAGCAGACGCGTGGCAGCCACTGGCACCACCTGCCGCTCACCGTCATCCAGTCCGCCCTGGGCGCCGACTGGGCCTTCTACGCCGCCCTCGCCGCCCCCGAGCCCGAGCCCGAGCCGGCGACTGTTTGAATTGAAGGGGGCTCACTGTCATCCTGAGGGAGCGCACACCCGTAACTTCCGTGACCACAGAAGCGTGCGCGCGACCGAAGGATCTCTCTCGGGTCGCGCCAGGCCCAGCCTTCGGGAGCCGTTCAACTCCCTCAGCAAGGCCGATTACAGATGTTTACGGCGGAGCAGGTCGCAGGCCAGCGGAGGGCACACAACGTAGCAGCCCCCTCGGCCGATCCCCGAACGCAAGACTCGGAGCGCGCGGAGAATCCATCTCCACGTCCGCCTGAGACCGAAATCCTCATGCCAAATCCGGCAAAACACCTCACCTCCAGTCCGACTACTGAAAACAGAGGTCAGGGTAGAGAGGAACAGAGAACAGCCAGAGGAACAGAGGAGGAATGCGGATCTCCTCTGTTCCTCTGGCGGTTCCCGGTTCCTCTGTACCTTCCGATGTTGTTTTTCCGGATTCGGTATCAGGCAGTTCCCCGCTTCCTCTGCGTGCCAAGTCTTCGTGTGGATTCGGTATCAGACCAGGGGTTTTGACGGATTGGCATCAGCCGGAGAAGAAGACCTTTTCCCGCAGCTGGTTGCGGTAGCCGCGGCTGCACGTCACCTCCGTGCCGTCGTCCAGGATCACGGTGTACTCGGCGCGGGAGAGCGGCTCCACGGCGGCGATGCGCGACAGGCTCACGATGGCGGAGCGGTGGATGCGGACGAAGCGTGCGGGATCCAGCAGCGTGGACTCCAGGTCGCCAATGGACTGGCGCATCAGCCGGTCGCCCTGCAGAAGGTGCAGCCGCACGTAGCTCCCCTCCGCCTCGATCCAGCGGATGTCCTCCACCCGCACCACCTGGTAGCGCTCCCCCGCGCGAATGGCGAAGACTTCCGGGTAGGTGCCGCCGCGCGCGTCCCGCAGAAACGCCTCCAGCGCGTGCAGGCGCACGTCCTCGCGCGGCTCCGCGGCCCGCAGCTGTCTGCGCGCGCGCTCCACGGCCGCGAACAGCCGCTCTTCGTCGTACGGCTTGAGCAGGTAGTCCAGGGCGTGCGCCTCGAACGCGCGCAACGCGTGCTCCTCGTACGCGGTGATGAAGATCACCAGCGGCATGGCATCGGCCCCGATCGCCTGCAGCACGCCGAAGCCGGAGACTTCGGGCATCTGGATGTCGAGAAAGACGACGTCCGGCGCGTCTTCGCGGATGCGCGTGATGGCCTGCGCGCCGCTCCCGCACTCGCCCAGGATCTCCACGTCCGGCAGCGTCTGCAGCAGGCGCCGCACCTCGGCCCGCGCCGGCGGCTCGTCGTCCACGATCAGCACGCGGATCCGCTCGCTCATCCCCGCTCCGCCAGCGCAACGGTGAGATCGGCATCCATCCGCACCCCGGCGACCGGCTCACCGGACAAAACGGGGCGCTCGGAAAAGGGGATCCGGACGGAGGCGCGGGCGCCGCCCCCGGGCCCCGCGGCCAGTTCGAACGCGTGGTCGCCGCCGTACAGCTGGCGCAGCCGCTGCCGCACGTTGGCCAGGCCGGTGCCGGTGCCGTCCGCGGCGGGCGCGTGCGCCAGACCCACGCCGTCGTCCGCCACTTCCAGCTCCAGCCAGCACCCGGCGCGGCGGGCGGAAAGGACCACGCGGCCGGTGCCCTCGCGCGGGCGCAGGCCGTGCTTGACCGCGTTTTCCACCAGCGGCTGCACGAGCAGGTGCGGCACCCGCGCGCCCAGCGTGGCGGGATCTACCTGGTAGTCGATGCGCAGCGCGTCGCCAAAGCGGGCCTGCTCGATCTCCATGTACAGGCGGACGAACTCCACCTCTTCCGCCACCGTGACCTCCTGCAGGCTGGCGCTCCCCAGCACGCGCCGCAGCAGCGCGGACAGGTGCCCCACCACGCGCCGCGCCTCGTCCACGCGCACGTGCATGAGCGACGACACGGTGTTGAGCGCGTTGAAGAGGAAGTGCGGATTGAGTTCCGCCTTGAGCGCCTGCAGCTCCGCCCCCGTCCGCGACAGCTCGCTCTGCCACAGCAGCGAGCGCAGCCGCAGCTCAGAGATGCGCCGCGCGTGGTACTCGCGCGCGTAGATGAACCCGTGCGCGATCCCCGCCAGGGGTGGATACACGGCCAGGTCGCCCCACTCCCAGTACGGGCTGAAGCCGATGTACACGCCTCCCCCCTCCACCACCAGCCGCTGAAAGGGGATGTAGGCCACCGCGTTCAGCAGCGCCACCGCCACCGCGCCCAGCAGGTGCACGGCCAGGCGGCCGCGCCACTCGCCCCTGCGAAAGGGAAAGCGGGTGGAGAGCACGCGGGCCGCCAGCGCCATCGATCCCCACCAGAGCGCCGCGTACGCACCCATCCCGCCCACGTATACCCACGCCGGTGCCGTCAGCACCACCGACCCGTCCCGCACCTGCAGATACGCCGCGTAGACGGTGAGCAGCGTATAGAAGAGGAGAAACGCGCCGTACGTTCCCAGCTCCAGCCCCCTGCCCACCGCCGGCTCGCGCCGTTCCGCGACCGGCGCCGCGGTGGTGCGGGAGCCCGGCACGTCCGCCGAGCTGGAGGCAGGCGCCGGCCGCGGCTCCACCGGCGGAGGCTCGGACGCGCACCGCTGCTCCAGCCGCACACCTCCGCCACTCCGTGGCGCGCGGCGAAACGCGTATCCGCGGGAAACGCCGTCTGAATCCACCGTATCCACCGTCTCCCCGAACGGCACCCCGGGCGCATCCACCCGCAGCAGCACGTCCGCCCCCTCCGGCGCGGCGGAGATCCGGATACGCGGCGGACCGGCCGCATCATCTCCCACGGCCTGGTAGACCATGGTCACCAGCGACAGGTGCGGCACGGGCATTTCCAGCGCGTCGCCGGCGATCTCCCACTCCACCTGCAGCCCCGGGCGCCGCAGCGCCTCCACCCGAAGCACCTCGCGGACGAACTCCACCTCCTGCTCCAGCCGCACCGTCTCCAGGCGCGCGTGCGCCAGCGTGCGCCGCAGCACCGAGCTAAGGCCCAGCAGCAGCCGCTTGGCCGCCGCCACGTCGCGCGCGAGCAGGTCGCCAATGCGTTCCAGCGTGCCGGTGAGAAAGCGGGGGCTCCACTCCATCCGCAGCGCCCGGACCTGCGCGCGCATGCGGTCCGCCGTGCTCTCCGCCATCTCGCCGCGCAGCCGCAGCGCCTCCCGCTCCTGCGCGTGGTGCCGCTCGCCGTACAGCATGCCGTGCGCAAACACGGTGTAGACGCCAAACTCAAAGGTGCGGTGGACGTAGAACATCCACCCGCCCGCGGCGAACGGCTGCGGCAGCTTCGCCAGCCAGGCCAGCGCGTGCAGCCCGGCCAGCACCGCCACGCAAAAGGCGGCGTGCCGCCCCGGCCGGTGCCAGAGCGGCCAGCGGCGGCTGGTGAAGAACGCCGCCAGCGGATACATGGCCGCCCCCGCGAGGTGCGGCACCACCGCCCAGGTCGGCGCCTGCACGGGAACCCCGCCGTCCGCGCGCTGCGGAACCATCGTCACTCCGAATCCGCCGCGCAGCACCTCCGACACCGCCACCCACAGCACCAGCAGCAGCTGCACCCGCTCGAACGCGCTCAGCCGCACGCGTCCCCGCCACCAACCCGGCGAAAGCGACGGAATGTCGTCGGAGGAGAGACGCGGAGCCGGAGCGTGGGGCATTCGGCGACGATCCAGGGCTGCGGCGGGGGCAAGATGGGCGACGCCCGAAGATTACACCCGGGTCGCGTTTCCGTAAGGGGCACAGCGGGTTGCGCGGGATCGGCGGGGCGGGTTCTGGCGCGTTTCTCGGCCCGCGGAAGGTCTCCACGCGGGGAGCGGGTGTCCGCTGGACCGGCGGATTTCACCATTCGTCGGCCGGATGTCGCGATCCGGATCATCGACCCGCCGCGAGGTGCCCGGCGCGTGTAGACTTGGGCCATCGAACACGCCGACGCGCCCCGCGATTCCGGGAGCGTCTTTCCACATCGCCCGGCCGCGTCTTCCCGTCATCCACACGGACGCCGCCCGGCTGCCAAGTCCCTCGCTTCACCGATCCGGAGTCCTCGTGCACACCCTGCCCTGCCCCGCTTTCCGCCGTGCCGTCCGCGCGGCCGTCGCGCTCCTCGTCCTGCTGGGCGCCGCGCCAGCCGCCGCGGCCCAGACGGGGCTCGGATCGGCGGAGGGCGTCGCGCGCACCGCGGCGGACGGCGAGCCCCTGGCGCTGCTCCTCGTCCACCTGCTCCCCGCCGCCACGCCCGGCGCCGCCCCGCGCGACGCGGTGACCGACGCGCAAGGCCGCTTTCGCTTCGATTCCGTCCCCGCCGGCGAGTACCGGCTGCAGGTGGAGCAGATTGGATACGAGCGGACGCAGTCTCCCGTGCTGCGCGTGCGGGCGGGGGAAACCCTCTTTCACGAGATCCGCAGCGCCGCGCGCCCCGTGCTGCTGGAGGCCATTACCGTCGTGGGCGGGCAGTGCCTGACGGCGGACCGGCTGGCCGAAGACCCGGAGCTGGCCGTGCTGTGGAACGAGGCGCGGAAGGGCGTGCAGACGCGGCGCGCGTTCGATCTGCAGTATCGCTACGCGCGGGTGATGCGGCAGGACGTCGCCACCCGCTGGCGCATCCGGGGCACCACGCGCCGCGTCGAGCAGGACACCCTGGTCAGCGAGCCGGACTCGGTGACGCTCCGCGAGCAGCGCCGGCACGCGCTGCACCGCCAGGCCGGCTACCTGGAGGGCGAGCGGCTGCACCTGCCGTACGAAACCGAGCTGCTGGACGATGCGTTCCTGCGCGACCACTGCCTGGAGCCCTCGTTCGAGGAAGCGGAAGGCACGTACGTGCTGCGCTTTCGCCCCGTGCGCCCCCGGCGCGACGGCGCCGACGTGCGCGGCGCCATCCACGTGGATGCGGAGGGCTTCGGCATCCGGCGGCTGGAGTTCGAGTACCTGCGCGGCGGCCGCCCCTTCGCCACGTCGTACCTGGAGTATGAGAACCTGAACGTCGCCGGAAGCACGCTGCGGCTCCCGGTGCGCGGCGGCGCGGCCATCCGCACCTCAGGCGTGGGTCGGATGGCCGCACTGGGTGCCACGGCCACGCTCGCCTACCAGTATGGCGGCTTTGAGCGGGTCAGGTAACAAAGGATGGAGTACAGAGGAGCAGAGACGCAAAGAGAGATACAGAGGAAACCCTCGTTCAGGCCTCTGAATCTCTCCTTGGAACCCCTGTTCCTCTGTACTCCATCCTCTGTTGCGGATCCAGCCAAGCCACGAAGCTACTGCAGCGGCACGAACGCAAGGCCGTTGTTGGGGTTCATCGGGATCACCAGCTGGTTGGCGCCCGCGTCATAGCACATCGACGCCGCGGCGGGAATGTTGCGGGCGATGAGCTCGGCGGGCGCGCCGGGGCGGATGCGCGAAACCCCGCCCAGCGTGACGCTGCTCACGTACTTGGTCCCGTCCGGCATGATCACCAGGCCGTCGCTCCCCGGCTGCGCCGCGTTCTCCGTCCGCACCAGCTGGCCGGCGGGCGAGAACGTCAGCACTTCGGCGTTGCCCACGTTCACGACGACGACGTTGCCCCGCGGATCGAGGGCGATGCCGTTGGGCTGCCGCAGCGGCGCACCCTGCGCGAAAACGGACGCCGTGCCGTCCGGCGCGATCTTCCACACCCGCCACGTCGCCGGGTTGGGGTTGTCGCCAAAGTCGCCCGTCGCCGTGGCGTAGATCGTCCCATCCCCCGCCACCTCGATGTCGTTGAGGAAGGGCGCGCCGTCCACGCGGATCTCCCCCGCCGGCGCCCCGGTGCGAAGGTCGAAGCGCCGGATGACGGCGACGCTCGGGTTGTCCGCACCGGTGCCCCCGTCGCGGTCGGCCACGTACAGCACACCGCCGGCAATGTCGCTGCCGAACGGCTCGTTCAGCACCAGCGGCGGCGTCAGATTCGCCCGCTCGGCCGGGCCCTGCACCCCGATCCACCGCGCCGTGTGCACCGACCCGTCGTGGTTGATGAACGAGACAAAGGCGTCGTTGGTGCGAACGTTCTGCGGAACACCCCGGTTGGGCACCACGATCACCCCGCGCTCCGCGTCGTACGAACAGCTCTCCGCGGAGAAGATGGCCCCGTAGACCTTCACGTTCGACGACATCGCCTCGAACTCGCGCCCCGGCGTGGCGGCGGCCGGCAGCCCGAGCGGATTCCCCACCGAGTACGGCCGCAGGCTATCCGGCTGCTGTGCGGCCACCGGGGCAGCGAGAAGGCTGATCGCCAGACCGGCCGCCCCACCGAGGGATCCTGCTCGTAGCATCTGCGCTCTCCTGAAATGTCGTCGTTGCCGTTCGTGCGCTCAGCGGGAACGCAACGCGCTCCCGCAGCGTCATGGAGACGTGCCGGAAATTCGCCCGGGAGCCATCAGCGCGCCAGCCTGGCAAGGGATCTCGCCGCTTCGACAGCGCCTCCACCCCTGAGGGGATGTCATGAACTCGGACGAAAAGACCACGCGCAGTCATCCTGAGGGAGCGCCACGCGTAACCTTTCATCGGACAGACGCTTGCGCGCGACCGAAGGACCTTCTCGCGGCGTGCTTGAACCCGGCCGAAGCGGCCAGGGCGTACTCGACCGGGGCGGAACCGGACAGTTTGGAGCGGCGTGTCGGCGTTCAAGCCGTCGTACAGAAGGTCCTTCGGTCGCGCACAAACGGTTCGGTGACCGCAGGTTCCACGAGGTGCGCTCCCTCAGCAACTGTGTCTCAGGCCTTGGTCGCGAGAGCCGGATTCCAAGGTGTGTTGGTGCGCGCCATCGTGTTCAGGATCACCACCAGCTTCCGCAGGCACGCGATCATCGCGACCTTGTACGGCTTCCCTC
>NZ_JBMDXM010000207.1:0-1932 GCF_048594345.1 Longimicrobium sp.
CAGCAGCAGCTTGTGCTTCAAGTCCATCGTCGATTCCCCGAAGGCGCCCCCGTGCGCGTGTCTACTCTACGCGCCCCATCTGCTTCGTGAGCACGTCGGGTGGTGAGACGTGCCCGGCATGACGGCGCTTGGCAGGGGCGCTGCGAATCCAGACAGCGCCGACGGTGCGCGTGTCGTCAGCCACGGTAGGTCTGGCGCAGCGACACGACGTGGCGCAGGATCTGTCGGCCGGCAGCCGCCGGCATCCCGGGGATCCAGCATGGCGAAGGACGAGAAGACCAGCCCAAAAGCTGCGACTGCGGCCTCCAACACGTTGAAGAACAAAGGCAGCAGCAAGGACAGGAAGACAGCGGTAGGATCCGCGCTGTCGCAGGCACCGGATAAGAAGCGAAGCAAGAAGTAACCTGCGCGGCGGGGCCCTGCCCCGCCGTTCTGCCAGCGCGCGCCAGCGCGGCGGCGTCGTGGGCCCGGCTCGTCCACGCATCGACGCTTGAATCCGTCGGTCCGAAAATGGCGCGCCTGGAGGGATTCGAACCCCCGACCAATGGCTTCGGAAGCCACTACTCTATCCGGCTGAGCTACAGGCGCGTTGTTCGGCCAACCACCGCAAAGCGGAGGAGGGCGGCCGGCGATTGTAGCCCAAACAGGCGTCCGCAAGGCACCCGGCCATCGAGACCGCCGCGTCAACGCGGATAAAGCGGTGGGTCCTCATCACGCACCCGGCGTCGGCGCCCCCACTCCCTCCCGCCGCGCGCGGCGGAGGGCTGCTCTACCTGGATGACGACTTGTGCGCATCCGCCCCCTCCCCCGCGTGCGGGGGAGGGCTGGTCTACCTAGAGCATGACTTGTGCGCATCTGCTCCCTCCCCGCGTGCGGGGAGGGCTGGGGTGGGGGCAGCTTCAAACTCCCCCGCTCGCGAACATCGCGCCCCTCATGGGCGGAAGACCGGAGTGGACGCAAGGCCGCAGAGCGCAGCGATCGGAACGAGACCCCCACCCAACCCTCCCCCGTGAACCGGGGAGGGCAGCACGGCCGTCCCGGCGCAACGCGGCCCTCGTCTCTCCCCGCCTGCAGAGGAGGGCCGGGAAGGGGGGAGCTTCGAAACCCCCGCCCCGCGTGCGGGGGAGGGCTGGGGAGGGCGCGCGCCGTCTCCCCAGGCACCACCACCAGTCTTCAGCCCCCCGCCATCCCCACTCCCTACAATCGAGCGCACGCTGCGACTGCAGCCCCCGGCCCCACCCGGATCCCCATGCCCTGGAAAGCCCTGACCCTGCTCGGCGACGCCGTGCTCGTCGTGCCGCTGCTGGCGGCCATCGCGGCGTGGCTGCGCGTCCGACCGGCGGCCCCGCGGCTGTCGAACGGCGAACTGCTGCAATGGGCCAGCATCGTCGCCGCCAGCCTAGCGCTGGTGGCAGGCAGCAAGATCGCCTTCTACGGCTGGGGCACCGGTATCCGGCGCTGGGACCTCACCTGCTTCAGCGGCCACGCCGTCCTGGCCTGGCTGCTGTGGCCGGCGCTGTTCGCATTACTCGTACCGCCGCCGCAGCGCGCGCTAAGGGTCATGGCGACGCTCGCCGGCGCCGGGCTTGCAGCGTTAGTGGCCTGGTCGCGCGTGCCGATCGGCGCGCACCCCCCCAGCGAAGTGGTCGCCGGCACGGCATTGGGCATGTGCGCTTGCTTCTTCACATTGCGCCTGCTGCGCCGGCTGGCGCTCGATCTGCGAGGCGTCGTCGTCGCAGCCGCACTGGTAGGCATGCTCGCACTCGGCACCACGCAGGCGATGCCCCGGCTCGACACCGAGCGCTGGTTCGCGAAGGCCGGGATTGCGCTATCGGGCGCAGAGAAACCACAGTCGCGCCGCCATTGGCGGGGCTGAGCCGATCGCGCCGGCCAACGTCTTCACCGCCAAAGATAGGTTGCGCTGACACCGGC
>NZ_JBMDXM010000208.1:0-4609 GCF_048594345.1 Longimicrobium sp.
GCGCCGGGGCTACTTCAGCGAGTACCGCTACGACGCGCTGGGCCGGCGGGTGCTGGTGCGCACGCGCCGGGATGGGCTGTGCCATGCGAGCTCGGCGAACTCCAGCACGGTGGACTGCACCAGCGGCATCGAGCGCTACGTCTGGGCGGGCGACAACGTCCTGTGGGAGCTGCGCGGCCCTGGCTCCAACACCGCGACGGCGGCGCAGCTGGAGCAGGAATCAACCACAGGCCAGGAGTACGGCATCGTCGGCTACACGCACGCGGGCGGCGTGGACCGGCCGCTGGTGGCGTACAAGACGGCGGGCGGCAACGCGGGCGCCGTGGTCGTGCCGCACATGAACTGGCGCGGCCTGTTCAGCATGGGCACCAACTCCAGCGGCGGTGCGAGCACCACCCCGGTGGAGTGGCCCGGCTTCCGCACCACCGCCAACCACTCGATGGGCGAGACGCAGGCGATCACGAAGAACTGGATGGGCAGCTTGCTGGAAGGCCAGCGCGACGCCGGCGGCCTGATGTACATGCGCAACCGCTATTACGATCCGAAGACGGGGCAGTTTACGCAGATGGATCCGATTGGGTTAGCGGGTGGGGTGAACACATACGGCTTCGCGGAGGGGGATCCGATATCGTATTCTGATCCCTATGGTCTCAGTTCCGAGGAGTACGACTGCCCTCCGTGTGGTGGCGGAAACGATGCAAGCCCTCGACAGATCGAGCGCGAGGTTGCGCGGGCGAAGTTTGGAGCCAGTCTAGCTACGCGAGAGGGTTGGCCACGGAGAGTGGTCCCTACTAGATCCAGATCTGCACAAACTGCAAACCCCCTAGAGGGAACAAGATACACTGGAAAGGTACGTCAGCAGATGCGCCCGCAAAGCATTCGCCGACAGACTGCACGAGGTGAACCTTACTATGATGCCGAAACTGACAATCATGGATTCCCCCTGCAAGTGGACAACATGGCGCGTTACGGCACAACGCGGACGATTACTGGAGGTGACGGCGTTCAGCGTACGATGGTGGAGCTTCGTGGAGAGTACAAAGGCAATAAAGGAACATTCGAATGGATTGTGGAGCCAGATAGGACCATTAACCACCGCTACTTCCGAAAAGACCCGTGAGGACACATGACAAGCCAAGTCTTGGAGGTACTCCCACAACCGTTGCAAATATCTGCGCTGCCGCTCTACCAACAGTGCGGAGTCAACAACGTCGCTTGGTCGCGCAACGACGCGATGGCAGTCATTCGTTACCTTCGGACACTTGAGATCTCTGTTCTGGGAGGAGACGTGTATCAGTTCGATAAAGGGTTGCTGACTCTGACTTTTGACAACTGGTCGTGTGAAAAGCACCCTCATGAGTCTCATGAGGAGTATGCAGACCGCAGCCAAGATGTGGGCCTCAAATATATAGAAAGCTACGCAAACCTTGGGAATGTGAATCCATGGTTCGCGCTTGTGCTGGGATCTGAGTCTGCATAGCTAATATAACAGGTTCTTCGTGGATTTAGTTGCAGGTAAGTAGAAGCAAGTGCACACCGGTCCCGCGGTTTGTCAGTGCTCCGCACGAGGATTCCCGTAGGCTCCCACCATACGCGGGTGACGGTTGTTCTTGACTCCCTGAAGGTTGAGCACTCCGGGTACCGGAGTGATTCCCGTGAAATGGTGGCCATCTGGAGGCGCACATCAGTCCGACTGTTTGATGAGAGTGCGATTCAGGCTCGCTTCTTTTTCGATGCCCAGGGTAACCTCCTACGGTACGCTCTGGAGGAACAGATAACGGCCGTGTAGTGCGTATAGGCACTGCCCCGGAGCCTGCGCACTTCCGCACCACGGCCAGCCGTCGATGAGTGAGACACAGGCGATCAGGAAAAACTGGATGGGCAGCCCTGCTAGAGGGTGAGCGCGACACCGTTGGCCCGATGTACATGCGCAAACGCTACCAGGGCCCCAAGACGGGACAGTTGCGTAGACGAGCCTCATCGGTCTCGCTGAACACGTCCTGATTCGTCAACAGAGCCCCGGTATCGTCTTGAGATCCGTATAGTTTGGCTGCCGATACGACACGCCAGCCTCCAGCCGGTCCGGGCCCCGCCGCCCTGAACCGGGCGCGGGCGGTGGGAACCCGCCGTCCGCCACCGATCCGAGAGAAAATGCTCCCCCGAGGGGCGCCGGTACCTGCCGGCTCCCCGCCACCCTTCCTCTGCCGCACCCGTGATGCCCTTTCAGCCCTTCCGCGCGCACCTGCTCCGTTTCGCCGCCGCACTGCGCCCAATCTGCCTGCTGCTGTCCCTGTTGATTCCGCTCTTCATCGCGGCGCCGCTGGGCGCGCAGGATGTGGGGGAGCCCGCGGTCTCGCTCAGCCCTGACGCGGGAACGTTCTCGTCGCCGTCGATCACGGTGACGGTGCGGTTCTCGGACGAGGTGTCGCTGAAGCCGAGCACGCGGACGATGGTGTTCAACGACACGGTGGTGACGACGCGGTTCACGCAGACGGCTGCGCCGTCGAGTCCGGGCGGTCTGGTGGTCGCCACGTACACGGCGACGCTGACGATGAAGCCGGGTGCGAACACGCTGTCGGCGAGCATCCGCGACAGCGCGAACAACCTTTCGTCGCCGGCCAGCGTGACGTACACGTACGTGCCGGGACGGTCGGGGGTGCGGGTGTCGCCGGACGGAGGCACGGCCGGGGTGGGTGCGTGGCAGACGGTGGCGACGACGTTCCGGGTGGTGAACCCGGGGACGAAGGCGGGGACGTACCGTCTGCGGCCGTCGTGCCGTGACGCGTGGACGGGCGCGCCGCACGGGGGCTGCGGCATCGGGTACGAGACGGTGAACGTGGCGGCGGGGGACTCCGCGTTCGTGACGGTGTGGGGCACGGCCCCGGGGTCGGGGGGGCAGCTGCTGGTGCGGCTGTCGGCGGAGCTGGAGTCCACGCCCGGCGTCGCGGACGCGGGGTGGGTGGACGTGAGCGTGGGGGGCAGCGCCGGCACGGGCGCGCCCGTACCGCAGATCCGGCTGGCGGACCTGACGACGGGTGCGTACCCGGTGCTTCGCGGCCAGTGCGTGACGGCCTCGGCCGGTCCGGGCGCGGCGTACGAGTGCGGTGACCTGCGGCTGGCGCACGCGCTCCCGGCGCACCGCACGCTGAACCGCACCTGGGCGCCGGTGCTGACGTACAACAGCCGGCACGCGCATCCGCGCCCCACGGTGTACCTGGACGTGACGCTTCCGGAGGGGATGGAGGTGCCCACGGTGATGACGGCGGTGATCTACTTCCCGGTGTCGGGGCGGGTGATCCAGGCGCCGTTCGCCGGGTCGGAGTGGCAGCCGGGGACCACGCGGCGCATCGCGGTGGAGATCGACGCCGACATCGTGGGGAGCCTGACCGGGTACTACGCGCAGGTGCTGGCGAGCACGCCCAGCCAGGGGCAGCCGAGCAGCAACGTGCTGGGCTCGCAGATCACGGGCATCAACCGCAACGGCAGCCCGTTCGGCATGGGGTGGCACCTGGCGGGGCTGGAGCAGCTGATCTGCGTCAACTGCGGCAGCGGGGGCTCGCACATGCTGGTGGTGGGCGGGGACGGAAGCACGCGGCTGTACGAGCCGCTGTCGTCGTGGCAGACGTGGGTGTCGCACAACGCCGACGGCGCCGCCGACACGCTGCGGCTGATCGGGTACTCGTACTACACGCGCAAGCTCCCCGACGGAGGCCGGGTGGAGTATGACGGGAGCGGTCAGCACGTGCGCACCATCAACCGTCTGGGTCAGACGACCACGTTCGAGTGGGATAGCGCGCGGGTGACGCGCGTGGTGGTGCCCACGGCGAGCGGTACGGCGCCGGCGTACGACTTTGTGTACGGCGCAAGCGGGGTGCTGGACTCGGTGCGGGCGACGGCGCCGGGCGCGCCCACGCGCACCGTGCGGTTTGGGCACGAGCTGGGCGACCGGCGGGTGACCTACATCCAGGACCCCGACGGCAAGAAGGTGCACCTGGCGTACGGAAGCAGCGATCCGCTGCTGGTGACGCGCCGCACCGACCGGCGGCAGACGCAGCTGAACTTCACGTACTCCACGCGAGGGCGGCTGACGTCGTCGCGGCTGGGGGTGGCGAACGGCGACAGCATCATCAGCGGCTTCGAGGCGGTGGAGGACAAGGGGTTTGGGCAGTCGGTGCCGCTGGCGCAGGCGTACACGGCGCTGGACGGACCTCGCACGGACGTGGTGGACCGCACGCTGATCTGGGTGGACGAGCGAGGCGCGGTGCGGCGCATCCGCGACGCCATGGGCGGCGAGACGGTGCTTGCGCGCGGTGACACGCGCTTTCCCGCGCTGGTGACGCAGGTGCGCACGCCCAACGCGCGGGGCGACAGCCTGGTGCTGCGCAGCGGGGCGGGGTACGACGCGCGGGGCCGCGTCATCGCCGACACCGTGTACAACCCGCTGGGCGACGGGGTGCACCGGATCACCACGTACGGGTGGAACGACGCCGTGGACCGGCCGGACTGGATCCAGGCGCCGGGCGCGGAGCCGGTGTACATGGGATACGACACGATCACCCGCAACCCGCGCTGGCAGCAGCAGGGCACGTCGATGGCGCGGCGGGTGTGG
>NZ_JBMDXM010000209.1:0-16127 GCF_048594345.1 Longimicrobium sp.
ATACCATTTCTCGCGGTTCGTTGTGCAATCAGAGGAACGACGGAAAAGCATCACGCGGAGGCGCGGAGGAACTGATGAGGCGCGGAGGCGTTTTGGGCGTTCCCTCCGCGCCTCTTCTGTTTTCTCCGCGCCTCCGCGTGAGATGTAGTTGTAAAGGCCAGAATGCACAGCGAATGAGCAGAGTGGTCCCGGGTTCCGTGTCGAAACCAGTGGCGCACCCGGGATGTCAGCGGGTGCCGCGGAAGATCATGTCGTCGTCGCCGCCGACGAAGACGCTGCGGTCGCTTACCATCCAGAGCGAGTACAGGCTATGGTGGACACTGGAGGTCAGCGCGTGCCACGTGGCCCCGCCGTCCCTGGAACGGACGGCGGTAGCGGACCCGTTGACCGCGACGAACGTCGCGCCGGAGCCGGATACGTCGCGGAATCCGGCGGTCATGCCACTGCTCGCCGGCGTCCACGTGGCCCCTCCGTCGGTAGAGCGGATGATCGTGCCGCCGCTGCCCACCGCCACCACGTTGGCGCCGTCGCCCCAGACGCTGGTGAGGTCTAGGCTCGTACCACTGGCGGCCGGGGCCCACGTGGCGCCTGCGTCCGTGGAGCGGACGACGGTGCCGGCGCGCCCGGCGGCGACGGCGCGAGAGCCCTGCACCCACACGTCCAGCAGCGCTTGCGTGGTCCCGCTGGCCATCGGGCTCCACGTGGCGCCAAGATCCGTCGAGTGAAGGATGGTGCCGCCGTCCCCAACCGCCACCACCGTCGTTCCGTCGCCGTGAACGTCGTGCAGCGATGTGCGGTTGCCCAGAGTGGCGGTATCCCACGTGGCTCCCGCGCTGGTGGTGCGGATGCTCGCGCCAAAGCGGCCGACCGCCACCACCGTGGAGTCCTGGCCCCATACGCCCGCGAGTTGCGGTCCGAAAAAGTAGTTGCTGCTCCAGGTGGCGCCTCCGTCTGCCGAGCGGCGAACAAGGGTGGTTCCAAACTGCTCGCCGACGGCGGCGACCGTGGCGCCGTTGCTCCAGATTGCGTGATACGTAACCAGCTCGGACGCCAGGTTCGTCCAGGTACGGCCCGCGTTGTCCGAGCGTTCCAGGACCGGGCCAAAATCGTTGAATCCCGCGGCCATGACCGTCTGTCCCCAGCCCGCGATGGCCCGCATCCCCTGATACCCCCCTCCGGTGGTGACCCGGCTCCAATGGGTGCCGCCGTCGGTGGAGCGAAAGATCTCCCCCCCCCTCCTCGCGGCTCCCGTACGCGTTCCCGGCCAGCAGCAGGGAACCCTCTCCCCACAGGGCGTAGACCCCATCGTAGGTGTCGATGAACCACTTGGCCCAGGTCGCGCCGCCGTCGGTGGAGCGCAGGATCACGGCGCAGGACCCCTCGTTGCAGCCGGGGGTGTCGTTCGGCTCGTCGAACCGGGCGCCCGCCACGAAGAAGGTTCCGTCGCCCCAGAGGGCGGGGAGGTCCTGGGTGGTGGGGATGGACACCTGCGCCCAGCTGGCACCCCCGTCCGTGGAGCGGAGCAGGGTGCCCTTGTCGCCCACCGCCACCAGGGCGGCCTTGCCGCCCGACACCGTGTGCAGCGGGTTCGTCGTCCCGCTGACCACCGCGGTCCAGGTGGCGCCGCCGTCCGTGGAGCGGATGATCGTGCCCCCACCGCCGACGGCCACCACGTTGGCGCCGTCGCCCCAGACGCCGGAGAGCGTGCTCATGGTGCCGCTGGGCACGCCCGACCACGTGTAGCCGCGGTTGGTGGAGCGGCGAATCACGCCGCCGGCCCCCACCGCGACCAGGGTTGCCCCGCTTCCCCACACGCTGTACAGCACGGCCGTGGTCCCGATGCTCGTCACCGTCCACCGCTTGCCGCCGTCCAGCGAGCGCAGGATGTGAGAGCCGACGCCGACCACGACCGTGCTGTCCACCCAGAAGTCGGCCACGCCGTAGCCGGTCAGCCTGCCGTGCACCTGCTCCAGGCGCAGAAATCCGTTCTCGCCGGGCACCGCGGCCACCACCAGCACCTTGAACGAGAACGATTCGGTCTCGCCGTTCAGGTGGAACCGCCATGCCTTGCCCGCGCTCACCTGCTGCGGCTGCAGAACGCCGTCGTACTGGAAGTAGGGCTGCGCGGGGCCGGTGTACATCTCCACCCCGTCCGCGTTGGCCACCGCAACGCCGTCCGTGGGCCCCTCGTGAAAGAACACCCGCACGCCGCGCGGCGACGCCGTGGTGCCGTCGCCGGTGCCCAGCGCCTGCACGGTGAGGTTCTGGACGCTGACCCGGGTGCTGAACACGCCGCCATCCACCGTGATGGAGTCGTTGTACAGGTGCACGTAAGTGCTCTGGCCCCCCAGCAGCATGTCCGCGCTGGCGCCGCCGGCCGCGGCTACCGGCGCGCAGCTCACTTGCGCCGCGGCGACGATGGCGCGGCACTCGACGAGCACGCCGCCCTGCACGGGGCCGGGGGGCGGCCGAAGCGCGACGGGAGTGGACAGGGAGTCGGTGCAGGCGGCGGCCAGCACCGTAAGCAGGGCCAGGAGCGGGGCCGGTCTCGCGATCATGGGGAGCCCTCGACTTCAGGCAGGGGCGACACAGCCGGGGGAGGGGGGTGCGTGGACCGAAGCCCCTCCCGAGACGCCGAGCCAGGAGCATTGTCCTGAGAGGATCGGCGCAGTGGTTTCAATAAAGCGTTCCAACGGCGGAAGTCAAAGCAAACGTGTGGTCATGACACGCGCGCACGTGGCCGCGGAACGTTCATCTCGCCGCAAAATCAGCCTTTGTCGCTTCACCGACGGAAAAGCCAAAGATACGGAGGGACAGACAAAAGCCAGAGATACAGGGGAAGATGGGTTTCCTCTGCATCTCCGGCGGTTCTCCGATCCGGTGAGCTTTCCGATGTTATTTTCCAGGACGCGGGATCACGATTACTCCCTGGGGCGGCGGAGGACGAAGGTGCCGTTGGCGCCGCCGGCGCGGTCGCCGTCGAAGCTCCAGCGGCCGGCGATGGAGTCGGCGTCCAGGCGGCCGGTGAGCACGACGCCGCTGCCGATGCCGTCCAGCACCATTTCCACCGAGTCGCCCCCGGCGAGCCGCGCGGTGACGGTGGGAACGCGGCCGGGCGGCGGAAGCGGCAGGCCCACGCCGCGAAAGTCGGCCGCGTACGCGCCGTAGTGGGTGGGCGGGCCGTGCAGGCGGGCGGCGCTGTGCACCACGCGGTTCTCCATCAGCACCAGCTCGCCGCGCACGGTTTGCAGGGCCGCCGTGTCGGCGCGCAGCCGCGGCGACGACGTGACCTGGAACTCCGCCGTCCAGCCGCCGCGCAGGCGCGGGTCGCCGCCCAGCTCGCCGCTGTACCGCGTCTCGCCGCACGCGGCCAGCCCCAGCAAGGCCGCCGCGCTCCATCGCGTCCAGGATCGTGGAATCATCATCGGCACACCCGGCAAAATGGGTCCGCATCGCTCCCGCCCATACGCGATGGCGGCTGCAAGAGTGTCAAGACGAGCGGTTCCGCCGCTCCGCGTTAACCCGATTGCGGACGCGCAATCGCCTGGGACGCCGCACGCGCCTGGGCCGCCGTGTCCGCGCAGGCGGACAGCGTGCCCTCGTTACCGCGATTTCAATGGCTCCCGCCGAGCCCGGCCTCCACGCCTCCCACACCATCACACCCCCACACCCCCACACCCCCACACCCTCACAGCCGGATCTGCGCGCCCAGCTCGACAACGCGGTTCGCCGGCAGGCCGAAGAACGCCGTCGCGGGGCGCGCGTTGCGGGCCATGATGGCGAACAGGCCGCGGCGCCAGCGGGCCATCCCCGGCTCCTCCGACGGAATCAGCGTCTCCCGGCCCAGAAAGTACGACGTGCGCGCCGGGCCCAGGTCCAGCCCGGGCACCTGCACCGTCGACAGCGCCTCGGGCACGTCGGGATCTTCCATGAAGCCGTACGCCAGGGTGATGCGATAGAAGCCTTCGCCCAGCTCCGCCACCGCCACCCGCTCCGCCGGATCCACGTGCGGCACCTCCTCCGTGGTCACGGAGAGGAAGACGGTGCGCTCGTGCAGCACCTTGTAGTGCTTCAGGCTGTGCAGCAGCGCCGGTGGCGTACCCGCGGGGTTGCCGTACATGAAGACGGCGGTGCCCGGCACGCGGTGGGGCGGGTTGCGGGCCACGTCGGCCAGGAACAGCTCGATGGGCATGGTCCCCGCGTTCAGCCGCGCCGCCAGCAGCCCGCGCCCCGTTTTCCACGTGGTCATCGCGACAAAGATCACCGCGCCCACGACCAGCGGAAACCAGCCGCCCGCCGGGATCTTGACGATGTTGGCGCCCCAGAACGCCAGGTCCACGGCCAGAAAGAAGCCGGTGAAGAGCAGGGAAGCCCACAGCGGCCACTTCCACCGCTCGCGCTCCACCCGAAACAGCAGCAGGGTGGTGATGACCATCGTCGTGGTGACCGCCACGCCGTACGCGGCGGCTACGTGCGTGCTGTCGCGAAAGCCCAGCGTAAGGCCGATGCAGCTGAGCATCAGCAGCCAGTTTACCTGGGGGATGTAGATCTGCCCCCGCTCGCGCGCCGAGGTGTGGTCGATCTGCACGCGGGGGATGTACCCCAGCTGCACCGCCTGCATGGTCAGCGAGAACGCGCCGGTGATCAGCGCCTGCGACGCGATGACGGCCGCCATCGTTCCGATCACCACCACCGGGTACAGCGCCCACCCCGGCACCATGCGAAAGAACGGGTTGTCGATGGCTTCGGGCCGGTGGATGATCAGCGCGCCCTGGCCAAAGTAGTTCAGCAGCAGGGCGGGGAGCACCACCCAGTACCATGCCAGCCGGATCGGCCTTCTGCCAAAGTGCCCCATGTCCGCGTACAGCGCCTCGCCGCCGGTGACCACCAGGAACACGGAGCCCAGCACCAGGAACCCGTTCCACCCGTTGTGGATGAAGAAGCGGATGCCGTACAGCGGGTTGATGGCCGCGAACACGGTGGGGTCGCGGACGATGTTGACGATCCCCAGGATGGCGATGGTGACGAACCACACCAGCGTCACCGGCCCGAAGATGCGCCCCACGCTCGCCGTTCCGCGGCTCTGCATCATGAATAGCGCGATCAGGATGGCGATGGTGATGGGGACCACGTACGGCTCAAAGAACGGCGTGGCCACCTCCAGCCCCTCCACCGCGCTCAGCACGGAGATCACGGGCGTGATCATCCCGTCCCCGTACAGCAGCGCCGTGCCGAACAGTCCCAGCATGATGAGCACCCAGCGCGGGCTGCGGCGCATGGCGCCCACCGGCGTGACCAGCGACGTCAGCGCCAGGATGCCGCCCTCGCCGCGGTTGTCCGCGCGCAGCACGAAGACGGCGTACTTGATGGAGATCACCAGCACCAGCGCCCAGAAGATGAGCGACAGCACGCCCAGCACGTTGTCGCGCGTGGGATGGATGCCGTGCGTGTGGTGAAAGGATTCGCGCACGGCGTACAGCACGCTGGTGCCGATGTCGCCGTACACCACGCCCAGCGCGGCCAGCGAAAGCAGTGCGAGGTAGCGGCCGCGCGGCGCCTCCGCGCCATGGCCTTGTTGCGTCACGTTCGTTCCTTCCGGCTCAGTGCCAGAGCAGAGTTCTCAAAAGAATTGGCCTCACACGGAGTCAACGGAGTTAACGGAGTTGTTTCGAAGCGTTTCCCCGCACAAAGCGCGAGGGAACGGCACGAGAAAACTCCGTTGACTCCGTTGACTCCGTGTGATGCCTAGAGCAGTAGAAATACGAACGGCCGCGAGCCCCGACTCCTGCGCGAGGAGCGGGCTTGCGGCCGGAACAACGAACGGAGCCGGGCAGCGCACGCGGTGCGCCGGCCCGGCGGGATGATGTCGAATCATCCTACCACTCTCCCTATGAAGCCTGCGGGGTTAGCTGTCGGGTTCGGAGAAGGAAGTCTCCGTCCGGACGAATCCGGATTCACCCCGGGGCGATCGCTCGCCCATTGGGTCCCCCGCCGCGCGGCTCCTCGTCCGCGCGCTCGGCTGTAGTAGCTGGGCACGGTATCGCGCCCGCATTGATGGTAGACGGCTCCGCCGCGCCTGTCAATCGCATCCGTGAAGACGCGCATCCCGCAGCTGCGACGGCAGCAGTGTTTACACCTGCGGCGCGTGCGCCTAGCTTGTGACCCTGCCCGTCCGGCGCCCGCTCGCGAAGCGCCGGCCCGCCGCCACACCCCGCCGGAGTCCGCGCATGACGCTCATCATCATCCTCGTCGTCGTCGCCCTCGTCGTCGTCCTGGGGATTGGACTGTACAACCGGCTTGTGGGGCTGCGCCTGCGTGCCCAGAACGCGTGGTCCGACATCGACGTGCAGCTCAAGCGGCGCGCGGATCTGGTGCCCAACCTGGTGGAGTCGGTCAAGGGCTACGCCACGCACGAGCGCGAAACGCTGGACGCCGTGGTCGCCGCCCGCACCCGCGTGGTCGCCGCCGCCGGCGCCAGCCCCGGCGAGCGCGCCGAGGCCGAGGCGGGACTCACCACCGCGCTGCGCGGGCTGACCGTGGCCGTGGAGGCGTACCCGCAGCTGCAGGCCAGCGGCGGCTTTCGCGACCTGCAGGGGCAGCTGGCCGGCATCGAAGAGGCGGTGCAGAACGCGCGGCGCTACTACAACGCCGTGGTGCGCGACCTGAACACCGCCATCATGACGTTTCCGTCCAACCTCCTTGCCGGCCCCATGGGCTTTCAGCCCCGCGAGTTCTTCGAGGCCGCGCCCGTGGAGCGCGAGGTGCCCCGCGTGAGTTTCTGAGAATCCGGTACCCGGTGCCGGTCCGAGCGTGAGAGGGTGTAGCCGAACCTCCGCCGCGATCGGTCATCCTGATAGGCTGCTGCTAAACTTTCGCCGCAATCAGTCATCCTGAGGGAGGCGCCGCATCGTATCTTGCTCGTACGAAGAGCTTTGGCGCCGACCGAAGGACCTTGCCAGCAGAACCGAGAGGCTGGATTTCCGGCGTGGAGCATGCCTTTCTGCGATCGGAGAGAAGGTCCTTCGGTCGCGCGCAGGTCATGGTGTGACTTCTGGTTACACGTGGTGCGCTCCCTCAGGATGACTGTTTGCTTTTTGTTGAGAAGGTTGAGCGCAACCCGCTCAAGCCGATCGGCAATTCACGTGAACTGGCACTTGAACCTGGCGCGGACCTCGTCGCCGCGCCCGCCCGTCCCCATCCACCCCCACGCATCCCCATGCGCCGCGCACTCCTCCTCATCGGCGCCCTGCTGCTGGCGCTCGCCCCGCCGGCGGGCGCGCAGAGCGGCGACAGCACCATCGTCATCGAGCACTTCGACGCCCTGCTGCGCGTGGAGCCGGAGGGCGTGGTGGACGTCACCGAGACCATCCGCTTCCGCTTCGCCGGCAAGTGGAACGGCATCCTGCGCGACCTTTCGCTGCAGCACAACACGGCCGAGGGAAAGCGGCAAAAGCTGGGCGTTGACGTGGTCTCGGTGACGGACCAGCAGGGCCGCGCGCTGCGGATGGAGGAGGAGGAGCCGGATGGATGGACGCAGCGGCTGCGCATCTTCATCCCCGGCGCGCACAACGCGGTGCGCACCGTCGTCATCCGCTACCGCGTCAACAACGCCATCCGCTACTACTTCGCGAAGGATGGCACGCCCGGCTTTGACGAGCTGTACTGGAACGTTACGGGCAACGAGTGGACGATGCCGATGGACAGCATCAGCGCCCGCCTCGTCCTGCCCGGGGACGCGCTGCCCATGCAGACCGCCGCCTATACGGGATACGCGGGGAGCACGGGACGCGACGCGGAGATCGCGGTGGACAGCGCGCGGCGCACCGTCACCTTCGCCACCACGCGCGGGATGTCGGAGGGGGAAGGGATGACGGTGGCGGCCCGCTGGGCCCCCGGCGCCGTCACCTCGCGGCCCAGCGAGGCCGAGCACCAGGCACTGCTGGCGGCGAACCGGCGCGCGGAGCGGCTGCGGATGTGGCCGCTGGGGCTGCCGCTGCTGGCGTTTGCGCTGGCATTCCGCGCATGGCGCCGTCGCGGTCGCGATCCCAGGGAGCAGTCCATCATGGTGGGCTACGAGCCGCCGGACGGCATGTCGCCCGCGGAGATGGGGACGCTGATCGACCATGAGGCGGAGATGCGCGACGTCACCTCCACCCTGGTGGACCTGGCCGTGCGCGGGTACGTGGGGATCGAGGAGCGCCAGGAAAAGCACCTGTTCGGGCTGATCAAGAGCACCGACTACGTCTTTCACCTGCGCAGGCCGCGCGGCGAGTGGGACGGGCTGGCCACGCACGAGCATCGCTTTCTGGACGCGCTCTTCGCCATCGCGTCCACCGGGGCGGCGTGGGACGACATCCGCGCCACCTTCAACGAGGCGCGCCGGGTGCACGAGGCCGGCGGCGAGCTGGACCGCGAGGCGTTCTCCACGCGGCTGGCCGCGGCGGGGTCGCGGCCCACGGAGTCGGTGCGCCAGCGCGACCTGACCAACCGCTTCTACAAGTCGCTCCCGGGGATCAAGGACGGCATCTACGACCGGCTGGTGGAGCGCGGCTACTACATCCACCGTCCCGACAAGGTGAAGGGGAACTGGCTGGGGATGGGGATCGGCTTGCTGGTGCTGGGGCTGTTCGGCGCCGCGTTTTTGGCGGGGACCGGGTCGATGTGGATCTCGCCGCTGGCGCTGGGCGTGGGCGCGGGGGTAAGCGCGGTGGTGCTGATCGGCTTTGGGCTGCTGATGCCGGCGCGCACCTACGCCGGGGCGCGGGCGCGGGAGGCGTCGCTGGGATTCCGCGAGTTCCTGGAGAAGGTGGAGAGCGACCGCTACAGGCGCATGATCACCTCGCCGGAGATGTTCGAGCGCTACCTGCCGTACGCCATGGCCTTTGGCGTGGAGAAGCGCTGGTCGCGCGCCTTCGACGACCTGTACCGCGAGCCGCCCGACTGGTACAGCGGCAGCGGATACGGCCACTTTCGCGCGTCCGACTTCAGCTCGCGGATGAGCACCATGGCGACCACCACCGGCTCCAGCATGCAGTCCAGCCCCAGCTCGTCCGGCAGCGGCGGCGGAGGGTCGAGCGGCGGCGGGTCGGGCGGTGGCGGCGGGAGCGGGTTTTGAGGTGAACGGGTGAACGGGTGAGCGGGTGCCGCGACGGCCGGCGGTGGTGTTCGGCGATTGAAATCGCGGCTGGAAATTCACGAAATCCGCCTTCGCGGATTGTTGCCGCCGGACCACCACGCAACGACAGGCTACGAGACTGCCGACGTAGATTTGACCCGGTTGCGGACGCGCAGGCGCGTGGAACGCCGCACGCGCTCCGGCCGCCGAGTCCGCGCAGGCGGACTTTGCGATTTTCCAGCGGCGAATTTATTCGCTCCCGCGGGCGGATTGCACGATTCCTTGCCGAAATCGCTCCCGCGGGCGGATTGCACGATTGCCCGGTCGAAATCGCTCCCGCGGGCGGCCCTGCGCGATTGCCTGGTCGATATCGCTCCCGCGGCGGTCTGCGCGATTGTCTGGTCGAAATCGTTATTGGGCGGATGGCACGCCACTGCTCCAATCGCCATAGGCCTTAACCGTTTGAGACGAATCCGCTCGAACGCACCGGCGCTTGCCGGGAATGACTCCAAACCCGAGCTTCACGCAGCCACTCGAAATTCCCCAACGCTGCTGCCCGCGTGACGGCTGCTCCCCGGACGGTCCTCTACATCCAGCACGCGGGCGCCCTGGGCGGCTCCGCGATGAGCCTGCTGTACACCATGCAGGCGCTCGATCGCACCCGCTATCAACCTGTCGTGGCGCTGGTTCGGCCGGCGGACGCACTGGTGCGGCTGTACGAGGGGGCAGGGATCCGCACGGTGCCGTGGACGGGGATCCACCCGTGGGACCACAGCACGGTGTCGCCGCAGCCGCTGCACCGCCCGCGCACGTGGATGCACCTGGCCGACGTGGCCACGCACTGGCGCACCACCCAGCGCCGTACCATGGAGCTGGTGGCGCACGTGCGGCCGGAGGTGGTGCACCTGAACTCCATGCCGCTTTCCGCCAGCGCCGACGTCCTGACCCGCGAGGGCGTGCCGACGGTGTGGCACGTGCGCGAGCCGCCCCTGCCCGCGCGCGGACCCCGCTACCGCGCCATCCGCGCGCGGATGGTGGCGGTGGACGAGCTCGTGTTTATCAGCGAAGCGGACCGGCGGGCGTGGGTGGGGGGCGAGCGCGGGCTCGTGATCCCCAACTTCGTCGATTTCGCCCGCTTCGACCGGGGGATGGACGGCGGGGCGGTGCGGCGGCGGCTGGGGATCGCCGCGGACGCGCCGGTGCTGCTGTACCTGGGCGGATGGAACCCGGTGAAGGGGATCTTCCCGCTTCTCCGCGCCGTCGCGCTGCTGCGGGACCGCTTTCCCGGGCTTCGCTGCGTGATGCCGGGGAGCGTATACGCGCAGGGCGAAGGTTTCGCCGCGCGCGCCGCGCGTGCGCTGCTGCCGCTGGTGGGCTCCGGCACGGTGTCGCAGCGCATCCGCGGCGAGATCGAGCGGCTGGGCGGGGCGGACCTGCTGGTGCAGCTTCCGTTCGCGGACGACGTGGCGCCGCTCTTCGCCGCCAGCGACGTGGTCGTGTTTCCGGCGACGCAGCCGCACTTTGCCCGGCCGGCGGTGGAGGCGTCCGCCATGGCGCGCCCGACCGTCGCGTCGCGGCTGCCGGGGCTGGATGAGCTGGTGGATGACGGCAAGACGGGCCTGCTGGTTCCCGCCGGCGACCCCGCTGCCCTCGCCGACGCGCTCGCCCGCATCCTGGGCGACGAGGCGCTGCGCCGGCGGATGGGCGAGGCCGCCTACCACGCCGCCCGCGCCCGCTTCGCCGCCGACGCCGCCGTGCAGCGGCTGATGGCCGTCTACGACCGCCTGCTCGGCGTTCCTGCGAATGGCGGCGGCTGAGTCGAACCGTGGACGCCCCGATAACGCCAGCCTCCCCCGCGATCAGTCATCCTGAGGGCGGCGCCGCGCCGCATCCTGCTTGTACGACATACGTTGGCGCCGACCGAAGGACCTTTTCTGCCTGACCGAAGGACCTGAACGGCTCCCGGGGGCTGGGCCTCGCGCGACCCGACAAAGATCCTTCGGTCGCGCGCAAGCTTTTGTGAGTATGAAAGTTACAGGCGTGCGCTCCCTCAGGATGACAGTGTGGCTCCGGTAGGAGCAGGTGTGGGTTGGCCTCAGATCAGAAGATCAACCTGCTCTGCGTTTGTCCTTTTTTCTCTTCATCTTCTCTCCGCGCCTCCGCGATCTCCACGCCTCCGCGTGCGGCTTTTCGCCGGTTCGCGGCGCGCGGGCGGGCACGGGATGCGGTCCGTATCCGCCCGTATCGAAGGCCGTGCGCCGTGGCCGCCGGAACCCGCCCGAACCGTTGCGGGGGCACAGTTTGACGGTTTACCTGTGGCCCGCTATGTTTCTGCCCGTCATTACCAGGCCGAGCACCCTGACGGAGGTTACATGGCGCTACGCGACCGCTTTCGTGGTCTGACGCTCGCGGACAGCCTTGCGCTGCGCGTGAACGAGGACCCGCAGCGGCCCTTCGTTGCGTTCGAAGACCGCAGGCTCACGTACGCGCAGCTGGACGCGCAGGCCGACGCCCTGGCGGCGGCGCTGCACGAGCTGGGGATCGAGGCCGGCGACCGCATCGCGCTCACCCTTCCCAACTGGCCCGAGCTCGTCGTCGCCATGTTCGCGGCGGCCAAGCTGGGCGCCGTCATCGTACCGCTCAACCCGCGCTTTACCTCGCCCGAGCTGCAGTACATGCTGCGGCACTCCGAGTCCGTCGCCGTGGTCACGGCGGAGAACTGGGAGGGCGTGGACTACCTGGCGCGCTTCGAGCAGTTCTTGGGCGTGCTTCCCGACCTGCAGTACGTGCTGTCGGTGGGCGACGAAGACCTGTGGTACGACGACCGCATTCACCAGTTCGAAGACCTGGTGAGCAGCGGCGAGGGTCGCGCGTACCCGCGGCACGAAGGGAGCGCGGACGAGCTGTTCGCCATCCTCTACACCTCGGGCACCATGGGCAAGCCCAAGGGGGTGGAGCTCACGCACGAGAACCTGATGGCCAACGCGGCCCTCAGCGCCGACGCGCTGGGGCTGTCGCCCGACGACGTGGTGTTTGGCGTAAACACGCTGTTCAACGCGTTCGGCATTGGCACCGGGGTGCTGGGGACTATGGTGGCGGGCGCGTCGCTGGTGCTGCACGAGGGGTACGATCCCTCGACCGTGCTGGACATCGTGGAGCGCGAAAAGGTGACCGTGTTTCACGGCGTGCCCACCAACTTCATCCTGGCGCTCAACGCCACGGACGGCGCGTCGCGCAACATCGGGTCGCTGCGCACCGGGGTGGTGGCGGGTGCCCCGGTGTCGGACGAGCTGGTGCAACGCATTCAGCGCGACTTCGTGCCGGGGGTGCGGGTGGGGTACGGGATGACGGAAACCGGCAACCTGGTGGCCGTCAACACACCGGACGATCCCCCCGGCAAGCAGGTGGCGACGGTCGGCCGTCCGCTGGCCGAGGTGGAGATCCGCGTGATTGACGTGGACGGCTCCGTGCTGCCGGTGGAGTCGGTGGGCGAGCTGGCGGTGCGCGGGCCCTGCATCATGCGCGGCTACTACCGCCAGCCGGGCGAGACGTCGCAGGTGTTCACGCCCGACGGGTTCTTCCTCACGGGCGACCTGGGGATGGTGGATGAGGAGGGCTACGTCCACATCATCGGGCGCCGCAAGGAGATGATCATCCGCGGCGGGTTCAACGTGTACCCGCGCGAGGTGGAAGACCGGCTGCACGCGCACCCGGCGGTGCTGGACGTGGCGGTGGTGGGGCTGCCGGACGAGATCCTGGGCGAGGTGGCGTGCGCCGCCATCGTCCCGGTTGAAGGGGCGATCGTCACGGGTGAAGAGATCCGCGACTTTTGCCGAGAAGTGCTGGCGGACTACAAGGTCCCCGACCTGGTCCGCTTTCTGGACGGCTTCCCGCTGACGGGAAGCGGCAAGGTTCGCCGGGTGGAGCTTGCGCGCATGATCAGCGCCGAAGAAAGCAGCCGCCGGTGAGCAGCAACGGTACGACGAGGCTCCTCCCGCCGTCGGCGGACAGCGCGTGAGCGCGGGATTGCCAGCGTGCGCACAATGGACCGCCGGGGATGCACCCGCCTCCAGCGCACGCTCGCACTCCCGCACTTTCGCACTTCTGTCCCGCCCGAGGCCGAGGGGACTCGTCAGATCGCAAACGAAACGTGAACGACTGACTGGAAACCGATGAACAACAATCCCCTGCGCAGCTCCCCGGCCATGACCGGCGGACCTGCGCTCAGCGCCACACGCAGCGCGGCGCTGCTGATCGACTTTGACAACGTCACCATGAACGTGCGCAGCGACCTGGGCAAGGAGCTCAAGTCGCTGCTGGACTCCGACGTCTTTCGCGGCAAGATCGCCGTCCGCCGCGCCTACGCCGACTGGCGCCGCTACCCCGCCTCCGTGGTTCCGCTGACGGAAGCCTCCGTCGACCTGATCTTTGCCCCCGCCTACGGCACCTCCAAGAAGAACGCCACCGACCTGCGCATGGCGGTTGACGCCATCGAGCTGGCGTTCATGCGGCCGGAGATCGGCGTCTTCATCCTCCTTACCGGCGACAGCGACTTCTCGAGCTGTGTGATGAAGCTCAAGGAGTACGGCAAGTACGTCATCGGCGTGGGGATGCGCGAAAGCGCCAGCGACCTGCTCATCCAGAACTGCGACGAGTACTACTCGTACCACAACCTGAGCGGGCTGACGCGCGCCACGGACGACACCGGCGTGCGCGAGGACCCCTGGGAGCTGGTGACCAAGGCCGCGCAGATGATGGCGCGCCGCGGCGACGTGATGCGGGTGGACCGGCTCAAGCAGGTGATGGTGGAGCTGGACTCCGGGTTCAGCGAAAAGGACATCGGCTACGGCAAGTTCAGCAAGTTCATCACCGAGGCCCAGCAGCGCGGCGCCGTGCGCCTGCGCCGTACCGACGGCGGCGACTGGGAAGTGGCGCCGCCGCGTGCCGAGGAAGGTGACGCGCAGGGCGCGGCCGGCGGCGACGGCGGACGTCCGGAGCGCGACCGCGGCGAGCGCGAGCGCAGCCGCGGCGGACGCGGCCGTGGCCGCTTTGGCGACCGCGGTGGACGCGACCGGGACCGCGGAGAGCGCCCGCGCTACGAGCCGCCCGTGCCGGTCGACACCGCCGCCGGCGGCGACGCCGTGGCGGTCCCGGCCGAGGCGTCCGCCCCGCCGGTGTTCGCCGAGCCGGACGTGGAGGCGCAGGCGCCCGCCCGCGCGCCGGAGCCCCAGGCCCGGCCCGAGCGCGAGCGTCCGGCCCCGGCCGAGCGTCCCGCTCCGTCCGCCACCGAAGCGCCCACGGCGCAGGCCCCCGCGGCCCAGTCCGACGTGGACCCGCTCCGCAACGCGTACGCGCTGCTGCAGCACACGGTGCGGCAGATGGTGCGCCGCCCCGGCGAGACGGCGCGCGACGGTGACGTGAAGCGCAAGATGCTCGAGCTGCAGCCGGGCTTCGACGAGCACGCGCTGGGCTTCAGCAAGTTCAACCGCTTCCTGCGCCAGGCCCACGACGCCGAAGTCGTGGACGTGCGCCGCCAGGAGGACGGCGGCTACGAGGTGCTGCTCCCCGCGGGCGGCAAGCGGCTTCCGGACCCGGTGCTGGGCGCCGCCGGTGCGCCGCAGCCCCGCGCGGCCGAGACCGGCGCCGCGCCGGCCGAGGTGGCCGCGCCCGTGGAGGATCGCGGCGGACGGGGTGGACGCGGCCGTGGACGCCGTGGCGCGCCCTCCGGGCCGCCGCCGATGCTCCCGGGCCAGGTAGTGGGTGGCGTCGACGCGCCCGCGCAGGAGCGGCCCGCCGCCCGCGTGGAGGAGCCGGCGTCCGCGCCGACCCCCGCGCCCGAGGACATGACGCCCGCGCAGGCCATTCAGGAAGCGGATGACGGCGCGCTGGTCACCCACCGCGAGCCCGCCGTCGTTACGGCGCAGCTGGTGGATCCCGCCAGCATCGCCAACCGCGGCTCGTCGACGTCCACCGGGTCCGTGGGCATCCGCGGTGGCCGTGGCCGCCGGGGAGGAACCCCGTCGGGTCCGCCGCCGCTCCTTCCGGGGCAGGTGATCAACGTCGGCGGCACGCGCTCGCCCGAGCCGCCGCAGCCGGACGCCACCCGCGACGATCCGCAGCCGGAGCCGCGCGCCGAGGCACCGCGCGAGGAGACGCCGGCCGAGCCCGCGCGTGAGGAGCGCGGCGGCCGTTCGCGCGGCGGACGCGGCCGTGGCCGTGGCCGCGACGAAGCACCGGCTGCCGAGGCGCAGCCTGAAGCGCAGCCCGCGGCCGAAGCGACGGCCGCACCGGCGGCGTTCGATCCGGCGGCGCTGGGGCTGCCGTCGGAGCGTGACGAGATCGTGGGGCGCATCGCCTCGTACAACTTCGTGGGCCGCGCCACGGGCGAGGCGCTGGCGGACGCGTACGGCGCCGAGGTGTGGCGCACGATGGATGAGAACCCCGACGCCGTCCGTGAGCTGCTGGGCGCCCGCAAGGCGCGCCCGCTGCTGGAGCAGTGGGGCGCGGAGCGCGAGCAGCTGATCGCCAACGCGCCCGCACCCGCCGCCGAGGCCCCGGCGGAGGAGCCCGTGCCGGAGCCGCAGCCGGCCGAGGCGACGGAAGGCGACACCGACACCACGTCGCAGGACGCGGCGGGTGGCGGGCGTTCGCGCTCGCGCCGCGGCGGGCGGGGCAGGGGACGCGGCCGGGGGGCGGAGGAAGAGACGGCGCCCGCGCAGGCGGAGGCCGTGATCGGCGACACCGATCCCACCCTGGTGAGCGATGCCGGCACCGGCGACGCCCCCGCGGGCACGGACGACGTGCAGACCCCCGCGGCGCAGGCCGAGGAGGTGGTGGGCGACACCGATCCCACGCTGATGGGCGACCTGGAAGCGGATGCGCCGCGCGGACGTTCGCGCAGCCGCCGTGGCGGACGTGGCCGCGGCCGCAACCGCGGGGAAGGCGGCGAGGCGGCGGCGGAAGCGCCCGCCGTGGCGCCGGCTCCGGAGCCCGCGCCGGCCCCCCAGGCCGC
>NZ_JBMDXM010000021.1:0-62670 GCF_048594345.1 Longimicrobium sp.
GGAACGGCTCGTAAGGCTGGGCCCGGCGCGACCCGACAAAGATCCTTCGGTCGCGCGCAAGCTTATGTGGTTATGAGAGTTATGGGCGTGCGCTCCCTCAGGATGACAGTGTGCGGCCGGCTGGAGAAGGGGAGGTTTGACAACCCTTCTCAGAGCCCCCGTCCGCCTCCACCTGTCATCCTGAGAGAGGCGCCGCCCTGAACCGTCAGCGATACACGGCACCCCGTGCGCCGACCGAAGGATCTCTATCCGAAGCGCCTCGAACCCTGCCCCACGCCCGTCGGGGCAGGTGAGGTTTGGCGACAGAGGGAGTGGAACGGCTCGTAAGGCTGGGCCCGGCGCGACCCGACAAAGATCCTTCGGTCGCGCGCAAGCTTATGTGGTTATGAAAGTTGGGGGTGTGCGCTCCCTCAGGATGACAGTGTGCTGCCGGCTGGAGCAGGCGAGGTTTGGCAACACCCTCTCAGCCTTAGAGCCCCCGTCCGCCTCCACTGTCATCCTGAGAGAGGCGCCGCCCTGAACCGTCAGCGATACACGGCACCCCGTGCGCCGACCGAAGGATCTTTATCCGAAGCGCCTCGAACCCTGCCCCACGCCTGTTGGGGCAGGTGAGGTTTGGCAACAGAGGGAGTGGAACGGCTCGTAAGGCTGGGCCCGGCGCGACCCGACAAAGATCCTTCGGTCGCGCGCAAAGTTCTGCGGTCACGAAGGTTATGGCGTGCGCTCCCTCAGGATGACAGTGTGCGGCCGGCTGGAGCAGGCGAGGTTTGGCAACACCCTCTCAGCCTTAGAGCCCCCGTCCGCCTCCACTGTCATCCTGAGCGAGGCGCCGCCCTGAACCGTCGCCGACACAGGGCACCCCGTGCGCCGACCGAAGGATCTCTATCCGAAGCGCATCGAACCCTGCCCCACGCCCGTTGGGGGTAGGTGAGGTTTGGCGACAGAGGGAGTGGAACGGCTCGTAAGGCTGGGCCCGGCGCGACCCGACAAAGATCCTTCGGTCGCGCGCAAGCTTATGTGGCTATGAAAGTTAGGGGCGTGCGCTCCCTCAGGATGACAGTGTGCGGCCGGCGGGAGCAGGCGAGGTTTGGCAACACCCTCTCAGCCTCAGAGCCCCCGTCCGCCTCCACTGTCATCCTGAGAGAGGCGCCGCCCTGAACCGTCGGCGACACACGGCACCCCGTGCGCCGACCGAAGGATCTCTATCCGAAGCGCCTCGAATCCTGCGCCACGCCGTTGGGGGAGGTGAGGGTTGGCAACAGAGGGAGTGGAACGGCTCGTAAGGCTGGGCCCGGCGCGACCGGACAAAGATCCTTCGGTCGCGCGCAAGCTTATGTGGCTATGAAAGTTGGGGGTGTGCGCTCCCTCAGGATGACACCGCACCCCCAAGGGGCAAGTGCGATTGGGCGTGGGTCTGAGCCGGGTGCGTGGGCAGAAGAGATCCTCAGGTCGCTCGCCGGCCTCAGCCCGGGGTGGCGAGCCGGTGCCGCACGCCGGCGTTGCCGCCGCAGCAGGTGCTGAACGCCTGCAGCAGACGCTCCGGGGTAAGCAGCGACTTGGGGATGTAGTCGGAGGCGCCGGCCATCACCAGGTCCGCCACCACCTCGGGGTCGGTCTGCCCGGTAAGCATCACCACGGGAACGGAAATGCCGGCGGAGCGCAACCCGCGCAGAAAGGTGAGCCCGTCGCCGTCGGGAAGGTTGAAGTCCAGCAGCACGCAGTCGTACGCGGAATCCGCCAGCTGGCCGATGGCTTCGAGCACCCCTTCGGCTTCGCCGGTCTCGACGGAGATGCCGGTGCGGGCCAGCTGGCGCTTTACGGCCATGCGGTCCACCGCGTCGTCATCCACCACCAGCACGCGTAGTGGAGCGTCGCCCCCCAGCCCCGGGGAGTCGGTCCCGGCGGATCTCTTTACGGTATCGTTCATCGGCACGTTCAGGGAAGCTCCACCAGCGACCAGTACTTGTTCAGCGTCGCCATGGCCTCGCAGAAGTTCTGAAAGGTCACGGGCTTGAGGATGTAGCCGGCCACGTTCAGCTGGTACGCCTCTACCCGGTCGCGCTCGTCGTTGCTGGTGGTGAGCACGACCACGGTGGTGGAGCTGAGCTCCGGGTCGGCGCGAAGGACGCGCAGAAACTCGATGCCGTTCATGCGCGGCATGTTCAGGTCCAGCAGCACCAGCCGGCGCTCGCGCGGGATCTCGCCGCCGCGCAGCATCACCAGCGCCTCCTCGCCGCCCTCGGCCACAAAGAGCGGGTTGGAGATCTTGTTGGTGCGAAAGGCGCGCTGAACGTTCATCACGTCCACCTCGTCGTCTTCCACCAGCAGAATGTTCAGCATGCGATCCTTCATCCCTCGCCCGTTTCTTCCGCCGGCTGGGCCGGCCACAGAAAGTGGAACGCCGCTCCCTGGCCGGGGGCAGACTCCAGCCACACCCGGCCGCCACGGCTTTCCACCATCTTCTTGACGATGGAAAGGCCGATTCCGGTTCCCTCTACCTTGTCGCGCGCCGCCAGCGTCTGAAAGATGGCGAAGATGCGCTCGTGGTACTCCGGCGCGATTCCCGGGCCGTTGTCGCGGACGACGAAGTGGTGCCCGTCTTCATCCCGCTCCGCCGAAACGTCGACCTGCACGCCGGGGCCACCATACTTGACCGCGTTGCTGACCAGGTTCATGAACACCTGCTGCAGCGGCGTACGTTCCGTATACACCACGGGCATGCCGGGGTGCGCCACGATGCGCGTGCCTTCGGGCGGGGCAATGAGGTCGGCGACCTCGTCCAGCAGCGCGGCGGTGTCGATCCGCTCCGGCGCCTCGTGCGTGCGGCCGGCGCGCGAGTACTGCAGGATGCCGTCGATCAGCGCCTCCATGCGGTGCACGCGGCCCCGCAGCAGGCGCATGTGCTGGTGTGCCTCCTCGGTAAAGCGGTCGGCCAGGTCGTCCTCGATCCACTGCGACAGGTTGGCGATTCCGCGCAGCGGGGCCTTGAGGTCGTGCGAGGCCACGTAGGCAAACTGGTCCAGCTCGCGGTTGCTCACTTCCAGCGCGCGCGCCAGCCGCGCCAGCTCCTCGGCCTTCTGCTCTACCTCGCGCCGCGCGCGCACCTGCGTGGTGACCTCCACGGCGTGCACCAGGATGTCGCGGCGGTCGGGATCGTCGCTTTCCAGCGGGCGCCACACCAGGTTCCACCAGGTGTCTTCCAGCACGCCCCACCGCTCCAGCGGCACGTTCACCTCGGGGTCCACGAACGGCTCGCCGGTGTCGTAGGTGTGGTCCAGCGCCTCGAACAGCCCGGTGCCGGCAAACTCGGGAAACACCTCGCGAAACGGGCGGCCCAGCGCGCCGGGCTTGCCCACCGTCTTTTCCCAGGTGGGGTTCACCAGCGAGACCACGTGGTCGCGGCCCGTGTACAGCGCCATCACGGCCGGCGCCTCGGTAAAGATCTGCGACAGGCGGGCGCGCTGCGTCTGGGCCTCGCGCAGCAGCTTTTCGCGCTCGGCCTCGGCCACGGTGCGCTCGGTCACGTCGATCACCGTCCCCGCGAACCGCACCGCCTCCGTTCCCTCGGCGTCGAAGAACGCCTTGCCGCTGGCGCGGATCCACCGGGTGCCCTGGGTCTCCGTCTCCACCCGGTAGTCCGTCTCGTACGTGCCGGTGCCCGCGGGGTCCAGCGCCGCCTGCACCGCGGCGTTGGCCCGGTCGCGGTCGTCGGGGTGAAGGCGCTCCAGGAACACGCCGTAGTCCAGCGGCGCGTGGGGCGGCAGGCCCAGGATGCGGCGCGCACGCTCGTCCCAGATGAGCCGGCCCGAGCGCGGCTCAAAGTCCCAGGTGCCGATGTCGGCCGACTCCAGCGCCAGGCGCAGCCGCTCCTCCAGCCGCTCCACCCGCCGACGCGCGCGCACCTGCTCGCTTACGTCCACCGCATGCACAAAGATGCCGGAGATGCTTCCGTTGGTCTCGGTGATCGGCTGATAGGTGAAGTTCAGGATGTGCTCCACCGGCTGGGCGTCCGGGGTGCTCTGCAGCAGGATGTTGGCCTCGGTGCCCACAAAGGCCTCGCCCGTCTGGTACACGCCGTCCAGCAGGCCGATGAAGCCCTGCTCCACCACCTCGGGCAGCGCCTCGCGCACCGGCTTGCCGATCACGTCGCGGTGCCCCACCAGCTGTTTGTACAGCGGGTTGGCGGTTTCGAACACGTGGTCCGGCCCGCGCAGGGTGGCGATGAACGCCGGCGCGCGCTCGAAGATCTCTGCCAGGCGTCCGCGTTCGGCCTGCAGCTGCCGCTCGGCCATGATGCGCGCCGTGGTTTCTGACACCACATTCAGGTAGGCCACGATGCCGCCCTGATCGTCGCGCACGGGGCTGAGCGCAAAGGTGAACCACGCGTTGGGCTCGCCCGGCGCTGCGGCGTTGTTCTCGGCGCCCGCGCGCTCGATGACGAACGGCGCGTCGTCGGCGTAGATGGGCGGGCCGCCGCCGCGGATCTGTTCGAACATGGGCGCGATCTCGGGCCAGATCTCGCGCCACACCTCGGTGCCGCGGCGGCCCAGCGAGCCGGGGTGCTTGTCTCCCAGCACGTGCCGGTACCCGTCGTTGTAGATGAGCACCAGCTCCGGCTCGCACCACAGGTTGATGGGAAAGGGCGAGTCCATGGCGGTGCGCACGGTCCAGCGCAGCGCGGCGGGCCAGCTTTCGACGGGCCCCAGCGGGGTGGCGGCCCAGTCCATGGCGCGGCACCGCGCGCGCATCTCTCCCTCGCCGGCGAACAGCGCGGCGGCGGCGGGCGTGGGGGCCGGCGCCGTGTGATGGTCGATCAACTGCATGGCTTCTCGGTGGATGAACGGAATCGCGGAAGCTTTTGCAAACCCTGCGCCCGCAATCGTGCTCCGGCAACAGCCCTGCCGCGCGTTGGCCCTCACCCCCGGCCCCTCTCCCGCAAACCGCGCGGGAGAGGGGAGAAGTCGGGCGCGCCCAGGCAGGCATCGAACTGCGTCCGCGGGCGGCCCCCTCTCCCGGCCTCTCCCCCAACTTCGGAGGAGAGGTGACGCGAGCGGACGGTTGGGTGCGCTGCGCATGCCAGTCGTAGAGCCGCAGGCTGTCGGCCACCACCCCTCCCCCGAAGTTGGGGGAGGGGTCGCCAGCCGTCGCGAGGAACGAGCGAAACGCCTGGCGGGGGAGAGGGCCTGGGGGTCGCGCCCGATGGGTCCTCACCCCCGGCCCCTCTCCCGCAAACTGCGCGGGAGAGGGGAGAAGTCGATCCCGCTTCGGCCTGATTCGGAGCGCACTGAACTCTCGGTGCACACCACCCCTCCCCCGAAGTTGGGGGAGGGGTCGCCAGCCGTCGCGAGGAACGAGCGAAAGGCCTGGCGGGGGAGAGGGCCCGGGGATCGCACCCCTTCACCTTCCGGCGCGGCAGTTGCCGGACGTCGCGCGCGGGAGCTTGCCCGCGCGCCGCGATCGACGCGGTGTGCGAGCGGCCACTTTCGGGAGGAATGCAGATGAGGGTGCTGGTGATCGGAGGGAGCGGAACCATCGGCGAGGCGGTGGTGCAGGCGCTGCACGGGCACGAAGTGCTGTCCGCGGGCCGGAGCAGCGGTGACCTGCGCGTGGATATCACGGATGCGGATTCCATCCGGCGGATGTTCGCGCAGGCGGGGCGGGTGGACGCGGTGGTTTCGTGCGCGGGGGGCGGCGCGTGGAAGCCGCTGGACCAGCTTTCGGACGACGACTTTGAGATGAGCCTGCACTACAAATTGATGGGGCAGGTGAACCTGGTGCGCTACGGTGTGGAGCAGGTGGCGGACGGCGGATCCATCACCCTTACCAGCGGTGTGCTGAGCCAGGAGCCCACCCCCGGCAGCGCGGCCATCAGCCTGATCAACGCGGGGGTGGAGGGCTTCGTGCGCGCCGCGGCGCTGGAGATGCCGCGCGGCATCCGCGTGAACGTGGTAAGCCCGCCGTGGGTGAGCGAGACGCTGCAGGCCATGGGCAGGGACCCCGCCGGCGGCATGCCCGCGGCCGCCGTGGCGCGGACGTACGTGGACGCCATCACCGGCGCGCACAACGGCCGGGTGCTGGACGCGCGCACGTACGGCTGAACAGATCCGCGGACGGCGTCATCCGGAGCCGGTCGCCGGCTTCGGATGAGCGCGCGTGCGCCGTAGAAAAGTCTTGACGCGGGGTGTATCTGTTACTACCCTGGTTACAGTTGTGTCCACTTCAGGCGCCCGCCGATGCGGTCCGGATCGGACGGCTTCCGTAACCCAGCGAAAGGGAAACCGATGCACCGACTGCTCACCCCCACGCCGGCGCGCGTGGACCTGGCGCTGCTCATCCTGCGCGTGGTGACGGGGATCATCATGCTGATGCACGGCTGGCAGAAGGTGTTTCAGTACGGCTTTGCGGGCGTGTCGCAAGGGTTCGCGGGGATGGGGATTCCGATGGCGGGCATCGTGGGGCCGTTCATCGCGCTGCTGGAGCTCATCGGCGGCATCGCCCTCATCATCGGCGTGCTGACGCCCCTGTTCGCGGCACTGCTGGCGGCGGACATGGTGGGCGCCATCGTCCTCGTGCACCTGTCGAAGGGCTTCTTTCTCCCCGAGGGATACGAGTTCGCCTTTGCGCTGCTGGGCGCCTGCCTGGCGCTGATGCTGGCCGGCGCGGGCAGGTACTCGGTGGATGGCTCACTCGCGGGCCGCAGGCCCTCGCGCAGCTGACGGGCCTGCCGGACGGCGAATGATGCAGGACGCGGAGAAAGGCTTTCTCCGCGTCCTTTTCGCGTCGTGCATGGGGCGCGGTGGCCATGCCGCCGCGCGTTGCCGTGTGTATCAGGTTCGCGTCATCGGAGCAATCTGTAGGCGAAGTCCAGCAGCCCGGTGCGAGAAGCCGGAGAAAGTGGGTCAACTGTTAATATATAGTGACGGGAAGTGAACATGTTTTCCGTTGACCGCGCGCCGGTGCCGTACGCACATTCCATTCGATCCGCAGTTCCGTCCCCCCACTCCGCGACCGGAGCAGGCCCCATGATCCGCCGAACCCTTCCACGCGCCGCGGCGCTTTCGCTGCTGGGCGCCGCCCTGCTGTCGGCGTGCGCCGACAACCAGCCCACCGCACCCGCGGCCGCGCCGCCGGCGGTGGCGCTGACCGTCATCCCCACCACCGCGTTCGACACGCTGGACTCGGGCGAGAGCCACACCTGCGCGCTCACCAGCGCCGGGCAGGCGTGGTGCTGGGGCCGCAACGCCACCGGCCAGCTGGGCGACAGCACGGCCAGCACCCGCACCACGCCCGTGCAGGTGCTGCAGCAGCCGGGCGTCACCTTTACCCAGCTGACCGCCGGGCAGGAGCACAGCTGCGCCATCACCAGCGCCGGCCAGGCGTGGTGCTGGGGCTACAACGCCGACTACCGCCTGGGCGACAGCACCACCAGCCTGGGGCTGGCCCCGGTGGCGGTCAAGCCGCTGGGCGCCGTGGCGTTCGCCAGCATCGACGCGGGGCTGCAGCACACCTGCGGGCTGGACGGCGGCGGGCAGGCGTACTGCTGGGGCGCCAACGCGTACGGGCAGCTGGGCAACAACGCCACGGCGTACCGCCGCACGCCCGTGGCGGTGCAGCAGCCCGTGGGCGTGACCTTCGCCAGCATTTCCGCGGCCGAGAAGCACACCTGCGCGCTGGACACCACCGGCCAGGCGTGGTGCTGGGGATACGGCGCGGAGGGCGCCATGGGCGGCGGCTTCAGCTTCGGCGACTCCATCCCCGTGCAGGTGACGCACCCGGCGGGCGTGACGTTCAGCTACCTTCACGCCGAGTACCGGCACACCTGCGCGGTGGATACCAACGGCGGCGCCTGGTGCTGGGGCAAGAACGGCAACGGGCAGCTGGGCGACAACACCCTCACCACGCGGTACGACCCCGTGGCGGTTCAGCTTCCAGCGAACGTGACGGTGGCCTCCATCAGCACCGGCTGGGCGCACAGTTGCGCGGTGACCGGCGGCGGACAGAGCTACTGCTGGGGCTTCAACAACGGCGGGCAGCTGGGCGACGGCACGTTCACGCAGCGCAAGGTGCCGGTGGCCGTGTCGCAGCCGTCGGGCGTGGCGTTCGGCATCGTCTCCAACGGCGGGTACACCACCTGCGGCCTGGACGGGGTGGGGCAAGCCTGGTGCTGGGGCCGCAACAACTACTCGCAGATCGGCAACGGCGGCACCACCGACGCCACCACCCCCGCGGCCGTCTCGCACTGACGGCTGAACCGCGGCTCGGCCGACGCAGGGCACGCGGCACGGATGCAGACACGCCCGGCAGCCATCGCGGCTGCCGGGCCTGTTTGACGAACGGCGGTCATTGGCAAATCGCGGGGATCGCCGCCACAATGCGGGGATGCGGTGCCGCGCGGATCGATCGATTCCGGATTGAACCCGGCTGTATGCTGATGATCAGGGAGCAGTCCGGATCGCGCACGGTGCTTGCACCATGCGTTTCCCGCAGCCCGGCTGACGGGTCGGTGCGCGATGGCGGGCACGTGCGGGACCGGCGTGCCCGCTTCTTTGTATCTACCCTGGATTGTTGGCGGCGAGAGTCGATGCCGATACGAGATTTTACCGATGCCGGCGGCGTTCGCTGGCAGGTCTGGGCCACCACGCCCATGCGCGGCGACGTTCGCCCCCAGTTCGCGTCCGGCTGGCTTGCGTTTGAATGCGAGGCGGAGCGCCGCAGGCTTACCCCCATCCCTCCCGAATGGGCGGATGTGGCCGATGGCGAGCTCTGCGTCCTTCTGGCCCAGGCGACCGCCGTAACCCGCGGCGCCGAGGTCGCGCTCACGTCACTTGGCGCCCGTGGCGGTGATGTCGCGGCGTCCCCAGCGCCGCCGCCGCTGGGGGAAACCGTGGCGCGAGTGCGGGCGGTGATGCGGGAAGTGGATGAGACGCTGCGGGGGGACGGAGTGGCGGTGTGATGGTGTGATGGTGTGATGGTGTGATGGTGTGATGGTGTGATGGTGTGATGGTGGGATGGTGGGATGGAGCGATGGAGCGATGGGTCCGGACGCGGGGCGAGGATGAGCGGGTGAACCCGCTGCTGGGAAAGCGATAAGCCCCGTTTCGCTCGCTTGCGCGTGCGGAACGGGGCTTCAACTGCTCGGGATCAGTCGGCGCTCACTCGCGTGGCGACCAGTCTGGAGGCGGGTCCTCGACGCCGCACTCGTCCTGGAAGACGCGGCTGGGTGCCACGCTCAGCACGCTGTCTACCTTCAGGCGATACTGCATCAGCGCTGGCCGGCCGTACTGCGCGGGTCCCCGGAGTGTGCCGCGCACGCGCAGCTGCCAGTACCGCGTGCCATGGCTGTCGGACCGCGTGGACGGCCACGCTCGCGGGTGGCTGCCGCGCCATCCCTGCTCCGGAATGGATACGGCAGCCAGCACGGGCATCCCGGGTTCGACGGCACCCTCCAACAGGTCCGCGCCACGCGCCAGCGGATGGGCCGGATCCTCGCACAGGGCAAGGTAGTCAGGCCTGAACCCGTAGTGCCCGTAGACGAACGTTCCGGTGAACACCTCCGTGCGCTCCGTGGGTGGCCGAATGCCGAACAGCCACGCGGCGTGCAGGGCGGTGGCCCCAAGAAGCACCGCCGATCCGCGCCGAAGCGTCCGCACCTCCCGCCGCGCGACCCCGAGCGCCAGCAGGATGAGGATAGCCGCGGCCGTCAGCGCGCACAGCGGCCACGCCAGCCCCGCGCCGTACCCGCCAAACAGCATGGCCCAGACAGACGCACCGTGATCCTGGCCGAACCATCCCAGGCCTACGGAGCCGGCAAGGATCAGGATAAGGAGAACGCTCATCCCCGTGATGGCGCCGGCAAGGCCGGCCGCCAGCCGATTCAGCCAGCGCATCAACACCTTTTCCTTATCGCGATGGAGGGTTGTGGTCCTCATCTGAATGTTCGGCACGTCGAGCTTCTGACGTGCGCAGTTCCGATGATGCAGGGATGGGACGGCCCTCCCCTCTCGTCGTCGCGAGGTGTATCATCCCGCGAACGAGACCGGCTTCGCGCGGAGTCGATGGAGGGTGCCTCTTCCGCCGGCGCCGTCGAATGTTTGCGTTGGACGCGTTCTGGCTCGTGCGCGGTACGGGGGGTGCAATCCGGCCGCGCTTCGCTTTGTCTGTATCACCTGATCCTACCGTTACGTGAGGGAAACCACGACTCACCGCGCGCTGGTTTTCACGGCGCTGCTGCTGGCGATGTTCATGTCGGCCATCGAGGTCACCATCGTGGCCACCGCCATGCCCAGCATCTCGGCCGAGCTGGGCGGCTTTGAGCTGTACAGCTGGGTGTTCTCGTCGTACCTGCTGGTGCAGGCGGTCACCATCCCCATCTTTGGCAAGCTGTCGGACCTGGTTGGCCGCAAACCGGTGTTCATCTTTGGCGTTGTCGTGTTTCTGCTGGGCTCGGTGGCCTGCGGGTTCGCGAGCACGATGGCCATGCTGATCGCCTTTCGCTTTGTCCAGGGGCTGGGCGCCGGGGCGGTGCAGCCGGTGATCACCACGCTGGCGGCGGACCTTTATCCGCTGGAGGAGCGCGGGCGGGTGCAGGGGTACATCAGCGGGCTGTGGGGCGCATCGTCCATCCTGGGGCCGCTGGCGGGCGGGCTGATCGTGCACAGCATCGGGTGGCCGTGGATCTTCTGGATCAACCTGCCGTTCGGCATCGCCTCCATTGCGCTGATCGTCATCTACCTGCACGAAGGGGTGGAGCGCGAGGCGCGGCGCATCGACTACGCGGGCGCGGCGCTGCTGCTGGTGGGCGTGGGCTCGCTGATGCTGGGGCTCACCCAGGCCAGCGCGTGGGGGCTGACCATGGTGCTGCCGCTGTTTGCCGCGTTCGTGATCGCGGTGTTCCTGTTCATCCGCCAGGAACACCGCGCGCCGGACCCGCTGATGCACATGGAGCTGTGGGGGAACGGCCTGATCCGCTTTGCCAACGTGGCCACGCTCACGTCGGGGATCATGATGATCGGCCTGATCACCTTTCTGCCCACCTACGTGCAGGGGGTGCTGGGCGGGTCGGCGCTGCTGGCGGGCTTCGCGCTTTCGTCCATGACGCTGGGGTGGCCGCTGGCGGCGTTCTACGCGGGGCACCACATCATCGACATCGGCGTGCCGCGGCTGGTGCGCGCGGGCGGCGTGTGCCTGCTCGCCGGCTGCCTGATCATCGCCACGCTGGCGCACTACGGCGCGGTGCCGGCGGGGATCGGCTCGTTCATCATCGGCATTGGAATGGGGCTGGTGAACAGCACCACGCTGGTCGCCATCCAGAGCAGTGTGCCGTGGAACCAGCGGGGCGTGGCCACCGCCAGCAACATGCTGATGCGCATTCTGGGCAACGCGCTGGGCGCGGCGCTGTTTGGCGGGGTGCTGAACTACCAGATGGCGCGCTACCTGGGGCGCGAGGGGCTGGAAGGGCGCGTGTCGCTGGACAGCATCCAGGACCTGATGAGCGAGGCCGCTCCCCGAGCCGCGCAGTTGCCCGCGGACGTGCTGGCGCTGCTGCGCGTGGGGCTGGCGGACAGCCTGCACGTGGTGTTCTGGGGGATCGCGGTGCTGGGGCTGGTCACGGTGCTGGTGGTGTGGCGGATTCCACAGCTGCGCCGGGTGGAGTAACGGCAGGGAGCTCACGCGGAGGCGCGGAGGTCGCGGAGGCGCGGAGAGGGACGGAGGTGGGCAGGTTGGGTGCGCTCCGGCTGCCGTTCGCTGCGGACGCGCAGGTGCCTGGAACGCCGCACACCCCCGGGCCGCCGAGTCCGCGCAGGCGGACTTTGCGAATTTCCAGCGGCGAATTCTTCATTCGCTCCCGCGGGCGGCACGGCACGTAACCCGATCAGCATCACGCAGCCGGACGACGTGGACAATCAACGGAGCCAGCGGAGGAAGGTCTCCGCTGGCTCCATTGTTTCGATGTTGGCCCTTCGTGTACCGCCGTGGCTGAATGCGCGCGTCGGGGCGGTTCGGTCAGATGGCGATGGTGCAGCCGAGGACAGTGCCGCAGCGGGCGGTGCATGACTTACCGTCCTGGCACGTGGCCGCGCGCCCGTCGCAGGTGCCGCGCTGGCTGTAGTGGCCGTGCACGGTGCCGCGCTCCGTGGCCACGGAGGCGGTTTCAAACGACTCCACCTGCAGGCGGTCCAGGTTCAGCTTGATCTTGTTCATCGTGTTCTCCCGTGGGTGATGAGGGATGAGCCGCGAACGGGCCGGCCGCTCGCAGCTGCGCGCGCTACACGCAGTCCAGCTGCGTGCATCCGCTGCGCGTGGCGCAACCGGCGCCGCAGCTGCCGCCGTACTGGCACGTGGCCACCCGGCCGTCGCAGGTGCCAATCCGGCTCCAGTGGCCGTGCACGGTGCCACGCTCCTCGCGTTCCGCGACGGAGGTGTCGAAGCTTTCCACCTGCAGCCGATCGACATCCAGCCTGATCTTGTGCATGCGCGTTCTCCTGGTGACCAGCGAAGAAGGGAGTGATGCGGGGACGTGCCTCATCCGCCGCAAGCCTCGTTCCGCTTCTTGTGTATTGTGTCCGGATAGGTGAATATCTACGATGCGGTGCCGATCCGCCGCCCGCGGGAAAACCTTACCAGGGAGCACACATGAAAAAGCTGATGCTCGACGTCGAATCGCTGGCCGTTGAATCGTTCGAGGTGGAATCACCCGAAGGCGTTCGGGGCACGGTGGAAGGCGCCCAGATGGCCACCTTCCTGTTGAGCCAGTGCCTCTCAGCCTGCAGGCCTTCCGGAATCCAGCACTGCCTCAGCCCTCAGCCCTGCTGATCGGACGTTCCAGCACGACGAACGAAGCGAGGACGCGGGGAACCGATCGTTCCCCGCGTCCTCGCTGTTTTTCTCCGCGCCTCCGCGCCCTCCGCGGCTCCGCGTGAGACCCGTCTTCCAGGATCGGAATCCGCCGCGGAGCCGCTTCAGGTGTCGCCGTCCGTCAGTGTCGGTGGCTTCCGTGGGCGCCGCTCCCCTGCTGCCGCGCCATAGGCTGCCCGTTTTCCGTGATCTGCAGCACCTGCATCATCCCCCGTTCCTCGTGGCCCAGGATGTGGCAGTGCATCACGAAGCTGCCCGTGGGCGGGCCGCACTTGCCGTCGCTGCACCCCGTAAAGTCCTCGTAGCGCTGGGTGATGAACACGTACGCGGAATCCGTGATGACGCTGCCGTTCGCAACGGGCACCGGCAGCGGAAGCACGTCCAGCCAGATCGGCGATCCTCGTCGCGAGGCCGCGTTCAGCTCCTGGTACAGGTCGTAGTACGGGTCCGCGCTCCCCTGCGGCGCGTAGACCGAGTCTACCTGGAAGGGGTTGATGTGGATGTGGAACGGGTGGTTGATGGAGTTGGGGCTGTTGTTGACGATCTTCCAGGTCTGCGTGCTGTCCAGGATCATGGGCATGGGCGTACCGCCCGCGTTGGACGGAACGAAGACGGACGCGTCGTTGAACCGCTGGAACGGGCTCGTTGCGCTGCCCAGGAAGAACTGGGTGGGCGTCGTGTCGTTGCCGGGGCCGGCCGTGTCGGTGAACACGATCACCGCCGTGTCGCGGGCCGCCGCCAGGTCAACGCCCAGGAACTCGGCCGCGCGGGGAACGCGCTCTCCCAGGAACGCCGACAGGTTGCGTCCGCTGAACGGCAGGCCCGGGGTGCGCGGCGCCAGGGTGGGATCGACCACCACCTGGAACACCCGGTAGTCGTTGGCGGTGATCTGGGAGTCGCGCAGCGTCGCCGCGGTATTCAGCGGGATCACCGGCCGGCGGCGGGTGCGCTGGCTGGCCCCCGGAATGTGGCGCACCCGAAAGCGGTGCCTTCCGGCCTGCTGCGGGGCCTGCACGAACACGTCCAGCCGGTTGCCCGCCGCCACCAGCATGAGCGAATCGTTGCCCTGGGCGATGTTGATGGGGGCGTACTGCACGCCGTCGCGCGCCACCTCCACCACAAAGGGCTCTTCGCCCGGAAGGTCCTCGAACCGGAATTCCAGCGTCTTGGTAGCGCTGGTCACGTTCTCGTTCACGATGCGCCAGCGCTGGATCTCGCCCGGGGCCATGTAGATGGTCGGGTAGTTTTGCCCGTTCACCAGGGGCGGAACCTTGTCGAGGATGTTGGTCTTGTCGCCGTGCAGCAGGCCCACCGTGGTGTCCACCTGCTGAAACGCGATCAGGTGCTCGCGGATGTTGAACTCCTTCGTGAACCAGTCCAGCCCCTTGCCGGGATCCTCGACGATAAAGGCGCCCGACATTCCGTTGGCCACCTGCAGGGCCACCGAGCCGTGCTTGTGCGGGTGGTACCAGTGCGTACCGGGAGACTGGTTGGTGGGGATGCGGAACGAGTACAGGATGCTGTCGCCCGGCGCGATGGCCATCAGCACGTCGTCGCCCACCACCGTGGAGGTGCTGTCGGGGGTGACGTGCATCCCGTGATAGTGGATGTTGGTCCAGTTGGGGCCGTGCAGGCAGTCCTGAAATACGTCCGCCGAGTCCGCCGACGCCGGGTAGTCCATGCAGACGTCGTTGAAGTTCGACGCCTCCGTGGGCATGGGAAGCTTGTTCCGCAGCCAGATCTGCACCAGGTCGCCCGGCCGCACCCGGAACGTGGGCCCGGGAAAGCGCGGCGTGAACCGCGGATCGTCGGGCTGGTACGAAGGGTCGGTGGTGGCGGCCAGCCGGTAGGCGCGCAGGGGCAGGGTGTCGGTGGTCACGGTGTCCTTGACCACGGTGCCCGGCTCGACGGCGCCGTCGCGGGTGACGGTAAGGTCCGCCATCATCACGTCCAGCGTGGCACTCAGCACGCCGTTCACAGCGCGCACCGTCAGCGGCTCGCGCAGCGAGTCGTCGTGGGCCGTGGCCGGCGCCGCGGGTCCGGGGCCGGCCACCGGCGCCGCGCGAGGCGCGCACGCCGCCGCGACCATCGCGGCGCCCATGGCGGCGGTGCCCAACAGCTCCGGCAGCAGGCGGCGTAGCCTGCGTGGGGCGAAAACGCGGTCTTCGATCATCGCAAGGCTCTCCAGGACGACGGGTGGATGTGCGGGCCGGACTGCGCCTGGGGACGAACACGCTTCGACGGAAGGGGATCAGCGCGGCCGGAACGGCGGGATCGCTCCCCATCGAGACACAATCAGGCAGAATATGGGTGTGTTTCCGCCCGCACGCAACGACGCTGCTGCTTCCCCGCGTAGCAGGAGCCACAGCCTGTGGATCCCCGCTTCGGAGCGCCACCGGGGCTACTCCGCGGCGTGCGGCGGTTCCGGCACGTCCTGGTTGCCCACGCTGTGCTGGCCAAAGGCGCGGCCCAGGGCCAGGATCTCGCGCTCCAGCCTGGGGATCATGCGGGCGGCGCGCTTCAGGGTGGCGCGCTCGGCAAGGGGGCTGCTGAAGAACTGGCGGATGGCGGCCAGCGGCGCCAGCGACCCGGGGACGAACACCTTGCGGCGGCGGCGCTCCATTCCGTCCACCAGCGCGTCCACGCACTCCGCCAGCGGCGTCACCTTGCCGAACGGTCCGGGAAGCGCCGCCAGCGTCTGGTTGAAGGTGCTCAGCTCGCGCTGCTGGTCGCGCACCAGGTCGGTGTCGATCCACGAAGGGTGCGCCACGCCCACATCCACCCCTTTGTGCGCCACCTCCAGCCGCAGCGCGTTGCCAAACTGCTCCACCGCGACCTTGCTGGCGGAGTAGGGCGCCATGGCCGGCAGCGGCGCCAGCGCGGACGCGGACGACATCAGCAGGTAATAGCCGCGCCGCTCGGTCACGTGGGGCAGGGTGGCGCTGATCGTCCGCACCACGCCGATCAGGTTCACCTCGATCGTCCGCACCAGCGCGTCCACCGGCGTGACGGCCACGGTGCCGTTGCTGGCGATCCCCGCGTTGGCGAACACCACGTCGATGCCGCCCAGCGCGGCCACGGTGGCCGCGACCGCGCGGTCCAGCGCCGCCTGGTCGGTCACGTCCGCCTCGTGCCACACGTGCCTCGGCCCCAGCTCACGGGCCACCTCGGCGAGCAGCCGCGGCTCACGCCCCACCAGCGACACGCGGGCGCCGCGCCTGGCCACCTGCCGCGCCGTCTCCGCGCCGATGCCGCGCGCCGCGCCGGTGATCAGCACCACCTTGCCTGTGAGCGAAGAAGCCATCGGATCGATCCCTGGTTCTGATGTGGATGATGCGCGTCGATGCCGCTGGCCGATCGCGGGCTCCGGATCTCGCCGGTTCGATCCCCCGCGCGATCATCCGCCGGTTGATTTCCTGCGTCGTGATTCCAACGGGGTTTGGTGCCGGGGCGGGTGAGGGATTTCCTTCCAACCTTCCCAATCACGCGGCGCGTCGCAATCTTACCCGTCGCCGCCGGTTGTCCACCCCGGCGCACCCCCCGCCCGGCCCCGCATGCGAATCCCCATCCTTCTCCTTGCCCTCCTGCTTTCCTGTGGCGGCCGGCTGTACGCACAGTCCGCGGCGCAGAACGCGCGCGCCCTCCTGGAACGGGCCGAGCAGATGGCCGAGCGGGACGACACCGCCGCGCTGCCCACCCTCGACCGCGCGCTGGGGCTGCTTCAGGCGCCCGCCGACCGCGCGCTGCGGATGAAGGCGCTGGGGCTGCGGTGCTGGCTGCAGGCCGGCGACCTGGAGCCCGATTCGCTGATCGCCCTGGCCGCGGCGGGGGTGGCCGAGGCGGAGCGCGCGGGCGATGCGCGGGGCCGCGCGGACCTGCGCCTGTGCCGCGGCTACGGCTACGAGGGCGCCGGACGGATGAACGAGGCGGCCGCGGAGTACGAGTTCGCCGTGGCCGAAGGGCGGCGGCTGCGCGACCCGGAGCTGCTGGCCGACGGGCTGATGCTGCGCGGCGAGGTGCGCTACTACCGTGGCGAGATGGGCGCCGCCCTGGCTGACCTTACCGAGTCGCACGACCTGTACGTAAAGCTGAAGAACCGGTCGCGCGAGCGGCACACGCTCAACGACATCGCCAACCTGTACGCCGACAGCCGGGTGGGCGAGTATGACAAGGCGCTGGAGTATTACCGGCAGCTTCTGGCCGCCCACCAGGCGGCGGGGAGCACGGCCGGCATCTCCACGGCGTACTTCAACATGGGCACCACGCTCGAAAACAAGGGCGATCCGGCGGCCGCGCTGCAGTACTACCGCCGCTCCCTCGCGCTGGAGCGCCAGCGCGGCGACCGCGCCGAGATCGCCATCGTGGAACGCTCCATCGGCATCGCCCTTACCAAGGCGGGGCGTCCGGCGGAGGCGCTGCCCGTGCTGGACGCGGCGCTCGCGCACTACGTGCGCACGGCGGACGCGGACGGGCAGGCGCGCGTCCGCCTGTCGCGCGGCACGGCCCTGCGCGCGGCCGGTCGCCCGGCCGCCGCGCTGTCGGACCTGGAGGCCGCGCGGGTGCACTTTGACTCCACCCGCAACACGCGCTTTCTGGAAAAGCTGCACGCCGAGCGTGCGCTGGCCTACGCCGCCACCGGCGACTGGCGCGCCGCGTACGAGGCGCGCGGCACGCAGCAGCGGCTGCAGCAGGCGCTGGCGGAGCAGCTGAAGGAAGAGCACACCTCACGGCTGCGCGTGCAGTTCGACACGCAAAAGAAGGAAGCGGAGAACCGCGCGCTGCTGCTGGAGAACCGGCTGCGCGGGCAGCGGCTGGCCGCGGTGGCGCGCATCCGCCGGCTGCAGACCGTGATCATCGCCCTGAGCGTGCTGATCATGGGGATTCTGGCGGTGCTGGTGGCGCGGCACGTACACAGCGCCCGGCGGCTGCGGGTGATGGCGATGACGGACGAGCTCACCCGCCTTCCCAACCGCCGCCACCTGCTTTCCGTGGCCCACGACCGGCTGGCGGACGCCCGGCGCACGCACCAGCCCATCAGCATCCTGGCGCTGGACGTGGACCACTTCAAGCGCATCAACGACACCTTTGGCCATGAGGTGGGCGACACCGTGCTGCGGGAGGTGGCGGAGACGTGCCGCGGCGTGCTGCGCCACGACGACGTCATCGGCCGCACCGGCGGCGAGGAGTTCATCGTGGTCCTTCCCCGCGCGGATGCGGAGCGTGCGATGGAGATCGCCGAGCGGCTGCGCGCGGCCGTGGAGCGCATGGACTGGGACCACGTGGACCCCGCCCTGCGCGTGACCCTCAGCGTGGGCGTGGCCGAGCGCGCACCCGCGGACGACGACTTCGCCGCCCTCTCCCGCCGCGCCGACGACTCGCTCTACCGCGCCAAGGAGCGCGGCCGCAACCGCGTGGACCTGGCGCCGGCGTAGGTGCATCCCGCGCGGTGCAGGAGCGGATGATTCGGATTGCGGCGGCGGTCCAGCAATGTGCCGTCCGCCCGCGGGAGCGAATGAATTCGCCGCTGGAAATTCGCAAAGTCCGCCTGCGCGGACTCGGCGGCCCGGCGCTAATGAAAACAGAGGTCAGGGTACAGAGGAACAGAGAACGGCCAGAGGACCAGAGGAGGGCTGCGGATCACCTCTGTTCCTCTGGCGGTTCCCAGTTCCTCTATACCTTCCGATGTTGTTTTTCCGGATTCGGTATTATGCAGTTATGAAAGATACGGGCGTGCGCTCCCTCAGGGTGACACCGCGCCCGGGGTGGGGAGCAGGGGAGATCTGGCCGCTTGCGGGTTGGGCAGCCTGATTCTCTCCGCGTCGAACCCGCCAGGCGCGCAGGCCGCGGCCTACGCGAGCAGGTGAAGCCCCGTTCGGCGAGCGTAGCGAGCCGGGACGGGGCTTATGGCACTTCCAGCCGCGGCTTTAGCCGCCTTCGGCGGTGGGGGACGCGCCGATCCCGTCCAGCAGCACCCGCCACTCTTCCGCCACCCGCACCATCGCCTGCCGCGCGCCGGGCGACACGCCGGTCATGTGCAGAAAGCCGTGGCCGTGCGCGTCCGCGCACATCCGCCGCGTGGGGGTGCCGGCGGCGTGCAGCACGTCGGCGTACGCGTCGCCCTCATCGCGCAGCATGTCGAAGCCGGCGGTCACCACCAGCGCGGGTGCCAGGCCGGAGTGGTCCGCGGCGTACAGCGGCGCCACGCGCCAGTCGCGCTCGGGCGTGCCGGTGCCCTCCAGGTAGTAGCGGGTGAACGATGCCCTGTCCTCGTCGCTCAGAAAGTATCCCTGCCCAAAGAACTGCTGCGACGGCCGCGTGTTCTTCGCGTCCGTCGCGGGATAGATGAGCAACTGCGCCGCGGGCGGCCGGTCGCCGCGCGTCTCGATCGCGATCACCGCGGCCAGGTTGCCCCCCGCGCTGTCCCCGCCAATCGTCACGCGGGCCGGATCCGCCTCCAGCTCCGCCGCGTGCGCCTGTGCCCAGCGAAGCGCGGCGCGGGCGTCGTCGAGCGCGGCGGGGAAGGGGTTCTCGGGCGCCAGGCGGTAGTGCACCGACAGCACGTGCACGCGGCCGTAGCGGCAGAGGATGCGGCACGCCTCGTCGTGCGTATCCAGGTCGCCGATGGTAAATCCGCCGCCGTGCAGGTACACAGTCAGCGGCTGCGCATCGGTTTCCGCGGGCGCGTAGTGGCGCACGCGCAGGGGTCCGCCATCACCCGGGATGCTGAAGTCGCGGACGGTGGCCACCTGCGTGGTAGGCCCGCGGAAGAGATGCGACTCGCGGCGGTAGCGTTCGCGCCCCTGCCGCACCGTGGGTTCGCAGAGGTGGTGCGGATGCCGCTTGCGGCGGAGCGCGCGCACCAGCTGCACGTGCGGATCCAGCGCCGCCCCGTCCGCGACCACGGGCGGCTCGCCGGACAAGCGCACGTGCACGTGCCCCGGCAAGCGCACCAGCAGGCGTGCGGCCAGGCTCTCGATTCGTTCGGCGAGGCGGATGGGGCGGTCGGACATGGGGACGAGTGCGAGAGTGCGAAAGTGCGAAAGTGGGAGATACGGACGGATCAAACTGCGTCCGCGGGCCCTCACCCGCTCGCTTAGGCTCGCACCCTCTCCCGCAAGCGGGAGAGGGTATAAACGTCGCGAAAACCTGCGGTGCGTTGCCGCGGTTTTGCTGTTGAAGCCCCGCTGGCGAGCTCCGCGAGCCTTGTGCGGGGCTTATCGCTTTCCCAGCAGCGGGTTTACCCGCTCATCCACCGGGGTTCATCCACCGGGGCTCATCACCGCCTACGCGTCCCCTCCGCCGCTCCATCGCGTACTCCGCGGGCTCAAAGCGGGCGACACGGCGGCGGAAGCGCCAGGTGAAATCCGGCCACAGCGTGCTGTTGCGGCTGGTGGCGTCCAGATACCAGCTGCGGCACCCGCCCGACGTCCACACCGTCCCCGCCATCCGCCGGTCCAGCGCGGCGACGAACGCCTCCTGCGCCTCCACGCGTGGCTGGAGGGCGGCGATGCCGTGCGCGCGCATGTGGCCCAACGCGCCCAGCAGGTGCTCGATCTGCGCCTCGATCATGTAGACCACCGAGGTGTGGCCCAGGCCGGTGTCGGGCCCCATCAGCATGAACAGGTTGGGGAAGCCCGCGACGGTCGTGCCCACGTGCGCGCGCGGGCTGCCGGCCCACACATCCGCCAGCGTGCGCCCGTCGCGCCCGCGCGTGTGCCGGGCCAGCGGTGGATCCGTCGGCTGGAACCCCGTGCCGAAGATGATCGCATCCACCTCGCGCTCCGCTCCGTCCGCCGTGACGATGGAGCGGGCGCGCACCTCGGCGATTCCGTCCGTCACTACCTCCACGTTGGGCTGCGCCAGCGCGGGCAGGTACTCGTTGGACAGAAGGACGCGCTTGCACCCCATCGTCCAGTCGGGCGTGAGCTTTTTCCGCAGCGCGGGGTCGGGGACGCTTTGGCGCAGGTGGCGCAGGGCCACGCGCTGCGCCACGCCCATCGCGCGCGGGTTGCGGAAGGCCAGCACCATCGCCTCGCGCGCCAGGTAGATGGCCCCGCGCACCGCCCGCTGCGCCGCTGGCACGCCGCGGAACAGGCGGCGCTCGCCCGCACCCAGTTCACGCTGGTGGCGCGGCAGAATCCACGGCGGGGTGCGCTGAAAGACGTGCAGCCGCGCCACCTGAGGCTGGATTTCGGGGACGAACTGGATGGCGGACGCGCCCGTGCCGATCACCGCCACGCGCTTTCCATGCAACCCGTACGCGTGATCCCACTGGGCAGAGTGAAACGCGCGGCCTTCGAATCGGTCCAGCCCCGGCAGGTTGGGGATCGCGGGATCGCTCAGCGCGCCGGCCGCCATCACCACCACCTGCGCCGTCAGCGATCCGCGCGAGGTCTGGATGCGCCAGCGCTGCACGTCGTCATCCCACCGGGCGTCCGTCACCTCGTGGTGAAAGCGGACGTGGGGCAGGATGCCGAACTGGCGGGCGCAGCGCCGCAGGTACGTCTGGATCTCCGGCCGGGGCGAGAAGCTGCGGCTCCAGTCGGGATTGGGCGCAAAGGAGAACGAGTACAGGTGCGACTGCACGTCGCAGGCGCAGCCGGGATAGGTGTTGTCGCGCCAGGTGCCGCCCACGTCGCCGGCGCGCTCCAGCACCACAAAGTCGTCCATCCCCCGCTGCTTCAGGCGGATGGCCGTTCCCAACCCCCCGAACCCGCTGCCGATGATGGCGATGCGCACGTCGCTGCCCTGCGCCACGTCTGTCCCTTGCGACTGTTCCGCGGATGATGTGAGTCGATGGATACACCGAACGTCGTTCGGGGATCGGGTGCTGTGCGGCGGTTCTTCCACACGATCAACGTGGCGATTTGGTCAGGTAACGTGCCGTCCTCGTTGCAAGGTCGAATGAATTCGCTGCAACAACCACACGAATTCCGCCTTCGCGGAATGGCCGGCTCTCCGGTGGCTCACGGCGCGGTGCGCGTGGCAGGCGTCGCGTTGGACCCCTGCATCAGGGGGTGCGCCTTGGCGCCGGGCGAAGGCGGATGGTAGGATTCCGGGCTGATCGACGTTCCTCGCCCCCCGCCACGTTTCTGCATGCAGCCGAGTCCCGGGCGCGTGGTCCCGCGTGCCGTTCGCGCTTCCGCGTACGCGACGTTCGCGTTCGCCGTGCTGCAGATGTGGTTCCTTCCCGCGCTTGTTCACCGCGAGGCGGGGCGCTGGGTGTGGGAACCGGGGACGCTGCTGCACGTGTCGCTCAGCCTGGCCATGGCGGTGCTCATCTGGCGCGGAAGCGAGATCGCGACGGCCATAGTGGCCGCGTACGGCGCCTGGCGTCTGGGGCTGTTCCTCCTCGCTGTCGTCCAGGTGCTCAACGGGACGGTGGCGGCCAGGGCAAACGGTCCCGCCTTCGTGGTTTCGCAGGCCGTCTCGCTGCCGTTCGCCATCTTCTGGCTGTGGGGCGGCCTGGCCGTGCTGCGCGCGCGACGCGCCCGCCGATCAGCCGGGTCCACCTGAACTTCTCAAACAGAGCAGCAAAGAGGCGGAGCCGCAGATCGAATCTTCTGCTGCTCCGCCCTTCCGTTTGCTATGCGTGCCTGCTGTTTCCGTCGCTCACCCGCTATTCCGCCGTAAAGCGGTAGACGGTGCGGGAGGTGTAGCGCTCGCCGGGGCGCAGGATGCAGGTGGGGAAGTCAGGGTGGTTGGGCGAATCCGGAAACTTCTGCGGCTCAAGGCAAAAGCCGCGGCGGTAGGCGTACGGCTGGCCGCCCTTGCCCACCGCGCTGCCGTCCAGGTAGTTGCCGGAGTAGAACTGCAGCCCCGGCTCGGTGGTGAACAGCTCCATCACGCGGCCGCTCACCGGCTCGTGCACGCGCGCGGCGGCCGCCAGCGGCGCGTCGCCATCCGCCACCACGAAGTTGTGGTCGTAGCCGCCCGCGTCCGCCAGCCGCGGATCCGTGTCGCCGATGCGCGCGCCGATGGGGGTGGGACGGCGAAAGTCGAACGGGGTGCCGGCCACCTGGGCCAGCTCGCCCGTGGGGATGAGGCCGCCGTCCGCGGGGGTAAAGCGGTCGGCGTGCAGCAGCAGCTCGTGCCCCAGCACATCGCGCGCGAGGTCGCCGGAAAGGTTGAAGTAGGTGTGCTGCGTCAGGCTCACGGGCGTAGCCTGGTCCGTCTCCGCGGCGTAGTCGATCACCAGTGCGCCCTCCAGCGTGAGCCGGTAGGTGACGGTGACGTCCAGATTGCCCGGGTACCCCTCTTCGCCATCCGGGCTGTGGTAGTCCAGCCGCACGCCCACCGTGCCGTCCTCGCGCAGCGGCTCCACGCGCCACGCCTGCTTGTGAAATCCGCCGGGTCCGCCGTGCAGGTGGTTGTCGCCGTCGTTCACCGGCAACTGGTACTCGCGCCCGTCCAGGCGAAAGCGCCCGCCGCGGATGCGGTTGGCGTAGCGGCCGATCAGCGCGCCAAAGTAGGCGCGGTCATCCACGTAATCCTGCAGCCGGTCGTAGCCCAGCACCACGTCGCCAGGGCGGCCTTCGCGGTCGGGTGCGCGCAGGGAAAGGATGGCGCCGCCGTATCCGCTTACGTCCATCTCCAGCCCCGACGCGGTGCGCAGCGCGAACCGCTCCACCGGCGTGCCGTCCGGCAGGTGCCCGAAGAGTGACTGACGGATGGGAATTTGGGAGTCGTCGCGATTCATGGGCGTGAATCAATGTGAAGGCTAGGCCTAGCCTAGGATGCCACGACGCCGGATGTGCCGCGTAGCCAACCGAATAAACCCCCTGGGATACCAGCCGGCCGGCGTTTGCGCCCTCCACGGTGTGCCCGGCCGCGCCGCGAGGGAGCGGGCGGTTAGGTCCAGCCACCCTCGCGTTTTTTTGAGCACGCCGGATACGGGCCTTATAGTGATGAGTGAGCGGATTCTCATGCATTTCGCACGGGGGTGTTCGATGGGCGTCATTGTATCGCGGCAAAGGTTGCTGTCGCAGTTGGGTTTGCCGGCCATGATCATCATCGTGCACTTGGCCGGTGCCTATGCCGGGCTTCGCTGGACCGGACAACCGGGGGTGAGGGTTCCACGTCGTTTTTCGACCGGCTATCGGTGTCTAGCGAAACCTTCTTCGTATACTTGCTTGTTTCAGGAGTCTTCCTGTACGCCGTGGTCGTGGCGCTACGGTGCTTCCGACTCAGGCTGCCCCGCGGGCTACCGCTGGTGGGTGCGGTATTCGCCGTTTCCGTCGCGATCTCCATTCTTCAGGCTGCAGATGCCGGCCGCTTAACTCCCGCGGTGCTCCCGTCGGGGATGTCGCTCTGGGGACTGATATATGTTCTGCTGACGCAGCACCAGGCCGTTCTCGTGCTGTCACTGCTCGCGTTCATCGCCACGATTGCCGGCGTGTACTACATCTGCCGCTCGCTGTTTATGGTCGAGTACATCGGGGCGGGCGTCCAGATCAAGCTACCTGGGCAAACGGTGTACTACGTTCCCATCTATCCGCAGGTAAGCTGGCAGCCTACTGGGATCGTCCTCAAGCAGGGCGAGAGCGTGAGCATCGAAATCAGCGGATATGTCTCGCCGGGCGCGTTGCAGGAACTGTCGGAACTCAACGGTCACATGGACGCCTTTGTCCGGTATCAGCAAACCGGCTCGTGGCCGGACAAGTGGGAGGGAAGGTTCCAGGCGCCTACATGGCCGTACACGCCCCCCATAGGATACTTGGAGGAATGGTACGGTCCCGAGAAAAAGCTGGGCGTGCTCGCCAAACATTCCATCTACGGGGAGGACTATTTCTACAAGAAAGACAGGTTGCTCACCGTCAAGGGCCTGCCTCACAACAAGGTGATCGGGATTCTGTGGTCCGAGGGTGAGGCCCCTCCGCGGCAGGCAGATCTCAAGAATACCGCCTACGATTGGGACAACAAGGATGATCGCGAGCAACTGCTGCTTCTTTCCTCCGTCCAGTATCCTATCCAGGTGGAAGCACGGCGCTCCGGCGAGCTGTGGATTGTCATCAACGACGTGGATATCGCCCGCTGGGACAACGGGGGAATGTTCTTTCTGATACCAGATCCGGAAAAACACCTCACCTCAACTCGCACTACGGGAAACAGAGGCCAGGGTACAGAGGAACAGACAACGGCCAGAGGAACAGAGGACGGAAGGATAGTCTCTGTTCCTCTGGCTGTTCTTGGTCCCTCTGTACCTTCCGATGTTGTTTTTCCGGATTCCGTATGAGGCTTACTCGCAATGCCTGGCGCAGAGCCGGCTGAGGGGCGTGCAGGTCGAAAGCCTCTCCGGAGCACTCCCCGCCATTGACGAACCGGCGCCGCCGTCGCATCCTCCCCGCGATCCACCGTCCACTACTCGCTCCCACGCCGCTCCGGGGCGCGGGATCAAAGGTGCGCACCCTTGCGTACGCCGGCTGCTTCCGTGGCGGATCCGAAGACGATGGCCGGGTTGGGTGAGTTCGCGGGACACACGCACCGCCGCTTCAATCCACTGACGGGCGAATGGGTGCTGGCCTCGCCTACCGCGCCCGGCGCGCTTGGCAGGGCAGGTGGAGCGCCCCGCAGCCGAGCATCGCCGGGCACACGATCCCCGGCTGCCACCTGTGCCCCGGCACTAAGCGTCCCAATGGTGAGCAGACCTTGGACTACAGCGGCACCTTCGTCTTCGACAACGACTTCGCCGCGCTTTACACCGGCGCGCCGGACATAGAGGTGGACATCGGTGAATTGAGGCGGGCGCGTAGCGAGTCGGTGGTGGCGCGCGTAGTCTACTTTTCCCCGCGCCACGACCTGTCGCTTCCGAACCTGGAGCCGGCGGCGCTGCGCGGCGTGGTAGACGTGTAGACGGACAAGTTCGCGCGGCTGGGAAGCCGGCCAGACATCGGTTACGTGCAGATTCTCGAGAACAAGGGGGAGACGATGGGTTGCAGCAATCCCCACCCCCAGGGCTAGATCTGGGCACAGCACTCCGTCCCGCTAATCCCCGCGCGCTGGCGAGTGCTAAGCGGAGCACTTTGCCGCGCACGAGCGGATGCTGCTGCAGGCCTACTTGCGGCTGGAGTTAGAGCGCGACGAGCGGATCGTCTGCGCCAACGACGACATCGTGGCGCAGGTTCCGTTCTGGGCCGTGTGACCCTTCGAGACGCTGGTGGTTAGCCGCACCCCCCCTCCCCCCCCTCCCCGACCTGCTCGCGTTGGGCGACGGCGAGCGCGCGCTGGCGGACATCCTGAAGCGGCTGACCACGCGCTACGACAACCTGTTCGGCGTCAGCTTTCCCTATTCCGCGGGATTGCATCAGGCGCCCACGGACGGCCAGCCGCACCCGGACTGGCATCTGCATATGCACTTCTTTCCGCCGCTCCTTCGCTCTGCCACGTTGTACAAGTTCATGGTGGGATACGAGATGCTGGGCAAGCCGCAACGCGAGATGACCCCTGGAAACAGCGCGGAGCAACTGCCATTCGGCTGGATACACGTCAAGTTCGGCAACTCATGCTCATGAGGGTGAAGCTGCCCGTCCCGTCCGGCGAGCCGTGCAGCCGCTGAATCCGCCGCTGATGCACCGGCTGCGGCTCCCCGCGCCCGCCGACGCGCCGTTCGCCTTCGACGTCGTTACGGACGGCGAAGGGTTCACCGTCACCGGCCCGGACCCGTCCGGCCAGACGGCGACCGCCACGTTCCGGCTGCGCGAGCGGACGCACAACGGCTGGCTGGACCTGTTTGCCGCCATCGCGCCGCGCTTCGGCACGCGGGTGCCGCGCAACCGCCAGCCGGCCGAGGTGCCCACCTTCACCGCGCCCTACCGCCCGCTGCTGACGGAAAACCTGTCGGCCGAGGTGCTGCACGGGTACGGCGATCCCGCCGTGCTGCGCGTGGGCGAGTGGTGGTACCTGGTGGCCACCTCCAACGACGCGCCCGACTCGTTCCCCATCGCCCGCTCGCGCGACCTGCGCCTGTGGGAGCTGCGCGGCTTCGTCTTCCCCCGCGGCCACAAGCCGGCGTGGGCCGCGGACGGTGAGGGGGTGAGCGACTTCTGGGCGGCGGAGATGCACCGCATGGGCGGCGAGTACCGCGTCTATTTCTCCGCGCGGGAGAAGGACGGGCACGACCTGGCCATCGGCGTGGCCACGGCGCCCACGCCCGAGGGGCCGTGGACCACGCCCGACCAGCCGCTGCTGCGTGGCGGGGTCATCGACCCGCACGTGGTGGTGGATGACCGCGGCGCCGCGTACCTGCTCTGGAAGGACGACTCCAATGACGTGTGGCCCAGCCTGCTGAACGGTCTGCTGCACGACCACGCGCGCCTGATCGCGGAGCTGCTGCCGGACCAGGCCGACCAGCGCAGCGCCTCGCTCCTTGCCACGCTCTGGCCGTGGATATGCACCCGCGAGCCCATGGAGCGCTTCTTCGTCCAGCAGCTGCTGATCGAAGTCGTGACGGACGACTTCACCGCCGTCCGCGAGCGTTTGCGCGCGCTGCAGTGGGCTGAGGAGGAGCCCGAGGTGCGCCGGCCCATCCGCGCCGTGCTGGACGCCATGCGCACGCCGGTGTGGGCGGAGTGGCTGTCTCCAGACGGGCGCAGCCTGCTGGGCGAGCGCACGCTGGTGATGGCCAACGACCAGGAGTGGGAGGCGCACCTCATCGAGGGCGTCTGGATCACCCGCCACGGCGGCAAGTACTACGCGTTCTACGCCGGCAACGACTTTTCCACCGCGCGCTACGGCATTGGCGCGGCGGTGGCGGATGCGCCGCTGGGGCCGTACCGCAAGCTGCCGGAGCCGCTGCTGCGCTCCACGGCGGAGTGGTGGGGGCCGGGCCATCCCTCCGTGGCGGAGGGGCCGGACGGCGAGCCGTGGCTCTTTCTCCACGCGTTTTTTCCCGGCGAAACGGGGTACAACGAGTTCCGCGCCCTCCTGGCCGTGCCGCTGGTGCTGGACGGCGAGGGGGTGAGCGTGCGATCCGCGGACGAGCCGCGACCCGCGCGCGAGCGGGAGACGCAGACTACGGGAGAGGTCCGATGAAGGTGCTGGTGACGGGTGGGGCGGGGTACATCGGCAGCGCCGTGGTCCACCGGCTGGTGGAGGACGGCGAGGACGTGGTGGTGTTCGACGACCTGTCGCAGGGCCATCGCGCCGCCGTCCATCCCGATGCCACGCTGGTCGAGGGGCGGCTGGAGGACAGGGGATTGATCGGCCGCGTGATGGCGGAGCATCGGCCCGAAGGCATCCTCCACTTCGCCTCGCAGACGCTGGTGGGCGAATCGATGGAGAAGCCGTTTCTGCACCTGGGCGACAACGTGCGCAACGGGCTCAACCTGCTGGAAAGCGCGGTGGATGCCGGAGTGCGGCGCTTCATCCTTTCCTCCACCGCCAACCTGTTCGGCCTTCCCGAGCGCATCCCCATCGACGAGACCACGCGCATCGATCCGGGAAGCCCGTACGGCGAATCCAAGTTCATCCTGGAGCGCATCCTCCGCTGGATGGACGACCGCTTCGGGATGCGCTACGCGGCGCTTCGCTACTTCAACGCCGCCGGCGCCGTGTCGCCGGAGCTGGGCGAGGACCACGACCCCGAGACGCACCTGGTTCCCATCGTCCTGCAGTGCGCGCTGGGGCAGCGCCAGCAGGTGACCATCTACGGCGACGACTACGACACGCCCGACGGCACCTGCGTGCGCGACTACGTGCACGTGGCCGACCTGGCGGACGCGCACGTGCGGGCGCTGCGCGCGCTGGACCGCGGCAGCCGCACCTACAACCTGGGCAGCGGCCGCGGCTTCAGCGTGCGCGAGGTGATCGAAACCTGCCGCGCCGTCACCGGCCGCCCCATCCCCGAAGTCGTCGGGCCGCGGCGCCCGGGCGATCCCGCGACCCTGGTGGCGTCCAGCGACCGCATCCGCGCCGAGCTGGGCTGGGAGCCCCGCTACGGCGACCTGCGGCAGATCGTCGAAAGCGCGTGGGCGTGGCACGTTGCGCACCCCCACGGCTACGCCGACCGCGGCGCGGCCGCCGCGTCCTCCTGATCCACCGTTCCGGCACGACGAGCATGACAAGCGACAACGGCCCGCGGTCCGCGGTGGTGCGGGCATTCAACGAGCGCTTCGGCGGCCCTCCCGCGCTGGTGGCCCGGGCCCCCGGCCGGGTGAACCTGATCGGCGAGCACACCGACTACAACGACGGCTTCGTGCTGCCGATGGCCATCGACCGCGCCGTCTGGATCGCCCTGCGCCCGCGCTCCGATTCCAGGGTCGTCCTCCTTTCGCTGGATTTTGACGAGGAGCACGGCTTTGATCTGGCGCACCTGGCCAGCTCGGGGACGCAGTGGATCGATTACGTGCAGGCCGTCGCCTGGGTGCTGCAGAAGCGCAACCGCGACCTGCCGGGCTGGGAGGGCGTGGCCGCGGGCGACGTGCCCATCGGCGCCGGCCTTTCCTCCAGCGCCGCGCTGGAACTGGCGGCCGCGCGGGCGTTCGCGGCGCTGGGCGGCATGCCGTGGGAGGCGCGGGAGATGGCGCTGGCCGCCCAGCGCGCGGAAAACGAGTGGATCGGCGTGCAGTGCGGCATCATGGACCAGATGATCAGCGCGTCGGGCGAAGCGGGCCACGCGCTCCTGATCGACTGCCGCTCGCTGGAAACCCGGTCCGTCCCCGTTCCCACGGAGGCTGCCGTGGTCATCCTGGACACCTCCACCCGCCGCGGGCTGGTGGACAGCGCCTACAACGACCGCCGCGCCCATTGCGAGACGGCGGCCGAGGTGCTGGGGGTGCGCGCGCTGCGCGACGTGGACCTGGCCACCTTCGAAGCCCGCGCGGACGAGCTGGAGCCGCTCATCCGCCGCCGCGCCCGCCACGTGATCACGGAGAACGAGCGGACGCTGAAGGCCGCCGCGGCGCTGGAGCGCGGCGACGCGGAGGAGATGGGGCGGCTGATGAACGCCAGCCACGCCAGCCTGCGCGACGACTTCGAGGTGTCGCGGCGCGAGCTGGACGTGATGGTGGAGGTGGCGCAGGCGCACTCCGCCTGCCACGGCGCGCGGATGACGGGCGCCGGCTTCGGCGGCTGCGCGGTCGCCCTGGTCCGCCGCGCCGCCGCCGCCGACTTCGCCCGCGTCGTCGCCGACGCCTACACCCAGCAGACGGGCCTCACGCCGCGCATCTACGTCTGCTCCGCCACCGCCGGCGCCTCGGTGGAGACGGCGGCGGCATCGGCCGAGCCGGCGGCGGTGTAGGGGCGCGACGGGTCCTCTCCCCCGACCGGCCTTTCGCTCGTTCCTCGCGACGGCGGTCGACCCCTCCCCCAACTTCGGGGGACTTCGGGGGAGGGGTGGTGTGGGGCAGGGAATCGCGCGCTGCGGCGGGTTCCGCGCAGCCCCCCGCCGGGCCGGCACCACCGGCCCACCTCCCCCGAAACTGCCGGGGGAGGTTGAACGCGCGCTGACGGTTCCGCGGCGCGATCGAAGTTCTCCCCTCTCCGTGAGGAACGAACGGGGAGGGGCTGGGGGCGGGGCTGGGGGAGGGGCACCCCGGGCGGGCGCAGTCTGATGCCGTTCGTGGACGCGCCATTCAGGGAAACGAAAGTGCCGTCACAGATTCCAACGGCAACTCCGTCAGACAGGGGCTTTATGCACCGATTCCTCCCGGGTTCACTCCTCTGCATGGCAGTCGCGTCCGGATGTGCGCCCGGCCACTCGAGCGGTACCGGGGCAACCATGGCCATGTCCGTCGTCCCCGTGTACGTCGATACCGCGGTGTTTCGCACCGAAGCACAGGCAATCGTGGACGCCTTTGCCGCCGAAGTGGCCCGGGCGCGCGGGGCGGCGCTCGCGGATGCGCCCGGCATCGAGATTCGCAACACGCCGCAGTTGATCTTTTTCAGCGGTAGCGCCAATCGCATCGTCGTTCCCTGGTGGGAGACGATGCAGCCCAAGGCGCGGGCGACGTTCCGCACGTTTGCTGCGGGAGGCGACGCGGAGGCCGAATACCTGTTCCGTGCCTTCTTCAATCGCTTTCTCATCGCGCACGAGGCCGGACACTGGTTCCAGGCCCGCGCCGATCGTCGCGAGCCCACGCTGTACGAGAACGAGAACATGGCGAACCGGCTGGCCGTGGCGTTCTGGCGCACGCAGCCTGGAGGGGAGCGCTTCCTGGCCGAGCTGGAGCGGCTTGCGACAGGCGCGGCCGCGGCGCTTCCGGACCCGACGCCCAGTGGTGAAGACCCCGTCGCGTATTTTGGAGCGAACTACCAGACCCTGGGCCGCGACCCGCTGAAGTACGGCTACTACCAGTTCCGGTTCATGCGGGACGCACTGCGTGAACGGTCGCAGCTTGACTTCGCGCGCATGGTCGGAGGACCCGGTACCCCGTAAGCCGCCCCGAACCGCCGTAGCGCGATCGAAGTTCTCCCCTCTCCGTGAGGAACGAACGGGGAGGGGCCGGGGGAGGGGCACCGTCGGGCGCAGCGAGATCTACTTCGACGAGTCGCCGAACTGTCGGCAACACCAACCTCCCCCAGGGTTTTTTGGGGGAGGTGCGAGCCTCGGCGAGCGGAGGGGGCGCCGCGGGTCACGCAGCAGCGGAAGCTCGCCACGAAGCGGTCGTATCACCCGCGTCGTCGTTCAACACAAGGGAAGGATCCGCATGACCAGCATGGCCGAAGCCCCGCCCCACACCGGCGCCGCGCCGCAGCCGCCAAACCCGCGGTACGACGTCGCCGCCATCATGGGCGGCCTGTACGGCGACGGCATCATCGCGCTCAAGGGCGCCTTCAGCCGCGAATGGGTGCAGCAGCTGCGCGAGGACGTGGACGCCGCGTTCGAGGAAGCGCTCAAGCGTCCCGGCGGCGCCGTGGGCCGCGGACCCAAGCGGTACTACGTGGAGATCCACCCCGAGGACATCCGTGGCTTCACCGAGCTGGTGACGCACCCGTGGGTGCACGCCGTCTGCGAGGCCGCACTGGGGCCGGACTACAAGTTCGTGGAGATCGGCTTCGACGTTCCCGGGCCGGGTGCGCAGGACCAGCCCTGGCACCGCGACTTTCCCGCTCCGGAGGACACCACCGTGGGCCGGCGGCTGAACTCACTGGCCTTCAATCTCACCTGCGTGGACGTGTTCGAGGACATGGGCCCGTTCGAGATCGCGCCCGGCACGCAGTGGGACACGGCCGAGCACTTCGAGCACGAGATGTTTCCGCCAAAGTCGTTCTATCCGCGCTACCTGGAGCGCGCCCAGCGCAAGATGCCGAAGATGGGCGACATCTCTTGCCGCTCGGCGCTTACCATCCACCGCGGGACCGCCAACCACAGCGACAAGTCGCGCCCCGTGCTCGTGCTGGGCGTCGACGCGCCCACCGCCAACAACGCCGAGCGCCACGACCTGCAGTTCACCCGCGCCTTCTGGGACGCCATGCCCCAGGACCTGCGCCGCCGCTTCGCCTGCCGCGTCGTCGACGAGCTGGAGCCCATCCACCAGGCTCACAGCATCGAGGGGCTGATGATGGGCGAGGCGTGAGGGGCTGAGGCTGAAAGGGTGTTGCTGAATCTGCCCCGGACCAGTCATACTGAGGGAGGCGCCGCTCCATAGCTTGTTCATACACAATACTCTGGCGCCGACTGAAGGACCTTGCCGGCATAAGCGTGAGGCTGGCTTCATGCCCCGCATCTGGCCTCACGGTGGCGGAGAAAAGGTCCTTCGGTCGCGTGTAAGCTTTTGTGCTCCTGAAGTTTACGCGTGGCGCTCCCTCAGGATGACTGTGTGCTTCGTTATGAAGAACTGAGGTTCACCCTCTCAGGATGACATCACTTCGTGATTCGACGTTTTAGCAACACCCTCTGACGCTGACGGATTGGCCTCACACGGCATCAACGGGGTCAGCGGAGTTGTTCTCTGCTGACTCCTTCGTTTTTCGATCGCCGCGCCCGACTGTCATTCCGAAGGATGCGCAGCGCCGAACCCGGCTTTCACTCCACCCCCTGGTGCGGGCTGAGGAATCTACTTTCGGCGTGCTCGCAGCCTGTCGCCAGTCGCGGACCAGCGGCGACATCTGGATCTTTGGCGGCGAGGGGAACATCTTCCGTCGTGCTCTCGGCTGACAATGCCGCGAAACATGGACTCCCGAACCGCTGATTCTTGAAGATCCTCTTCGTCTGCAGCCGCAACCGCCTGCGCAGCCTTACGGCCGAGCGGCTGTTCGATGGCGTGAACGGACACGAGGTGCGCAGCGCCGGCACGGAGCAGGGCGCGCGCCTCCGGGTGACCGCCGGGCACCTGGGCTGGGCCGACCTCGTGGTGGCGATGGAGAAGCGCCACGTAAGCCGGATGCGCGAGAAGTTCGCCGATGCGCTCGCGGGCCGGCGCCTGGTCTGCCTCCACATCCCCGACGAGTACGCCTTCATGGATCCCGCCCTCGTCGAGCGGCTGGAGGCGGAGATGGCGGCCTATCTGGTTCCAGACGAATAGCCGTTCCAGCGCCACCGACGTCGATCATCCACCGAAGCCGTTTCTCATCCACCGTCATCGCAGAGGCTGCGTGTCGTCCGATCCGCTCCGCATCGTCCACGATTGGCTCGCCGCCGTAAACGCGGGTGACGTACAGGGCGTGCTTGCGCGTACCGCGCCGGACGTCGTGATCGTGGGCCCGCGCGGCACCGCACGCGGGCACGAGGTGCTGCGGGCGTGGCTCGGCCACGCGGGCGCCACGTTCCAGACGCGCGAAACCTTCGGGGCGGGCGATGCCGTAGTCGTCGCCCAGCACGGCGTGTGGCGCGACGTGCCGACGGGCGAGGTTCGCGGCGAGGCCGACGTGGCGACGCGCTTTCGCATCGACGGCGAACGCGTGGCGGAGATGGAGCGCTACGACGATCTCCACGCCGCGCTGCACGCCGCCGGGCTCACCGCAGCCGACCGCCAGGCGGAAAGTTCGTAAACGAGAGAGGATCGATCATGCGCGTGATCTTTGACGCGGGGCCGCAGCGGTGGAAGATCTGGTTCGTCCTGGTGCTTTCGCTGCTTGGCGGGGCCATGCTCGTATGGATGGGCGGGTACGTGCTCCAGAGCTACGGGCTGGATCCGCGGGAAGGTGGCGTCTTGAAGCCGCTGGCGATCCGCGTCCTGTTCGGCATCGGGTTCGGAGTGTCCGGGATCGCCATCATCGCGGGCATCCTGCTTTACCTGCAGCTGTACGTGATGCGCATTGAGGAGGATGAAGCGAGCGATGCGTTCCGCGTCACCGTCGCCGGCTTCGGGCGTCCGCGCACCATCCAGTTGGGCGAGGTGACGGGGATGGGATACAACCACGGGATGTTCGACGCGGGCGGGGTAAGCGTGAACGCGCCGTGGTACAGCCTTCGTCTGCGTGGCCGCCGCTTCGGGCTGATCGTGGATCTGCAGGGCGACTTTCACGATCAGCAGGCGGTCGAGCGGCTTCTGGCGGGCGAGCAGCCCCCCGTCGCGGAGCGCAAGCCGACGCGCACGTATCGAAAGCACCTTGCCAGGCAGCGCCGGCGGTGAGCGGAATCGTCACGGCCGTAAGCCGAAGCCGCAGGCACTCGTTCAGCAAACCGAACGAGCTGTTCATCCGCCTGGTCGCGGGGCTGGGCGTGGAGGGCGACGCGCACCTGGGCGAGACGGTCAAGCACCGCTCACGCGTCCGCTTCACTCCCCACGCGCCCAACCTGCGCCAGGTGCACCTGATCCACGAGGAGCTGCACGACGAGCTACGCGCCGCTGGATTCGACGTGTCCGCCGGCGAGATGGGCGAGAACGTCACCACGCGCGGGCTGGATCTGCTGGGACTTCCCGCCGGCGCGCGCCTGCACCTGGGCGATGCCGCCGTGGTGCAGGTGACCGGCCTGCGCAACCCGTGCGTGCAACTGGACCGCTTTCAGCCCGGGCTGATGGCCGCCTGCCTGGGGCGCGCCGCAGACGGAAGCCTGGTGCGCAAGGCCGGCATCATGTCCATCGTCCTCACCGGCGGCGACGTGCGCCCGGGCGACCCCATCCGCGTGGAGTTGCCCCCGGAGCCTCACCATCCGCTGGGCGTGGTATGACGGGGGTGGATGATCGTCCGCCGCGCGTGCTGATCGTCCCCGGCTGGGAGAACAGCGGCCCCCAGCACTGGCAGAGCTGTGGGAGCGCGCGGACCCGCACCGCTTTCACCGCGTGCAGCAGCGCGATTGGGACACGCCCCATCCGGACGACTGGGTCCGCGCGCTGGACGATGCGATCGCCGCGGAGCCTGGCCAGGTGGTCCTCGTGGCGCACAGCCTGGGGTGCATCGCCATCGCGCGCTGGGCGGCGAGCTCCGTGCGCCCTGTCGCCGGCGCCCTGCTCGTCGCCCCCGCCGACGTGGAGCGCGCCGACGCGCCGGAGTCCATCCGCTGCTTCGCCCCCGTCCCCCTGCAGCGCCTCCCCTTTCGCACTCTCCTTGTCGCCAGCGGCACCGACGAGTACCTGTCGATGGACCGCGCCGAACACTTCGCCTGGTGCTGGGGGAGCGAGTTGATCTCGCTGGGCGCCGCCGGCCACATCAACACCGCCGCCGGCTTCGGTCCCTGGGTGGATGGCGAAAGGCTGCTGGATGCGCTCTGCTCACACACGTGATGCAACCGGACCGGTAAGCTGGCACACGACTCGCGGCTCCGTGTACCATCCGGTTCGCTGGTGCCCTCAACACACATACGAGTTGTGCCGATGAGCGTGACCGACGACCTTCAGTACGTGACCGACGCGGAAGGGAATCCAACCGCGGTCCTCGTGCCGATCGATCTCTGGAACGAAATCGCTTCCGAGCGCGAAACGGAGTACCTTCTCCGTAATCCCGCCATGCGCGCACGACTGCTTGCCGCTCGCGCTCGCACGGAAGGCATTTCGCTGGATGACGCGATCGCGAAGCTCGGGCTGTGAAGGATGTGCTGTTTGATCCCGAGGGTTTTGAGGATCTCTCGTGGTGGATCGAAAAGGATCGTGCTACCGCGATCCGGATTATCAGGCTGATTCGCGACGTGCAACGTGACCCGACCGGCGGGATAGGGAAGCCTGAAAAGCTCAAGCACGAACTCGCCGGCTGCTGGTCGCGCCGCATTGACCAGGAACACCGGCTCGTGTACGAAGTTAAGGGCGAGCACATCCGCATTCTTTCCTGTCGACACCACTATTGATTCGCCGCCCGGCCTGGGATTCCCACGCCGGGTCGCTTTTTGCTGACCGCGAAAAGCACTTGCTTTGACAAACCAGCGACGCGCGGCCATCTTACCCGAATGTCTTGCGAGCAGCTCCTCCAGCAAATCAAGCTGAACGGGACGGTCCCGCGGCACGTGGCCATCATCATGGATGGCAACGGCCGGTGGGCCCGCGAGCGCGGTCGCCCGCGCGAGTTCGGCCACCGCGCCGGGATGACGGCCGTACGCGCCGCCGTCGAGGCCGCGGGCGACGCGGGGGTGGAGGTGCTCACCCTCTTCGCCTTCAGCAGCGAAAACTGGCACCGCCCCCAGGGCGAGGTGTCGGCGCTGATGGCGCTGCTGGAGCTGTACGTCCGCAAGGAGCGGCGCGAGCTCAAGGAAAAGGGCGTGGAAGTGCGCGCCATCGGTGACCTGCACCGCCTGGGGCCCCGCACCCGCGCCGCCATCCAGTCCATCGTCGACCACACGCGCGGCTGCGAAAAGATGCGCCTTAACCTGGCCATCAGCTACGGCGCGCGCGACGAGATCGTTACCGCCGCGCGGCGGCTGGCCGAGCGCGTCCGCGAGGGCACGCTCATGCCGGGGGAGATCGACGAGGAATTGTTCGCCGGGCAGCTGTACTTCGCCGGCGATCCGGACCCCGACCTGCTCATCCGCACTTCGGGCGAGCTGCGCATCAGCAACTTCATGCTCTGGCAGCTGGCCTACACGGAGATGTACGTTTCCGACGTGCTGTGGCCGGACTTTGGCCGCGAGCACCTGTACCGCGCCATCCTCGACTACCAGCGGCGGGAGCGGCGCTTCGGCCGCGTTCTGGCCACCTGACCGTGGCGGCATCGGAGACGCGCACCCGCGTCCTCGTCGCGATCCCCGGCATCATCGTCGCCCTGGGCGCCATCTACGCGGGCGGCTGGGTGCTCGCCGCGCTGCTGGCGCTGCTGGCCGCGCTCACCGCGCGCGAGCTGTACGTGATGGCCGCGCGCAAGGCGCCGCGCCCGCTGGCCGCGCTGGGCATGGCCGGCGCCGCGGCGATGGTGCTGGCCGCCGGCGCCGCGCCGCGCGACGGGCTGGACAACCCTCTCCCCGCGGGCATCCTCATCCTCCTGGCGCTGGTCGCCCCCGCCGTGGCCATCTGGTCGCGCGGCGTGGAGGGCGAGCCGCTGCTGTCCGTCGCCACCACCGTGTTCGGCGCGGGGTACGCGGCGCTGCTGGGGTTCGGGCTGTACCTGCGCCACCTCCCCGGCGTCCATGACGCGGCGCACGCCTCCGCCATCCTCTTTGCCCCCGTGCTGCTGACCTGGGCCAGCGACTCGTTCGCCTACTTTGGCGGCCGGGCGATGGGAAAGCGCAAGCTCATCCCCAGGGTCAGCCCCGGAAAAACGGTGGAAGGCGCGCTTTCGGCCGTGGTGGGAACCGTGGTGGTGGGCGCGGCGTACGCCATCTTCCTGGGCCGCTTCGGCGGCTACGTCCCCACGGTCGTCGAGGGCGCGCTGCTGGGGCTGCTGATGTCGGTGTCGGCGCAGGTGGGCGACCTGGCGGAGTCGGCGTGGAAGCGCGACGTGGGGGTCAAGGATTCGGGGACGCTGCTGCCGGGGCACGGCGGGGCGCTGGACCGCTTCGACTCGCTTCTCTTCACCCTGCCGCTGGGGTACGCCTTCTTCCGCTTCGTCGTGGGGCTTTGAGGGACGGATGAAGGGCGTCGCCATCCTGGGTGCCACCGGCTCCATCGGCGCCAGCGCGCTGGCCGTGCTGGAGCAGCACCCCGACCGCTTTCGCGCCGTCGCGCTGACCGCGCACCGCAGCGTGGACGCGCTGCAGGCGCTGGTGCTGCGCCACCGCCCCGCCCTGGCCGTGGTTTCCGACGTGGAGGCGCCGCACGGAGGCGACGGCGCTACGAGGTGGCTGTCCGGCCGCGAGGCGCTGCTGGAGGCCGCCACGCACCCGGACGCCGACATCGTCGTCAACGCCCTCGTGGGCGCGGCGGGGCTGGAGCCCACGCTGGCGGCGCTGCAGGCGGGAAAGCGCGTTGCGCTGGCGAACAAGGAGTCGCTGGTGTGCGGCGGGCCGCTGGTGCTGGAGGCGGCGCGGTGGGGCGGGGGAGAGCTGCTCCCCGTGGACAGCGAGCACAGCGCCATCCTGCAGTGCCTGGCGGGGACGCGGACGGGAGACGTGCGGCGGCTGGTGCTTACGGCGTCCGGCGGCCCGTTCCGGGAGATGGATCCCGCGCTGCTGGAGAACGTGACGCCGGCGGACGCCCTGCGGCACCCCACCTGGGCCATGGGTTCCAAGGTCACCATCGACAGCGCCACGCTGGCCAACAAGGCGCTGGAGGTGATCGAGGCGCACTTTCTGTTCGGCGTGCCGTACGAGCGCATCGAGGCGGTGGTGCATCCGCAGTCCATCATCCACTCCATGGTGGAGATGGTGGACGGGTCGGTGCTGGCGCAGATGGGCTTTCCCACGATGGAACTCCCCGTCCTGTACGCGCTCGGCTATCCGGAGCGGCTGCCGTACGAGTGCCGCCGCTTTGATCCCGTTGCGGCGGGGGCGCTGACCTTCGAGGCCGTGCGCACGGACCGCTTTCCCGCCTTTGCGCTGGGTGTAGAGGCGGGGCGGGCCGGCGGCACGGCTCCCGCGGTGTTCAACGCCGCCAACGAGGTGGCGGTGGCCGAGTTCCTGGCCGGCCGCGCCCCCTTTGGCGGCATTGCCCGGGCGATCGCCGACGCGCTCGCCCGCTGGCCCGGCGGCCCGGTGCACCAGCTGGACGACGTGCGCCAGGCGGACGCGTGGGCCCGGCGCGCCGCACACGAATCCCTTTCCCGGCTGGCCCCGTGCTGACGATTCTCGCGACGCTGATCGCGCTTTCCGTACTGATTCTGGTCCACGAGTTCGGGCACTTTTTCGCCGCGAAGTCGGTGGACATCGCCGCGCCGCGCTTTTCCCTGGGCCTGGGCCCGCGTGTCGCGGGCTTCAAGTGGGGCGAGACGGACTTCGTCATCAGCGCCATCCCGCTGGGCGGGTACGTAAAGATGGCGGGGATGGAGGACGACGAGGGGATGGAGGTGCTGGAGGGCGGCGAGGCCGCGCCCCCGGTGGACCCCGCGCGGACCTTCGATTCCAAGCCGATCTGGGCGCGCACCTGGGTGATCTCGGCGGGCGTCATCATGAACCTGCTGTTCGCCCTGCTGGCCAACATCGTCCTGGCCTTTGCGCAGGGCGAAGCGTACATCGCCGAGACGCGGCTGGCCCCGGTGACCGGGCTGGGCGGCACGGCCACGCAGGTGGAGCAGATCCCGGCCGGCTCGCGCATCGTCTCCGTGGGCGGCGAGCAGGTGACCAGCTGGGACGCCATGCAGCAGAAGCTGGAAGCCGCGCCCGCCGGCCCCGTGAGCCTGGGGTTCGAGGGGCGTCCCGCCGTCACGCTGGCCGTCCCAGCCCCCGGCCCCTCGCGGGACACGCTTCTTTCCGCGCTGCGCCCCATGGCGGCGCCGGTGCTGGGCGTGGTGATGCCGGACGGGCCCGGCGCGCGGGCCGGGCTGCAGGCCGGGGACCGCATCGTCGCCATCGACGGGCAGCGGATCGACACCTGGACGCAGGTGGTGGAGCGCATTCGCTCCAGCCCCGGCAAGGTGCTGCGGATGGACGTGGAGCGCGAGGGCCAGCCCCGCAGCGTGACCGTCACCCCGCGCAGCGAGCGGGAGGGCGGAGTACTCGTCGGCAAGTTCGGCGCGTCGGAGCAGGCGCCCGAGCTGCAGTACCGGCGCCTTGCGTTTGGCCCGTCGCTGGCGCTGGGGTGGCACCAGACGGTGCGCATGGTCCAGCTTCTCCTGGAGACGCTGCGCGACCTGTTCACCGGCGCGCTCTCCCCGCGCAACCTGGGCGGCCTGCTGGCCATCGGCGAGGCGTCGGGGCAGAGCGCGGAGCAGGGACCGTGGGAGTACCTGGGCTTCCTCGCCTTTCTCTCCGTAAACCTGGCGGTGCTCAACCTGCTGCCCATCCCCATTCTGGACGGCGGGCACCTGATGTTCCTGGCCATCGAGGCGGTGCGCGGCCGGCCGCTGTCGCTGGAAGCCCGCATCCGCCTGTCGCACGTGGGGCTGATCATCGTCGTGGGATTGATGCTCTGGGCCAACGGCAACGACGTCGTCCGCCTGGTGGAGCGCTACTTCGGGAGCTAGAGGCGAGCGGGAACGGGAGACAGGTTTCGCGGGATCGCCGGATCCGCACACCTGTCTCCCGTATCCCTCCCCTTGTCGCCGTGTCTTCCTTGTCTCCCGGTCCTCTCCCCGGATCTACCTCCCGAATCCGTATCAGACGCCCGGGGTTGAACTAATCCCCCTTTCCGTGGTAAAATAGAGGGTTGTTCCGCGGCTCTTCCGAACGACCCCATGGTTCGGCCGGGTACGCTGGTCCCCCCGCGGGCGCCGCAGGTCGAGTCGGGCGCCGACCCACACCAATCACAGCGAGACAGTCGAATGGAACGGACTCAGCTCGAGGCCATCGAGCGTCTCCTTGTTCGTGAGCGCGAGAAGATCCTGCGGTCGCTCGGCCGGTTTCAGCAGCAGTCCAAGCTGAGCCGGGAAAGCGCCGACGCGGACCTTTCCAGCTACTCGTTCCACATGGCCGACCAGGGCACCGACGCGATGGAGCGCGAAAAGTCGTTCCTGTTCGCCAGCAAGGAGGGGCGGTACCTCTACCGGATCGAGGAAGCGCTGCGCCGGCTGTACAAGGATCCCGAAGGCTTCGGCATCTGCCACGGCTGCAAGAAGGACATCCCCTTCCAGCGCCTGGAAGCCCTGCCGCACGCGCGGTACTGCCTGGACTGCAAGCTGCGCGAGGAAGAGGAAAAGGCGGCTTGAGGGCAGGGAGTAGGGAACAGGAAATAGCCTGCAACGGCGGAAGGGCGGCTCTCCGGTGAGGAGGGCCGCCCTTCGTGCGTCCGACGGGAATTAGGGCGGCTAAAGCCGCGGCTCGAAAGGCCACAAGCCCCGTCTTTGCTCGTTCCTCGCAAAACGGGGCTTCACCTGCTCGCGCTGGCACGGGCCTGCGCGCCGCGACGGTTCGCGGGTTCGGACACCGCGGCCGCGGCAACGTCCCGGAGCCGGATGCGACGTTTATCCCCTCTCCCACGCAGTTTGTGGGAGAGGGGCAGGCGAGGAACGAGCCGGGGTGAGGGTCCGAGCGCTAAAACAGCGCCATCTGCGCGGGGAGCCGCAGCATGCGCATCCGCGTGACGTCGATGGACTCCATCGGCGCCTCCTGGCGGGCCACGTCCAGCATCCCGCTGAAGCGGCGCCGGGCCAGCGCCTCGCCCACAACCTCCTTGGCGAGCGACGGGTCGTTGGCGGCCTCGCTCATGTGCGCCAGCACCACGGCGCACAGGCCGTCGTGGAACAGCTCGCCCACCAGTTCGGCGGCGGCGCGGTTGCTCAGGTGGCCGTGGCTGCCGCCGATGCGCGCCTTGACGGACCAGGGGTACGGGCTTTCGCGCAGCAGGATCTCGTCGTGGTTGCTCTCCAGCACCAGCACGTCGCACCCCCGCAGCGCGTGGCGAACGGGCGCCGTGGCGCGGCCCAGGTCCGTGGCGATCCCCAGCTTCTCTCCCGTCTCGCACTCCGTCACCGTCACCGCCACGGGGTCGATGGCGTCGTGTACGGTCAGGAACGGCGTCACCACCAGCCCGCCGATCTCCACCGGCTGGGCGCTGGACCAGGCGCGCACGTCCTCGCTGCCGTCCAGCAGGTCGCGGCAGACGTTCTTCGTCAGATCGGTAAGGTAGAGCGGCAGGTTCCAGCGGCGCGCGGCCACGCCCATCCCCCGCGTGTGGTCGCCGTGGTCGTGCGTGATGAGCAGCGCCGTGAGCGAGGCGGGATCGCAGTCCACCGCGGCCAGCCGGCGCTCCAGGTCGCGGCCGCTGAAGCCCGCGTCCACCAGCAGGCGCGTGCCGGCGGACTCGATCAGCACCGCGTTGCCGCGGCTGCCGCTGCCCAGGATGGTAACCTTCAAAGAGGTACGAAAGTACGAGGGTACGAAGTACGGAACTGCTGAAGCACGGGAGTGAAGTACGAGAGTCGGTCGCAGCGGAAACGTACTTTCGTACTCCGTACCGCCCTACCTCGAAACGTCCCAGGCCCGCCGGAGCTGGCCCGCGGCCGAGTCCGAGAGCGTCACCTTGCGGCGCGCCATGGCGCGGCCGGCCACGTCCAGAAACTTGTCTACCCGGTACGCCGTCAGGTCCTCTCCGGTTCCCCAGCTGAAGGGGGGGACGTACTTGGGCGGCAGCAGCGCGCCGTACAGGTTGCTCCCCGCGCCCACCACGGTTCCCGTGTTCAGCAGCAGGCCGATCCCCGTCTTTACGTGGTCGCCCAGAAAGCAGCCCACCTTCAGCTCGCCCGTGTCCTGCTCGCCCGCGGGCGTCCACAGCCGCACGGGGCCGTAGTTGTTCTTCAGGTCGCTGTTGGTGGTCTCGGCGCCCAGGTTGACCCACGCGCCCAGGTAGGCGTGGCCGATGTGCCCGTCGTGCGCCTTGTTGACGTAGTTCAGGCAGACGCTCTGCGCAAACTCGCCCCGGATGCGGCACCCTTCGCCGATCGTCACCGCCTCCAGGTGCCCGCCCAGCACGATGGAGTTGCGGCCCACGTACGCCGGGCCGGCCAGCCGCGTGAACGCCTTGACCGTCACGCCATCATCCAGCCAGATGGGACCGGCCGTGGTGTCGAACACCACGCACGGCTCCACCTGCGCGCCCTGCCCCAGCAGCAGCGGGTGCTCGCCGAACTGGTGGCTCCCCGCCGGCAGCGCCGCCGTCCCCGCGTCGGGAAAGAGCGCGGCCACGTCCGCCGTCACCTGCGCCGGGTTACCCGACATCAGCTCCCACACGGGGCCGATCATCCGCCCCTCCAGCTCCACCGCCCCCGTGCGGTCCAGGATGGTAGGCGGCGAATCGAAGAACTCCGGGCCGGGCGCGGGCGTGCCGTCCGGCGCGAACCACCCCGCCACCTCGCCGTCCACGATCAGCGCGCCCGCGCCGCCGCGCCGCGCCGCCCACACCTCGCCGCTCCCCCACGCCGGCACCGCGCGCGCGGAAAGAAAGAGCCGGTCGCCGTCCGCCGGCGCGTCGGCGTAGCCCAGCACGGGGGGGGCGTCACCCTCCTCGAATCCCAGCAGGTGATCGGGGCCCAGATGCGCCACGCACCGCGCGCCGAACACGCGCTCGGCGCGGCGCCGGGTGATGAACGCGCCAAAGCGCAGCTCGCCGCCGGGACGCGTGAGCGCGAACGGCTGCCAGCGGCGCGAAACCGCGTCGTCGAAAAGGATGAGGGAAACCATCAGTGCGAAAGTGCGAAGGTGCGAGAGTGCGAAAGTGGGTCTGTGCGGATTCCGTCCGCCGTGCGCGGACCATGCACACCGTAGACCGGAGCGGCCTCATGACCGGCGCCGCGTGCAGAGCCGGTCACTTTCGCACTCTCGCACTCCCGCACTTTCGCACTTATCCGAGCGTGCGCAGGCCCTCCGGCAGCTGGTCCAGCATCTTCTTTAGGTCGGGGGCGCGCTCGCGGTCCGCCACAAAGGTCACGCCGGCCGTGCGGACGACGACCAGTCCGTCCACGCCGAACGCGACCACCGGGCCGTCGTCCGCGTAGAGAACGCTGTCGCGCGAATCTACCGCGTGGGCTTCACCGAGCAGAACGTTGCCGTGCTGGTCGGGCGTGCGCGTCCGGGCGACGGCATCCCACGCGCCCACGTCGTCCCAGGCAAAGGTGGCGCGGACGACACCGATGCGGTCCGAACGCTCCAGCAGCGCCTCGTCGATGGAGATGGTCGGCGCCACGCGGAAGAACTCCTCCGTGGCGCCCTCGCGCAGCAGCGGGATCAGCTCGCGGAACTCCGGGGCGTGGCGCTCCAGCCCGTCCAGCAGGTCGGCCGCGCGCCAGACGAAGAGCCCCGTGTTCCACAGGTACACGCCGGACTCCAGGTACCTCTCCGCGGTTTCGCGGTCCGGCTTTTCCACGAACTCCGCCACCGTGTTCCCCGGCTCGGGGTGCGTGTCGGCCTCCAGCGCGTCCAGCGGCGGGCCCAGGCGAATGTAGCCGTACCCCGTCTCCGGCCGCGTGGGCGGCGCGCCGATGGTGAACAGCCGCCGGTGCCCCGCCGCCAGCTCCGCCGCGCGGGCGATCAGCGCGCGAAACGCTTCGGGGGGATGGATGACGTGGTCCGCGTGCAGCGACACCATGATGGCGTCGGGATCGCGCCGCTCCAGCTCGGCCGCGGCCCAGGCCAGCACCGGCGCCGTCCCCGCCGCCCGGGGCTCCAGCAGCAGGTTGCCGGGGCCCAGTTCCGGGAGCGTTTCCAGGATCGGCTCCGCCAGGTGCGCGCCGGTCAGCACCCGCAGCCGCTCCTGGGGGATGAGCGGAACGATGCGCTCAACCGTGTCGCGGATGAGCGGCTTTTCGGAGGCCAGCGGAAGGAGCTGCTTGGGACGGCGGGGCGTGCTGACGGGCCAGAAGCGCGAGCCCACGCCACCGGCCAGGATCACCGTCCACAGGTGCGGGTTCTCGCTGCTCCGCGTGCCCGTGTCGCTCACGCGCCGTCCTCGCCGCCGCCGCTGGCGGGGCCGCCAAAGATCTCGTCCACGCGCGCCAGCAGCTTCTTGGGGCTGAACGGCTTGGTGAAGAAGTCGGTGGCGCCCAGCTCCAGCGCCTGGCGCCGGTCGGCGTCCTGGCCCTTGGCGGTAAGGATGATGATGGGGGTTTCGCGGCGGTGCGGCAGCCGGCGCGCCTCGGCCAGCACCTCAAGCCCGCTGGCGTACGGCATCATGATGTCCAGCAGCACCACGTCGATCGGCTCGTCGCCCTGCAGCTCTTCCATGGCCGCGCGGCCGTCGGAAACCAGGGTGACCTCGTACGGGCCCTGTTCCAGCTTCATCTGGATGATGCGGCCGATGTGCGGCTCGTCGTCGGCCACCAGCACGCGGCGGGCGGCCCGGGTGTCGTCTGCGGTCATCCTCGACGGGAGCAGGGGGGAACCACGGCCCCGGCGGCGGGGTTGTACGCCCTCACACCAGTCCGGCCAGCTCGCCGCGGCGCCGCGAAAGCTCGCGAAGCAGCGGCGCGAAGCCCGCGTCGCCGCGCAGCAGCACCGCCAGCAGCACCTCGGCGGAGAGCACCGAGACCAGCGCCACCCCGTCGTCCAGCCGGATAACGATGGTGGACGCGTCGCCCTGGCCCGCCGCGCGCCCCAGCGACGACGCGGCGCCGGCGATCCCCGGCACCATGGCGCTCACGGTTTCGGCGTCCAGCCCGGGTCCGCCGGTGTGGGTAATGAGCAGGCCGTCGCGTCCCAGCACCAGCACGTGCTCCACGCCCGGGTGGGCGGCCAGGGAGGCCAGGGCCGTCTCCAATGCGGGCATTCGGGCGTTCTCCGCTGCGGTGTTCAGGGGGCCGTGCAATGGCGGTCAACGTACCCGCCGGGGCTCGCCCCCGTCAACCCTGGCGGGGCCGCGGCACCTTGACGCCGCCCCCGCCCGGTCCGTAAGGTATCCCCTGCGTCCGCCCCCGCGGCAGACGCCTTTTTTTCACGCGTCACCGTTTCGCGCACGCGCGCGGGTGGCGCTGCGCTCAGGAGTGGTTCGTGCGCTTTGCCCGTTTGTTCGTTCTGCTGACCACCGTTTTCGCCTCGTCGGCCCTGCTGGGTGCCTGCGACGACGATCCGCTTCTCGGTGACGTGCAGCTCAGCACCGATACGGTCACCATCACCGTCCCCGGCAACCTGCAGCCGTCCGCGCTGGACATTGCCCGCGCCACCCTCCCCTTTACCCTGCTGCGCCGCCCGGAGCTGGTGCAGGACGCGGCGGAGTGGGACATCGCGGTGCGGCGCACGGGCGCGGGGATCTCGTTCCTGCCCTTTGACCAGCCGGGCTCGCCGTACCGCGGCGCGGGGATCCGTGTGACGTCGGAAAACTACGACGCCATTCAGGAGGCGCCGCGCGCGACCGGCGCCTACGGCGACCAGCTGGTGCCGGTTACCGTCAACGGCGTGTACCTGTTCCGCTCGCGGCAGTATCCCACCCAGGGCGGCCTGTGCCAGAACTACGCCCGGGCCAAGGTGCTGGCGGTGGACGCGGCGGCGGGGACGGTGCGGCTGGCCATCGTCATCAACCGCAACTGCGACGACGAGCGGCTGGCGGACGACTGATGCTCGACGTCAAGCTCATCCGGCAGGACCCCGGCGCCTTTCGCGCGCGCCTGTCCGCGCGCGGGGCCGGGGCCGACGCATCGCTCGACCGCGTGCTGGCGCTGGACGCCGAGCGCCGCGCCCTGGTCGCGGAGGGCGACGGCCTCAAGGCGCGGCGCAACGCCGTCAGCCAGGAGGTGGGCGAGCGCAAGCGGCGCAAGGAATCCGCCGACGACCTGATCGCCGAGATGGGGCAGGTGAACGCCCGCATCAAGGAGATCGACGCCCGCGTGCGCGAGGTGGAGGGCGAGTCCGACGACCTGCTGCTGCGCATCCCCAACCTGACGGACCCCTCGGTGCCCCCGGGTGGCGAGGAGAGCAACACCGTCGTCCGCAGCTGGGGCGAGCCCCGCACGCTCGACTTCGAGGCACGGCCGCACTGGGACATCGGCGCGGAGCTGGGCCTGTTCGACCTTCCGGCCGGGGCCAAGGTTTCGGGGAGCGGCTTTCCCGTCTACAAGGGGATGGGGGCGCGGCTGCAGCGGGCGCTCATCAACTTCTTTCTGGACCTGCACACGCGCGAGCACGGCTACACCGAGGTGGAGCCGCCCTTCGTCGTCACGCGGGAATCGATGCAGGGGACGGGGCAGTACCCCAAGTTCGTGGAAGAGGGCGATGCGTACGCGCTGCCCGAGGACGGGCTGTACCTGATCCCCACCAGCGAGGTGCCGCTCACCAACCTGCACCGCGACGAGCTGCTGGAGGCCGGCCAGCTTCCCATCGCCTACACCGCCTACTCGCCCTGCTTTCGGCGCGAGGCGGGGTCGGCGGGCAAGGACACGCGCGGGCTGCTGCGGGTGCACCAGTTCGACAAGGTGGAGATGGTGCGCTTCGAGCGGCCGGAGGACTCGGATGCCGCGCTGGAGGCGCTGACCGGGCACGCCGAGCGCGTGCTGCAGCTGCTGGGGCTGCCGTACCGCGTGCTTCTGCTGGCGTCGGGGGACACCGGCTTCAGCTCGATGAAGACGTACGACCTGGAGGTGTGGGCGCCGGGGGTGGGCCGGTGGCTGGAGGTGAGCAGCGCCAGCAACTGCGGCGACTTTCAGGCGCGGCGGGCCAACATCCGCTACCGCCCGGAGGCCGGGGCCAGGCCGGAGTACGTCCACACGCTCAACGCGTCGGGGGTGGCGCTGCCGCGCACGGTGGTGGCCATCCTGGAGAACGGCCAGCAGGAGGACGGCTCGGTGATCGTCCCCGAGCCGCTGCGCCCGTACCTGGGGACGGACCGCCTGGTCCGCCCCTGAGGAGCGCGCTCCCCGGGCGCGCTGAACCGGCGGCCCCTTTCGCCCTCGCGCACGCCATGCGGATCCACGCGCACCCGCGGGCCCGCCCGTGAACCGCCGCCACTGGCCCACCGCGCTGGCCCTGCTGGCGGCGGCCATCCTGGCGTGGTACCTGGTGTACAGCCAGTTGCTGGTGCGCGAGATGCGCAAGGACGCCGAGGTGCACTCGCGCATCGTCGTCCGCGTCCTCGCCGGGCTGAACGACCCCGACGCGGACCTCATCGCCACCATGCTGGGGCTTTCGGGCGACATCCAGCGGCTGCGCGTTCCCATCGTCTACACCGACCTGGACGGCGTTCCCGCGGTCTGGGTAAACCTCCCCTTCGAAGCCGCCCAGGGCGACACCGCCGACATGATCCGCGTGCTGGAGTACGCGGAGCACCTGGCGGCGCACAATCCGCCCATGAGCGAGCCCGGGCTGGGCACCATCTACTTTGGCGACCCCCCCACGGTGCGCCGGCTTCGGGTGGTGCCCTGGCTGCAGGTGGGCGCGCTGGTGGGGCTGCTGGCGGCGCTGGCGTCGGTCATCCGCCACAACGTACGCACCGAGCGCGAGCGCATCTGGGCGGCCATGGCGCGCGAATCCGCGCACCAGATGGCCACGCCTCTCTCCTCCCTTGCCGGCTGGGTAGAGATCCTGCGGCTGCCGGACGAGGACCGCGAGGGGATGGCGTCGCTCCCGGCGGTGGCGGGGGAAATGGAGGCGGATCTGGACCGGCTGGAGAAGGTGGCGCGCCGCTTCGAATGGATCGGCCGGCCGGTGCAGACGGAGGCGGTGGACGTGCGGACCATGCTGCGGCTGCTGGAGCGCTATGTGCGCGTGCGCCTGCCGCAGCTGGGGCGCACGGTGGAGCTTTCCGTGGACGTGGCCGAGGGAACGCCGCCGGTGCTGGGCAACAGCATCCTGCTGGAGTGGGCGCTGGAGAACCTGGTCAAGAACGCGCTGGACGCGCTGGCGGGCTCCGGCGGCAGCATCTGCATCGAGGCCGAGGCGCCGGGCGAGCGGCACGTGGAGATCCGCGTGATCGACGACGGCCCCGGCGTGTCGCCCGCCGTCCGCTCCACCCTCTTCGACCCCGGCATCACCACCAAAAAGGGTGGATGGGGCGTGGGCCTTTCCCTCGCCCGGCGGATCGTAGAGGACGTGCACGGCGGCAAGCTGCGCCTGGAGCCTTCGGACCGCGGCGCGCGCTTCGTGATGGTGCTCCCCTGCGCGCCGGACCCGCAGCCCACTGAGCGCGTAGGGCGCCTGCCGTGGGATCGCCTTGCAGCCCGCCGCGTGCGGACGGGCGGGGAATCGGGGAATCCCGGCGGCGGATCCGGCGCGCGGAGCTAGATTCGCGCGACCCGCGGCGCCCCCTCCGGGCGAGCACCACTCGCCCACCTCCCCCAAAACAACCTGGGGGAGGTTAGCTTTGGGGCTGGGATCGCCGCGGTTCGGACGACGTGGAGCGGGATGGTGAGCCGCCCCCCTCCCCGGCCCTCCCCCGCAAACTGCGCGGGGGAGGGAGGTGCGACGCCCCTTTCCGAAGCGGGATCGAAGTTCTCCCCTCTCCGTGTGCAACTACGGGGGGGGGGCGGGGGGCGGGGGCACCCCGCGGACGCAGTTCGATGCCGTTCGAAGCGGGATCGAAGTCCACCTCCCCGAAGTTTTTTTGGGGGAGGTGCGAGCCTGAGCGAGTGAGGGGGCGCTCCGCGGACGCAGTTCGATGCCGTTCGAACCGCCGAGTTCCCGCGGCGACTACACGCATGACTGAAAGCAGCGCAGATCGATGGCGTTCGACCTTTCGCACCTGAATCCGGAGCAGCGCGAAGCGGCCTCGCACTTCGAGGGGCCGCTGCTCGTGCTGGCGGGCGCGGGCTCGGGCAAGACGCGCGTGCTCACCACGCGCATCGCCTGGCTGGTGGAGGAGATGGGGGTGGACCCGGCCAGCATCCTGGCCCTCACCTTCACCAACAAGGCCGCGGGCGAGATGCGCGACCGCGTCCGCAAGATCCTGGGGCGCGAGCCCACGGGAATGTGGATCGGCACCTTCCACTCCATCGGCGTGCGCATCCTTCGCCGCGACGCGCAGCGGCTGGGGTGGAGCCCCGGCTTCAGCGTGTACGACGCGGACGACGCCGACGGGCTGACCAAGCGCATCATCCGCGACACGCTGCAGCTGGATCCCAAGAAGTGGACTCCGCGCGCGGTGCACGGCGCCATCTCCGCGGCCAAGAACGAGCTGACGGGACCAGACACGTACGCCGACCGGGCGCTGGATCCGTTCGAAAAGGTGGTGGCGCAGGTCTACCCGCTGTACCAGAAGGCGCTGCGCGACGCCAACGCCTTCGACTTCGACGACCTGCTGGTCAAGCCGGTGCAGCTGTTCCGCGACAACCCGCACGTGCTGCGGCGCTACCAGGACCGCTTTCGCATCCTGCTGGTGGACGAGTACCAGGACACCAACCGCGCCCAGTACGTCTTCCTTCGCCAGCTGGCCGAGGAGCACCGCAACCTGTTCGTGGTGGGCGACGACGACCAGTCCATCTACGGCTGGCGCGGCGCCGACATCCGCAACATCCTGGACTTCGAAAAGGACTTTCCGGATTCGAAGATCATCAAGCTGGAGCAGAACTACCGCTCCACGCAGATCATCCTGGACGCGGCCAACCGCGTGATTGCGCAGAACGTAAACCGCAAGGGCAAAACGCTGCGCACCGACCACGTGGGCGGCGAGCAGATCACCTTGGTGGAGGCCGCGGACGAGTCGGACGAGTCGCAGTGGATCGCGGAGGAGATCCGCGGGCGGATGGCGGACAGCCCGGCGCTGGCGCTGCGCAACTTCGTGGTCCTGTATCGCACCAACTCGCAGTCGCGGTCGGTTGAAGAGGCGCTGCGGCGGGAGCGGATGGCGTACCGGGTGATTGGCGGCACGCGCTTCTACGAGCGCCGCGAGGTCAAGGACGCGCTGGCGTACCTGCGCCTGGTCGCCAACCCCGCGGCGGACGAGGCGTTTCTGCGCATCGTCAACGTGCCCAAGCGCGGGATCGGAGACACCACCGTCGCGCGGCTGGCGGAGCACGCGGCGGCTCGCGGCATCCCGCTGCTGGCGGCGGCGGAGCAGGCGGGGGCGATTGACGGGATCCGCGGCGGGGCGGGGAAGGCGCTGCCGGAGCTGGCGGCGCTCATCCGCAAGTACGCCGCGCTGGCGTCCACCGGCGGGATGGGGCTGGACGTCCTGCTCCGCGAGCTGGTGATGGAGTCGGGGCTCGTCGAGGCGCTCAAGGCGGAGGGGACGGAGGGGAAGGACCGGATCGAGAACCTGGAGGAGCTGGTGAACGGCGCGGCCGAGGTGCAGCGCCGGCTGGAGGAGGAAGATCCGGACCTGATGATGGAGCTGGAGGCGGCGGGGGAGGATGAATCCGCGCGGCCGCTGGACGTGTTCCTGGGCCACGTAGCCCTCGTCGCCGACATCGACCAGCACGATCCCCAGGCCGACGCGGTGTCGATGATGACGCTGCACAACGCCAAGGGGCTGGAGTTCCCCTTCGTCTTTATCGCCGGGCTGGAGGACGGCCTATTCCCGCTGATGCGGGCATACGACGAGCCGGCGGACCTGGAGGAGGAGCGCCGCCTGTTCTACGTCGGCGTCACGCGGGCGGAGCGCAAGCTGTACCTGACGCACGCCAAACGGCGGCGGCGGGGCGCGCAGTTCATGGACAGCACCCCATCGCCGTTCCTGGAATCCGTGCCCGAGGAGCTGACCGAGGCGCGGCGGACGGCGCGGGTGAACGAGCGGATGTCGTACCAGCAGCCGTGGAAGTCGTCCAGCGCGTACACCACGCGGCGCGAGCGGCTGTTCGGGGGCGCGCCGTCGTGGAAGGCGCCCTCGTCGGGTCCGTCCCGCCGCGGCGCGGACGAAGATGAGACGTACCAGGTGGACTATTCGGATTCGCAGGACCTGCCGTCCATGCGCAAGGGCTCGCGCGTGCGGCACCCGTCGTTCGGGGCGGGGACGGTGATGGAGCTTTCCGGCCACGGCACCGACGTCAAGGCGGCCATCGAGTTCGACAACGTGGGCCGCAAGGTGGTGGTGCTGAAGTACGCCAACCTGGAGCCGGAGTGGGAATGATGCGGAGTGGCGGACGGAGCGCCGCAGTCGCCGCGCGGCGCTCCGCCCTCTCCCTGGGTCAGCGGTACGGCTGCCCGTCGATGTGGATCTCCAGGTCGTCGAACCACGCCCGGCCGCTCCCGGCCAGGAGCGTACCGATGTAGATGGCCGTCGCCTCCTGGGGTACGTCGAGCACGATCTCGAAGCGCTGCCAGTCCGTCGTTCCGCTGGGCCCCTGGTCGTGCATGTTGTCGATGGCGAGCGTGGTCGTCGCGCCGTCCACCCGCATCCAGAGCCCCGCCCACGGATTCTGCGCGCCGTCGGTAACCGCCACACTGGCCGTGCGGATCCATCCGCTGTAGCGCACCGTCTTGCCGCGCGCGGCCTCTACGGGCAGGGCGCGCCCCGAGGTGCCGAAGGTATCGTTGCCCAGGTACTGCAGCCGCAGGCTGTGCTCGCCTCCGTGCACCACCTCGGTGTCGCTGAACAGGGAGTACCCCGCTCCGCCGACGTACCCCCAGCCGTCGGGGCGTCCGTTGGTCACGTCTTCAAAGCCAAGGTTGAGCGTTTCGCTGGGACCGGTAGAGGACTCGGAGCAGCCGGCAAGGGCCAGAGCGGCCAGCACCGGCACGGTGCGGCGGACGATCGACAGGATCATGAGGTTTTCGTGGCAGGGCGTGGAAACACGGGCAGATGCAGCCCCTGGGGGGCAAGAACGCCGCCCCGTTTGTCACGCGGTGCAAGTGCATGGCACGAAATCCGATGCGGGGGATGGCGCGCGGATGAGTGACGGAGCAGATGTTCGATTGGAGGGACACCGCGGTCCGGGTAAATGGACACGTCCGGCGCGGCGATGCTGTGAGAAAACCCCGGCTTCATCGGCAGCGAACCGCTTGCCCGCCGGCGTTCACGAGTCTGGAGCGGGAGTGATGACGACGATGCTTCGCGGGGGACGGCGGATGCTCGGCAGGCGTGCGCGGACGTTGTGCGCCGCCGGCCTGGGCGTGCTGCTGGGGGTGAGCGCGTCCGCCGCCGCGCAGGTGTCTCCGCCACCGTCGGGCGTCGAGGCCCGGGCGGCGGCGGAGGCCAAGGATACGCGCGAGCTGGTGGTGCTGGTGCACGGGATGGGGCGGTCGCCGGCGTCCATGTGGCTGCTGGCGCGGCGGCTGGAGGCGGACGGCTACCGCGTGCTCAACTTTGGCTACCCCAGCACGCGCGGTACCGTCGCGGAGCTGGGCGCGCGGCTGGCCCGCCGCGCCGGCCAGCGGACGGGCGCTGCGCCACGGGTGCACTTCATCGGCCACAGCCTGGGCACGGTCGTCATCCGCTCCATGCTGGCGCAGGACCCGCCGGAGCGCATGGGGCGCGTGGTGATGCTGGCCCCGCCCAACCAGGGCGCGTCGGCGGCGGACCGCTGGGCGCCCCACCTGGGTAGCATGATGCCCGCCATCCGTGAGCTGCGCACGACGCCGGAATCCACCGCGCGGACGCTGGTGCTGCCGGAAGGTGTGGACGTGGGGATCATCGCCGGGGCGCGCGACCGCAAGGTGCGCGTGGCCGAGACGTATCTTCCCGGCGCCCGCGACCACGTGGTGGTGAACGGCTTTCACAGCTTTCTGATGAACCGCACGGACGTGCACCTTCTCATCGCCCGCTTTCTGCGCAACGGCCGCTTTTCCACCGCCGCGCCGTCTGCCAGCGGGCGCTAGTGCTCACCACCCTCCGCGAGTACCGCGAGGCCCGACTACGACGCGGTAGTCCACGTCTGGCGCGACGCCGGGCTCACGATCAAGCCGTCCGACACGCTCCCCGAGCTGCGGAAGGTGATGGAGCGGAATCCCGGGCCGTTCCTGGTGGCGGAGGCGGATGGATCGGTTGCCGGAATGGTGATCTGCGCGTGGAACGGCCGGCGCGCCTGGATCTACCACCTGGCGGTGCTTCCGGCGCTGCAGGGGCGCGGGATCGGGCGCAGGCTGATGGATGAGCTGGAGCGGCGTTTTTTCGCCATCGACGCAATCAAGCTGAACCTGCTGGTGGAGCAGGGGAACGCATCCGTCGCGGACTTCCACCGCAACCTCGGCTACGCCCCCGACGACTCGCTGTTCATGACAAAGCGGATTTGATCAGCGCGGGCGGCGTTTGGGAAACGCCTTGTTGATGTCCCGGCGCTCGTGCAGGACGCGAAATACGTGAATGTCGTCTCCCTTTCGCCTGTAGAAGATCACAAAAGGCGGCGATACGAAGCTGCGCAGCATGGGCCGGAGTTCGGTGCGCGGCCGCCCCATGCCCGGAAACTCCGCGAGCTTCTCCATCACGGCGATGAGCCGGTCGATGATCCGGTCACCCAGCTCGGGATTTCCGGACTCCTCCGCAACATATCCTGCCGCCTCGACCAGATCACGCTGTGCGGAAGGCGCAAGCGCGAACCCGCTCAGGGCGCGCGTCCCGTTAGGCGGCGGAACTCGGCCTTTGCCTGCTTCGCGGCCAAAGCACCCGGAATGCCCTCACCACGCTCCATTTCCGCGATCCCGATATCGATGTCGGCTCGCAGCGAACGGAGCTTTGCTTCTTCCTCTTCAGTACGGTCGGAGAGCGCATCCAGAGCGTCGGTGACCACATCCTCAGCGGAATCGTACTCACCGGATTCGATCTTCTCCGCAATCCTGCGCTCAAGTTCGGGGCTAAATGAGACAGGCATGAGCACTCCTGGTTGAAAGCATTCGTATCTTCAATCGTAAAGAGTAGCCCGTCTTTTGTCAATCCCGTCCATTTCTTGACGCGGCGCAGACTCATATCATACCGTTCCTGTCAATTCGCTGTGCATTCTGACCTTTACGACTGGATCTCACGCGGAGGCGCGGAGGAAGCGTCATTCTCTCCGCGCCTCCGCGCCCTCTGCTGTCTTCGTGAAAACAGCAGTAGAACTCCGCATGCACGAAGAACCATGGGAATCGGTATCACCTTCGGCGCATGAATAAAGGCGGGCGGCTCTCAATGGCCGCCCGCCTTGTCATCCGCCCGGAAACCGCCAGCGGCCGGTCAGCGGAAGCAGAGCGGGGCCGACGAGTTGGTTCGCGCGATGGGCACCGCGCCCGGCTTGCGAATGTTGCCGCGGCTGAACTGCGCGCTGACCATGGTCGCCTTGTATTGGTACGCCTGGTGCTGCGCGCGCGCCTGGTGCAGCTGAAAGCCGCGGTTCAGGCGGCTGGCGCCGTCGGACATGGGGTCCGCGGACGAGAACCCGCACCCGGTGTTGAAACTCATCCCCGCGCATCCCGACGCGCCAAGCGCAACCAGGACGGCAAGGGCGGGGGCGGCAAAGCGGCGGAGCGTCATAGGGTCCTCCTGTTGCGGCGGTTTCCGGCGGTGGATCTGCGAAAATCCGGCCCTGCAAACAGTCCGCCAGCGGGGCCGGCAGGCCGCTGGGGCTGGAGCGAGAACGCGCGGCCGATCGGGACCGGGACAGCCCACGCGCCAGACGTTTTCCCAAACCTGCTTCGGCCGACCGTCTTCCGCAATGCACCCGTGACGAGCGGCGCACGCGGCGTGACGAACGCCGCCCGACCGGCGGAAGATTGGACACGCCACCAAGCCGGATACCCCTACGTGACCCAAACCCCCCGCCAAACGGCGAGGCGGCTCAGCCCACGCTGGACGGCAGGTGGTGGCGCGAATCCTCGGGCAGCGCGCGCAGGTGGCCGAACGGAATCTCCGGCAGCGGAAAGAAGTTGTCCGCCATCTCGTGCAGCAGCGCGGGGTTCTGCGCCGCGCCGTCCTGCATCGCCATCCGCCGCACCTGCTTGCTCATCGTCAGGTTGCGGTCGCCGATGGGGTCCAGCTCCGCGCAGATCGCCTCGCCGCGGCGGTCCAGGTAGTCCACCACGTAGTCGAACGAGCGCTCCAGGTACCCCACCACCGCCTGGTCCGAAAGGTCCCACCGCGAGCGCGACACCATGGTTCCGAACACCGACTGCCAGCGCTCGCTGTCCTGAAACCGGATCATCCCCCGGAAGATGCGGCGGTTCGTGCGAAAGGTGAACAGCGTGTGGCTGAGCACCTGGTCGAACAGCGCGTCGGCCTCGCTGTGGTCGTGCTCCATCACCACGTGCCGCGCCAGCCGCCGGTAGCGCTCGTCCAGGTGCGTGTCCATCCGCGCCTCCCAGTACGAGTGCCCCACGCCGGAGGTGGACGAGGTGAGCACCAGCTGCCGGGGGACGAAGTAGTTGTGGGCGATGGTGTCGGCGGCCAGGTGGCACAGGTAGCCCAGCGACATGGACTTGAGCCGGTCGTTGGGCGCGCGGCTGTGGATCTCTTCGCCGATGTGCCAGTGGTGGCAGTGGCGCCCCTCGGGCACGTACTTCTTGGCCAGCGAGATGTCCGCGGCCAGGTTGCCGTACAGAAAGTCGAACGGGTGCGCGGCCACCAGGGTGCGCACCGCTTCGGGGACCAGGTGCAGCGAGTCCAGCAGCGCCGATCCCAGGTACACGTGCGTGGCCGGGCCCCACGCCCACGCCTGCTCCGGGAGCAGGAAAACGGCGGCGACGGCCAGGCAGACGGCGGCAAGCACGCGCTTCAGCCCTCCAGCCCGGCGCCGTCGTCGCGCGGTCCGCGGCCGGCGTTCAGTTCGCGCAGCTCGCCACGGGCTTCGTCCAGGATGCGCTGCACCTCGCCGCGAAACTCGGCCAGCAGCTCGCGGCCGGCGCGGATGGCGTCGTCCTCCATTCCCTCGGCCGCCGCGGGGCGGGGCGCGATGCGGCCGGCCCTGGCCGATTTCGCCGCGCTCTTGCGCAGCCTGCGCATCTGGGGCTTGAGCCGCTTCTGCAGCTGCTTGCGCGGGTTGGGCCTGTCCTGCCGCAGCAGCAGCGTGGCGCCCACGCCCAGCGCCGCGCCGATGGCGAACGCGGCGAGAAAGTCGTTGTTGTCCTGTCGGGCCATCGGTGTGCCCCCGTCGGTGGGTCAGTCGTCCAGGATGTCGCGGCCGGTGCGGCGCGTCCGGGTCACGTGGATCCGCGGACCAGCGTCCGCCGCGTCCATCGTGTCGTCGTCCAGCAGATCGTCCAGCTCTCCGTCGTAGTCCTCGTCGCCCCGGCGCCGGATGGCGCCCCGCAGCGCGCCCGCCCCTACCTGCACGCCCCGGACCGCGGACGCGGTGCGCACAAAAATGTCCTCTGCCTCGCGCTGCACCACGCCCAGCAGCGCGTTCAGCTCGGCCAGCCGCGCCTCGGCCGCTTCGGTGGCGCGGCGCACCTTGTCGTTGGTCTCCGACACCGTGCCGCTGAGCTCGTCCACGTTCTTCCGCAGGGTGCCGCTGATCGCCTTGGCCTGCTCGCTGGCCGCCGTAAGGTTGCGGATGGCGGGGTCAAAGTCGCCGCGGATGCGCTTGATCATCCCCCGCACTTTGAGCGCCGCGAAGATGGCGACCAGGCTGACGACGATGATGGCCAGGGCGATGACGATGGTCGCCACGTCGGCGGCCACGTCCACCCAGCGCTCGAAGCCGCTCTGCGCGGGCGCCTGGATGAGGAGAAGCGGTACGTTGCCCACGGGTCCTTCTGTGTTGATGAAGTCTGGGATCACGCCGAATGCGAAAAACCGCGTACGGACGATCCCGCGTCATTCTGAGGGAGGCGCCGCGCGCAGACGTCTATCACACTCCGCGCCATGGCGCTGGCCGAAGAATCCCGTTTCGGAAACGGGCGGGGAGTCTCGCGCCGCACCCGGCGGTGCCCGACAGGATCGTGGGCCCATCCGGCAGATTCTTCGGTCGGCGCACAGGCATCCGTGCGTCGGAGAGGGCCGGAGGGGCGCCTCCCTCAGAATGACATCGTTCGCCAGGCCGGACCCGTAGTCCTGGTGCGGATCCGGATCACTCCTGCAGGTCGGCGAACAGCGTGCGCCCGCCCAGCTTGGGGACGATGCGGGGGTGCCGCCGCGCCGCGCTCCCCGCCGCCAGCATCGCACGCACCCGCTTCGCGACCTCCGCCGGCAGCGCGTCCAGCGCGGCGGCGTCGCGCCCGTCCACCAGCCGCCGAAGCACGCCATCCAGCGCCTGGATGCCGCCCGCGTCCCGCGCCAGCGCCTCGATCTCGGGAGATGCGGACCATCCGCCGGCCAGCGCGAGCACGTCGGTGGCCCACAGGTCGCCCAGCGGCAGCAGCGGCTCCGGCGGCGGCTCGCCGCCCAGCAGCAGCGCCGTCTTGTTCGCGGGATGCGCGGCCAGGGCGTCGTCCGTCAGCCGCGCGCGCATCCGCCGCACCTCCTCGTCCACCCGCCGCGCGTCCCCCGCCGATCCGCCGAGCAGCGGCACGGGATCGATGTCCGCCGTGCCGAGGGAGATCACGGCTTCCTCCCCCAGCTGCGCGTGGAGGATGGATGCGGCCAGCCGCGCCTCCGGTCCACCGTCGTCCAGCAGCGCGATCCGGCTGACGCCGCGGTCCGCCAGCGCCTGCCGCGCCACCGCGCCGATCACCTCCGCGATGCGGTCGGCGTTGCGCGCGGGGCCCGTCATCCATCCCCCAGCATGCGCGCGATCTCGCGGGCCACCAGGCGCGGGTCGTCGTCCCGGACGTGAGCGTAGGGGCGGCGCGCCGCGGCCACCGCGTCAAGCGACAGCTCGGCGTCGATGCGGTCTTCGCGCAGGTCGTCCGCGCGGGCCAGCACCGCGCCGTCGGGGGCGATGATCATCGATCCGCCGGCGAAGCAGAGTGGGCCTTCGACCCCCACGCGGTTCGCCAGCGCCACGTAGGCGCCGTATGCGATGGCTGCCGCCCGCGCCAGGTGCTCCCACGCGTCCCAGGAGGCGAACCGACCCCCCGCCGAGCCGCCCGCGACGACGCCCCGGCCCGCCGCGGCGGCCTGGACCACGAGCAGGTTGGCGCCCTGCGCGGCGAGAAGCCAGGCGAGCGCCGGGTGCCACAGGTCCTCGCACACCAGCAGGCCCACACGCCATCCGCCCCCCGCGTCGTACGCCCGCACCCCGTCGCCACGGCCGAAGTAGCGGCCCTCGTCGAACATGCCGTACGTGGGCAGATACACCTTGCGATGCCGGTGCAGCACCTGCCCGCCGCGCAGGTGCAGCGCGGCGTTGTACGGGACAAACCCCGCGTCGCGCTCGATCGTGCCGACGATGAGGTCGGGCCCCTGCGCCAGCCCGGGATACGGCGCGTCGGACTCCGCGGCGGCGAGGGTGTGGACGGCGTCACGCACGTCGTAGCCCGTCACCGACAGCTCGGGGGTGACGACGAGGCCGATCCCCTCCGCCGCCGCGTCCACCTGGGCGCGGGCCAGCCGCGCCAGGTTGGTGTCGGTGCGGCACAACGCGGGGGCGAATTGCTCGATTCGAAGCCGCACCCGCGGCCCCCACGCCGCCGTCACCCGCCCGCCAGCTCGGCCTTGAGGCCCAGGACGCGGTTCACCGGCAGCGTGACCACGATCCCCGTGGCCGGCTGGCCAAAGTCGCCGCACACCTCCTGCAGCAGCGCCAGCGCCGCGTCAACCTTGGCGTCGTCCATGACGCTGAACAGCGTCTGGTTGCGCGGCCGGGTGCGCCCCGCCAGCGCCTCCAGCCCGGCGAAGATGGGTACCTCTGACGACAGCAGCCGGCCCATCCCCTCGGTGTTGATGAGGGTGGCGCCGGTGATGCCGATCTCCAGAAATCCGGAGAGGATCTCCTCGATCCGCTCTTCCTGGTTGATGACGGCGATCAGAAGCTGCACGGGCGGCCTCGCTGCGAGTTCGGGTGTGGGGCGCGGGGCAATCTTACGCCCCGCGCGGAAACGGTGTCAAGCAAGGCCCGGCGCGGCGTTTGGGCGCGTCCGGCGCGGGCGCCCGGCGGCGCGCGGTGCACGGACCGCCACCCGCCCGGCCGCTTGGGGTGCCGCGCACGATCCTTGCGCGAGGGGCGCCCGCGATCCCCCCAGCGCGGCGCGTGCCGGCTCCCACGGGAACCGGGCGATCCCCACCATCCATTCGAACTAGAAGTCGGAGACCCGAGTGCCCAAGTTCATCGTTCACGGTGGCAACCGGATCAAGGGGACCATCCGTCCCAACGGCAACAAGAACGCCGCCCTGCCCATGCTGGCGGCCACGCTCCTGACCGAGGAGGACGTCTTTCTGGAGAACGTCCCCCGGATCAAGGACGTGCTTACGCTCATGAGCCTGCTGGAGGTGCTGGGCGCCGAGACGGAGTGGACCGGGCCCAACGAGGTGCGCGTGCGCGCCGCCAACGTGGGGGCCACCCAGCTGGACGCGGCCGCGGCATCCCGCATTCGCGCCTCCATCCTGCTGGCCGGGCCCATGCTGGCGCGGACCGGGGGGATGCAGCTTCCCCCGCCGGGCGGCGACGTGATCGGCCGCCGGCGCGTGGACACGCACTTTCTGGCGCTCAAAAAGCTGGGCGCGCAGGTGATCGAGGAAGAGGGCGTGTGGCGGCTCAAGGTGGACGGGCGGCTGCGCGGCGCCAACATGTTTCTGGACGAGCCCAGCGTGACGGCCACCGAGAACGCGGTGATGGCCGCCGGGCTGGCCGACGGCGAAACCATCATCCGCAACGCCGCCGCCGAGCCGCACGTCCAGGACCTGTGCCACATGCTGGTCAAGATGGGGTGCGAGATCGACGGCATCGGCACGGGAACGCTGCGCATCCAGGGGCGCGAGCGCCTGTCCGGCTGCCGCACCCGCATCACCGCCGACCACATCGAGATCGGCTCGTTCATCGGCCTGGCGGCGGTGACCAGGGGCGAGCTGACCATCGAGGACGCGGCGGTGGAGCACCTGGACAGCACCCTGATCGGCTTCGGACGCCTGGGGCTGGAGGTGCAGATCCGGGGCAACGACCTGTACATCCCCGGCGACCAGGAGATGCACGTCACGCTGGACATGGGCGGCCACATCAGCAAGGTGGACGACGGCCCCTGGCCCGCGTTCCCGGCGGACCTCACCTCCATCGCGCTGGTGGCGGCCACGCAGGCCCACGGCAACATCCTGGTGCACGAGAAGATGTTCGAGTCGCGCATGTTCTTCGCCGACAAGCTGGTGGGCATGGGTGCGCGCCTCGTCCTGTGCGACCCGCACCGGGTTCTGGTGATTGGCCCGTCCAGGCTGCACGGCGCCATCGTGGAGAGCCCCGACATCCGCGCCGGCATGGCGCTGCTGATCGCGGCGCTGGGGGCGGAAGGCCGTAGCGAGATCTTCAACGTGGGGCAGATCGAGCGCGGCTACGAGCGCATCGACGAGCGGCTGCGCGCGCTGGGCGCCGACATCCGCCGCGCCGACAGCCGCTCCGACGCGGCCGAGGTGGACGACGCCGCCCGGCAGATGTTCATCAAGCCCGCGCAGTGAGCCGCGGATGATTGCCCAGGGAGACGGACCGATGAGCGACGAAGGACAGGGCGGCGGCCGCAGGCTGCCGTCCATCGGCGAGGGGCTGCGCTCGGGGATCGGGGTGCTGACGGCCTTCAAGGAGGCCATCGAGGAAACCATCCAGGAGGCGGGCTCGCGCGGGGACCTTAGCCCGGAGCGCGCCAAGCACTTTCTGGGCGACGCGCTGAGCCGCGCGCAGGAAACGGTGGGCGACGTGCGCGACCGACTGGACTTTGTCCCGCGCCGCGAGTTCGAGGCGGTGCTGCGCGAGGTGGAGGACCTGCAGCGCCGCGTGGACGCGCTGGAAGGAAAGCGGCGAACGGGAGAGGACTATACCCTCCTGTCCCTCCCGTCTTCGTCCACCGAGCCGGCGTCCCCTCCGGCGCCGGAGGGGCCCACCGAGGCCAGGATGCCGTAGGTGGCCACCACGATGGAGGTGCGCACTGTCGCCGAGCGGCTGGCGCCCGGCGCGGTGCCGCTGTGGGTGCAGCCGGAGTGGGAGGCGCGCTTTCCCTGGCTGGCGCAGGGGACCACGGGGCGGGGAAGCGGCGGGGAGCCGTTCGACCTGGGCCTTTCCGGCGCGCAGCCGGTGGGGCGGACGATGGACCGCTGGCGCGCGCTGGTCGCGGCGACGGAGATGCATGCGGCCGTGCACGCGCGGCAGGTGCACGGGGCGGACATCTGGATCCACCGCGACGCCGGCTCGCCCGGCATTCTGGTGATGGACGGCTTCGACGGGCACGTGACGGACCGGCGGTGCGTGCTCCTTTCCGTGGGCGTGGCGGACTGCACGCCGGTGTCCGTGGTCGATCCGGAGACGCGCGTGGTGGCCCTGGTCCACGCGGGGTGGCGGGGGACGGCGGCGGGGATCGTGGAGCGCGCCATCAACCGCATCGTGGAAAGCTGGCAGAGCGCGCCGGAGCGGCTGTGGCTGCACTGCGGTCCCTCCATCTGCGGCGCGTGCTACGAGGTGGGGCCCGAGGTGCACGCCGCCATCAACCCTCATCTTGCTGTGCCGACGGAGAACACGCCGATCGACGTCCGCGCCGCCATCGCGGAGCGGGCACTGGGGATGGGACTGCCGGCGGAGCAGGTGAGCGTCAGCGGCCACTGCACCCGCTGCGGTGAGCCGGACTTCTTTTCCCACCGCGCCGGCTCCAAGGCGCGGCAGATGGGCGTCCTGGGCATCCGCGACAGCGCCTGATTCAGTTCCCTATCACGCAAACGAGCAGGGAAACGCGGTCGTTTCTCTGCTCATTTTCTTTCGATGCGGTATCGGTAGAGCCTAGCCCAGCAATCCCATCCCGTACCGGTTCAGGCACTCCGCGAGAAACGCGAGGTTGGATGGATCGGTGAGTGGCGCACTCTCGCCAGCCTTCACTCTGCGCGCGGCACGGTCGAACAAGGCGACCGCCAGACCGTCGTCGTCGTGGCGGGAGCGGTAGAGGATGCCGTCCGGCGCGTCGGGATGGCCGTGAAGCGCCACTGCCCATGCGCGTGAGACCTCGTAGTCGCCCATGCACGACGCGGCCGTCGCGCCGACCCGGTGCAGCCCCGCCCCGTGCATCGACACCAGGCGAAGCGGGGAGCGGAGGTGGATGCGTGCCAGCGCGCGTGCCTGCAGATCGTCCATCTCCAGCAGCATGACGCCTGGATCACGAAG
>NZ_JBMDXM010000210.1:0-1961 GCF_048594345.1 Longimicrobium sp.
ACGTAGCGCTCGATGCCGCTGGTGCAGTCCACCGTGCTGGAGTTCGCCGAGCTCGCATGGCACAGCCCATCCCGGCGCGTGCGCACCAGCACCCGCCGGCCCAGCGCGTCGTAGCGGTACTCGCTGAAGTAGCCCCGGCGCTCGCCCTGGAAGTTGATCCCCGTCTCGTTGTACCCCTGCTGCGCCCGCAGCTTGTTGTCGGCGCCGTAGTACGAGCGCGTGTGCACCTTGCGGTAGCTGTTCCCCCAGGCGCGCTCCCACCCGTCCTGCACGTTGCCCGCCGCGTCGTACGAGCGGAAGGTGGTGTCGCGCGCGAACGCGGTGGAATCCAGGAAGAACGCGGGGTAGGTAAACCGCACCTCGTTCACCCGGCTGGTGCCCTGCGTGTACAGCGTCACGTACTCAGGGTCGCGGTACAGCTGGTTGTTGGTGGCGCTGCGCCGCCACACCTGGTGCCCCAGCGCATCCAGCCGGAACTCCTCCACCTCCTCCGCCGCGTTGTTGTCGTTGTCCCACTCCGTCGCCACCAGGTGCCCGATCCCCGAGTAGTAGTTGCGGAACGTGGACCTGCCGGCGATGGCCACGCTCAGCACCTTGCCCCGCGCGTCGTAGGTGAACGTCTCCCCGTAGATCCCCGCGCGGCTGGTCCGCCTGCCGTCCAGGTCGTACGTGTAGGTGTTCCCCAGCGTCCCTGACGTGGTGGGCATCGTCTCCGACGTCAGCCGCCCCAGCAGGTCGTAGCCGTAGCCGAACGCCAGGTTCGTGCGCCCCACCACCGTCTGCAGCGCGCCGGTCACCGGCTCGTACGCAAAGCTGTCCCGCTGCGCCGAGCCGGCCAGGTTGTACGGGTGCAGCAGCGCCCGCGTGCGGCCCGCCGCATCGTAGCGGTACTCCAGCCCGTAGTTGTGCTGCCAGCTGCCGGAGCCGTACGCCCGGATGCGCAGCGTGTCCGTCCGCAGCGCCCCGCCCGGGTAGTAGCTGCGGCTCACGATGGCGTCGCCGTTCTGCGCCAGCGTCATCCCGCCCGCGGCGTCGAACGCGAAGTACGCCGTGTCCGCCGGGATCGTCCATCCGCCCGACGCGTCGTTCGGGAACGTGGGGAAGCTGAAGACGCACGGGAACCACCGCGGGATCCCCGGGATGTACGGGTCGCTGCAGTTCACGTTGTTCGCCAGGTACGACACAGACGGCGTCACCCGGCGCGTCACCCGCCCCAGCGCGTCGTACGTCATCGTGATCTGGTGCGACCTCCGGGTGTTGTGCGCCACCACCTGGCCGGCTGCGTTGTAGACGTAGGTTTCCAGCCCCGTCCCGTCGTCCTCGAGCGTCTTGCGCCCCGCGGCGTCGTACGTGTAGCTCGTGCTGATCACCCCCACGTGCGCCGTGTCCGGCCGGGCCCACCGCTCCACCTCCGTCGGCAGACCGCCGTCGTCGTAGGTGGTCCGCACCCGCAGCGTGTCTGCGCTTGTCGTGTGCAGGCTCGCGATGCCGCTTACCCGGTTCAGCGTCATCGCCCGCCCGATGGTCATCGACAGCGTGTCCCGGTCCATGATGTCGTACGCCACCGTCTGCCGCAGCCCCGTGTTCGCTACCGAGGCCGAGTCCGACGAGCTTCCCGCGTGCACCGGCGAGATCGACTCCACCACCCGACCCAGCGCGTCGCGGTACATCAGCGTCACGAAGCCCAGCGCGCTCACCGTACGCTTCAGGTTGCCGCGCGTGTCGTACGCCATCTGCATCGTTCCGCCTCCGTTCTCCGCACCCGTGCTGGCGTGCGGAGAACGGACGGCGATCACCTGCCCGTTCGCGTTGTAGTCGAACCACACCCGCCGCGCCATCGACGTGCCCTGCTGCTGCCAGCGCGGGTTGCGGGTGATCGTGTCGTATCCCATGTACACCGGCTCCGCGCCCGGCGCCTGGATCCAGTCCGGCCGGTCCACGGCGTCGTTCCACCCGTACGT
>NZ_JBMDXM010000211.1:0-33961 GCF_048594345.1 Longimicrobium sp.
GTGCGAGCGTGGATCGCGTGGGCCGCTGGGGATAGCGTGGCGACCCCGCCCCGCCGCACCACGGCGTTGCCGTGCGCCTGCCCAAAGCGCAGGCGCTCGGCGGCGCGCGCGGTATCTCCCCGCAGTTCCGCCTCTCCCCACTCTCCCAGCAGGTGGTCCCAGCCGTAAAGCCGTGCTTCCTGCGGCGCACGCATCACGTAGGCGTCGATCTCCGCAACACTTGTCGCAGACCCGGGGGGCGGCGGCGGTACGGCCTCGCCGGCCAACGTCCGCACCCGCTCTCTTGCTTCCGTTGCCCAGCCAGAGGTCTCGTCGATCATCAAGTACTGCTTCCACGCGTTCGAGGCCTGTTCATCGAGTCCGTACCAGTCCAGCGCGAGCGCTAGGTTGAACTGGGCAGCGCGGTTGTTCGGTTCGGATTCGAGCGCCTGCTGAGCAACCACCATTGCCTCCAAGAGGTCGCGGGCATTCCGGGTCCGCTGCGCCCGCACTAGGTACGCGGCCGAGAGATCTGCCAGCGCTCCGGAAGATCCCCCGCGGCGTGCCGCGCTCTGAAGAGTCCAGATGGTATGATCGAGCGAATTTCCCTCTCGCCGCGGCCAAAGCAGTTCCAGGAGCGCCATGGTCTGGAGGGCTTCCGGCGAATCACGGGAGTGGCGCGCGCGGCGCCACAGCCGCGAGATTGCGTTAAGCGGCAATGGCTCGGCCTGAGACGGACAGTGGGTCTGCGGGATCGAACCGCCGGAGACGGTCGCTTGGGGGCACCGGCGGTACTCCAACGCGACCGAGAGCTGCGGAGCCATCATTCGCGGTGGAGCGAGCCGGCTCACCTCATCCAGCAAACTCCGAGGCTTCACCGCGAGCCCGATGAGCAGAACGATCGCCAGAAAACCAAATAAAATTCGCGAACTCGCCGTCGGGTGCATGGCGGTCGTGTGCATGGGGGACGAGAGTTAAGAAGTGGCTTGGGGAGCGAATAAGCTTACACTCTGGCCGAGTTGAAAGACGCAACTTAACCCGGTGACTCGCGCCGAAGTAGATTTATCTCAGTGGGGTTGGGATGCCCGGGCAAGTCGCGAATCAGGGCGCGGCCGAGCGCACCATCTCGTCTTCAACACGCCGCCCGTGGTGGGGCTGACCCCGCAGGCCGCGCACGGGGAAGAAGGCTGTCGCCGAGTGGCTGCGCTCCGAAGACTGGGCAGGTGCGATGACGTCGTTCGATCTGCTGCGCCACGTGGAAGACCGCGCCGGCGACGTGGAGGGCCCTCGCGCACGTATGGGAAGCAAGCGCTAGCGAGCTTCAGTAAGCACCAGCGAGCGCCGAAAAAATCCGCACTGTTTTGGGCACTGTTTTTGGGCACCGTTTTTCCCCATCGAGAGGTGGCAGTTCCCCAGCATGCGAGGCTGGCTCCAAATACATCGGCATCGACCTCGGGCCGTGGCAGCGCCGCGGGACTGCTCTGGGGGCGCGGCAGGTGATCCACGCTGGCCGGGATCTTCCCATCGTACGCGAAGCGCGGGGGAATCCGCAGGCTTCGTCCGTTCGTATCCGCTCCTGTCCACGTTCGGGTAGATTCGATAATCTGACGGATCGTGTCCCCTGGCGATGGCTTCCCTACGATGGCTCTGAACGGCGGCTGACGGCGGCCCGGATGCCTTTCCATACTCCCCGATGACGCTTCCTCCGGCTCCCCTCCCCAGCGAGCTGCCCCTCCTTGCATTGGGGTGGGAACGCTTCGAGAAGTTCTGCTGCGGGCTCGTGGGCCGGCTGCCGGGCGTGGAGCACGGCCACCTGCAGGGCGGGCGGGGCGACGCCCAGCAGGGCATCGACATCGTCGCCACGCGGGCGGACGGGGCTACGTGGGCGTTCCAGTGCAAATGCGTGGTGGCGTTCACGGCCGCGGAAATGTGTGAGGCTGTGAACGCCGTGCCGTTCGTGGCGGACCGCTACGTCCTCCTGCTGGCCTCGCGGGCCAAGGCGTCCGTCCGCCGGGAAGCCGTGCTACATCCGAAATGGGAGGTGTGGGATGCGAACGACATCGCCGAGCGCGTGCGCAGGCTGCCCGCCGAATCGGCTCGGGCCCTCGTGGAAACCTACTTCGGGCCGCGGTGGCGCCACCTCTTCCTGGGACAGTCGGGGCCGGCGCCATTCGTCTCCGCGGACGAGTTCTTTCGGCCCTCAATGGACCGGGCGCACCTGTTCCACCATGCCTGGGCCGCTATCGGTAGGCGCGACACGCTCCGGGCACTCCAGGAGTTCGCCGCCTCGCCCAGCCAGCGGGTCGCCATCCTGCCCGGGCGGGGCGGCATCGGCAAGAGCAAGGTGCTCCACGCGTTCGCCCGGGCAGCGGAGGACACGGGGTTCCGGGTGCGCTTCGCCGCCCCGGGGGTTCCGTTCACGTCCGAGGCCTTGGACGAACTGGAGCCGGGGCCCGGCGTGGTGGTGGTGGACAACGCGCACCAGCGGGACGACCTCCCTGCGCTTTTCGCCGCCGCACGCCGACCCCACGCGCCGCTCCATCTGGTGCTCTCCATCCGCCCGTACGCGCGGGACGGCATTCACGCCGCCCTCTCCCAAGCGGGCTTCGACGTGTCCGAGATCCTCGACCTGCCGGAGCTACGCGAGCTGACGCCGGGGGAGACGCACGCCCTGGCGCGCGAGGCGCTGGGCCCCGAGTACGCGCACCTGGCCGGGGTGCTCACGGCACTAGGCGGGGACTCGCCCCTGGTGACCGTGCTCGGGGCGCAGTTCGTCCGCAGGGAGCAGCTGGATCCCCGGCTGCTCCCACAGCGGAACGAGTTCCGTCAGATCGTGCTGAATGCCTTTCGCGATGCGCTGCTGGGGGAGGTGGGAGATGGTGTGGACGCGAGGATCTGCCGCGACGTGCTGCGGCTCGCCTCGGCCATCGGTCCGTTCCGGCCGGACCGGCCCGCGCTCCGCGACGCGGCCCGTGCGCTCCTCGGCGTGCGGATCGACGAGATGCTCGATGCCCTGCGCGCCCTGGAGAACGCCGGCGTGCTCCTGCGCCGGGGCCGCATGCTGCGCGTCACGCCCGACGTCCTGGCCGACTCCATCCTGGAGGAGGCGTGCCTGGACTCCGGCGGTACATCCACGGGGTACGCGTAGCGCGTGCACGAGGCCTTTCGCGACGCCGCGCCAGGCGCGCTGCTGCGCAACCTGGCGGAGCTGGACTGGCGCCGGTCGCACGGCGGCGCGGCAGCGGGGGGAGAGCGCCTGCTCCGCGGCATCTGGGACGAGATAGAGGCGAAGTTCCGCGCGGCGGACGTCGCGCGGCGGGCGGAAATGATCCGCGGGCTTGGCGTGGTGGCGTACTACCAGCCCGGGCCCGCGCTGCGCCTGGTGCGGATGGCCCAGCCGAATCCCGCGTTCTGGGCGGGCCCGGATGACGCCCAGGCCCTCGCCCGGGTGGTGCCGCCCGTGCTGGGGACCATCGCCTACAACCTGGACTACACGGAGGATTGCTGCGAACTCCTCTGGTGGCTGGGCCGCGACCAGCCGCTGGACATGCTGGACTCACAGCATCCCCTGGCCGTGCTGCACGAGCTGGCGGGCTACCGGCCGCACAAGGCGATCGAGTTGCAGCACGCCGTCGTCACGGCCGCGGAGCGGTGGGTGGCGGAGCCCGACGCGCACCAGCACTTGCTCTCGCCCCTGGACGTCCTGACGCCGGTGCTCGCGAAGACGGCGCTTTCGTCGGGGTGGGAACCGCTCTTCGTGCAGCCCGAGCCCACGGCCGCCCTGCGGGAGCGCGCACTCGCGATCGTGGCCACCGTCGCGCGGGGGGAGGACGTGCGGGCCGCCCGCCGCGCCGTGCAGAGCCTGGGCTACGTGCTGGACGAGCCGGTGAGGCCGGGCGGCCACGATCTGCCGGACGGCTTTGAGGCGCTCTGGCACCCTTACCGCACGCAGGCCTTGGCCGTCCTCGCGGAGCTGTGCGCGGCCCCCGCGCACCCGCTAGTTCACTTGGCGTGCATCGAGCGGCTGTCCCGGCACGTGGAGCGCGGCAGCGAAGATCCCCTCGCGGAGGGTGTCCGGGCGGCGTTCGCCTCCGTGGAGCGGAGCTTCGAGCTCCGGTTTACCGAGCTCCTGCTGCAGGCCGGCGTCTCCGCCGTGTACGACGTTCCCCCATGGAGGAATGTCCCGGCCAGCCCGGGTGGCCGGGAACGGCAGGACGCGGGGCGGCGCGAGACGGCCGAGGAGTTCCTGGGCCTGTACCCGGACCCAGCGGACGGCCTCACCCGCATCGCGTCCAGGATGGAGACGATCGATGCACTGGCGCTCGACCCGTTGCAAGTAGGGGCTTCGTGCCGCGCGATCGCCGCGGACCTCGCCGGGTTAGACCCTGACTACACTGCGGACCTGTGCGAGCGCGCCGTGCTGGGTCCACCATCTCCGCTCCTGTCACACCTGCCCCCGTGGCTGGGGTGGGTGCGGCAGACCCGGCCGGATCGGTACCTCCGGCTGCGCGGCAGATCCTGGACGCGGGCGGCGCGCCGGAATGCGCCGCGCTCGCTGCGACGCTGTGGGATCCCGAAGGGCCGCCGCTCGATGGCGCGGACAACCTCCTGGAGCAAACGCTCGCACACCCGGACTCGCGGGTGCAGTGGGAGGCGCTCCCTGCCTTGTGGCTCCTCGCCCGCCTCGACCCGGAGCGCGCCACGGAGCTGGCCCTGACGATGGAACTGGGGCGCAGTGCCGAGGTGGCCGACCGGTTCGCCGACACGTTCGTTGCGTGGCACCCCGTTCGGGATGCGCTATCCCCGTCCGTGTGGGACGCACTCCTGGAGAAGCTGATACCGGTGGAGCACCTGGACACCGCGTCCGTGTACCAGCTTTTGGGGCTGGCCTCCCGCGGCTCCCCGCGCGGCGTGGTGCGGATGCTCCGCGCCCGCATCCGCCGCGCGGCGGGGGAAACCTCTCCGTACCAGCCTCTTCCGTCTGTCCGGCCGGAGGCGCTGGTGGGTTTCCTCGCCGCCCCGGACCACGAGCAGATGCTACGGGAGATCCGCGACGCGTTCCTGCAACTGCCCCCGCCCGAGGCCAGCTGGATACCGTGGCTGTATTCTCTGGCTTCGGCGGGCTACGGGGACACAGGGCTCCGCGTGCTGCGCCAATGGATCGACGGCGGTGGCGTGCGGGGCGTCCTGGCCGCATGCGAGCTACTTCGCGTCGCCCGACCCGAGTTTCTTCTGGAGCGGGCGGACTTCATCCAGATCCTCCTGGCCCGGGCGAATGCTGCGGGCCTAGACGTGCTCGAGACCGTACAGACCACGCTGTACGACGTGGTCCGCAGGGTGGCCACCGAGGGTTCGGAGGCCGGCATAGTGGGCAGCCCGTGGCCTCCCCTCGTGCAGATCCAGGAGAAAGGACGGGCACTCTCGGAGGATCCGGGCCTCTCCAGGGTCGCGCGCGAGTTCTACCGCGGGTTGACCCGACTAGCGGAGGAGCGCATCACTGACGCGCGGGGCTCAGATGAAGAGCGACTCCTCTGATCCGCTGGCCAACCGCTGCCGGATCACCCAGCGCGAGGTGAAGATTCACAGGGACCGTTCACGCCCGCGCTCAGGCACGCGCTCCGACATGACCCGGACGTGATCGCAGCACGAAGCCCTGCGTGCGAAGGAACTTGAATAGCGCGTCACCGCCGTTGTACGCGTGCACAGCAGGCTCCCACTCATTCCCGCCCCGGGCTCACTCACGCGGGCCGCAACGACGGCGGGAGGTTCCGATCGATCCTCTCCTGACGGCAGGACACCAGCAGTCCCGAGATCGCTACGAGCAGCAGCGCCCGGTATACGGAGGGCAGGTTCATCTTACAGCGGAGGTTCGATGTCGTCACAGAACGGGCTCGTAAGGCCCAGCACGCGATCACCAGCGCCCCCCCGACGCGCGCTCTCGGGGGTGCGGGGATCAAGCTTGGAACCTTGTAGGTGATGCGGGGCGGCAGACGGTCAACCTCATTGTCCCAAGACAAGATGGACCTGCAGCAACCCAGGCTAGAACTAGTGGCTTCTGCAGACGAACGTTGTTGACTGGCAAGGGGTGAGCACGGTAACCTGTCGATGGATCACAGTGATTTAGGACCCTTCTTGCACCTCTACCCGCGCTAGCCGGGCACTGCTGTCTGGAAAGTTCCATTTCGCGTTATCCCTTGAGCCCGGTTGCCCGGGACGGGAAGATGAGCGACGGACAGTGCAATCATCCGTGTCTCTGATGACGGGCCGCCACTCCGATGTAAACATATCGTCCTTTAGATACTCCTAATTCCCGTGAAATCAGCCTCGCTCGTAGCCTTTCCGACCTCCATCCTCCTCACGGCCCTTTTCCTGAGTTTTGCGGGGACGAGCGGAAACCGCGAGGATCTGGTCGTTCTAGAGGTTATCGGGTACTCCGCCACCTTGCCGACTCTCACGGCACCAGTGTTGGCGGGAAGTGTTGAGGGCAGGCTCCGACTCCACGGGGTGAGCACCCTGCCGGATTCCGGCTTCTACCTTCTCCCCCCGGTTACCGCGACGGACGACGGCTGGAGAGTACTACCTGTCCGGCCGGGCGTGCGTTTGCGGCCGCTGCGGCCAGCCAGAAACGGATCAATCGACGCCCTCGTCCCGAGTGACAGCGTTTCGCTATGGAGCGCTCCGCTAGAAGACTTGGCGGGGGAGCCAACGACCTTCACGGACGGCGTACGCGGAGGGGCGGCCGAGAGCCGCGGCCGGGGTACGCCGTTGGTGCTTACGCTCGGCGGACGCACGGCTCGCCTTCGGCCTTGGGAGGAGAGTGTCACGCTGGCACCGTGGCTTCCCGGGTACTACGCGGGCGTTGAAGACGGCGACTCGCTGTACCTGGGGATCGCGGCGTCCGTGGGAGCAACACGCTGCACTCCTCCGGTGTGCGTCCCTCCAGAGGTGGTGGTGCACGCGCCGGGAGAGGATCCGGTGCGGCTGGCGATGGCGACTCTCCACCCCGGCGAATTGCTCCGCGTGCAGCGCCACCACCTTCGGTTCGATGTACCGCGCCAGCGTCCCGACACGCCGCGAGTCGTGCAACTGCAGCATGTACACCGCCCCCTCAGGGCCGTGTTACCCGCGGCCGCACGGGCCGACTTGTACCACCCGAACGGGCTAACCCCGGTCCCCGCGTGCGACCCACGGCGCAACACGCTGACGATCCGCCCCACCCCTCCGGGAGCAGCACAGGGACAGGCTGCCTACATCCTGCTCGACGCTTCGACCCTCGTACCTTCGGATACGGTCTTGGAGGGGACGACCGTGCCGTCCACTTCCCTGCCACCCGGGGCGCGCGCCGAAACCGAGTCGCTCGCCTTCTGCTGGAACCGTCCCCACCCCGACTCGGTCGTCCTCAACGTATGGAAGAACGGGGTGGCGCCGGCGCAGTTCGTCACTGAGGCGGGTAGCCTGCCACTCACCGGGTCGGCCACACTCTCGCTCGGATCCCGGGAGCGCCCCCGAGAGATCCGGGTAGACACCTGGGGATCTATTCTCCGATTCGCCCCAGACACCGCCCCGGCGGCCGAGAAGCACCTGCGCTGGGGAGTGGCGGTGTTCCTCGCCCTGGTTCTGCTCCTCCAGGCAGTTCCCGAGGCATGGAGCACCACGGCCACGGAGGCACACCTGCGCCCGTTGCGGGCCGCGTTCGGAGACCTGTGCTTCCTGGTGGCGTTCCTGCTTCTCGCAGGATCGGAGTTCCAGGCCCGCTTGGCTTTCGATCCGCGTCTGGCCGGGACTTACACCTACCTGCAGGAGTTCCTCCGGGGGATCGTCATGGTGTCGCTGGTGCTCACGGGAGCCCGATGGGGCCTGGCCGCCCGGGGGAGCACATGGAACGTCCTCTGGCGCGCGGGGATGGGAGCGTTGGCCTGCCTGGTGTTCGCACGCCTGTTCTGGGCAGGATGGGAAAATCTCCGGCACCTTCCTGAGGGGTTCTGGATCACGCGCGACCACCAGACCTCCTCTGCCGTGCGTCTGTCGCCGGCAGAAGGTGGAATCGCGCTCGTCTGGCTCCTCCTGCCGTTCCTCCACCGTGCCGCGCGCGAGTGGAAGCGCAGGGAACGTCCTCCGGCCTCGCCCCGCCCGCGTCTGCGCCTTTCGCCACAGGCATGGGGGTGGATCCTGCTGGTGGGGGGAACCGTGAGCGCGGGGATCGCGAACCGCTGGTTCCTTCGCAACTCGATGCTGCTCTCCTACTTCGCCCTCGCGGCCCTCTGGGCGTGGGCCGGAGGAACGAGGTGGGAAGACACCGCCGGCCTCTCCGACTCCGGCCGGCGGCCGGCGATCGCCTGGCTGCAGGTGGCGACGGCCGTGGTGGCGTTGCTAGGGATTCTACTCTTCTTCGGTCTCGGAGCCACGCTGTCGCCGGCGCTCAGCAAAGGCCTGGTTGTCCTGGGTTTGGTGCTGATCATCGCGCTCTGGGGCTGGCTCATGTTTGGCAAGCGCCAGCTTCGCCGCACCGCGGGCCTGTACCTAATATGGGGAGGGCTGGTGATCGTCGGCCTCCTGCTGGGCGTCGTGTTCCTGAAAGACCTGGGCGCGCCGACCGTCTGGATGCCCGGGATCGTGGTCGGCTTCCTGGTGTGCAGCGTCAAGCCCGAGCGCGAACTGCACGGAGCCCTGGACCTGAAGCGGGTCAAGGCGCAGCTCGCGCTCATGGGCGTCCTGGTGATCGTGAGCCTGGCGGCGGTCAAGGTAGCGCAGTCGCTGGTGGAGCGCGGTTCCAACTCCGCGCAGATAGAGCGGGTCCGCACCCGCTTCCGCCTAGCCGATGATGCCTCCTACCTCACGGAGGGAGAATGGGTGGCGCAGGTCCGGACGCTGGCCGCCGGCTCTACGCCCCCGTTCTGGGTGCCCAACCTCAACTCCGACGTGGCCCTCTACGGCGTCCGCGCGCTCGTCGGCCCGGCAGCGGCGGTCGCGGTCTCGCTGGCGTTCGTCGTGGCGGCGCTCCTGTTGGTACGCTGCGCCGAGCAGACACTCCTCCAAGGGGACAGAGAGCGCGACACGCTCTCCCGGCGGCGGCAGAGCCTGGACCCGGACCTCACGATATCCGCCTTCGAGGCGTTTCGCCCCCTGCTGTGTTGGTCGCTGGGCATCTTCGGCTACATCGTGGCGATGATGCTGGTGGCCCAATGGCTCGTTCACCTGATCACGGGAATCTCGCTCCATCTCCCGATCACCGGGGTGGCGCTTCCGTGGGTCAGCGCCGGAAACGGAACCCATCTGGCCTTCACCCTGGCCGTCGCCGCCTTCGTCGTGGGGGTGCGATGCGCCGTGCCGCCCCACCCTGCGCACGCACCATGAGCACCCCCCGCCGCCTGGTCGCAGCCGCACGCCGTGCCGCCCGCGGAGAGTTCTTCCGCAACTACGCTCTTCAGCGCTGGGCACCGGTCTCGGCCATTTTCGTGGTGCTCACCGCCATGGGCGTGTACTGGCAGGCCTGCTACTGGCGTGGCGAGCGCGGGACGCCGCCTTCGACCCGGCTGTATCTTCCCGGCCGTTTCGACCACGAAGGTCCCCTGTTCCGCGTGCGCGTGACCCCGGGGCCCCGCTGCGTGGACGTTGAGCCCGTGGCGCCACGCGTGGACGTGGAACGGGGCTCGGGCAGCCCGGCGTGCGCGCGGAGCGTGCACGTGTGGGTGGAGGACGCGCGCGTTGAGATCGCGCTGGACACACGCGGTATCCCCGTGCTGTCGATCGCCGGGGCGCGCCTCTTCCGCGGCGCGGTGGTCGGCAGCTCCTTCGCGCCCGAGGAGGGAGTCGCCGTTCCGCTCCGCAGCTACGCGGTGCCGGCCGCCGCCGGGGTGGTGGAAGGCTGCCCCGGCGCTCCATCCACCGTGTGCCTGCGGGTGGACGACCGCCTTGGCCGGCTCGCGCTGCTGCGTGTGCCGAACGGCCCCGCAAAGGACTGCGCGGTGGCGCCGACGGACACCGTAGCGCGGGTCACTGGAGACAACCCGCTCCGTGCCGGCCAGTTCTATCCCCTACGCACCGGTGACGAGCTCTGGCTGGGGCTCGCGGCGTACTGCACTCGTGTAGTCGACGACCCGCGGCGCGGGCCGGGGATCGAGCTGCACCAGCGGCCGGCTCCGCGCCAAGGCGGGCGCAGCGCCTGGCTGTCGCGGCTGTGGCCCACGGAACGGCCGGAGCGCCCCGCCTCCGGGGCGATACCCGACTCGATGTACACCGTCTTTGCCTACGCGGCGCTCCACACGCCCCGAAACCTGACGAGAGAGCGGCGGAGCCTGGAGGCGGAAGACGTGCTGCAGGCCGTGATCGACGCCGAGTGGCTGTGCTACAGCCCCGCCACGCTGCGCGTGGAGTGGCGCCCGCTGGAGCGGCCCGGGTGCGACGCCCCGGTGCCGCGGGGGGGAGACGACCGGGCATATCGGCGCGCCCGCAACAGCAACCTAGCCGGCCTGATCACGCGGGTGGTGGAAAGGACGAACCGCCTCCTGGGCGAGGACGCCCTCCTGACGGAACCCAGCGCTCTTCCTCTGGCCTTCGAGTGGGAGTTGCAGTACCGCGACTCGCCCCCGGTGGGCGTCCAGCCGGTCCAGCCCCGTCCGGTCCGCCTGTGGGGTGTCCGCTTCGGAAGCCTGGTATCAAGCACCCGCGAGCCGCATCGGCGGGAGTCGGCGCTCCCGCCGGTGGTGCTGGGACCGCCGGGCGCGCGCCACGTCGTGCACCTGGAGCGGCTCGGCGCCCCTCCGTTGCGCCTTACCCTCCCCACTCCCCGGGTCGCGGGCGGCTCACCCGGCGCCAGGAGAATCTGCATCGGCCCGCATGGCGCCAGGGCGCTCGGGGGGACGCCGGGAACCACCCTTCCCCTGGGGTTCGTCGGCATCGCCGAAGACGGAGCCGCGCCCGGCTGGTCGGCGGACCCGGCCACGCGCTGCGACGGGTGCCGTCTCTCCATCGCCGACTCGGCCGAAGCTGGTGGCTCCCTTCGGGTGCAGACCTCCGGCCCGTGCGACGCGCTCCGCGCCCGCGGCGCCCCGATTCCCGCCGCGTACCGCTGGGCGCCGGGCGACACCCTGTTCTGGGAAGGGCGCTCGCGCGTGCAGTTCCGGCACGAGTTCCTCCCGCACGGTGCGGTGGTCGCCACCACCGACGGCCGCACCGGCCGCCGCGCGTACGCACGGGACTACTACCTCGACGCCGGCGCCGCGCCGGTGGTCGGCGATCCCTGGGCGCTCGCCGGGGTGGAGAAGGCGCTGCGCGACCACGCCGCCGCGGTCCCGCCTGGCGGAGCCACCGCCCCGGTCGCGCTGACTCTGGACCCCGACCTCCAGTGGGCTGCCTTCTCCATCGTCGCGCAAATCGCCGACGCCGCGGTGCACGCGCCGGAGCGCCGCCCCGGTCCGGCGGTGAGCGCGGTGATCTTCGACGCCGAGCGGGGCGCCGTTCTGGCCGCCGTGAACTGGCCGTTGACGGAAGCGGTGCGAGCCCCGGACAGCCCACCGGCGGCGAGCGCGTGGGATCTCGACAGCGGCCAGACGACTCCGTTCCAGAATGCCGCGTTCACCCGCCGCGGCCCGGTGGGGTCGACAGCCAAGGTGACGGGGCTCTACCTCCTCGCCAACACGCGGGGGAGCCTGCCGGGGGCGGGTACGGTGGAGCTCGCGGGCGAGGGACGGCTTCCCCTGGTCTTCCGCGACCGGGCCGGCGGGCGGCGCGAGGAAGCGGTCCTGAACGTAAGCGCAGGTGCCGGGCGCTGCCGCCACGTGCTCCCCGCGGACGGCATCCACTTCTCGCGCGAAGATGTCGCGTTCCAGTTCAGGGAGTCGTGCAACTCCTTCTTCCAGCTGGTTGGGGTGCAGTACGCCGGCGCCCCCGCCGCACCGCTGCGCGCGGGGAACGGGGCACGCCGCCAAGGCGATCCGCACACCGCGGACGTAGCGGCGGCGGGCGGCGCCCTGCAGGTCTTCACGCCGGGCAGAAATTGGCTCTACGGGCGGATCCTCGCCGGGCTGGCGGCTGACGGGAACCCTGCCCGTCCTCCCTCGTCGCTCTCCGGCACCCTCTTCCGGGCCGGGTTCCAGCCGGTCCCGGGCGGGGCGGACTGGCTTGCCCCCAGCAGCGGGCTGAGCCTGAGGTACCGGGGCGCCGCGGTGGAGGTGCCGCTCGTCAACGACTGGCTCGATGGTGGCCCGAGCGGCGTGCAACTCGTCCCGGGACGCGACTTCAACTACCCGAGCGTTCCCAGCCCCGGAACGTTCTGGGAAGATACGGTGGGGAGCACCCCTGAGATCGAGACCTTTCTCCGCGACGGGACCGCGGAGGTCCGCCGCATCGGGCGAAACGAGGCGGTGTTCGGACCTCGCGCCGATGCCGGACTCGGCTTCCTGATGATCGGGCAGGGGCACTACCGCTCCTCGGCCCTGGGGCTGGCGGCGCTGTACGGCCCGGCAGCGCACTCCCGGGGATGGGCGGTTTCTCCCTGCCTGGTGGAGTCGGGGTGCGCTGGCCCCCGCTCGGGCCGCCTGGTGCTGGACCCCACCGGCCGGGAGGTGGTCACCGCCGCGCTGCAGGCCGTGGTGCGCGCAGGGACGGCCTGGCGCGCCCTCGCGCCCGACGTGCGCGGGGAACTCGTGGCGGCCGGGTGGGGCGGAAAGACGGGAACCATCACGCCGCCACCGCCGCCGGGGAGCCGGGTGCTCCCCGGGGAGTTCGACTGGCCGAAGCACCTCTGGCACGCGTGCGGGGTGCGCGGCGTCCCGCTCCCGCCGCCGGACGAACGGGGGGCGGGGCTCCACGCCGCGCTCGCGAAGCGCGGGAGCTCCCTCCCCGCCGATTCGCTCCTCTCCATCTTCGTCGGCGCCCCGGGACGGGGTGCGGGGGCAAGCGCCTGCGAGGCCCTAAACCCCGGAGGCGTGCAGCGCTTCGCTCCCCTGGGGTGGGCTGACCTCCTGGACCGGGCCGCGAGCGTGTTCGGCCCGCGGGCCGGGGCGGCGGAAAGCGCGGAGAGCCACCACGCCTTCGTCGCCGTGGCCCCTCCGCGGCCCGGGTGGCCCTCCAGCGGGATCGTGGTGGTAGTGATCGTGGACGATGCCGCGGACATCGCGGTGGAGATCGGCGGCGAGCTCGCGCGGGCCGTCGAGCGGTGGGCCCGCTTCTCCCGGTGAACCCTCATCTACCTGCCCTGGTGACCTGAATGGCGATCCTTCGTGGCACGGCGTGGTACCCCCCGGGCGGACCCCTGCGGGTAGAAATGGCGGAACGCGGACAGGAGAAGGAGGTCGTCCAACACGCGCTCCAGCAGTTCCTGTCCGAGGCGGTCCGGAGCGCGGCGAACGGCGTGGACCGCGAGCTGGTGTGGGAGCGCCTGGACCCCGCGGAGCGCAGCGTCACCCGCCACCGGCACCCCTTCCCACAGCCGCTTCCCTGGGAGCTGACGCTAGAGGGGGGGTCGGCCATGTCCGTGCGCCTCGTGCTGGAGGGCGTGGAGGCGCGTGACTGCCCGGTGCTCAAGGGCGACGTGGCCATCGGCGACACCGAAGCCGGGCGGTTCCGCGCCGGAGCTCACACCTCCGAGCCGAAGCGGTCCTGGTCGTATACCCTGGACGAGCAGGGCGCCTACGGCATCGAGGCCCGCTGGATGCTGGACGAGCTCCCGGCCTGGTGGATGGAGACACTGGTGCTGAACGGGCACGAGGTCCGCTGGCGCTTCGAGGAGATCGGAGTCGAGGTGACCCTTCGCCGCTCGGGGGTCGCCGGGCTGACGTTCACCGGGCGGGAGCCGCTCGCGCCCGGCGCCGTTCGCCCCGACCGGGCCTCGGTGGAACTCACCGACCCGGTGCGCGTCGGAGCCCCGCCCCCCAGCCTCGCGGCGGAACTCCCCGTCCGATTCCTGTGCGCACGGGTGGGAGACCGGTTCGTCCCGTCCGTGACCGCGGCGGAGGCCGGCCTACCGGCGTGCCTCTACGCCGCTGTCCCACGCGATGCGGCCCTTCCCGACCGCATCGTGGCGGCCGGAGCGACGACGCTCACCGCCGAGCTCCTCTCTGAGCACGAGACACACCTTCCCCCGGTGCGCCTCGCGTACCGGGCGCGGTGGTGGCGGCTCTCCGGGGACGCCGGCGAGGGAATTCCGCCCGTCGCCTGGCGAGACCTCCCCTGGCCGGACTACGAGTTCCGGCTGGCCGCGGGCGTCCCCGCCGTGCAACTGGTGCAGACGCGCGCGCGCGCCCTCGAGTGGCGCGAAGAGACGGTGGGGGCGGACGCGGACGATCACCACCTGGCGATGGTGCGGCCGGTCTGGCGCTCCGCCAACGGGAGCGTCGAGGCCGCCTCCCCCACGGATGCGCCGCGGGGAGCCGTGGCCGACGACGCGCTCACCGTGGGCGACGAAAAGGACGACGGCTCGACGGTAGCGCGGCGCGGGCTGTACCTGGAGCCGCTCGAGCGTGGGGACGACGGCGCGCGCAGCACGTGGATACTGCGCGACGACCGCGGCACGGAGGTAGCTGCCCGGGTGCTCGCTCCCGTGGGAGGGCACGTGTGGTGGGACCCTGAGCGCGTATGGAGGCACGAGCATAGCGACTCCCCCGTTCCGGCCCAGTGGGCGGCGGGAGGCGAGCCGCTCCTGGTGGTGCAGCCCGCGCGGCCTGGCTTGAGGTCCGCCCCGTGGGGCGCGTTCTGTGTGCATGGCGCCAGTCCGCCGGGAGAGGGCGAGGCGCGCGTGCTCCGGCGCGGCGCGGAGTCCCCCTCTCACGCGCTTACGGCAGGGAGCGAGAACGACGCCCGTCTGTACCTAGACCTGTTCGGCGAAAACGCCTGCTGGCTGTACCTCCGCGGGTTCTTGGCCGCGGTGCGCGTCGGCGTGGTAACCATGGCGTCACACGACGGCGGGCGGCAACGCGACGCGGTGTTCCTGGTCAGGCCGCTCTCGCTCGCGGGCCCGCGCTCGCTGCTGCAGCAGGCGCTCTGCCCCGTGCACGTGCGCGAGGGCGCCGTCGACACGGTTGAGCTGCGGCGTGGCGCGTGGCGCTACGACCTGGTCCTGGGAGCCGCCGCGTTCCGCCCGCCGGAGGCGCCGCTGCGCCCCGCGAAGGGAACGGAAGTGCGCTGGGCCGATGTCGCCTCGCCCGCCGCCGGGGGGAACGGCACCGGAGGGGGCATGCCCTCCGGCCCGGAGACCTACGGGCACACCCTGCGGCAGGAATCTCCCGCCTCCCTCCCGTCGGACACGCTACGCCTGAGCATCTCCTCGTCGGAGTGGGCGGGCGCGGAGGGGCTCCTGGTGGAGGTGGTGAAGGGGAAGCCGTTCCTGCACGGGTTCTTCGGCGACCTGGCCACGGGCCTCTACCTGGGGTCGGTGAGGGTCGGTGAGACCCTGCGGGAAGTGCGGCTGACCCAACGGCCCTTGGCGCTCTTCTCCATCGTTCCCGCGACCGACTCCGATTGGACGGGCCCCGCGCCCGCGCCGCTCCGGTCGGTGTCCCTCCGGGACGAGTTGCGGGAATGGGACGAGCGAGGGACTCCGCTCTCGGGGCTTCCCGCGCCCTTGGGCGGCTACCCGGCGCTGCGCCGCGGAAGCGAGCTCCGCGTCCTAGACCCTGGCGAGGAACAGCTGGTCGAGCTCCCACCCGCGGCACGCCTGTTCTTCCCTCCCGCGCCGTGACCCGCCCCGCCGCCGTCCTGCCGCGGATGCTGGCGCTCTTGGCCGGGCTGCTCCTGGCGCAGGGAGCGCCGGCGGCCCGGTCACAGGCCGCCGCCGACTCCGTTCCCGACCGCCTGGTGATCGTCACGTTCGAGCGGCGGGCCGCGAAGAGCCTCGCCCCAGGGTACGGGAGCTTCCTCCGCGAGCAGCGCCTGACGGTGGGCCGTCTTCTCCGCGAGCGGCCCGACCTGCGCCTGCAGGCCGGCGACGTGGTGGCCGTCTTCGCGGACGGCGCGGACCCGTACTTCGCCAGATCCACCGGAGTGGAGGGGAACCCGGCAGGGGTGCGGCGCACGGCACGCGCGCTCTCGGCCATGCTCTCGCTTCCCGGCCGGGAGCCGGGCCCTGACTTCTGGCTCTGGCGCGTGCGCGGAGCCGCGGCGGACAGCGTGGACGAGGCGATCCGGCGGCACGTCACCTGCCCCCTGGTGGGACGCGCGGCGGAGTGCGCCGACGAGGCCGGCGGCCTCCCGCTGGCGACGCTGGGCTTCTCCCGGCCGCTACTGACCTTCCCCGTGCAGTACTCGCTGGTGCGGGACTCCCTGCAGCGGCTCGGGACCCCGCCTCCGCCCGAGGTGATGTGGATCTGGGTGCAGGTGGGAGAGCGGATCAACGAGGTCAATTCGGCCGCCAAGGAGATCGGCCGCGACTTCCAGCCCCCGGGGGCGGCCGACGCGGTGACGGAGTACTGGGAAGAAGCGCTGCGCACCTACGACTTCAGCTTCGAAGGCACGGGCGGGCCCCGCGGCTCCGTCGGGTCGGAAGCGACCGTGTGGCGCATCTCGGGAAAGAGGCTGGACATGCGGGTGGCGGACGCGGCCAGCGCGCCGGTCCGGGTGTACGCGCCGGGGGCGGAGGAGCGGGTGGGGCTCCCCGCCCACCAAGCGTGGAGCCCGTCGCTGTTCGACCCCTGGCCCCGGCTCATGGAGAGCACGGCGCTGGCCGTCGCGGTCACGCCCCTCGCCGCGGGACGTGACGCGCCACGGCTGGTGCTGGTGCGCGGCCAGGCGACATGCACGTGGCGGCGCAACGCCACCACGGTCGCGCTCCCTTTCGTGCTGCGGGCCGACAGCCTCGCGGCGACGCTCGCCCCCGCCGGACGCGCCGCTTTCGGCGCTCTGGTCCGGCGCTGCGCCCCGGACGGCCACTTCGGGGCGCGGCTCGCCCGCGAGCGAGAGCGCGACACCACGACGGCCCAGCTCGTCACCGAGATCGAGACGCGCCTGCGCCCCGGCGGGGCCTCGCCGCTCCCGGTGCCCCCCACCCGGCACACCCTGCGCGTCACCCGGCTCTACTCCCAGCACCTGCTCTCGCGCCGGGAGTGGATCGAGGCGGGGCTGCTGGCGGCGCTGGCGCTGCTGGGAGTCGGGGTGCTCGGGTGGACGCTGTACTGGCTGCAGACTCCCGTGCGCCTGGGGGCCCGCGTGGTCATTCCCAGTTCGGGCGGCTCGCCGAAAGCGCCGCGGACCGTGCTTCAACTCGGCGAGGCGCCGGCGGGGCCGTACGGCGTGGAGCTGGTCCGCTTGGCGGGACCGCCGCGGCGGGTCTCGTGCGTGGTCTCCGTCCGCACGCACGCATTCTCCGAGATTCCCGTGCGGGCCGGACAGGACCCGGCGGATGTGGTCCAGCTGGCCGAGCCCAAGGGGCGCTCGGCCACCTTCACCTGGAAAGGGCACCTCTGGTCGCGCCGCGTCCGCGTGGGCGAGGTGGCACTGGCCGCCGCGCCTGCCGTGGTGGACCTGGCCGCCCTCCGCGGCGCGGGGAGCGATGTCGGGATGCAGGGTGCGGTGGAACTGGGTCTTGCGATTCGCCGGGCCGGGAACGGGCGGTTCCAAGCCGTGCCCGGGGACCCGGTATACCTGGGCTTCGCGCTCCAGGTGCTGCGCGCCCGGCCCGCCGACCCGCAGCTCGGGCTGCTCCCCGCCAACAACCTGCGCTACCGGGGGATCTTCCTCGGCCATGCCGGCGCCGAGCGGCAGGACGAAAGGTTCGGCGTGGTCCGCGTCACCCACCGCGCCGGCGAAGCGAGCCGGCGTCCCGACGCGATCGCCCTGCGGTTGCGGGTCGAGGGCTCGCTGCGCGACATGGAGGGGCGCGGGTCGTTCGAGGCGTTCTTTCGCAACCAGCAGGGCGACCGGGTCCAGGAAGTTGTCATCGAGGACCTGGACACGACCGAGCACGACGTCGAGATCTACTACGCCTCGTACCAGCACCCCGCCACCGGGGAACCCCCGGTGCGCGGCGAGGCCGAGGTGAAGGTCCAGGGGTGGTGGCGCTCCCGAGCCGGGGAGGAGGTAGAGAGGGCGGTGCAGACGGCTTCGCTCGCAGTCCCCTGGTACCCCGTTCCGTTCCTGTACGGCATCTCGGTGGACCTGGGGACCAGTGCTACGCGGGTGGCGATGGTCGACGCGCGCCGGCGCTATCGCGAGATCGTGTTCCTGGGGATGCCGCGCACCCTTCCGCTCGCGCCCGGAGCGTCCGCCACGGCGGGCCCACCCGAAGCTGGACTGGGCAAGGACTTAGGGAGCGCGTGCCAGGTGCGGGGGGCGCGGCTTGTGGCGGCGGGAGAGTGGAGCCCGCAGGCGGAGATCTCCTCGCTGAAAGCCGAGCTCATGCGCGATCTGCCGAGCCCCTACCTCTGGGACTGGGTGGAGCAGTTCCTGGGCGCCCTCGCCACGGTGGTGGAGGGCGCGCGAGAGAGCCCCGAGCCGTTCGCGTACGGGTTCGGCCAGGGGTGGGACGACGCTGCGCCAGAGGCGGCGCAGCGACTTACGCTCCACCCGTCCGGCTACCGGTACGTGCTGGTCGTCACCGTTCCCGACGGGCTCGACCCCGAGCGCCTCGAGCGGTTCGCAGCAAGCTTCGGCGCGTGGCGCGGCAAGCTGGAGGTGGTGGTCCTGCGCGAAGCGGAGGCGGTGGTGTTCGACGCCCTGGCCCGCACTCGCGAGCGCATCCCCGAGCGTATCCTGGTCGTTGACGTGGGCGCGGGGACGGTGGACTACGCGGCCGCGCGAACCGTGTATAGCGCGGACGACGTGAGCGAGGTCCGCATCGAAGGGCTGGCTGTCTCGCGGGCGGCGGGAGACGCCTACTCGCACGCCGCCTGGAGATTCTGGCGAGGGAAGGAAGACCTGGGAAAGGGGACCCAGCAGGCATGGGACGCCCGCAAACGGAGGTTCTTCACCGATCCGGCCGTCCCTTCGGCGGTTCCCCCGCCGGCCGGGCACCTCCCCGAGTTCCGGGACAGCGAGCACTTTCAGGCGTACTTTCACCAGGCCTTGGACGTGCCGCTCCGGAACCTGGCGGCGCGCCTGCAGGGGCGGACCGGGTGGGAGGACCTCTGCTTCCAGCGGGTGATCCTCTCCGGCCGGGGCTCGCTGGCGTTCGGGTGGCGCGACGAGCTCCACGCGCGGTTGGTGCGCGAGGGGCTAGTAGCCGCCGACGCCGGCTTGGAGGTGGTGGTGTGGGCGGGAACGCTGAGCGGAAGCGAGGCCTACCGCGCCGACCGGCTCAAGGGAGCGGTGGCGACCGGGGCGCTCGGGATGCTGTGCCTGGAAGACCGGCGGATCAGCCCCAGCGAGTCGTTCCTGCGCGACCACCTGGTCCTCCTGGAGCGGGTCGGGCAGCGCCGGTACGCCGGGCGAACGCTGCTGGCCGCCGGCCTGCCCGTTCCGCCGGAGGGGATCTTGGTTGAGATCTCCATCCCGGACGCAGACCGCGCGGCGCTGGTGTACTCGTCGCATGTGGTGGGCGACGGGTCGGAGCGCACGGCCCCGGCCGACGAGCTGTGGGAACGGATGGAGGAGCGGGACGGAGCCGCCACCCCGGAAGTCCGACTCGCCTGCGAGGTGCCCCCCGACCGCCCGTCCGACCGGCTGCAGGTGCGGGTGCTCCGCTCCGGCACGTGCATGCTGGAGTGGGCGTGACGGTGGCTGGTCGGCGTCACGCGTGACCTCATCTCCCTGGGCAGGTACGATGTTCAGACGACTCCTGGATCCGATGGCTCTCTTCCGGCAGCTCTGGAGCCGCATTCGCAACGTGCCACTGTTCCGGCGCTTCTCTTACCCCCTGCGCCCCAAGCTGCCGGTGCCGCCGATCCAGCTTCCGGCAGACGACGAGGGGAAGCCGCGGATCCGCGCTCCCCACGAGTACGCGCTCGACTTCGGAACCGGCAACATCGCGCTGGCCGTGGTGGAGCGGACAGGCGCGCCGACCTTTCTGGACCTGACGCCGCCGGGAACGACCCCCGACCCGGACATCGACCCCCGTCTGTGCGACAGCACCGTCTACCGCAGCCGCGCCCTGGATCGTCCGTGGCTCACCGAGAACTACGCCGTCGGCTTCGACATTCAGAAGCAGCAGGGCTCGACGTACCGCAGCTTCCCGTCGATAAAACGGCTGATCGAGGCGGAAGCCCGCCATCCGAAGTCGGAGGCGTGGCAGGCGGCCGTCGTCCGCGACGTCGCCGCGGTGACCGCGCGGCTCTTCCGGGAGGCACGCCTGCCGGGGCCCGGACCGGAGCGGCCGCGCCCGGTGGAGAACGGCGACGCGGCGAACGTCCGCGTCTACGTGACCGTTCCCAACGCGTTCCCCCAAGACGCGGTGACGGTGGTGGTCACCGGCGTGAGGTTCGGGGTCGCCGCGGCGCTCGAGTTGAACGGCTTCCCCGACGTGAAGGTGCTCTCCGAGGCGGAAGCGGTCGCCTGGAGCCGGTGGGAGATGCTCAAGGGCGAGGAGGACGCGCGGGTGCTGATCGTGGACGCGGGGGCCGGCACCACCGACTTCTCCATCGTGCGGCGGGTCAAGGAGGAGCCGGCCAGCCCCATCCAGATGATCGTGAGCGCGGGGCTCCCGGTGGGCGGCATCGACCTGGACCTCTTCCTCGCGGCGCGCGACGCGCCGGACCCCGGCCCTCCGGGCGCGGCCCCGCCCGGGGGGCAGGGTCCACGGACCGACGTCCTGCCCCGCGCGCGCGCGCACAAGCAGAGGCACCTGTCGGAAGGCTCCGCCCCAGGAGCGGCGCCCGACGACAGCTATGCGGCCGGGTTCGCGGTCACGAAGGAGGAGACCGACGCACTGCTCGAGCGCTACCTTTCCTTCGCCATCGACGCTCTGGTCGACGCGCTCCCCGCCGCGGAGCGTGGGAAGCTGCGGCGCGTCTTCGTCAGCGGCGGAGCCAGCCTGACGCGAGGGTTCGTGGAGCGACTGCGCAGCAGCGTGGCGCACGCGGTGGGACGGAACGTCCCAGTGGATCCGGTGGGCAGAACCGCAGTCGATCGCAAGCTCGCCGTGCTGCGGGGAGTCGCGGCGTACGCGCAGCACACATTCGCGCGCGACCCGACGATCACCCGCGCGGGCTCCACCATCTTTGTGGCCCCCAGGGGCATCTCCAGTGACGGGCCGTACCCCCTGATCCTTCCCGGAGACCCCCTGAAGGAGGGCCGCGCGCTGGTGGCCTGGCGAGTTCCGCTTTCCACGGAGCTCCGTTGCGCGCTTGACTTCACCGACCATTTCATCCCCGAAGAGACGCTGCGCCGCATTGGGGAGCGAGTGCTGCCCACCGATCAGCATCGGGACGGGCTGGAGCCCTGGGCCACGGTCTACCTGGGCGGGGTGGAGGATGTACCCACCGAGCACTTCGGGCAGCTGGTGTTCGACTTCGCCACCCGCCGCGCGCAATGCAGGATCGACGGGGAGGCCAACTCACTGCGGCCCCCCGCCCGGATGACGCCGCTCGTCCATCCCGTAAGCCTGGAGCGTGAAGCTTGGTACAGCCTATGAGCGTGCCCACGCGCCGCGTCCGGCCCTGCCGCACGGCTGTCCGTGCCGCTGCGTGGGCCACGGCCCTGCTCCTGTTGCAGGCGGTGTCCCTCGCGGCGCAGGCACCGGACAGCATCGTGGAGGTGTTGATTCCCGCGGCGCAGGCGCCGGCGCTGCGAGCGGGGGCCGCATTCGACCTTTGCGCGTTTGAGATGGCGAAGGAGCACTGCCTCACCGACATGCGGCACCGCACCTTTCACCTGCCGGCGGCCGGCACCGACACGGCCGCCGCCATCCGGAGGGAGGGTGCGTCTCCCGCTCGTGATTCGACGCGCACGGCCAGAGCGGACACGACCGCCCCGGACACGGTGCGACGGCTCTGCCGGGAGCGCCTCACCGTTGCGTCGTGCAGGTTGGGCTCGCTCTGGCGCCGAACGAACGGTGGGTGGGTCTTCACCGGCACGCGTGATCTGGACACGGACGGAACTGTAGTGAGTGTCGTGGACGATATCGTGCTCACCCCGGTTTGGCTTGTCGGCCGCGATCACCTTCCCGCCTCGGTCGATCCGCTCAGCGACCTGCCGCCGCTGAACCTTGCCGCGGGCGCGCCGCCAGTCGTCATCCGCCTCAGGCTGGTCCCCGTGAAAGAGGGTGGGTGGTTCGCGGGAGCGGAGAAAATCGGTCTGGGGGTGGCCGTCGTCCTGGTCCTGGGGATGCTGGCAGCCACCTGGTGGCGCCGGCAAGGATGGTGGCCGCTTTCGCCGCCGGACGGCGGCCCGCCGCGCGGACCGACGAAAGTGCCTTGGGAGGGGCGGTACCTCCAGGTGCTCGACGCGCACCAGAAGATGGTCGAAGCGGTCGGCAGGCAGGCGGAGGCCGAGCGGGAGGCTGCGAAGCCCATTGAAGCGCTGCTGTCGTCCGCCGAGACCATCACCGAGGAACTCCGGGCCGCCGTCGACACGGTTCAGGAGCATACCGGCGAGCTGCAGGAACTGATCGAGCAGGCGGGAACTGCGACGCAGACGGCCGCCAACACCCTCGATGCTCTTTTCACGGAGCGCGAGCCGGGCTGGCTCGACACACTCATGAAAGCAGTCGTTGCCAAGGCGGGCAACGACATTGAGACAAAGGCCAAGACCGAGTTCGACCAGGTCCGCAGCGAGTTCGAGGAGTGGACGCGGACGCTGCGGATCACCGACCTGCGCAGATACCAGGAGTACGCCGGGCTGGCGGTGGAGCACCTGCGCTTCGTCGCGGAGAACCCGAAGCTCGTCGAGGAGCTGCAGGAGATGGAGCGGGCGCTGGGGCCGACGGGCGTCTCCCGCTTCCTTCACTCCGAAGAGCGCCGGAACCAGACCGCCGAGCGAGACCGCGAGGAGGCAGCGGCGGCGCTGCGTGCCTTTGTCGAGCGTCTGCGGGGGGAAGGCAAGCACGAAGACGCGCGCCGACTCCTCGCCGCCGGCTTGGAGCTCGCGAACGAGTGCAGTGGGTTGCTCGCGAGCCGTGACGCCACCGCCCACTTTCGCGAGGACAAGCCCCACTCCGCACAGAACGAATGGAGCAGGTCCGTCACCGCGCTGGAGATGTACGCCCACGTCAGCGGCGCCGACATCGAGCACCTACTCCTCTGGCTCGACGACCCCCGGACGGAGGTGGACCCCGGAGTCTACCAGCGCCTCAATCGGCTCGGGTGGTTCCCGGGCGCGCGCGCGACCCCGGAAGGCCACGTCCCGCGCAGTGCGTGGGATGCGGTGCGGACCTACTTCAAGCAAGGCGGACGAGTCGGGCGGCTGGACGAGGTCGTGCTGGCGGTGCAGTACATCACCGAGGCATTTCCGGCCGAGCAGCTCGACGCCTCCGCGGCCCGGGAGTACAGCGGCCTGCTCGAGCGGCAGGGTTGGAGCGCCGACCGCTTGCACCAGCGGGTCGAGGCGGTCGCCCGGGAGTGGGGGCTGGCCTACCACCGGGTTCGCTACCACGTGGACATGTGGAATCGGCCGCCCCTGTCCGGTGTGATCGGACACAACGTCGTGTTGATCCAGCTTTCCGAGCGCGTAGGGAAAAAGGTCCAGGTGGAGAGCCGGCATACCGTCGTGAGGCTGGAACGGGCATTCTTCACCTTTGCTCTGGCCACAGGAGGAGGCCACTTCGACGGGGTAGCATGCGTTTCGAACGAGGAGGACCCTCTTGTGACCTTCAAAGCCGGCGAAAGAACATGACCTTCGTGTACCGGGAGGGATACCTGGCAGAACTGGAGCGCGCCCTGCGAGCCGACCACGACGCCGGGGCCGAGGTCGACTTCGTGATACGCCGGATCTCCCGCCCCCGGATTGGTCGCCGCGACGCCCGGACGAGCCCGCGCGACATCCGCACCGTAAATCCGTTCGTGACCTTCGCGATCGGCCGGTCCGGCGCGTTCGATACGGTCGCCAAGGTACTCCTGGATCCCAGGCCGGACGAACGTTGGGTACGGATCCTGAATGAAGAGAGCAAACGGTTTCAGGATCTCATGAAGTACCCGGAAGAGCCGGCGACCTCCTTCGTCCGCTTGAGCCTTCCCTTCGACACGGCAATGCGGGTGGAGGTGCGGCAAACCCCGCCGCTGAGCGCGTCCAAGCTGTTCGAGGCGGCGGGCGGCGGGATCGATTCCATCGATGCGCGCGCCGTCGCACTCACCTATCTCCACCGGCCGTACCTCCCCTGGCCCACGCTCCGCGAGTACGGGATCCCTCGCGGCGCCATCAAGCAGGCGTGGGAACGATTTGCGGCGGCAACCCCGGTCCCCCGCGACGCGGACTCGCTCGGTTACTTCCTGGACACCGCACTGATCGGTCGGGTGTCTCCGCCACACGGGGGGCAGATGGAGCTTCCCAAGGGCGCCATGCTGGTGCGGGAAGCCGGCGACCAGCTGGAAGAAGTCGATCCATTGGCATCGTCTCCGGGAACACCCTCACTCTTCCTCATCTTTCTCCCGTCGACGTGGCGCTTGGATTATGAGTTGGAATCTGTGCCCCACAGGGATCCCGCATAAGGCTAGGGCTGGTATTAGCGGCCAGACCGGATCTGTCCACTCCTCGGGCGCCGGATTCGGCTGGACGCGCTCGATCTCCCTTCACAGCGAGCGCAGGATCGGGAGGACCGTGAGCGCGCCAGTTTGGTGCAACAGTATGAGATCACCTTGGTGTCCAGTCCGTCAACTCGCAGATTCGCCCCTTAGCTAGTTTACTCAGGTCACTTTTGCTTTCCTAGTTTTTTGACAGACGCGGGCGGTCACGGAGGACCCCGAGCCGGTCGAAGGAAGACCGCTCGTGCGGTAAGGAGCCGGCGCGGCCCACGCGGAATCCACACGCGCCGGGTGCTCCCGCATCCAGCGGATGAGCCAGCGGTGAAATACCGGCATCACCGAATCTGCCGGCGTTCCGTCACGGCTCACCCGCAGCACGTACTCGTTCATCTTCGCCCCGACTTCGGGGTCGGAAATCAGGTTGCGCTGGTACAGCAACTCGTTCACGAGGGCCGCAACGACGGCGGGCGGTTCTGATCGATCGCCCGCCCCACAGCAGGACACGAGCAGTCCCAGGACCGCTACGAGCAATAGAACCCGCGTTGCTGCGGTTTTCGACCTGCCAGAGCAGCGTGAACTCGGCACCGGGTGTCTGGACGCTTTCCGCGGGGCCGTTCACCACCGGCGTAAGGAGAATGAGGCGCGCGCTGACCTGGAATTCGCCGCTCGTCCGCGCTCGCGTCACGATCGGTCCACGGCAATCCGAGCCAGCAGTTGCAACTCCGTACGCGCCCGTACCGGACGGGGCAGCCGATACCGCCGCGGCGGCGCGGCCGCGAAAGAAGGATCCGGCGTCATCAGCCGCTGCGATCGGGTGGTGTGCTTCCCCGGCAGTGTGTCCATATTCGTCGGTCTGAAGTCGACGGCGATTGGGTTTCCGTACTAGCCCACTTTGCCGACCGGTTGGAGCCAGTTCAGTACTAGCCGACTTTATGGAAGGACATGTGCGGAAACCCGCGGTGTTGTTGAATTGCTACTAGCCAACTTTATTTGTTGACCACACTCGCCGTCGTCTTCTCTCCTCGGCCTCAGTAAAAACGCAGCGGAACCGGCTATCGTCGGTTCCGCTGCCTGTTTATGCGCGCCCAGATTCCAGGTCCGTACTGCGATATCGACTTCCCGGAAAACACCTGTCATTCTGAGGGAAGCGCCCGCTGTGGAGCCGCGGCGTCGCGCCGGACTGTGCAGCGCGACCGAAGAATCTCCATTCCCTCGCGGGGAACCCCCGCCGGGCAACACCCGGGAACTGAGCGCAACGGAAAGATCCTGCCGCCCAGCGTAGAGATTCTTCAGTCGGCGCCAGGCTTTTCAGCCGAAGGAAGAGCGTCGCGCGGCGCCTCCTTCAGAATGACAGTAAAGTCGGATTCCGTGTAAATCGATCCCTAATCCTGGTTAGTTTTGCGCCGCAACCACGGGTGCCCACATCAACATGAGCCGGTCACGCTCGCGCGGTCGCTCTGCGCGGCGGCTCGGGCAGGGCGCGGCGGTCCAGCTTGCCGTTGGCGGTCAGTGGAAGCCGGTCCAGCCGCACGTAGGTGGCCGGGACCATGTACTCCGGCAGCAGCGCCTTGAGGTGCGTCCGCAGCGAGGCCGTGTCGGGCTCGGCCGATCCCTCGGCGGGGACCCAGTAGGCGACGAGGCGGCGGTCGCCCGCGCCCTTCTCGCGCACGATCACGGCGGCCTCCCTGATCGCCGCATGCGAGGCCAGGGCACTCTCTACCTCGCCCAACTCCACGCGAAAGCCGCGCACCTTCACCTGCTGGTCAGCGCGCCCCATGGGCTCCACCACGCCGTCCGGGCGGTAGCGGCCCAGGTCGCCGGTGCGGTACAGGCGGTCGCGCGGATCGTCCGTCCATGGGTTGGCCACGAAGCGCGAGGCGGACAGCGCCTCGTCGCCTAGGTAGCCGGCGGCCAGGTGAGGCGAGCGCAGCCAGATCTCGCCCAGCTCACCGATGCCGGCCCGCTGGTCCGCAGCGTTGCGGACCAGGAGCTGTACCCCGGGAATGCCGCGTCCCAGGGGGATGATCTCCTTCTGCTCGGTGCCGGGATCGACCACGTGGTACGAGACGGCGCGCTGCGTCTCGGTGGACCCGTAGTAGTTGACGACGCGCAGCTTGGGGGCGAGCGCGGTGAGCCGCTGCACGTCGCCGCGGCGCAGGACGTCGCCCACGAAAAAGGCGCGGCGCAGCGAAACCATCCGCTCATCCTCGGCCGTGTCGGCCAGGAGCTGGCCCATCGCGGGGGTCAGGTGCGCCACGGTGACCCCCGCCCTGACGATCCACTGGGCCAGGTAGCCGGGCGTCCCAATCCCGTCCGGCTCCGGCGCGACGACCGAGGCGCCGAGCTGGAGCGGGGTAAAGACGTCGCGGTGCAGCGGGTCGTGCGCCAGGCCGGAGAGGAGGCTGAAGCGGTCGGATGAGGAGAGACCAAACTCCGACGCCAGCCAGGGGGTGAAGTGCGTGAGCGCGGAGTGCCGCCCCATCACCGCCTTGGGCGTCCCCGTGGTTCCCGACGTGAACGACAGGTATGCTAGCGTGTCCGGGCCCACGCGGACGGAGGGCGCATCGCCCGCGGAGCCGAGCCCGTCGACGTCCTCGGCCGATCCAGCGCCGCGCGGGCGGAGGACGACGCGCGTGCGGGTGGTTTCCGCCAGCAGCACCGCCACCTCGTCGGGCAGGTCGCCCGCGGCGGAAAGGTGGAGGTGCGCGGCGGGGCAGGCGATGCGGACGTACTCGGCCAGGCGCGCCGGCGGGTAGGCCGGATCGAGGACGAGGAAGGCCGCGCCGCTCTTCATCGTCCCCATCAGCGCCCGGACCAGCGCGGCGCTGCGGTGGCCGGTGATGGCGACGACATCGCCCACGCCCACGCCGGCATCCGCCAGCGCGCGGGCGATGCGGTCGGTCGCGGCGTCCAGCTCGGCGTACGTCCAGCGCTCGCGCGGGTCCTCGACGGCCAGCGCGTCCGGCGTCTCCATCGCCCGCGCGGCAAAGACCTCGTGCACGGCGCCGCGCCAGGTCTCGTCCAGCGGCTCGGCAGGGTCAGGAAGGACGCCGTGCGCCGCTTCCGTGGCCAGCGACAGCGCGCCCACGCGGGTTTCCGGCGCGGCCGCGGCCTGTCGCAGCACGCCCTGGAGCTGCGCCAGGAGCTCGCGCATCCGCGGCGCGTCGAAGAGGTCGGCGGCGTAGACCAGGCGGACGTCGATCCCTCCGTCCCGCTCACCCACGTTCAGCGCGAGGTCGAACGTGCTGGACACCTCGCCGCTCAGACCGGCCGCCGACGCCTCAAGGCCGTCGCCGGGGACGGCACCGTCCGGAAGGCCGAGGAGGTTGAGCATCACCTGGAACACGGGGGCGTGGGCCAAGCTCTGCTCGGGATGCACCTCCTCCAGCACCCGCTGGAAGGGGAGATCCTGGTGCGCGTACGCGGCCAGCGTGGTCTCGCGCACCCGCCCCAGCAGCTCGCGGAACGTCGGGTTCTGCGCCAGGCTCACCCGCAGCGCCAGGGTGTTCATCCCCGGCACCGGCTCGGCTGCGGCGTGCGTGCGCCCGGCCACCTGCGTGCCGACGACGACGTCGTCCTGGCCGGACCAGCGCGAGAGGACCACGTCCAGCGCGGCGAGGAGCACCATGAACGGCGTGGCGCCCTCGCGCCCGGCCAGCGTTCGCACGCCATCCAGGATCTCCGCGTCGAAGTGCGCGCCGGTCACGGCCACGCGGCGGCTCTGCGCGGCGGGGCGTGGGCGGTCGGCCGGCAACTCGAGCAGCGGCGGGGCGCCGGCGAGCGTCTCGCGCCAGTAGCCTGCCTCGCCGTTCACCGCGTCGTCACCCATTCACCCTCTGGCATCGTGTAGTCGACGTACATTCGGAAAGGGGCGCCCCCGCGCTGCGCGAGAACGCCCACGACGGTGGTAATGTACCGCGCCGGCGTAGAGGCTGCCGATCTGCTCGCGGCGGCCTCAGCCGGTGTGCGAGGCACGCCTGAAGCCGGCGACCCACGCGCCACCGAAGCCACGAGCCGGAGCAAGCGCGGTACCCAACGCACTCACCCAGGATCCGCTGGCAACGTGGCCTACCGGCGGATCCGTGCGAACGTCTTGGCCTTGTCCATCACGTCGATCACCTTGCGGTTGAAGGCGAGATCGCTGAGCTGCGGAGTATCGGTAACGAACCGCGAGTACGTGTCGAACAGGCATCGCGTAAGCATGTCGTCGGGCAGCTTTGCGACCCGCGTCTGCTCGGTCGATCCGTCCGTGTTGCGGCCGGAGTACTCCATGACCACGCTGGTATGGTCATCCCCCGTCACCGGCAGAAACGCTTCGATGTGCTCGCTATTGGGAAAGCGCAGCTTCAGCACCCGCGTGCGCGTCAGCGCGTCGAGGGAGGAGATGAGGACCGCGATGCACTCGTCCAGCTCCAGGACCAGGATGCCGACGCCCATGTTCCGGACCACCTGGCACACATCGGCATCCGTCTCCCGGTAGTGCATGTGCCGCACTTCGGCGCGAAGAACCCGGTATCGCGACGCCTCGGTAAGGTGCAGCGCCGCGGCGATCTGATGGGGCAGCTCGACGTCCATCACGGATTCCGGCCGTGAGCGGCCCGCCAGCGTGGGCGTGATCCGCGGCTTCGACATCTCGAACTCCAGGTAGTGGGGCTGCTGCCCCACCTGCCGGATCTTGTCCCTGCAGCTGGCGACGGAACTGCTGTACAGATAGGGATTGATCACGCCGATGTTGGCACCCGTGCGGTCGGCGATACGCTGCATCTCATCGACGTCGGCGGCGTTGGAGGCGCACGGCTTTTCGACGATGATCCGCCGGAATCCGGCCGCGGTCGCGGCGCGCAGCGTGGATGCGTGATCGTCCGCGGGCGTGCAGATGTGCACGATGGTGTTGTCCGGATCGACGCCCTTGAGCCCCGCGAGCGAGGTCGCGCAGCTTACCCGTCCCGGGTCGTATCCAAAGTCGTATTCCAGACGATGCAGCGCGCGCCTGGTTCCCACTTCCACGGCGTCGACCAGACCGACGACACGCCCGAAGGGTGAAGCCGCGGCGCTGAACAGGCGAATCTTCTCCAGGACGGGGATGTGCAGACCCATCCCTGCTCGTCCCAGGCCAACAACCACTGCGTCCAGGCTTGGGGCAGGCGTGGTCACATCCGAAACTTGGAGGTTGTCCGGCAGCAGCCCGGCCGCGGTCGTTGTGTCAGCCACTTCAGTTGCTCGCTTCGAGGGGGGGACGCCGGGCCTGCCGCGATGCATTCTGGCGACGCCGGGCGAAAATCTGACAGCCGGAGAGATCTTTACCCGCCACTGAGGGTCGGATTTGCCTCGCCGGAAAGCACCCTGATCACAGCGGTACACGAACAGCGGCCTGCCCGCGTCATGCCGCTCAACCAGCGCGTGCCTTTTGCGACAACGCAGGAATGGGCTCTGTTCGGGAGCAGGTGGAGACGAGAACCCGCGGATCACGCTAACTCCATTCGTGTTAATCAAGTATAAACGTGCTGGTTATTTCCTCGCAAGCCGACACAAATTCCCGACGTCAGGGCCAAAACCGAGCGGGCAATTCCATTCGAGCTGCTTCTGGCGACCGCCCGGCGGTGACGAAGGAGACAAACCATTTCCGCTACGTTTTCCGGGGGTAAAATCGTTGACACAACACGGGCGCCGGGCTATCGTTTGTTCCCCCAAGTTCTGGACATCGTGTAGTTTCAGGCTCCTGCGGATCAGCCGGCGTGCGGTCGGGCGCCAGAGGAACCTGGACCGCCTCCCACCGCCTCCGGTCGCCACGGGCGATGGGAGGCGGTCGCCCTGTCAGGCCAACCCGCACCACCTGCTCGCCCTGACCGATGGGCCGGCGAACGAAGCGCTGGATCGCCCGCCGGGCGCGCAACCCCTGAAGAACCAGAGATCGGAATGACCGTCGTCTCCGAGTTTGCCGGCACGCTCTCGCGCAGCGAAAAGCGCGAGCTGCTGCGGAAGATTCTCCTCGAGAAAATCGGGGGGACGCGGACCGCGCCCACCTCGTTTGCGCAGGAGCGGCTGTGGTTCATCGACCGGCTGGAGCCGGGGAGTGCGCTCTACAACATCTCGGTGGCATGGCGCCTGGACGGTGCGCTGGACCCGGCGGCGCTTGAGCGCGCCCTGGGCGAGATCGTCCGGCGCCACGAAGCGCTGCGGACGGTCTTTGTCGAGGTGGGCGGCTCGCCGGTGCAGGTGATTGCGCCGTTCAGCGGGTTCGCGCTGCCGGTGGAGGACGTGTCGGGGTTGGGTGACGCGGACCGCAAGCCGGCGGTCCGGCGGCGCGCCGAGGAGGAAGCCTCACGGCCGTTCGACCTTGCCGTGGGCCCGCTCTTCCGTGCGGCGCTGCTGCGGGTGGGCGCCCGGGAGCACGTGCTTCTGCTGACGATGCATCACATCGTCAGCGACGGGTGGAGCATGGGGGTGCTCTACCGGGAGCTGTCGGCGCTGTACGAGGCGTATGGTGACGGGCATGAGTCGCCGCTGCCGGACGTGGGGGTGCAGTACGCGGACTACGCGGTGTCGCAGCGGGAGCAGCTGACGGGGGAGGTACTGGATCGGCAGCTGGCGTACTGGCGGGAGCAGCTGGCCGGTGCGCCGGAGCTGCTGGAGCTGCCCACGGACCATCCGCGGCCGGCGGCGCAGACGTTCCGGGGGGCGCACGAGCGAATCGAGCTTCCCCTCGATCTGCTGGAGCGGCTGCAGGCGCTGGCACGCGGTGAGGGGGCGACGCTGTACATGGTGCTGCTGGCGGCGTTCCAGGTGCTGCTGAGCAAGTACAGCGGGAGCGACGACATCGTCGTGGGCAGCCCGATCGCGGGGCGGACGAAAAGGGAGATCGAGGAGACGATCGGCTTTTTCGTCAACACCGTAGTGCTGCGGACCGATCTGGCGGGCGATCCCAGCTTTCGCGAGGTGCTGCGGCGGGCGCGGGAGGCGACGCTGGATGCGTACGAGCACCAGGAGGTGCCGTTCGAGAAGCTGGTGGCCGAGCTTGAACCGGAGCGCAGCGTGAGCCACACACCGCTCTTTCAGGTGATGTTCGCGCAGCAGAACGCGGTGGAGCAGGGACTCGCTTTGCCGGGGCTGGAGGTGAGCGAAGCCGGATCGGAGCCCGCGAGCGCCAAGTTCGACCTCTTTCTCACGGCCAGGGCAACCGACCAGGGCCTGCGTGTGGGACTGAACTACAGCACGGACCTCTTTGAGCGCGGCACGGTGGAGCGGATGCTGGGCCACCTGGGGCGGGTGCTGGAGCAGGCCGCGGCGAACGCGGACGTGCCGCTGTCGGAGCTGGAGCTGGTGGGCGAGGCGGAGCGCGCGCTGGTGCTGGAGGCGTGGAACCGGACCGAAACGGAGTATCCGGCGGACCGGTGCATCCACCAGCTCTTCGAGGCGCAGGCGGCGCGCACGCCGGAGGGGGTAGCCGTGCGCTTCGAGGCGGAGTCGCTGACTTACGGCGAGCTGAACGAGGGGGCGAACCGTCTGGCGCACCACCTGATCCGGCGCGGGGTGGGGCCGGAGGTGCGGGTGGGGATCTGCCTGGAGCGCGGCCTGGAGATGATCGTCTCCATCCTGGCCGTGCTCAAGGCGGGTGGCGCGTACGTGCCGATGGATCCCGCGTATCCCGCGGATCGTCTGGCCTTTACCCTTTCCGACGCCGGCGTCCCCATCGTGCTTGCGCAGGAGAAGGTGCGTGCGCTGCTGGCCTTGCCGGACGGCGTGGAGCTGATCAGCCTGGACGCGGCGCGGGCGCAGATCGCGGCGGAGAGCGCGGAGAACCCGCGGGGCGGTGCCACGCCCGATTCGCTGGCGTACGTCATCTACACCTCCGGCTCCACCGGTACGCCCAAGGGCGCGCTGATCGAGCACCGCAACGTCGCGCGGCTGTTCAGCGCCACGGACGCCTGGTTCGGTTTCGGCGCGGACGACGTGTGGACGCTCTTTCACTCGTACGCGTTCGACTTTTCCGTCTGGGAGATCTGGGGCGCGCTGCTGTACGGGGGCCGCCTGGTGGTGGTGCCGGTGTCCGTGAGCCGCGACCCCGAGGCGTTCCACGCACTGGTGCAGCGCGAGGGCGTCACGGTGCTGAACCAGACGCCGTCTGCGTTTCGGCAGTTCATGGCGGTGGACGCGGAGCGCGGGGGGGACCTGGCGTTGCGCAACGTGATCTTCGGCGGCGAGGCGCTGGAGCCCGCCTCCGTGCGCGAGTGGGTGGAGCGGCGCGGTGCCGACACGCCGCGGCTGGTGAACATGTACGGGATCACCGAGACCACCGTCCACGTGACCTACAGGGTGCTGAGCCGGGAGGACGTATTTGGCGGATCGGGGAGCCCGATCGGGCGGGCGATCCCCGACCTGCGGCTGTACGTGCTGGACCCGGCGCGGCGGCCGGTGCCGATCGGTGTTCCGGGGGAGCTGTACGTGGGTGGCGCGGGAGTTGCGCGCGGGTACCTCAACCGTCCGGAACTGACGGCGGCGCGCTTCGTGGACGATCCGTTCGCCCCCGGCCGGCTCTATCGGAGCGGCGACCGGGTGCGGTGGCTGGCGGATGGGACGCTGGAGTACCTGGGCCGGCTGGACGAGCAGGTGAAGATCCGCGGCTTCCGCATCGAGCTGGGTGAGATCGAGGCCGCGCTGCGCCAGTCACCCGGCGTCAGGGACTGCACCGTCGTGGTGCGCGAGGACGCGCCGGGCGACCGGCGGCTGGTGGCGTACGTCGTGGGTGACGCGGAGGCGGAGGCGTTGCGCGCGCACGTGCGGCTGAGCCTGCCGGAGTACATGGTGCCGGCCGCGTTCGGCTTTCTGGAGGCGCTGCCGCTGACCGCGAACGGCAAGCTGGACCGCAAGGCGCTGCCGGCGCCGGAGCTGGCTCTGGCGGAGGGGTACGTGGCGCCGCGCACGCCGGCCGAGGAGGTGCTGGCGCGGATCTGGGCTGAGGTGCTGGACGTGGAGCGCGTGGGGGCGAACGACAACTTCTTTGACCTGGGCGGGCACTCGTTCCTGGTGCCGCAGGTGGTGTCGCGGGTGCGCGAGCTGCTGGACGTGGAGATGCCGCTGTGGGCGCTGTTCGAGCACCGCACGGTGGAGGCGCTGGCCCGCGTCGTGGGGGGAGCAGGGGAGGTGGCCGTGGCCGGACCGGTGCCCGAGCCGGCGCCCGGCCCCGACGCCAGCCCGCACCAGCTGCTCGCGGTCATCGATGGACTGTCGGAAGAAGCGCTGGATCGAATCCTGGCCGCGCAACCCTGACCACCACCTCACGTCGGACTACAGGAAACAGAGGTCAGGGTACAGAGACATCTGAGGTGGTCCGTCAACGGTTTCGTATGTGGCGGACCCCCTTCGTTCAGGCCGGTGCCGGGACGCCGAGCCGCTTCACCAGGGGTGAGCGGCGTGCCCAGAGCGATTGGATGTAGCGCGCCTCG
>NZ_JBMDXM010000212.1:0-34529 GCF_048594345.1 Longimicrobium sp.
GACGCCACGATTCCTCCCGGATACCTGTGGGGAAAGGGGCCACGTGCCCGCGAGAGCCATCGACCAGCTGTGCACCTCGCCGCGCGTAGCCGCAAAGCTCCGCGACGGCATACCTGGAGCTACGTGAATAACCGAGGCTCATACGGAATCCGTGAAAACACCTGTCATTCTGAGAGAGCGCCCTCGTCGGCCTCTCGGGAACGCCACGAAGCCAGTGGCGCGACCAAAGAATCTCCCTCCCCTCGCGCGGAACCCCTTTCCCGGCAACGCCCGGGAACCTGGTCGTGACAGAAAGAACCGCGCGTTTCAGCCTACAGATTCTTCGGTCGGCGCCATGCTCCTGCGCGAACGGAGAGCGTTGCGCGGCGCCTCCCTCAGAATGACAGTTTTGTCGGATCTGGTATCAGGTTCGTAAGCTCCCCGCAAAATCTGGTGATTATTGGCACGATCAGCGTACGTACGCAAGTCGGAACTCAGCGCCCTCCGGACCGGCCAATGGCATCTCGCAAGAAGCTCTGGTACTCCGATGTCGGATGAGTACGGAACGGGGGTCACGGCACGGGAAGCAGCCGGCGTGGCCTCCTCTATCCCTGATAGGAGTGGCTGGATCTTCGCCCCATACACGTGGGGCGGACCGCATCGTCGCGATCCGCCCCACGTGTTTTGGACAGGATGATGGATCCCCTGCTCTGCACGGCGCCCTTCCCTACCCCGCGCGCCGGGCCGGCATGCGCTCGCCGTAGTGGGCCAGGATGGCGTCCTTCACCACGCGCCACGGGCCTTTGACCAGCGGCGCGGGCGGCAGCGAATCGGTAAAGTAGCGGCCGTAGCTTTTGCGGACGATGCGTCCGTCCAGCACCAGCACCACGCCGTAGTCCTCGCGGCTGCGGATGAGCCGGCCAAAGCCCTGCTTCATCCGGATGGCCGCGTGGGGGAGCATGTACTGGATAAACGAGTTGCCGCCTTCGCGCTCGATGGCCTCGATGCGCGCCGCCGTCACCGGCTCGCTGGGCACCTTGAACGGCAGCTTGGGGATGATCAGCCCGCGCAGTGGCTGCCCGGGCACGTCCACACCTTCCCAGAAGCTGGTGGTGCCCAGCAGGATTCCCCGCCCCGACGCCGCGAACCGCTCCACCAGCTGCGCTCGCGGCGCCTCGCCGTGCACGAACAGCGGCCACTGCAGGTCCGCCCGCCGCTCGCGTAACGCGCTGGCCACGTGGCGCAGCGCGCGGTAGCTGGTAAACAGGACAAAGATGCCGCCGTCCGAGATCTTCGCCAGCTCCAGCGTGGCGCGGATCGTCGCCTCGTCGTGGCGCGGATCGTGGTCGCCCGCGGGCATGGGCAGGTCGGTGGGGACGCAGAGCAGCGTCTGCTTGGGGTAGTCGAACGGCGAGGGAAAAACGCCCTCCTCCACGGTGAACTCGTGCGAGAAATCCGCCCCGATCCCCAGCCGCTGCCGCATGAAGCGGAAGTTGTTCTGCGTCGCCAGCGTGGCGCTGGTCAGGATCACCGTCGGCACCTTTTCGAACAGCACGTCGCGCAGCACACTGGACAGGTCCAGCGGCGCAGCGTTCAGCGTCAGGTTGCCCTCGCGGCCGTCGCGGGGCGGCTGGCGCTCCATCCACCGCACCATCTGCGTCTCCACCTCGCCCGGCCGCAGCGCGCCGCGCAGCCCGTCCATCAGCGCCCCCGTGCGGTTGGTGGCGCCGCGCAGCTCCACCAGCTGCGGCTCCAGCCCCTGCTTGAGCTGCTCGTCGGCCTGGATGCGCTCCTTGAGCTGCTCCATCCCCTCCAGCAGCCCCGTCAGGTTGTCCAGCAGCGCCGTCAGCGCGTCGTCCAGCCCCAGCACCCAGATGGGGTGTGCGTCAAAGTTGTCCTCCAGCCGCACCACCGGGTCGGAGCCGGCGAACACGTCGGAAAGAAAGGAGAACACCGCCGCCGCCCGCTCGCGCGCGCCGTCCAGCGACGGCAGAATCCGCTCGTCTACCAGGTCGAGGGCCGAGCGCGCGATCAGGTCCGTCTTGATCGACGAGATCGCCGTGCGCAATGACGGGAACACGCCCTTGCCGCGCGTCTCCAGCCGGCGGAGCGTGCGAAAGATGCCGCGGCGCGAGACGGTGGAGCCCAGGTGGCTGGTGGCCGCTTCTTCCAGGTTGTGGGCCTCGTCCAGCACCAGCCGCTTGTAGTGCGGCAGCACCGCGGGCGCCGTGTAGTTGCCCTGCAGCTTGCGGACGGCGATGTCGCTGAAGAGCAGGTGATGGTTGGCGACCACCACGTCCGCCTGCGCCGCGTCGCGCCGGGCGCGCTGGTAGTGGCAGTCCTCAAAATGGGGGCACTTGGCGCGCAGGCACAGGTCCGTCTCGCTCTGCACCTCGTCCCACACCTCCGAGCTGGGGCGAAACGGCAGGTCGCTCAGTGAGCCGTCGTTGGTCTGCCCCATCCAGTCGATGATCCCCTTGAGCTCCGCCTGCTTCTCATGCTCGAAGAGCGTGGACGCACTGGCTTTCGCGAGCAGCGCGCGGCGGATGGAGACGTAGTTGCTGCGCCCCTTGACCAGCGCCCAGCGAAAGTTTTCGCCCAGGGCGCGGCGAAGCAGCGGCAGGTCCTTGTCGACCAGCTGCTCCTGCAGGTTGATGGTGTTGGTGGATACCACCGTGCGCTCGCCGTTCTGAAGCGCCCAGCGGATGGCGGGGAGAAGGTAGGCCACGGACTTGCCCGTCCCCGTCCCCGCTTCGGCCACGCCCACGCCGCCGGTGTTGTACAGCCCAGCGATCATCCGCGAAAACTCGCGCTGCTGCGGGCGGTCCTCGTAGCGGGGATGGCGCACGGCCAGCGGTCCGGTGGGCCCCAGGTCCGCATCGATGCCATCCAGGTCCAGCGGCTCGTTCTCGTCCGGCTCCGGCGGCTCGACTGCGACGTACAGCTCGCTGGCCTCGTTGTCCGTGATGGCGAAGCCCAGCCCCAGCTCCCACAGCTGCGCCGCGACGCGAAAGTCCGCCTCCGACGGCTCCAGCAGGCCGGACGGATGGTTGTGGATCAGCAGCCCCGGCTGCGGCGCGTCTTTCGGAACCAGCGCCAGCACCGCGCTGGCGTGCCCCCGCCCGATCACCCGCGGCTCCACCACTTCCCCCGCCTCGGCCACGCGCGCGACAAAGCACACCTCGTTGCCGCGCGCGCGCGCGATCTCCCGCCGGATCAGCTCTCGGGCCGCGGCGGAAAGAAAGTGCTGCACGGCGGAGCGCCGGGCGGGTTCGGTCGTGGGATTGGTCACGCGATCGATGGTTCAACGCGGCCGCCGCCCCGCGTGTGGCGGGGCGGCGGGGGTGCCGCTGGAGCCGGCGCGACGCCGGCTGCGGCGCCCGTCGCGAAGGATAACACCTTGCCGCCGCGCGCGGTATGCGGGCGGCGGATCAGCCGGTGCGTTCCGCGCGTTCCAGCAACGTTGTCAGCCGATGGCGTCGGCCGGATCGGATTCCGCCAGCGCCTCGCGCAGCCCCTCCTCGTCCTCCATCTCCACGTCGTCCTGCAGCAGAAAGCCCACGCGCACGGGCTCATTGGGGTCCTCCGGGCACTGAAAGCGCGCCGCGTAAATCCCCAGCTCCGACGGCGACGGGTGCCCGAACTGGATCTCGACCAGCCAGCTGCGCCCCTGCTCGTCCTGAAAGATCGCCCTGTCCTTCGCCATCCTGTCGCCGGCCCTGAAAGTCGGTGGATTCGGGGGATGGACGTCCATCCAACCCGTTCGCGTGCGCCCGCCGGAAGGATAACACCTCCCCGGCGGGCGCGGTACGGGCAAACGATGGCCCTGTCGCGCTGCGGCAGAGCGGGTCCGGGCCCTCGCACGGCCTTCAGCAAAGGATAGTCGGACCGCCCCTGATACCGATTTCCACGATTCGACGTGCACTCCGAGTTCTACTGCCGGGCTCACGCGGAGACACGGAGGGCGCGGAGACGCGGAGAAAATCACGCTTCTCCGCGTCTCCGCGTACTCCGCGCCTCCGCGTGAGATGTAGTTGTAAAGCCAGAATGCACAGCGAATTAGCAGAAACAATATGACATCCAGGGCCGTGGCCCCGAGTTCCCGCCTCAGGCGGCGATCGCCAGGGGCGCGGGAGCCAGGTCGTGCAGCACCCGCAGCACCTCGGCGGACTGGCGGTGGTTTTCGGCAGGATCGTAGGGGATGACGTGGATGTTCATCCGCGCCAGCAGATGCTCCCGCTCAAACGCGCCCGTGTCGGGGAGCAGCGCGTAGTGCGCGGGCACGTAGTTCTCGAACATCAGGGTCAGCTCGCGCAGAAGCAGGTTGAAGTCCGGATCGCTCAGGCTGTAGCCTACAAACAGGAGCGTGTGGTTCAGCACCGCGCCAAAGAGAAAGCTCCGCACGTGCGGATTTCTCAGAATCATCCGGTCGTAGTCGCGGGTGGAAAGACGAGGCTCACGGGTGACAGGATGTCGCCGTGCATCTTGTAGATGAACAGGTCGGGATTGAACAGCGCTTCGCCCATCGCCTCGATCCCGTTGGTGGTGAACGTGCTGGGCGCCCGGTTTCTCACCTGGGTGATCGTGGTCTCCAGCAGGCGATCGTAGTTGGTGGTGATGATCCCGCGGTAGTCGGTTCCCGCGATCAGCCGGTGCACGGGCGATGAGGGAATCGGCCGGTCGAGTTCCTTCTTCAGAACCCGGGTGTAGTCCCACGCCCCCAGTGTGTCGCGCGCGAACTCCGCGAGCATCAGGTAGTCGCGCCGTGCCTCCATCGCTTCCAGCCCCTGCAGCCGGGCGTTCGGACTGCGCTTTGCCTTCGCGACCAGCCGGTCGATCAGCTGCGGCCACGTCGGAAATCCGGCCAGGGACGACAGCCCGGAGCCGACGAACAGGATGCACTTTCGCGCGCGAACGGACTCGACCAGCTCCTCGGGAATCTCCACGTTCATCCCCCCCTGGCAAACAGAGTGAACAGCCGCTCCAGCCGGAAGATAATCCATCCGCAGCGCACGTCCACCCCGTTGCCTTTCCACTCTCGGAATCCGCCAGAGACGAGCACGCAGGCCGGTGGATCGGCGAATCGTATCAAGCCGTTGGCCGTCCAAGGTCTTGCGCACGCACAAACCCCGGCGTCGACCTCCAGGCCGACGGATCGTGTGCAAAGATGGGCATCCAGCGCCACAACTCCGCCACGTTGGTAGCGGAGTGGAAAGGGTCAGGAGGGGTAGAGCGGGCGTAGAGAGATGGGGGCCGGCAGCCTATCCGTAGACCCGGTTGCGGCCGGCGTGTTTGGCGGTGTACAGGCGTGCGTCGGCGATGCCCAGAAGGTCGTCGGGGGTGTCGGCCTCGTCGATGGAGCCCAGGCCGGCGCTCAGGGTGACGGTGAGCTCGGGGTGAATGACCGACCAGTCGTACGCGGCCACGGTTTCGCGCAGGCGGTTGCACAGGCGCAGCGCCTCGTCCTTGCGCGTTTCCACCAGCACCACGCAGAACTCCTCGCCGCCGTAGCGCGCCACCACGTCCACCCCGCGCGTGTGGTCGCGGAGGATGCGGGCGACGATGCGCAGCACCTCGTCCCCCGCGGCGTGGCTGAAGCGGTCGTTGACGCCTTTGAAGCGGTCCAGGTCCAGCATGGCCACCGTCAGCGCGCGGCCAAAGCGCAGGGCGCGCTCCCACTCCGCGTCCAGCAGCCGGTCCAGGTGGCGGCGGTTGCTCAACCCCGTCAGCGCGTCCTCGCGCGTCTGGCGTTCCAGCTCCGTGGCCTGTGCGCGCAGCTGCTCCAGCAGCCGCGCCTTTTCGTCGTCGGCCGCGGAGAGCGCCTCGTTCTTCTGGCGCAGGATCTCGGCTTCGCGGCGCGACTGCCGCACCTCGGAGCGCAGCATGGCGCTCTGCACGCGCAGGTTGGTCTCGGTGCTGAACACCTCGCGCCACGCGTGGTGGTACGCGCGAAAGTGCTCCAGCGCCTTCGCCGGCTCGCCCCGGATCTCGTGCACCCGCGACAGCGCCTCGTGCGCGGCGTACACCTGCTGCCGCGCCCCCTGCGCCTCGGCGATGCGCAGCGCCTCGTGCAGGTGCGCCAGCCCCTGGTCCGCCTCCCCCAGCCGCGCCTCCACGCACCCCAGCCGGATGAGGATCTCGGGCTCGTAGATGCGCGCGTCCCGGTCGCGCGCCAGCGCCAGACTGCGCAAGTACAGCGCGCGCGCCGTCTCGTCGTCGCCACGGGCCTGGTGAATGCGGCCCAGGTCGCTCAGGCAGCTGGCCTCGTCGGCGTGGCCCACGGCGCGCAGTCCGTCCGCGGCGCGCTGCAGGTACTCCAGCGCCGGCCCGTGCTCGCCCTGGTCAAGGTACGCGTTGCCGATGTTGGCCAGGCACACCGCCGCCGCCTGCGGATCGTCGCGCTCCAGCAGCTCCAGCGCGCGCAGCATGTACTCCTGCACGCGCGCGGGCTCGCCCAGCTGCCCGTGGATGATGCCGATGTTGATGAGCGAGTATCCCACCCCGGCCCGGTCGCCGGTGTGCTCACGGATGCCCAGGCTGCCCTGGTGGTACTCCAGCGCCGATCCGTAGTCGCCCACCAGGTAGGCGGCGTGGCCCAGGTGGCTGAGCGAGTTGCCCTCGCCCACCGCGTCGCCGGTGGAGCGCTGGATTTCGAGCGCGTCCAGCAGCAGCCGCGCGGCCTGCACGTGCTCGCCGCGGCGCAGGTACACGTGGCCCACGCCGTTCAGCACGTCGGCGCGGCCGCGCACTTCGCCGGCCTGGTCCAGCAGCCCCAGCGCGCGGCCCAGCAGCTCCAGCGCGCCCTCGTAGTCGCTGTGAAAGTAGTAGCGCTGCGAACCCAGCGTCCGCAGCGCCAGCGCGATCCCCGCCTTGTAGTCGTCCGGCTCCGCCAGCGCCATCGCCTCGCGCGCCAGCGCCTCGGCCCGCGCGCGGTCGGTAAAGCGCAGCAGCCACGCCTCGTCCACCAGCGCGTCCACCCGCGCGCGGAGGTCCGCGGCGGGGGGATGGGTGATTTCGGCGAATCGTGCGGGGATGTCCAATCCGGCGGGCATGGGCAAGGGGTCGCGCGGCTGCGTTCGACGGAAGATCCGGCCGGTAGCGCAGATACGCCAGAGCAGCGCGCCTTCTCGGCCATGAATCGGCGGGCTTCTACGCACCGCCGCGCGAGAGGATTCAGCCCGATCGAAGTCCCGCGCGGCCGCACAGGCGGTCTTGGGGCGTGTAGCGTTCGGCCGTCAGGTGATTCTCCGACGAGAACGCGGAAGGTGCCTGCAACGCCGCATACGGCCCGAGTCCGTCGAGTCCGCCCAGTAGCGAATCAATTCGCCGGTGGAAAGTCGCGAAGTCCGCCGTCGCGGACGGTAGCGCGTCCGGAGCGCAACTTCGAGCCACGAGAACCCGACGCTGGATTTCAGTCGCGCGCCGAATGCGGAGGCATCCGGAGGTACAGCGCGGCGCTCCTTCGAAATAACAATTCGACCTTGAGGACGTGAGCCGGACGACGCCTCCAGTTGCGGACGCGCAGGTGCCTGGAACTCCCTGCAGCGCCGGGCCGTCGTGTCCGCGCAGGCGGACAGCGTGAAGTCGTTGCCGCGATTTCAATCGCTCCAGACGGAGCCGCCCGATCCGCCGGGTTGTGGCCGCGCTCCGCGCGTGCGCCGCAACGTCCACGTGCACGAATCCGCACGGCTGCGCCGCCGCCGGCCAGCCCGCGAAGGCGGACTTCGTGTGGTTGTTGCAGCGAATTCATTCGCCCTTGCGGGCCGGCGGCGCGTTTCGTCGGCCCCGCCCCGCAATTCAATCCGCGCAGACGCGGTTGCGACCCAGGTGCTTGGCGGCGTACAGGCGCAGGTCGGCGGCGGCGAGCAGGGCGTCGGGGTCCTCGGCCTCGTGGGATCCGGCCAGACCTGCGCTGATGGTGACGGCAAGCCCCGGGCGGACCATGGCCCAGTCGTACGATTCCACCCGCGCGCGCAAACGGTCACAAAGCCGCGCACCATCCTCCAGATCCGTTTCGACCAGGACCAGGCAGAACTCCTCGCCACCGTAGCGGGCGACGGCATCCACGCCGCGCGTGTTCTCGCGAAGAATGCGCGCCACCGTCCGCAGCACCTCGTCACCTGCAGCGTGTGAGAAGCGGTCGTTCACATCCTTGAAATGGTCGATGTCCAGCATCGCAACGGTAAGCGATCGATCGAAGCGAACCGCACGCTCCCACTCCGTAGCCAGCAGCGTGTCGAGATGGCGGCGGTTGGACACACCGGTGAGCGCATCCTCACGCGTCTGCCGCTCCAGTTCGGCGGCCTGCGTGCGAAGCTGCTCCACGAGCCGCGCCTTCTCCTCGTCCGCGAGCGTGAGCGCTTCGTTCTTCTCGCGCAGGATTTCGGCTTCGCGCTCACTCTGCCGGACCTCCGCGCGTACACGGACGTTCTGGATGCGCGCGTTGGTTTCGGTACTGAAGACACTACGCCACACCTTGTAGAATGCGCGGTGGTGCTCCAGAGCCCGTGCCGTGTCGCCAACCCGCTCGTATGCTCCCGCCAGGGCCTCATGCGCGGCGTAAACCTGCTCACGCGCGCCCTGCTCTTTCGCCAGGTCCAGCGCTTCGTGAAGGTGCTTCAGTCCGGCGTCGTGCCCAAGCCGCTCCTCCAGTTGCCCAAGATGCACCAGGATCTCGGGTTCAAAGTGCCGCGCACCCCGGCGACGCGTCAGTTCGAGACTCTGTAGGAAATACGAGAGCGCCGCGGTGTCATTGCCTCGTGCCTCGTAAACGCACCCGATTTCGCAGAGGGAATTTGCCTCGCTGGCGTTGCCGAGGGCGCGGAACGATTCGGCAGCCTGCTCGAGATACTCCAGCGCCGAGTCGTATTCGCACAGCAGTCGAAACGTAGTGCCGATGTTGTGCAGACAGATGGCGGCGGCCGGACGGTCGGAATGCTCGTGAATCCGCAGTGCGCGCGCCGTATGCTCAAGCGAACGCTCGATCTCGCCTAAATGACCGTAGAGAGCGCCTATGTTCATCAGCGAGGCGCCCACAGCTCCCTCGTCTTCCTGCAACTCACGAATCGCCAGGCTGGCTTGATGGTACTCCAGGGCGGCTGCGTACTCGCCCGTCTGACTTGCGACCACACCCAGGTTGTTGAGCGACCTGGCTTCACCGACGCCGTCGCCGCTGGCCCGATGAATCTGCAGCGCCTGCAGGTGTAGCCGCGAGGCCTGTGCGTACTCGCCGCGCCGCTCGTGCACATAGCCCATTCCCGCGAGCACGTCGCCCCGGCCACGCGTCTCCCCCGCCGCATCCAACAACGCCAGGGCACGCGCGAAAAGTTCATGCGCACCCTCGTGGTCCGAGGCGAAGTAGTTGCGCTGTACCCCCAGCGTCCGCAGGGCGAGCGCGATTCCCGCCTTGTAGTCCTCTGCTTCCGCCAACTCCAGCGCCTGCGAAGCCAGCGCTTCGGCCCGCGCGCGGTCGGTGAAACGCAGCGGCCACGCTGCGTCGTTCAGCGCATCGATGCGCTCTCGCGTGGCTTCTGACGGAGAAGAAGCCGGGATATCGGTTCCGGCCGATGAGGTATCCATAGGAACCTGCGAAAGAACGGGAGTGCAATGAAGCCGCCCCTGTGGGGACGAAACGGCAAAAACGATTATGCACTGCAATCCGGCGGCACGCTAGAAAAACGTCCCGCAGCCAGGAAGGGTACGGGACGTAGTTGATGAAGCTCCAGGAACATCCATCCCGCTCCAAAGCCGGCTCATGTCACCGACCGCTTTCTCAGGTTCGTGACGGAAACATCGACGGACCGGGACGTCCCATCGACGCGCGCGGAGCTGATCACGATCGCATCGTCCCGCCGCTCGCCCGGAACGTAGAGCACGAATACACGGTCGTCACCTTCGAAGATCGTGGTGAGGACGAGATTCTTCGCCCATTCGTCCGGCATGGGCTCGTAGTCTTCGAGTGCCTTGCGCGTGGCAAGCCGGGCAATTTCCTCGAGTTCATCGAGCTCTTTGCTCATACCGGGGGCTCCAGCGGCAACGTGCCTCCGCGCACAGGCGTCAGGCGCGGCGGTGGGGCGCTCAATCCGCGCAGACGCGGTTGCGGCCCTGGTGCTTGGCCGCGTACAGGCGCAGGTCGGCGGCGGCGAGCAGGGCGTCGGGGTCCTCGGCCTCGTGCAGGCCGGCGGCGCCGGCGGTGATGGTGACGGACAGGCCCGCGCGCAGCGCGGTCCAGTCGTAGCTCTCCACCAGCCCGCGCAGGCGGTCGCACAGCCGGGCGCCCTCGTCCAGCCGCGTTTCCACCAGGATCAGGCAGAACTCCTCGCCGCCGTAGCGGGCCACCACGTCCACGCCGCGGGTGTTGTCGCGCAGGATGCGGGCGACGGTGCGCAGCACCTCGTCGCCCACGGCGTGCGTAAAGCGGTCGTTGACCGACTTGAAGTGGTCCAGGTCCAGCATGGCCACCGTGAGCGCGCGCCCAAAGCGCAGGGCGCGCTCCCACTCCACCGCCAGCAGTGCGTCCAGGTGCCGGCGGTTGCTCACGCCTGTCAGCGAGTCCTCGCGCGTCTGCCGCTCCAGCTCCACCGCCTGCTCGCGCAGCTGCCCCAGCAGCGCGGCCTTTTCCTCGTCCGCCTGGCGCAGGCGGTCGTAGGCGGCCGTAAGCTCGTCGTTCTTCTGGCGCAGGATCTCCGCTTCGCGCTGCGCCTGCTGCACCTCGGCGCGCACCAGCACGCTCTTGATGCGCGCGTTGGTTTCGGCGTTGAAGACGTCGCGCCAGACGGCGTGAAAGGCGCGAAGGTGCTCCAGCGCCCGCTCCAGCTGGCCCCGGCTCTCGTAGACCGCCTGCAGCGCCTCGTGCGCGGCGTACACCTGCGGGCGCGCGCCCAGCTCCCGCGCGATCTCCAGCCCGGCGTGCAGGTCGGCCAGTCCCTGCTCCACCTCGCCCATGCGCACCCGCAGCGCGCCCAGCGGCACCAGCGTCTCCGCCTCGAACACGCGGGCGCCCAACTGCCGGGTGATGTGCAGGCTGGCCAGGTAGAACTCCAGCGCGCGATCCACCTCGCCGCGCCGCTCGTGGATCCGGCCGATGTCGCGCAGGCAGGTGGCCTCGCCGTCGCGGCCCCCCGTTTCGCGCAGGCGCACGGCGGCGCGCTGCATGTACTCCAGCGCGCGCTCGTCGTCGCCCAGCTCGGCGTAGGCGCTTCCCACGTTCAGCATGGAGATGCCGGCCGCGCGCGGGTCGGCGCCCTCCTTGATGGAAAGCGCCTGCAGCATGTACTCCAGCGCGCGCCGCGACTCGCCCATCTGCCCGTGGATGTTGCCCACGTTGTTCAGGCAGTACGCCACGCCCACCGTGTCGCCAATCTCCTCGCGCAGCTTCAGGCTGGCCTGGTAGTAGTCCAGCGCCTGCCCGTAGTCCCCCAGGTGGTACGAAACGTTGCCCAGCGCGTTGAGCGAGTGCCCCTCGCCCGGACGGTCGCCCTGCGCGCGCTGAAGCTCCAGCGCCTGCAGGTGCAGCCGCATGGCGTCGGGGTACTCGCCGCGGCGCCAGTGCACGTTGCCGATGCCGTTCAGCACGTCGCCGCGGCCGCGCGCGTCGTCCGACGCATCCAGCAGCGCCACCGCGCGATGAAAGCGCACCAGCGCGCCGTCGTAGTCCGCGCGCACCAGGTAGTCGTGCGTGCCCAGCGTCCGCAGCGCCAGCGCCGTCCCGGCGGCGTAGCCCTCCGCCTCCGCCAGGGCAAGCGCCTCGGCCGCCACCTCCGCGGACCGCGGCGCGTCCAGCATCCGCAGCTCCCAGGCGCGCTCGTTCAGCGCATCCACCCGGGCGCGCACATCCGCGTTGCCCGCCAGGGCCGGAGCGGGAACCATGTCGGGAGTTTCCAGCGACGCCTCCATGGGGAGCATCAACACGAGAGGGACAAGATCCGCCTGACGCCACTCACCTGTCACCCGTCCCGCGCTCTCGAGGCGGGAGGGTTGGGGTTCCGCGTGGCGACGCCTCGCATTCCGGCCCACAGCACGGCACCCATGATCAGCGGCCAGGGGAAGAGAATCCTCGGGCCCGTGATCATCACCACAAGGACGACCAGGAGGATGAAGATGCCGATCACCGCGAGCCCGGCCTCGTCACTGCCGGCGTACACCGGCACGGCCAGGGCAAAGAAAACGAGGGCGACCCCGTACCAGAGCCCCCCGCCGATCCCCTCCATGTCCGCCTGGATGCCCTGAACAAGGATGAAGAGCCCGATGAGCACCGTGGCAATCGCCGCCCGCACCGGGTTCCGCTCCCTCGCGTTCCGGCTCAGCCTGCCGAGCTTCATCGTTCGCTCCGTCCTCAAGAACGCGGAAGGTTTCGGGCGGGTCCGTCAATCCTCCGATCCTCGTCCGGCGGCGTGCCGCCCCTTCCATCATGGTGCGGGTGGACGGTTCCAGGGATCGCGCATCAGGTGGATCGATCGTCACGGTCCGGACCGCTCCGGACATCATCCACCGATCCTCACCCCCCGGCGCCTGCAGCCACGCGGTGCAGATGGCGGGAATGGTGTTCCCCCGGAAAACGCGGATGGCCCCCTGCCGCATTCCATCTGCGTCCCGTTTCCGACGCCCTCACAAAAGATCCTGCCTCGTCGACATCCCCCACCCGCACCCGACACGTGGGAATCCCGCCTCACACCACGCGAGCAGCGGAAACGGCACAAGAAAACTCCGTTAACTCCGTTGACTCCGTGTCACCGCTGCCGCCGCCCCCAGCAACGGCCCGCCGTGCTCGAAAGTGCCCGTCTTTACTCGCTTTTCGCCCCTCTGCCCGCCCCGGCACCCTGCCGGGGTGGGATAGATGTGGGATAGGTTCATGCGGCTTTCTTTTGGTCCGCCTCCGTAAGAAACGCCCGCATGCTGCGGCGCGCCTCCGCCGCCCGCGCCCTTACTCGTTCGTTCTGCGGGTCTTGGTAGATCCGTTCCCGCGTGGCGCTGTCGCTGTGGCCGGAGATACGGTTGAGCACCTGCGCGTCCTGCGCAAACTCGGGCGCAAGGTCCGTGGCCTGCCTGCGCAGGCCGTAGAACGCGCGTCCCTTCCTGTGCTCCACGCCCGCAATTGCCTCCAGCTCGCCAAACTTCTCCCGGAGAGTATGATCGGACAGGGGCTTGTCCGTCGCGCGGCACAGAGGCACGTAGGCGCCTTCTTTGAGCTTGCCAGTGGGGAACAGGAAGTAGTCCGAAATCTCCCCGCGCTGGTAGGCGGCTTCCGCCTCGCACAGGTAGCCGGTGGACAGTACCTCGTCCACCAGCGCACGGAGTTCCGGATGCAGGTCAACCGTCTCTCCGTGCTTCTTGCCCGCCCCGTGCACGATGAAGCGGCCCAGCCCGAAGCCGCCTACCTGCTCGTCCAGGATCAGGTCCGACCGCTTGGCCCGCACCGCCTGTCCGGCGCGGAGTTCGGCGGCAAGCTCGATGAGGAGCCGCAACCGGGGATCGGCTTTGGGAAGCGCGGCGAAGATCGCCGCAACCTCGTCCACCTGGTGGCGGGGCCGCTGGACCTCCACCCGGTGGCCCGTGAGCGCCCGCCATTCCTCGCGTAGCTTCACCTTCCAATTGGCCTTGGGGATGGCTGCGCCATCGGGGATCAACCCCTCCTGTCGAAGCCAAGAGGCGACGGCGTAGAGCATCACGCACGTTTTTTCCGCCGCGTTGGCGCCGCTGCCGTCGCGGCTCCGCTGCGCCATCAGCCGGACAAGGTACATCATCGTTCCGGCCGTGAAATCCTCCCACGTAAGGTCCTGATCCAGAAGCGCAACCGCCGCCTCTGTGTACCGCTTGGCCTGCCGTACGTGGTCATTGACGGTGGCGTAAGCGCCTTTGAGCGGATCAAACATCCGCTCTACCCCCTGCGCCAGCGTGAGCGGCGCGGGGCCGTCCTGCTTCGTCGGCTGCTCCGGCTGGGGCTGCGGCTGCGGGTTGATGATGACCACTCCGCGCACCGCCGCGTTCGCCTGCATCATTGCCGATGCCGCCGCAAGCGCTTCGCGCTTCCCCTCGCGGCGGTCGCGGTGGCCTAAGCTCCGCTTTTGCTGCTTACCCTTTTTGTCAAGCCAGAGCAGGTAGAGCACCCCGCCGGGTTCCCGCTCGGCAATGCGGATCTTGGCCCCGTAGATACCAAAGGACTCGGACCAGCACTTCTTTGCAGTCTTGGACTGCCGCTTAGTCTTGGGCATCATCGCCTCCGTATTTGGAGTGGATGATATCCCGGAAGAGCCTACCCTTAATATAACCACTTTGCGGCAAAATGCTAGATGGTGCCTCACTTTTTAATGTTTTCTTTGGTAAATCAGAGCGCCGGATCAGGGGCTTTGATTTGCGCCCGGAATTGGGAATTTTCCCCTGCCGCACCATGCGGGAAAGGTGGTCGGCGGTATAGCCGGACTCCTGCGCGGCACGCGCGAGAGTAAGTACCTCGTCGCCCGCGCGCCGCAGCGCCGCCGCAAGCTCGTCGGCGCAGAAATCGAGAATGCGGGCCTGGGAGTCGGCGCCCAGGCGGCGCTGTTGCGCCGCAAGGGTGCGCCACTCGCCGGGAAGCTCGTTGGGGGTGGGCTTGGGCTGCATGAGGTCACGCCGCGTCGTCGGTGGCCGTCACTCGACGCACCGCGCAACCGCACGACCGCGTTCTGTCCGCCCGCGCCGGGTGCCCGCCGCCGTGCCGCCACACCCCGCCCCCGCTACTCCCCGCCGCGCGAAACGTGGGGGTGTGGGGGGCGCTGCCCCCCGAAAATGCCCGCCGCAGGCGACCTACCCGCCGGAGCGAGCTTGCGAGCGCAGGTGATAGCGAGCCTAAGCGAGCGTAACCGCCGGACCCGGCGCGCGCGGGGATGCAGGGGGCGGCGAGACGGGCGACGTGTGCCGGGTGTGGCCGTTTGAGGAACCGGAGTGGGTGGGGCAAGGGACGGCGGGGGCTGGGGTTAACGCTGGCCGCGCTTCCCCTGTGATACCCCATGCGGCCACTGCGGGCCTCGCGTGAGGGATTCGCGCCCGGAGGGCCGGGACAGTCCGGCGGGGCGCCCGGTGGGAACCCTGCACGCGTGCGCTGCGGCCCCGTCGGCGAGCACGGAACCGCCGGAGTGGCCCGGCGCAGTCGGACATGGTTGTATCGTGTCCTACTGCGCGCGAAGCCCGGCCCGGAGCGAAGCGGAGGGACACGCCCTCGTTGCGCGGGCGGGTTAGTGGTCGATCCCCCGGTCTATCTCCCTGCCCCTGCCCCTGCTGCGGTCGCGGTCGAGCAGGCCCCGCGCGGCGTGTGAGAGGATGCGCGCGGCGATCCGCGCCGCCTCACGGTCTTCGGGCGGGATCAGCCGCGTAAGCTCCTGCCTGACCCAATCCACACCGCGACTTCGAGCGAGCGGCGCAAGAAGCTCGGCGGCTCGCTCCTCCGTGACCCCAGGCACCCGGAGTGCATTCCGCTTCGCCCGTGCGTCGTCAAGCTCGCGCTGCGCATCTCGGGCGCGCTGCTTCGCGTCGGCCACGGCAGCGGCACCCGGTCGCGCATCCTCGGCACGGATGACCTTGTCGAGCGCCCCTGCGACGTGCTGCTGTGCCTCCTGCCGGGCGGCGGCGGTGGTGTACTTGATTCCCAGCCCCCACCACGGGTACACGCTGCGCAGCGTGCCGAACTGCTCCGGTGCGTTGCTCAACGCTTCCTCCACACGAGCCTTGCCGTGCTCGCGCTGGCAGGCGATCAGGCGTTCAGCCGCCGACTCGGGATCGGTGTAGACTCGCGCGAGCGTTTCGCTCAGGCTGGCGGCATCGTAAGCGGCACCGCCCTGCAGGCGTTCCAATCGCTTCACCTCCTCCTCCGCCTGTTCGTTGGCCAGATAACGCGCGTTGAACTGCGCGTCGTACGCGAACCACGCGCGCGACTCGCAGGCAAGCTCGGCCGCGCTCGCCACTTCCGGCAGCACACCGCCGTCCCGCTCGCGCGCAGCCCGCAGGCGGGCGCGGAAACGTTCCTCCGGGTCCGGCGGTGCAGCCGCCGGCGTGGGGGTATTCGGGAACCGCTCCCGTGCACGCGCCGGCACGGGGGCAGTGTCAGGTTCGGGCGGCGGGCCGGGTGCCGGTGCGGGCGGCGGTTCTGGTGGGGCGGCGACCGGCGGGACTTCGCCGTCTGGACGGACGCGCACGGGGTCCGGCGCGGGAGAAGCGGGGGCCCGGGATGGAGCATGCGCGGGCACTGGCCCCCGCTGCCGCACGAGCTGGGGAACGGGCGCGGGTAGCTCCGGCTCCGGCGCACGCACGACGTCCGCCACCCGTGGCACGGGACGGGAACGGCGGTACTCGGACAGCTTGCCAAGCCGTTCCTCCATGAACCTGCGCGAAAAGCTCCGGTCCACTTCGGACGCCTTCACTTCCTGCCGCCCGTCGTGGATCGACAAGCCGCCGCCCTTGATGCGCAGGTGCAGCCCGACAGCCTCAAACCCTTCCTCCAACTCGGCCCACGAAGCGGCGCGGCCAAGCACTGGCCCGCCTCGCTCCTGCACCATCCGAAGGAACGCGGGATCACCGGGCACCAGCGCGGGTGCGGTCGGCCCAGGACGACGCTTGCGCGGCGCGACACGCCATCCAAGTGCCTTCTCTTCGGAACTCAGCGCCTTCTCGATCTTGGGCCAGTCCCAGCCGTTCTCCCACGCACGAGGCCTTTTCGGGTGCACCCGGTTGACCACGAGGTGCATGTGCGGGTGCGCCGTGTCGTTGTGGGCGATGATGAGCACTTGGTGCTCCGAAAGCCCCAGCTCGCGCAGCACCGTGTCCGCAACGCGGCTCATGCTGGCGCGGTCCACGGGGTCGCCCGGATCGGCGCTGACGACAAGGTGGTAGACGGGGCGCTGGGTCCGCACGGACTGGCGTGCATACGCCGCCATCAGGCGCGCGGCCGTCTCGGGGTCCTCCGTGGGCAGGTTGCGGGTTTCCACCCACTCCACGCGCTCGCGCTCCTCCCCGGCGGCTCCCTTCACCAGGTAGCGGGAGAGGCCGAGAAAGCCTTTGCCGAACGGAAGCGGCTTCCCGATCATCGGAAGATCCAGCGAAACGAGGCCTCCACCGCTTCCAGCGCGGGGAACACCTCCGAGTCCGGCGGCAGCTCCTCCTCGTCGGCGTGGGCGCCGTGGGTAAGCTCGTTGAGCGCGCGCCCGGCGATGACGATCACCCGCACGGCCTCCGCGGCTGTGGTGCCGGGCGCGGGGGCGGCGCAAATCGCCGCCTCCGTGACGTTGATCGTCCGTTGGATGCGTGCGGCGGCGGCATCGGCCCAATCAGCCATGGCGACGGCCTGGAGCTGCTTGAGGTTGTTCAGCACGCGGCCAAGCTGGCGCGTCAGTTCGTCGCGATGGTAGCGCTTCGGCGCGGGCGCCGCGCCGAGCGCCGCTTCGCGCACGTAGCGCAGCGGCGGGACGCCGCGCCTACGGGCGGCGTCCTCGACGCGCCCCCACTCGTCGGGGGTCCAGCGCGTAGGCTTGCGGATGGTGCGGCGGGGGCGTGCCACGGTGTTGCCGTCCTTTGAGCGCAGCGAAAAGCGAGGAGAGGATAGGTGCCCCGAGCGCAGCGAGGATAAAGGCACCTATCCTCATTCCTCGCTCCAGATGGTCACCGGGCCTAGGCCCGGTGGGTGCTGGGCGTGATACCCCGGATGGGTGGCGCCGGGGCTACGGCGGCGATTTGGCGGCACGCGAAATCCCGGGGGATTTTCGGCACGGGAAAACCCCCGGTGCCGATGGGTTTTGAATGGCACGCAGAATGTGCAGGTGCGTATGGTTTAGGAGTCGTGCATCTGGGAAGTTGAATCTGGCGCCAAAGGGGGGCAGCTCGTATAATCTGTCTGACTTCGCGCGCATGTTCTCCCAGTTTATGCCAAGCCCAGAACCGAAGCCGCCGCAGGACCGAAGCAGAAAGGGCGCAGTTCCTCCGATGCCCACCGCGCGAGAACCGCATTTGCTGCTCGACGAGGTGTCGGGCACGCTCGGTTTCGCGCTGTGGCGCGTCCTGACGGATTGCACCCTTTGGTTAGAGTCCAATCAGGCACCAGATCTGTTTTGGTCCGAATCGCCCTGGCGGGCTCATCTTCCAGACATTGCAGCAACGCCGGAAGTTATGCATGCGTTGGAGACATTAAGCCGCGTCTCTACGGGTGCTGCGTTCGACCGGAAAACCTTCGCCGACGCAAGCGCGTTGATTTGGGAGTGGGCAGAGAAGCGCGAGTTCCGCCACACAGCGCTGGCATTCGCGGAACTAGCGGCTCGCCTTGATCCGTATAATTCAGAGCGTGCCTCAACGGCGGGTCGGCTTTGTCGGCCTGTACGCGAGTACGTACGCGGAACGCGTTGGTATCGGGGTGCAGCCCGCCTAGCGCGGCTTGCTGATCGGGATCGGGAGTTTGCTATTGCCCACTTGGGATGGGGAAATTTAGAAGGTGAGCTAGGCAAGCTCGGTGCGGCGGAATTTCACGCTACCAAAGCGTTTCGGGCGGCACTGCGTGTCGGCCGCCATTCATTGGCCGCATCCGCTTATCACGACCTTATGACCGTGAAGATTCATACACACCGGCTTGAGGAAGCGTGGCAGCATGCTCGGGACGCACTGGCGCTGTACCGTACTGATCACCCCCGGTTCCCGGCGCTGATCCATGACATTGCGTACCTATGGAGCATGATGGGCCTGTTCTCCAGCGCCCTCGTGATCTACGTGCGCGTCCTAGCAATGATGACCCGTAGACGCGAGCGAATAACCGTTCTCGCGAACGTCGCCCGCGCAGCAGCAGCCGCGCATGACCGCGTGTATTATGAACGCGCCAAGACGGAAGTAATCCATGCGATTGAAAGTGAGGGGGATGACCTTGTCCCCGTCAGTGCGTTGTACCATTTGGCACGCGGCTGCCAAACTTATGAGGAATGGAACTTAGCCGAACGGCTCACCTCGCTCGTTCTGGAGCGGGCTAGCGGTCGATGGCTTGCTCGCGCGCAAGCCTTGGAGGCATCTCTAGCGGCGCGGGATGCGGGCGACGTAGACGTATTACCTGCGGAGGGAAGCGAAGTCGATCAGGTTCGCGAAGCCGTTCTGCGCCGCCTATCCAAGCACGGCGTAGAAGGCGACGATGAATCCACGCCACCCGAACGGTATCCGATTACGTAACGATTAGTAACCGCTGCCTAGCGTGCCGCCATAGCGGGCATTCGAACTGTCGCTGTTCGTCGTGCGCGCATCGCCGCTCGCGTCCGAAGCCTGATAGCCGCTCCCAAGGGTACCCCCGCTTCGCTGTTCATCCAGCGGAGGGGGGGTGTTGTCGTCTGGCGCAGTCGCCGTCCCGCTGTTGCAAGCCGCGATAGTCACTGCGGTGGCGCAGAACAGAGTAACTTTTTTCCACATTGGATGCGCTCGCTGATAGGGATTCCGGGCGGATTGGGGGCATTCCCCGATCCGCGCAAAAGTACCGCGCACCTAAAACGACAGCAACTAGGGTATCGGTTGAACTAGCACCTTATGCGACGTCCTCTAGGGTACGCGTTCCGCCAAACATGCCCCAGCCCGTGGCTGATTTTTCACTTAGTGGCGGATTAGGATTGACGTTAAGTCGAGCCCCGTTCAATGTGACCCCGCAGAGGTAGTGCGCTCCATCTTCTCTCACGCGGGAGGAAACGCATGCGACGGGATCGACAGCACGAGAAGGATGCGGGATTGTGCGTCATAGGGTGGGTACGACCGCCGGTGTCGGCTCCCGCTCGCTCTCATTCCGGCACCGAAGAACAGGTGCATGAGCGCCCGGTTGGTCCTACTGTCGCGCCGTCCTCCGCGCGTATGTTCGGGAGTGGGAACTGATGGGTGGGAGAAGGGGGTCACGCGGACAGGGGCGGCAACGCTCGCCGCGCCTGTGGTGCATCCCGCCCGCCATGCTGCGCGATCCACGCGACGGACTGGAGGGCGACCAGATTCTGGCTGAAACGCCAGACGAGTTGGGATTTCTGCTCTGGCGGACGGTGATGGACGTTACGCTGTGGGCCAGTGCGCCGGACGAGAAGCGCGTGAGCCTCTTCGCGGACGGTACGGCAGACACGCGGCTTGCCCTGCTCGCCGCGACGGAGCTTCCCGGCAAGGTGTCCGCGCCGGTGGATACGCTGCACGGGATGCTGTCCATCCCGAGCCGGGCGGATGCGGAAGTGGTGGCGGTGTGCTGCCTCGAAGTTGCCGCATGGGCAAGCGGCGCGAGCCTGCCGCACACGGCGGTCGCGTTTGCGCAGGCCGCCGCAGTGGCCGCGCCGAAGTTGGGGGAAGCGGCGCTGCACGTGGGCATGTACGCCCGCCGTGCGGATCAGGATGCGCGGGCGGAAACGTGGCTGCGGCGGGCTGTGGACGTGTGCCGCCGCGACGGCGACCGGGTGGCATACTCGTCCGCCCTGGCCGAATTGGGTGCGCTCTACGAGTGCCGGGAGAACCTGCCTGCGGCGAGCCGCTTCTACCGGTTCGCATACCGCGCCGGGCGGCGGTTCAGCGCGCGCCCGGCACGAATGCGGGCCGCGCACGGCCTGTTCCGGCTGGCGCGCCGACAGGGGGACGACGGGAGCGCGGCACAATTCGCGTTGGGCGCGCAGCGGGCGTATGAGCCCGATGCGGCGGGGGCTGCGGCCCTCCTGCTGGACCTTGGGCGTTTCTGGACGGATCTCGGCGAACCGCCACGCGCACGGAGTGCGCTGCGGCGCCTCGTCCCGGCGCTGGTGAACTTGGCGCCAGCGGATCAGCTCGCGGCCTTCGCGCTGACGGCGCGGGCGCGCGCAGAGGCGGGGAAACCCCGGTCGGGGGCCCCGGCGGCGGGTGCAGCGTGGGCGCTGCTGAAGGACGAAGGGATCGGTGGCGCCGTGCGGTATGCGGCGGCGGTGGACCTCGCGCACGCCGCACGCGTGGCGGGCGACCTGCCCGCGTTCACGCGGGCAAAGCGGGAGGCGTTGCGTCTGGCGCCGCGAGAAGAGTTTCCGGAGGCGGCAGAACGCATGGCGAAGCTGTGGCCGGACGGGGAACCGCCGGTGGAGTGTGCATCGTGACGGGGGCGGAGCTGGAGATAACGATCTACGGACCCGGATGGACGGCGGCGCGGCACCGTCTCGCGTCCGTGCGTCCCGCCGAAGCGCGCGCCTTGCTCGCGTCCGCCATGGACCGCGTAGAAAGCGGCTGGACCGCCATACTTCCCCTTCACCAGTGGCTGGAGCGGAACCGCGGGCGAGACAGCGCAGAGGACGATTACGGGTGCTTGCTGACGTACGCGGAAACGGAAGTGCGTGAGACGTTCCGGTCGATGGCGCTCGCTCTGGCGCATGTCGCGGCGGACTGGCCGGAGTGGGAGCGGGCATCCACCGAGGATGTGGCTGGCCTGCTGTCTACCTTCGTGCGCTACGTGACGGTGCTGGGGCTCGCCACCGATGCGGCCACGGTGCCACCGGAGTTCGGAAGACTGGTGCGCCAGGTCGCGCCGCTGGGTCTGACGGGTGAATGGTTCCACCAGCTGTCGGGCGTCGTTCAAGCGATCGAGAGACGCGCGACGGCACCGGGCACCGTGCAGGATGCTCAGGCAGCGGTGGAGTTCCTGACAGCGGCCCTCCCGGAAGCGGAGCGCGCGCGCGCCAGCGCGGCACTCCTGACCAACGTTGAAGCGCTGTACGCGCTGGCGGGGCCACCGCCGCCGGAATGGCTCGACCTTCTGCGGGAATACTTCGCCGGGCGAGCGCATGAGGCGAACCCTCCGCAGGAGTGCGGAGGATGACGGATTCCGGCCCGGCGCAGTGGACGCACTTCCGAGACATTCCACTTGAAGTGCTGCGCGACTTTGTGCGCACGCGTGCGGAAGATACTTCAATACGGCAGGTCGCCATCGATATGGGATTGGGACGGACTACGCTGCATTCGTTCATAGGGGCCCAGACCAGTCCGCACCCGCGCGTCCGCCGCAAAATCGCCCTGTCGTATCTGAATTGGCTACAGGCGGCGCCAGACATGGATCTGGTGCGGCCCTATGCGGCGGCGCTGGGCGTGTTGACGGAGGGCATGCCGGAGCGACAGCGGGAAGGCGCCGTCGAGATCGTTCTGGACGGCTTAGAATTGGGATTTTGCGGTGATGGCGAGTCCCCGCCGCGCTGGCTGGAAGCGTTGCGGGTAGTGACCCGCCGGAGCGCCTGATGACGCGCGCAAACCCGTTCGGGTGGACCGATCACCGAGACGTCCCGCTGGAGGTTCTGCGGGATTTCGCGCTAACGAGGGTGGAAGCTGGATCGATCAAGAGGGTAGCGGCCGAAATGGGGATCGGCCATGCGACGCTGCACATGTTCGTCAGCCGGGGATCGACGCCACAACCGCGTGTCCGGCGAATACTCGCGCTCTGGTATCTGGATTGGGTCACGAACGCGCCAGACTACGATCTTGCGCGGCCCTACGCCTCCGCACTGCAGGTGCTGACCGACGACATGCCGGAGGGGCAGCGGGACGAAACGCTAACCGTTCTCCTCGACGGCCTAGCGGCGGGCTACGTCCGTGGCGGGGAGTCCCCCCCGGCTTGGGTGGAGGTGCTCCGAACGGTAGCACATCGGCGGATGATGCCCATCATCATCAGTTGAAAGAAAAATCATCGCACTCGGCACCAACCGCACCATGAGAGAAGGCCCTCAGATGGAGCCGCCGCAAAGGATTCGCAAGCTGATCTCCGACGACAACCCCAACGATCCAGACGGGTTGCGTGCGCTGATGGAAAAGCTTTCTCCCCAGGAGGACGGGGCGGAACAGCGGCTGATCCCGCTGATGCGGGATGCCGTGATGGATCGGGCGGAGAGAACGTCCTTGCGCAACGCGGCCCGCGAGATCGGGATGAGCCCGTCAGGGCTCCAGAAGTTCCTCGAAGGGGGCATGCCGTACACCAAGACCATCCACCGGCTGCGGCTGTGGTATCTCCAGCACGCGGGGAACGCTGGTAACAGCATTACCCACGACGAGGCGCTTGCCGCCCTTCGCGTGCTGGTGCACGATCTTCCCCCCAGCACGCGAGCGGAAACAATGGAGGCGATGGCCGGCTGTGTGGGGCAAGGCTACGTCCGCATCCGCCGCGCCGTTCCGGCGTGGGTTGCCGAGATACGCGACGGCCGCGACAGGTGAAGGATTACCGCACACTTTCCGTGGACGTCTTGCGAGACTTCGCGCTCTCGCAGTCGGACGTAACGTCGCTAAGACAGGTCGCGGAGGAAATTGGAATCAGCCACAGCGCGCTGCACAAGTTCGTCACCGGCCAAACGGACCCGCAGCGGCGGGTGAAGCGGCTTATTGGTCTGTGGTATCTCGACGTGATCGAAACGGGGGATGACATAGACGTTGCGCGCCCGTACGCGAATGCGCTCGATACGCTGCTCTCGGGGGTGCCGGAGGTTCAGCGAGAGGCGACGGCGGCTGGAGTCTTGGCCGTGGTTGAACTCGCGTACACCGAGGCGGGAGCAGCGCCGCCGCGCTGGGTGGACGCACTCAGGGTATTCAGGAGCCGTCGAAGGAAAACGACCTAACAGCGACGGAAAGGAATGACAAACGCTAACCCGCGCAAAAGGTGAAAGACTATCGAGCAATCCCGGTGGACGTGCTGCGCGATTTCGCGCGGACGCAGACGGAGGTTACATCAATCCGTCGGGTGGCGGATGACGTGGGAGTGGGACGGAGCACGTTGCACAAGTTCATACTTGGCCGGACGGTGCCGCAGCCACGAATCCGGCGGCTGCTCGGGTTGTGGTACTTGGATCGGGTTGACGCGGCGCTGGACATGGATGTTGCGCGCCCGTACGCCGGTGCGCTGGACACCCTGTTGGCCGGATTGCCGGAAGCGCAGCGGATCGGGACGGCGGGCAAGCTGCTGGCCGATCTTGAAGTCGGATGGGAGGAAGCAGGGGTGCCCCGGCCTCGTTGGCTGGAACTGCTTCGGGAGGATGACGCCGGGGCGGTGCGTCTGTGATCCGGGGGCACCGGAAGGAAAACGGGGCCGCTTCCCTCGCTGGGGGAGCGGCCCCGTCGGCACCTCGGGGGGCGGCGGGATCATCCGGCGGGGGGCTGTGCGCGTGCGGCGGCGGCGCGGGCCGGGTTCCGGGCCTCCCACTGCCGCAGCCATCGGGCGAAGTCGGCCGCGGCGTTGGCGCGGGTGGTCCCGCCGCTCTGGTAGAGGCGGACGTGCTTGCGCATCGCCTCCGCCACCTCCGGGTCACGCGCAAGACCCTGCCGGTGGATCTTGTCGATTACCTCCAGATGTGCGGCGGACAGCGACTCCACGTATACTGGGCGTGCGGGGCTCCGTGCGGGGCTCCGTGCGGGGGTCGCGGCGCTGGGCGGGGCCACGCTCGGCGGAAGGGGCTGGGGGCGCGGCGCAGCCAGCGCAACGGCCAGGACAACGGTTACGGCTGCAGCAACGCCAAAGGCGCGCGGGGTCACTGGACCGCCTCCACCACGTGGGGGGTGGAGATACGGCCGATCTCCACACCATCGGAGAAAACCCGCGTCTGCTGGTCGTAGGTGCCTGCCGCCGGGTAGCGGTGATGGGAGCATATGCCGGTTGGTGGACTGACCGGCTGGCGAAGCTCCTGCAGGCGCGAGAAGTCGCCCCAGTCGATCAGCACCTGCAGGTCTGGATAACGGCCCAGAAGGCGCCAGAAGCCCCCGTCCGCCGTCCACCCCACGCCGGGGGTAAAGGTAGTGCCTGCCGGGGGCTCATGGACCTCGCCCCCGACTGCAACAAACGCCCAGGCACCCGCGTAGCGGGTGCCCACGTTCGACGCGCCGCAAGCGGGTGCCACGGGGTTGGCCGGGTCCCATTCGTCCGAGGCCGCGAACGCGGCCAACGACGCGCAAGCCAGCGCGATGAGAAAAGAGCGCATCGGTTCATCTGCTCCGGGTAAAGGGTGCACGAAAGACTGCCTCCTGTTTTACCCCGTGGCAGACACGGCGAGACGGGCCCGGTTATCCCCCCGTTCCCGGCAACGCCGGACATAGGCGTTCGCTTCCCCCTACGGTGGGCGAGCGGGGGGCTTGTCCCCCCCGAGCCCGCCGTCCGAAATTTTTTGTGGGAGGGGGCCAGACTTTCGGTTATTGGGCGCGTCAAGTAAGCACCTCGCACAGTGCTGCGGCGGGGCGCGGTGATGATGGGGCGGGGGGCGGGGGCCCGGTGTGCGTCGCTGGGGGCGCGGTGGTGGTGGGGGGCGCAGGCGGTCGGGTGGTGGGGCCGGGCGGGCTGCCCCTCCGGGCAAGGCGCCCGGCGGGAGTGGGATAGGTTGTGGGATAGGTTGGGCGGCAGAACAGGGCATTTCGGTCGTTGGAATCCGGTTAGCTCTTCCGGAATATCAAGGAATTACAAGGGTTTCCGGCTTCCGCGCGGGTTCCTCCGCTGACTCCGTGTGAGACCCATTCTTTTGCCGTTCCGCACAGTCCCGGACGCCTACGCCGGCTCCTCATCCGCGCCGGCGGCCTCGTGCGCGATGCGGTAGGCGTCGTTGCGCGAGATCCCCAGCCGCCGGCGAAGCTCCTTGGCCACGGCGCTGGCGGACTCGCCCTGCCGCAGCAGCGCCTGGGCGATGGAGTGCGCGGCGAGCGCATCCACCTCTTCCTCCTTCTCCACGTCCTCCCGCCGCGCCTCGACGATCACCACAACCTCGCCCAGCACCTCGGCATCCGCGTATCGCTCCGCGCCCTCCGCCAGCGTGCCGCGCCAGAACTCCTCGTGCAGCTTGGTAAGCTCGCGCGCCACGCACACCCGCCGCTCGCCCCCCGCCGCCTCCGCCAGGTCCGCGAGCAGCTTCCCCACCCGGTTGGGCGACTCGTACAGCACCACCGCGCGCGGCGAGGAGGCGATCTCCTCCATCATCTCCGCCCGCGAGCCGCCCTTGCGCGGGGGAAAGCCCAGAAACGTGAAGGTCCCCGCGTCGATCCCCGACGCCACCAGCGCGGCGAGCAGGGCCGAGGCGCCGGGGATGGGGACGACGTCGTACCCCGCCGCCACCACCTCGCGGACGATGCGGGCGCCGGGGTCGGACAGAAGCGGCGTTCCCGCGTCCGTCACCATCGCCACGTCGCGCCCCTCGCCCAGGATCTCCACGACCAGCGTGGAGCGCGACGCCTGGTTGTGCTCGTGCGCGGAGATCAGCTTCGCCGACACCCCCAGGTGCTTGAGGAGGATGCCGGAGCGGCGCGTGTCCTCCGCCAGCACCACGTCGCAGGCGTCCAGCACCTCCACCGCGCGGCGGGAGATGTCGCCCAGGTTGCCGATCGGCGTGCTGACGATGTAGAGGCTGGCCACGTTCAGAGCGCCAGCGCCCAGGGAAGCCGCGCAAAAAAGCCGTGCTCCGACAGCACGAACCGGCTGTCGCGCGCCACCTTTTCCACCACCGCGCCGGGGTCCACGCCGTGGTGGTCCGCCGCGGCGATCAGCACCTCGGTAATCCACCGCGCCACCCCCTCCGTCAGCCCGTCGGGCGAGGCCACGGGATCGCCCGCCACGCGCCCCTCGGGGGTGATGTCGAACGAGGCGACCACGGGGTGCTCCAGCGCGGCCAGCCCCTGCCCCTTCTGCATCATCTCCAGCGCCGTCTCACGCCCCGCCGCCAGCGCCAGCTCGCGCAGCGTTCCGCCGATCATCCGGCGGTACAGGTCCACGAACCCCGGCCCCGCCTGCACCGGCAGCTCGTCCAGTGATGGATACAGCGCCGCCTGCAGCACCGCGCCGGCGACGAAAAGGGAACGCAGGAACTCGGGGATGGGGACGGATTCGTCGCGCTCGCTGAACCAGCCGGTGCGAAAGGCCCCGCCCTCGAAGGCCAGGTAGTGGTGCTTGCCGCCGTCGTTCAGCTCCATCACCCCCGTAAAGCCGCGCTCGCGCAGGATGGGAAAAAGGCGCTCCGGACGCCCGGGATCCAGCTCCGCCGTCAGCGGCAGCGGATCGGTGACCAGGGCCGCCAGCATGGCCCGCAGCTGCGGCTCCGGCGCGCCAAAGTAGCCGATCTGCCCCCCCTCGCCACGCTCGCTTTCGGTGGACGCCAGCCGCAGCACTTCGGAAAGCGCGGCCGGCCCGCGCCCCTGCGGGGTGATGCGCGCCGCGTAGAACGGCTCGCCCAGCTTGAGAAAGATGAGAAAGCAGCGCTCGCCCAACTGCACGGCCACGTAGCCGGGCACGCGGGCCTGGCGGTCGCGCTTGCCGTCGCTCAGGATGCCGGGAAGGTTTACGTACGAAAGCTTGGTGCGCGGAAGGTACGCGGCTTCAAAAGGAAAGCGGTAGATCATTGTCGGGGGCATGACGGGAGCGGCGGGTACCCGGACCGCGCGGGGGTCACGATCCGTGCCGCGGCGCAAGCGTTTGCGGGGTTTGGAGATGCAAATCAGCCGCGGCGCGGCGGACTCGCAATGCGCAACCGGCGGCGCAGTTTGCGGGGGAGATCGGACGGGAGATCCAGGCCGGGCTCCGGGGAAAGCGATTCGGCCCACATCCCCCGGAACCCGTCCCTGTTCCCCGTCCCCTACGCCGCCAGGTGCTCCTGGATCTTGCGCTCCAGCGCCGGCTTGGGCACCGCGCCGACCACCTGGTCCACCAGCTGGCCGTTGCGGAAAAACAGCACGGTGGGGATGGAGCGCACGTTGAACTGGGCCGCGGTGTTCTGGTTGTGGTCCACGTCCAGCTTGCCCACCTTCACCTGGCCGGCGTACTCGTCCGCCAGCTGCTCCACGAACGGCGCGATCAGGCGGCACGGGCCGCACCACGCCGCCCAGAAGTCCACCATCGAGAGCCCGCCGTTGTCCGCGATCTCCGACTGAAAGTTCGCGTCCGTGATCGTCGCGACGTTGATGCTGTCCGCCATTTCCTGTCCCTTCCCCGTTCGGTGGGCCGCGAGGGCCCGTTGCCTGTAGCCGCGCCCGGCGCGCCGGGCTATCCTGTCGCGGCTTCTACCATCACCGTTCAAACCGACCGCCAAAACGGAGCCCGATGACCGAGCGCGCGCTGGACCACGTTGGAATCGCGGTGCACTCGCTGGACGAGTCGCTCCCCGTCTTCGAATCTATCACCGGCCACAAGGGGTACGGCCGCGAAACCGTCGAGTCACAGGGGGTAGAGGTGGTGTTCCTGGGCTCCGGCGAAGGACGCCTGGAGCTGCTGGCCCCCACCCGCGAAGACTCGGCCGTGGCGAAGTACCTCGCCAGGCGCGGGCCCGGGATGCACCATCTGTGCTACCGCGTCGCCAGCGTGGCCGACGAGCTTGACCGCTACCGCGCCGAAGGCCGCCAGCTGATCGACGAAGCCCCCCGCCCCGGCGCCGCCGGCCACCTGGTGGCCTTCGTGCACCCCAAGTCGACGGGGGGCGTGCTGGTGGAGCTGCTGCAGGAAGGGCACTGAAGGGAATAGGTAATAGGGAATAGGGAATAGCCTGCAAGGGATGAACGGCACGGGTTTTCCCGGCCGTTGCGCAGGCGCCGAGAGGCGAACGCGGACGAACTTGGTCCGTTCGATGCGTTGCCGTCGCCGTTCCTGCTATTCCCTACTCCCTATTACCTATTCCCTGCCGTTCAGCTTCTCCGCACGTCCATGGCGGCTTCCAGATCCACCACCTCCACCAGCCAGCGGCCGCCGGGGCCCTGCACCACGGTAAACGGCACGGTCATGGTGCGCTGCCCGCGGCGAATCTGCACGGTCACCTGGCGCGCGTCGGGGCGGTCCACCACGGGCACCACGCCGGTCATGGCATAGGTGTCGTGGCGCAGCACGCTGGCAATGGCCTGCATGCGCCGGTTCACCCGCGCCGGCGCCTGCTGCTCCGCCAGCGGCCCGCGCGCGGTGCCAAAGACGTAGCCCATCTCGGTGTACCGCTGCTGCGCGGCAAACCCCATGAACTGCTCCACGGCGGAGGCGGGCGCCATCGCGGCGCCCACGTTGGCCGGCGCGGGACCGCCCACGGGACGGCTGCCGCTACCGCCGCCGCACGCGGCGGACGCAACCAGAACTGCAAGCACCACGACGGGGAGATGCCTGGGACGCACGGGACCTCCGGGCGGGGGGATGTGGCTCACTCGGGAAAAGGCCGGCGGTCTGCCGGCACGCACAGTGTAACGGCCAGACGCATCACGGGGAAGAGCAGGCGCGCCGCGTGAGCGCCGCACGGGCCCTCGCGTGCGAACCCATGGGTCGGAGATGGCGGCGGCGAGGATGAACGGCCAGATGAGCGGACCAGATGAGCGGACCAGATGATCGGCCAGATGAGCGGGTGAACCCGCTGCTGGGACAGCGACAAGCCCCGCAAACGGCCGCGGGGCTTCAACAGCGCAACGGCAACCCGCATCTGAGGTTTGCCCGGCCGCGGACGCGCCAATGCCTGGAACGCCGCACACGGCTGGGCCGCCGAGTCCGCGCAGGCGGACTTCGCGATTTTCCAGCGGCGAATTCATCATTCGCTCCTGGAGACGGGGGCGCCACGAACCCGCGGCCTTCATGACAGGTCGCTGCGCATCGCCCCACTCTCGCACTCTCGCACTCCCGCACTCCCGCCCTCACGCACTTCCGCACGCCCACGTAAGGCATTTCCCCCTGTCGCGGGGGTTTGTGACGGGGTATTCTGGGCGCGGCGGGGTGGACTCCGCACGACGGATCGTCATCATCACCGATGCGCCCCATGGCGTTGGATCAGAAATCGAGCAGCATGAGCGAGCATAGCAGCAGCACGGCGACGGCAGCGGTGCCCACCGACATCACCGACCCGGTGAACGCGCAGATCCTGGCCGTCTCCGAAGACCGCGTGCAGGGCTTTCAGGCGGAGCCGTTCGTGGAGATCAGCCGGCTGAGCGGCGTTCCGCTTTCCACCGTTCTGGAGCGCATCCGGGCCATGCTGGAGGCCGGCGTCATCCGCCGCGTGCGGCAGACCATGCTGGCCACCAACCTGGCCCCCGGCGCGCTGGTGGCGTGGAAGGTGGCGCCGGACCGGCTTGACGCGGCGTTCAACTACATGTTCCGCGAGGACCCGTTCTCCGGCCACGTGGTCATCCGCTCCACCGACGCCGAGACCCGCGGCTCCGTTTACCGCCTGTGGACCACGCTCAAGGTGCCGCAGGGCTTTTCGCTGGAAACGCACGCGGAATACCTGCGCGGGAAAGTGGGGGCGGAGGCGTTCAAGCTGATGCCGGCCAGGAACCTGTTCACCCTGGGCGTGGGCCACGTGCGGCGGCGGGGGATGGAGCCCGGCGCCCGCAGCGAGGAGCTGGGCCACGTGCAGGACACCGTCGTCGTGGAGTTGACGGAGCTGGAGTGGCAGGTGCTGGGTCCGCTCAAGCGCGAGTTCGCGGCCGGCGAAATCACCGAAAACCCGTGGGCCGCGCGCGCCGACGAGGCGGGTGTGCCGCTGGACGTCTTTCTGGCCACCGCGCGCGGGCTGAACGAGCGGGGCGTCGTGGGCCGGTTCAGCACCTTTCTGGAGCACGTAAAGCCGTCGGCCACGGGCGAGCGCGTGACCCGCTACAACGCGCTCTTTCACTGGCAGGTGCCGCCGGGGCGCGAGATGGACGCGGGGCGCGAGGTGGGCCGCCACTACATCATGACCCACGCCTACTGGCGCGAGGGCGGGCCGGAGTTCGGCAACGTGAACGTGATGGGCGTGGCGCACGGCACGGAAAAGGAAACCGTGCTCGCCCACAAGGCCGCCATCGACCGCCACCTGGAAGAAGCCGGCATTCCCGTCGGATACACGAACGTCTTCTGGGGCGGGCGCAGCGAGATCAAACCGTCCGAAATCCTTCCCTCCGCGTACCGCGCGTGGTGCGCGCGCGAAGGGATCGACCCCGAATCCATGCGCGGCTGAGGGGCGCTGCGGATGGACGGATGAACGGGCGGCCCGGGAGCGATGTTCCCGGGTCGCCCACTTTGCAACGTCTCTGTCACGGCCGTAGCGCGCTTTTCAGCGCGTTTTCTCGTTGCGCCGCGCAGGGATGGGAAGCGAATGTCGCGTTGCGAGCGAAATTTCCGAAAAATGGATTCCCGATCAAAGTTCTCTGTACAAAGCTCTTGATTTTCCGCGCGACTGCAGGCAATTTCCACACATGGCTCAAGCACTCAACGAAAAGCAGGCTGATCTGCTCCGCTTTCTTACGCGGCAGGCGGATCCTGTACCTACCGACGACCTGGACGGCCGCATTATTCGCGCGCTCAAGCTTCGCGAGTGCATCGTGGAGCGGAACGGGCACGTGACCGTGACCGAAGAAGGGCGTGCCGCGCTTGAAGACAAGCCGCAGCGCCGCCGCCGTGGCCGCCGCCCCAACGTGGAAAAAACCGCCGGCCACGCCCGCGCGCAGGCCATCCGCCGCGCCATCGCGGCGCTGGAGCGGGCGCTGCCCAGCGAGGCCGAGGTCGCCGTCGGCAACATCTTCGCGTACGCGGACGACGTGGTGGACGGCTTCAGAAAGTACGCGCGCAAGCTGGAGACGCGCGGCAAGGAGTGAGGTTCTCCCAACGGGAGAAAACGATGGGCGGGACGCGCTGAATCAGCCGTCCCGCCTTTCTTTTGTTCCACCACCGGGGTGCAATGTGCGCCACTCCCTATGGACCGGCGGGCGGATTACTCCGCGTCCTCGGTCCAGTCCGTAAGCCGGTGCAGCAGCCGGTCGATGCGGACGCGCAGGTCCAGGTCCGTCACGTGCCCGGCCGCCGCGCGCAGGTAGGAGATCAGCAACCCGATCTCCCCCTGCGCCAGCTCGCGCGCAAACAGCAGCGGGTTCAGGCCCAGGTCCGAGGCGGCGATCTCCACCGCGCGCTCGCTAAGCTCCGCCAGCTCGTCCGTGTCGCCGCCGCCCAGCTCGGCCTCGTGCCCCGGGGCGTGCAGCCCGCTCACTGCGGCCGCTCGGGCGGCATTGCGTTCATCATCCCCGCCAGGCTGCCGGTCAGCAGCACGCGCCACTGTCCCTCGGAGCGCTGCAGGGGCATCACCTGCACCTGGTCCAGCGACTGCCCGCCAAAGTTCATCCGCATGCGGTAAACGACGTGCGCGGTGGTATCGCCCTCCATCACGTGGCCCAGAATGCTGACCTCGGTGCTGGCCAGAATGGCGCGCAGCTCCCCCTCCAGCTGGTTGCGCAGCACCCGCTCGAACAGCACCGTGGGCGCCAGCGCGCGCAGCTCCTCGATGCTGCTGACGCCGAACATCTCGCGAAACTCCGCGTCCTCCGTGGCGCCGGGAATCGCCGCCAGCCCGGTAAGGGTGGTCTTCAGCTCCTCCAGCGCCTGCGGATGCATGAGCGCCGCGTTGGCGGCAAAGTCGCCGCTGCGGAAGGTGTCGTAATAGCGCTGGGCCACCGCTTCCGGCGTGTCCTGCGCCGCCGCGCGCGACGGGAGCGCGCACAAGGCAAGGAGCAGCGGCGCGCCGCGCAGGATCCGGTTCAGAATCATCATCACGTCTGGTCAGGTGTGTAGTTTCGCCAAGCCGCGGCGCACGACGGACGATCCGCGCCACGCCGCGCTCGTCGTCAGCAACGAGCATCGAACTGGCGCCGGCGGGGGGCCCCACCCCCCCGGCCCCCCCCACCCCCCCCCCCCCGCTAGTGGGGGGGGGGGGGGGCGGGGGGCCCCCCCCGGGGGCGCCCCGGCACCGGACTCTCCGACGACGCCTCAGACTCCCCGTACTCTCGTACTCCGTACCTTCGTACCCCGTACCCTCGTACCCCTACCTCGCCGGCCGCCGGAACTCCGCGTCCGCGTTCCACGTCGGCATCGTCCCGCCGTTCGCCAGCTGCAGGCCAAAGCCCAGCACCAGCTCCGACAGCTGCGCGGCGCCGCTCAGGTCAAAGTCCGGGCGGTACTCGTCGCAGGGCTGGTGATAGCAGCGCGAGGTGTACGCCTCCTCCTGCTGCGCGCCCCAGCCGGCCGGCTTGCCCTCGTACTCCGTCCCCGCGGCGATGGAGATGGCGGGAATGCCGGCCTTGGCGAAGGAAAAGTGGTCGGAGCGGTAGAAGTAGCCGCGCTCCGGGTGCTGGTCGGGCGCCGTGCGCCAGCCGTGCGGCTGCAGCGTGGAGGCGAACAGGGGCCCCAGGCTGCTCTTGTTCTCGCCCAGCACGCGAAAGTCCAGCGACCGGCCAAGGATGTTGCCGCCATCCACGTTCAGGTTGGCGACGATGCTGGCGATCGGCACGCTGGGGTTCCGCGCGAAGAACTCCGACCCCAGCAGCCCCGACTCCTCCGCCGTGACGAAGACGAAGATCAGCGATCGCTTCGGAGCCGGGCCTTCCGCCGCGGCACGCGCGATGGCGAGGATGTTGGCGGTACCGGAGGCATTGTCCATCGAGCCGTTGTAGATGGAGTCGCCGTTCACCGCCGGGCCAATGCCCAGGTGGTCCCAGTGCGCGCTGAACGCCACGTACTGGTCGCGCAGCGCGGCGTCGGACCCGCGCACCACGCCCACCACGTTCTCCGACTCCAGGTTCTGCACCGTGTTCTGGAACGCCGCGTTCAGCGTGATGCCCGTGGCCACGGGGCGAAAGTCGCGGCGTTCGGCGCGGCGGCGCAGGTCGGCCAGGTTCAGCCCCGCCTGCCCCAGCAGCGCGGTCGCCGCGCTGTCGGTAATCCAGCCGCGCACGCCCAACGGCGCCGGCAGGTTGGCGTCACGCGGCAGCATGCGCTGCTCCTTGGCCCACGAGCCCACGACCGTGTGCCAGGGGTAGCCGGCCTGCTCCGTGGTGTGGACGATGAGCATTCCCGCCGCGCCCTGCCGCTCCGCCTCTTCGAACTTGTACGTCCAGCGGCCGTAGTACGTCATCGCCCGGCCGCCGAACAGGTTGGGCTCATTGGCGGGCGCGGGCGGATCGTTCACCAGCACCATAAGCACCTTCCCCCGCACGTCCACGCCGTCAAAGTCGTCCCAGTTGTACTCGGGCGCCTTCGATCCGTATCCCACGAACACGATCTCCGCGTTCACGGCGCTGCGCTCGGCCGCCGAGCCGGCCCAGACTACGACGTCCTCCGGGTAGCGCAGGGTGGCGGTCGCGCGGCCGGCGGCGCTTACGCGGATGGTGGAGGGGACGGCGCCCACGATGTCGATGGGGACGCGCTGAAAGTAGCTGCCGGCGTTCCCCGGCTCCACGCCGCTCCCGCGCAGCTGCGCCGCGATGTACTCGGCGGTCAGGCGGCCGCCGCGGGTGGCGGGGGCGCGGCCCTCCAGCAGGTCGGAGGAGAGAAAGCGCAGGTGCCCGTCAATCTCGTGCGGGGTAATGCGCGGGGCCTGTGCGGCGGCGGGAACCGCGAGCAGCGCCGCGGCCAGCGCGGACGTCAACGTACGTCTCATCGGATTTTCGGTGGATGAGGAGCGGTGGATCTGGATTCGGTTGCATCCCAACCTATTGCGCCCCATCGCTGAAAAAAACTAAGACAGCAATAGAAACTGGTCTGCCTGCTCCTCGAGGCTGGTGAGATAAGCCTTGGGATCTCGGCGGAATCGAAGGCCACGGCGCCGGACGTGGCGGCGCGCTTCGAGTTGCTGACGCAGTTCCATCCAACGTGCGGG
>NZ_JBMDXM010000213.1:0-48951 GCF_048594345.1 Longimicrobium sp.
AAGGTCCTGGACATCGACTGGGAGCGCGAGCGCCTGTCGCTGGGCCTGAAGCAGCTTCAGGAGTACCCGTGGAAGGACGTGGAGAAGAAGTACCCGGTGGGCGCGCGCGTCCGCGGCCGGGTGGTCTCCATCACCAACTACGGTGCCTTCGTCGAGCTGGAGAAGGGCGTCGAGGGCCTGGTGCACATCAGCGAGATGAGCTGGACGCGCAACGTCCGCCACCCGTCCAAGATCGTCACGCTGGGTGACGAGATCGAGGCCGTGATCCTGAAGGTGGATCCGGAGGGCGAGAAGATCTCGCTGGGCATGAAGCAGATCGAGGAGGATCCGTGGCACGCGCTGCCGGCCAAGTACCCGGTGGGCACGCGCCTGAGCGGCAAGGTCCGCAACCTCACCAGCTTCGGTGCCTTCGTCGAGATCGAGCCGGGCATCGACGGCCTGGTGCACATCTCCGACATGAGCTGGACCAAGCGCATCCAGCACCCGTCCGAGGTCGTCAAGAAGGGTGACGACGTGGATGTGGTGATCCTGGGCGTGGACGCCGAGAACAAGCGCATCTCGCTGGGCCTCAAGCAGACCCAGGACGACCCGTGGGGCGACATCGCCCAGCAGTACCACGTGGGCCAGGAGATCGCCGGTCCCATCAGCCGCCTGCAGGACAAGGGCGTGGCGGTGGACCTGGGCAACGACGTCGAGGGCTTTGTGCCCGTCTCGCAGATCGGCGTGACCGGCCTGCAGAACCCGGCGGACGTGTTCGCCGAGGGCGACGTGCTGGACATGCGCATCAGCGAGGTCGACGCGGCCAACCACCGTATCGTCTGCGAAGTGGTGCGCGTGCCCAAGTTCGAGGGCGGTGAGCCGCAGTTCATCCAGCTTGCCACCCCGGCCGCTCCGGCGGCCGCGGAGGGTGAGGACACGTCGGTGAACGATCAGATCACCGATGCGGTCGAGGGTGAGGCCCCCGTGGCCGAGGCGCCGGCCGCCGCTCCGGTGGCGGACGACGTCGCCGAGACCGAGGCTCCGGCCGCGGAGTCCGCTCCGACGGACGCCGAAGGCAGCGAGACCACGGCCAGCGCCGAGGAAGCCCCGGCTTCCGACGAAGAGCAGGCGTAAGCCTCGCTCGCTGGGCCGCAGGAACAAAAAGGGCGCGGAGCTTCAGGCTCCGCGCCCTTTTTTCTTGTGGCAATCGAATTAGATTGTGGCCGGTCAGGGTGCGGCCGCCCCGATTCTGACACTTCCCGCTGTCCCATCCTCGTTCACGCATGTCCCTCGCGGCGGCCGCCAGTCCGTCCGCTCCGCACCCAACCATAGGTGATCCCATAATGCGCACACGTGCCGTCCTTCTCACGCTGCTCGCCGCCGCTCCGGTCGCGGCGCAGCAGACGCCGGCGGATTCCGCCCGCGTCTACGAACTGACCGAGGTAGAGGCGCTGCCGCGGCCGCAGAATGCGGCGGAGTTCACGGCGGCGCTGCGGCAGGGATATCCTCCGCACCTGCGCGACGCGGGGGTGGGCGGCACGGTGCAAGTCTCCTTTGTCCTGGGGCCGGATGGCCAGCCGGGCGACGTGCGCGTGCTGACCACGCCCGACAGCGCCTTCAACGCCCCGACGATGCAGGCGGTGTCGCTGCTGCGGTTTACTCCCGCGCAGGTGCAGGGGCGGCCCGTGGCCGTACGCGTGGAGCAGCCCGTCACCTGGCGCGCGGAGCCGGTGGTGGCCGCCCGGACGGTGCCGGTGGTTCCGGACTCCATCCAGATCTACGATGCCGACTCGGTGCAGGTGCGGCCCATGCCGGGCGACATCCGGGGCTTCAACGAGGCACTGCGCGACCTGTATCCGCAGGAGCTTCGGGCCGAGAATCCCGCGGCCCTGGTCCGGGTGCGTTTTGCCGTGGACCCTGCCGGCCAGCCCCGTTACCCGGCCGTGGTGGAAAGCAACGACCCACGCTTCGACGCGGTGTCGCTGGAAGCGGTGGGGCAGCTGCGCTTTCAGCCCGCGCACCACGAGGGGGAGGCGGTGTGGGTGTGGATGGAGGTGCCGCTGGAATGGACCCAGCGGGTGGCGGCGTCTTCGGGCAATGCGGAAGATGGGTACGAGATGAGCGCGGTGGACGAGCTGCCACGACCGGTGAACGGAGCCGTTTTCGCGCAGGCGATGGCACGTGCATACCCGGTTCTCCTGCGTAACGCGGGGATCACGGGAAGCGTGCAGGTGCGCTTTCTGATCGGAGTGGACGGATCGACCAGCCGGCATACCATCACGCACTCCACTGACGCCGCGTTCAACCAGCCCACCTTGCGTGCGCTCCAGGTACAGCGCTTTCGCCCCGCCAGAAAGGATGGCCGGCCCGTGAAAGTGTGGGTGGAGCAGCCGATCCAATGGGTTGTCTCCGGCAAGAAAGCAACGTCGCCCCCGTAACCAGTCCGAGCGGCGCCGGATGACACCGCCGCCCAATCCGTGCAGCGTCACCGATTGTTGAGCCGGGTAAGACGGCCGCACAGGCTCGCCGCATCTGCCAAGCAGGGATCACAGGCGCGGAGCTTTGACTCCGCGCCTTTTTTCTTCCGGCGATCGGATTAGATTGTGGCTGGTCGGAATGCGAACGCGTCGATTCTGATATTTTTCATTGGTCTTCATCATCATTTACGCGTGTCCCGCCCTGATGGCCGCCAGTCCGTCCGGGTCCGCACGCAACCCCAAGGTGATCCCACCATGCGCACACGTGCCGTCCTTCTCACGCTGCTCGCCGCCGCTCCGGTCGCGGCGCAGCAGACGCCGGCGGATTCCGCCCGGGTGTACGAGCTGACCCAGGTGGACGTGATTCCCCGCCCGCGAAATTCAAAAGAATTTGCCGAGGCGCTGCAGCAGGGATATCCGCCGCACCTGCGCCAGGCGGGTGTGAGCGGTTTAGTGCGGGTTGCGTTCGTAGTGGGTGCGGACGGCGAGCCGCGGGACGTCCGCGTGATCCTCACCCCGGATCCAGGCCTGGATGCGCCCAGCGTGCAGGCGGTGTCGCTCCTGCGGTTCACGCCGGCGCAGGTGCAGGGGCGTCCGGTAGCGGTGCGGGTGGAGCAGCCGATCATCTGGCGCGTGGGCGAGGGCCTGAGCGTCGCGGGGGGCGTGGGCGGAGGCGTGGCCAGGGGTGTGGAAGTCAGAGACAGAGGGGCCACCACGGAACCGATCGATGGAGTGTATGAGATGGCCGACGTGGATGAGCTCCCCCGCCCCCTCAACGGGCCGGCCTTTAAGAGGGCGCTTACCCAGAATTATCCCTTTGGCGCTGACCATCGACCCGTCGGGGCGACCGTGCAGGTGCGTTTCCAGGTAAGCGAGGATGGCAGGGTGAGTGTGCCGGAGGTGACGCGCTCCAGCGACGTGCGGTTCAACGAGGTGACGGTACGCATCATCCGGGTTCTGCGCTTCAGGTCGGCCAGGGTAAACGGCCGGCCGGTCAAGGTGTGGGTGGAGCAGCCGATCGTCTGGACGCCACCTCCGCGTCCGGCAATTCCACCTGCCCGCCGCCCCTGATCGCGGCTCGCATCTCGCCGGGGCGCGGAGCTTCGGTTCCGCGTTCTGTTCGACGTCGGGGGGCCAGATGGATTGCGGTTCGTGGAAATCGGATGTATTGATCCTCATACGTTCCGGTGTCCATTGCTTGGCCTCCCGCTCGTTATACCCTCGGAGGCCGAGATCCCCGTCCGGCTTCGCACATCAGCAGAAGCGATCCCAGCATGCGCCACCTTGCCTTTCTCCTCGCCCTGGCCGCCGCCCCCGCCGCCGCGCAGCAGACGCCGCCGGATTCCTCCCGCGTCTACGAGCTTAGCGAGGTGGAGGTGCTTCCCCGCCCGCAGAACGCCTCGGAGCTGATCACCGCGCTTAACCAGGGTTATCCGCAGCACCTTCGCGAGGCGGGGGTGGGCGGGATGGTGCAGGTGGCCTTCGTGGTGCGCCCGGATGGGCAGCCCGTCGATGTGCGCGTGCTGTCGACGCCCGATTCCAGCTTCAACACGCCGACCGTGCAGGCGGTGTCGCTGCTGCGGTTTACCCCCGCGCAGGTGCAGGGGCGGCCGGTGGCGGTGCGCGTGGAGCAGCCGATTACCTGGCGCGTGGTGGCCGCTACGGCTCCTGTGGTCCTGGAGGGAGACACGACCGTGTACGAGATCACGGCCGTCGGCGAGGCGCCGCGCCTGCTGAACGCCCGGCAGTTCGGGGACGTGCTGGCTCGCGAGTATCCGCTTACGAGCTACGATGCGTCCATGCAGGCGGAGGTGCGGGTGCGCTTTCGCGTGGAGGCGGACGGAACGACGAACACGCCGAGCGTAACGCGCTCCACCGACCCGCGGTTCGACGAGGCGACGCTGCGCGCCGTGCAGGTGCTGCGGTTCAGCCCCGCGCGGCTGAACGGGCAGCCGGTGCGCGTGTGGGTGGAGCAGCCAGTCCACTGGACGGCCCCGCCGCCGTCCATGCGCCCCCGCAACCGACCCTGAGAAGCGGACGGTTCACCTGGCTGAAGGATTCGAAGGGGCGGCGCGTGGAGCGCCGCCCCTTTTTCGTGGCCGGAGATCGCGTCGGTGTCGGTTGATGGCCGCGACGGGGTAGGGGTGGAGGGCCACGGGGTCCACTCGAAGGCACAAGCCGATGATTCGCAAGCACTCCAATCTTTCTTCGTCGAACCCCGATCAAGACCGTCCTCTAGATAATACCTGATCCGCGAATACACTCCGTATTCCCCAACTGCAGGTTTTCACGCAGAGGGAGCAGAGGAAGCAGAGGTTCTACACGCAGTTCTCTGCTTCCTCCGCTTCCTCTGCGTGCCCAATGTTTTTGCGGATTCGGTATAAACAGGTGACTTGACCTTATCTACAACCGACATTTATTGTGTGGAGAATCCGCCTCTATCGCTCGTCTCACGACAGGAGAAGAACAGGTATGAGAATCTCCAGGTTCGGTACGCTGGCGGCGCTGCTCGCGACCGGCGCCGTCGCGGCAGGGTGCGCCGACGCGCCCACCACGGCGGCTCCGGAGGCAGCGGCTCCCGGTGCGGCCGCGCCCCTGCTGTCGGCGGCGCCCGGCAAGGGCATCCCCGATCGCTACATCGTCGTCTTTCACCAGGGCACGGCCGACGCGCCGGGGCTGGCCGCGCGGCTGACGGCGACGCACGGGGGCAAGCTCCACCACAGCTATCAGCACGCGCTGCGCGGCTTTGCGGCCACCCTGCCCGCACCGGCGGTGGAGGCGTTGCGCCGCAACCCGAACGTTGCGTACGTGGAGCAGGACGGCATCGCCAGCGTCGGCGCCACGCAGACCAGCCCGCCGTGGGGGCTGGACCGCATCGACCAGGCGAGCCTGCCGCTTAGCGGAAGCTACACCTACACCGCGACCGGTTCCGGCGTGCGCATCTACGTGCTGGATACGGGGATCCGCTACGATCACGTGGACTTCGGGGGCCGCGCCACGGCCGGGTACGACGGGTTCGGCGGCAACGGGTCTGACTGCCACGGCCACGGCACGCACGTGGCCGGCACGGCCGCCGGCAGCACCTACGGCGTGGCCAAGTCCGCGAGCCTGGTTGGGGTGCGGGTGCTGGACTGCAGCGGAAACGGGCCGTGGAGCACCGTCATCGCGGGCGTGGACTGGGTGACGGCCAACCACGTGAAGCCCGCCGTGGCGAACATGTCGCTGGGCGGCCTCGGCAACACCTCGCTGGACAACGCCGTCGCCAACTCCATCGCGGCGGGGGTGACGTACGCCGTGGCGGCCGGCAACAACGCCGACGATGCGTGCCTCTACTCTCCCGCGCGTGTGGCGAACGCGCTGACGGTGGGCAACAGCACCTCCTCCGACGCGCGCTCGTCGACCTCCAACTTCGGCAAGTGCCTGGACCTGTTCGCGCCGGGTGCGAGCATCGTTTCCGCCTACCACACCAGCAGCACGGCCACCGCCACCCTGAGCGGCACCTCGATGGCGTCGCCGCACGTGGCGGGCGTGGCCGCGCTGTACCTGCAGAACAACACCACCGCCACGCCGGCGATGGTGAACTCCGCCATCATCAACGCGGTGCACCTCAACAAGCTCACCAACGTCGGCACCGGCTCGTACAACCGCCTGCTGAGCTCGCTGCTCTCCACTTCGCCTCCGCCCACGGGCACCCCGCTCAGCGCCACGGTCACGTGCCCCGGAGGGCGTGACTACTACAACCGGATCGATTGCACCGCCACGGCCAGCGGCGGCAGCGGGACCGGGTACTCCTTTTCCTGGAACGGCTCCGCGAACGAGTACTACGACCAGGGCGGCACCAGCAAGGCGATGGTCCTGTGCCAGACAGTCTCCAGCGGCGGCTACTACAGCAGCGGCTATCTGACCGCCTACGGCACGGTGACCGACAGCAACGGGACCAGCGTCTACTTCAACACCTCGCGCTCCTGCTGACGGAGCGAAGGCACACCGGGGTGTACCGAGCCACCCTGGGGCTGAGAGGACGGGGACTACGATGACCTGATTGTACGGGCGGGGCCGGGATCGACCGGCTCTGCCCGTCGCTTTGGTGCGTCACCCGTGCGGGCCCGGCACCGGCGTGGTAGATTGCCGCCCTTTCCGGGATCCTTCACACTGAAGAGCACGGGCGGCACGCGATGTCGATGCGGGAAAAGCTGGAGCAGCTGGAGGAGCTTCGCCGCCAGGCGGAGATGGGCGGCGGCGAAAAGCGCATCAAGGCGCAGCACGAACGCGGCAAGCTTACCGCCCGCGAGCGGCTGGACGTGCTGCTGGACGAGGGCTCGTTCGTGGAGCTGGACCGCTTTGTGGTCCACCGCGCCACGGAGTTCGGGCTGGAGAAGGAAAAGTACCTGGGCGACGGCGTGGTGACCGGCTACGGCACCATCCACGGCCGCCTGATCTACGTCTTTTCACAGGACTTTACCGTGTTCGGCGGCTCGCTTTCCGAGACGCACGCGGCCAAGATCGTCAAGATCATGGACCTGGCGCTCAAGAACGGCGCGCCGGTGGTGGGATTGAACGACTCCGGCGGCGCGCGCATCCAGGAAGGCGTCGTCTCCCTGGGTGGCTACGCCGACATCTTCCTGCGCAACACCATGGCGTCGGGCGTGATCCCGCAGATCAGCGCCATTCGGGGCCCGTGCGCCGGTGGCGCGGTCTACAGCCCCGCCATCACCGACTTCATCTACATGGTGCAGGGGACGAGCTACATGTTCGTTACCGGTCCCAACGTGGTAAAGACGGTGACGCACGAGGACGTGACGATGGAGGAGCTGGGCGGCGCCGCCGCGCACGCGGCCAAGTCGGGGGTGGCGCACTTTGCCCTCAAGAGCGAGGTGGAGTGCCTGCACCGCATTCGCCACCTGTTCGAGTTCATCCCGCAGAACAACGCCGAGGACCCGCCGCGCCGGCCCACCGAGGACCCGTTCGACCGGGCGGACGAGGAACTGCTGGACATCGTCCCCGACAACCCCAACAAGCCGTACGACATGCACGACGTCATCCGGCGCGTGGTGGACGACGGCGAGTTCTACGAGGTGCACGCGGACTACGCGGGCAACATCCTGTGCGGCTTTGCGCACGCGGGCGGGCACTCCATCGGCATCGTGGCCAACCAGCCGGCGGTGCTGGCGGGCGTGCTGGACATCGACGCGGCGGTCAAGGCGGCGCGCTTCGTCCGCTTCTGCGACTCGTTCAACGTGCCGATCCTCACGTTCGAGGACGTGCCCGGCTTTCTTCCCGGCGTGGCGCAGGAGCACGGCGGCATCATCCGCCACGGCGCCAAGCTGCTGTATGCGTTCTGCGAGGCCACGGTGCCCAAGGTGACCATCATCACCCGCAAGGCGTACGGCGGCGCGTACGACGTGATGAGCAGCAAGCACATTCGCGGCGACATCAACTACGCCTGGCCCACGGCCGAGATCGCCGTGATGGGCGCCAAGGGCGCGGTGGAGATCCTGTACCGCCGCGAGATCGGCGGCGCCGACGACCCCGCGGCCGAGGCGGCGGCGCGGCAGAAGGACTACGAGGAGCGCTTCGCCAACCCGTTCGCCGCCGCCGCGCGCGGCTACGTGGACGACGTGATCGACCCGCGGGAGACGCGCGCCCGCGTGATCAGCGCCTTTGACATGCTGCAGAACAAGCGCGACAGCAACCCGCCCCGCAAGCACGGCAACATCCCGCTCTGACGCGGGCGCCGGGCTCCGCCCAACCCGTTACTGAGGTGGCGGAGTTGTGGCGCTGGACCGGCAGCGAAACGTGGGGTGCGGTCATCAGGTGGATTGCGAAGAACCCGATCAGCAAGGCGATTGCTTGCTGATCGGGTTTTTCGCGTCCAGCCTGGACGGATGGTGGGGCGTTGTACCACGTGTGGCGCAGTCGGGGCGGGGGGATTCCGGGGTGCCCGAGTGCCGATTAGCTTTGCCCCTCGGACACTCTGGACGGGAGGATAACGATGAATGGAGAGATCCTGCACGACGGGGCTACGGGCCAGGCGATCGTCGCCTCCACCGGAACTCCGGTCGACACCATCCTGGAAGCGCTGCAGGCGGGCGACAGCCATGCCGACCTGCTGCGCGCGCATCCGGGACTTAGCGCATCGGACATCGTGGCGGCGGTGCGCTTTGCGCGCGGCGCGGTGCAGCGCGGGGTGCGCTACCCTACGGCGGACGAGATGCCGCGCCGCAGCGGATCCCTCGTGCGGGAAACGGCGGCGCCCTATCAGGCCGAAGTCACTATCGCGGGCACGCTGCGCAGCGTCGAGCGCAAGCGTGAACGGCTGGCGTATGACCTCGACCTGATCGACAGCATTTCCGATGGGCTGCGCCAGATCGAAGCCGGTCATGGTATTCCGCACGATCAGGCTGCCGCATACCTGCGGGAGCAGTTCCCCGGGTGACAGTCATCTGGTCTCCCCGCGCGATCGTGGAACTGGAGTCGGAGGCGTCGTGGATCGCGGTGGACCGGCCACACGCGGCGTGGACGTTTATCGAGAAGATGCTCGACGCGTCGGCACGGCTGGGGGAATACCCCTACAGCGGCAAGCAGGTGCGCGGACATTCCGACCTTCCGCTTCGAGAGCTTGTCGTGGCGCCGTACCGCATGATCTATCTTCCCCAACCTCGCAAGGTCTCCATCGTTACGCTCAAGCATTCGCGAGAGGAGTTGACGGAGGATGATCTCGTGCTGGAATCCAGTGAGGAGTCGGAATGGTAAACGAGATACGGGACGCGCGGCGGCTCATTGACCTGAGCCACACGATCGAGGACGGGACGATCACGCTCAAGGGGTTTCCCGCGCCCATCATCTGCGACTATCTGAGTCGCGAGGCGTCGCGGGAGATCTACGCACAGGGGACGGAGTTCCAGATCGGCCGCATCGACATGATCGCGAACACGGGGACGTACGTGGACTCGCCCTTCCACCGCTTCGCGGACGGCAAGGACCTGTCCGAGCTGCCGCTGGAGTGGGTGGCGGACCTGGACGCGGTGGTGGTGCGCGCGACGGAGCGGTCGGGGCGGGGGATCGGCGCGGAGGCGTTCGCGGGGGTGGACGTGGCGGGCAAGGCGGTGCTGGTGCACACCGGCCACGCGGCCCACTGGGGGACCGATGCGTACTTCAAGGCGCATCCGTTCCTTACCCGTGCCGCCGCCGAGCACCTGCGGGACGGGGGTGCCCGGCTGGTGGGGATCGACTCGCTGAACATCGACGACACCGCCGATCCCGTGCGGCCGGTGCACACGGTGCTGCTGGGCGCGGAGATCCCCGTCGCGGAGCACCTGCGCGGGCTGGAGCAGCTGCCGGACGCGGGCTTCCGCTTCTACGCCGTGCCGGTGAAGGTAAAGGGCTTTGGCACCTTTCCCGTGCGCGCGTTCGCCGCGGTGGGCTGACGAGGCGTCACTCGGTGGCCTGTTGGTTGGGGCCCGGGCCGCTGGTGTCACCGCCGCCCGGACGGCGCGTACCCCAGTTCTCCGCCGCGAACCAGATGATGAAGATCACGATCACCCCCATGATGATGAAGGCCCACGGCCGGCTGCGGCGCATGGAGGGATCGCCGGGCGGGGGAGCGTCGGATTCGCGCATGGTTCGTCAGCGGTAGAAGGGCGGCCCGGCCGGTGGCGCGTTCGTCATCCGCCGCCCTGGGTGCCGATCAGCCGGTGCAGCACCCGTTCCACCGCCTCGCCCGCGATCAGCACGAAGAGCGCGAGGCCCAGCGCGATCACGGCCATGAGCCACAGGCCGGCGCCGCACGCAATGCCCAGGCAGGCGACCACCCACAGGCTGGCCGCCGTGGTAAGGCCGGAAATCTGGTCGCCCGTCTCCGACTTGAGGATGGTGCCGCCTCCCAGAAAGCCGATGCCGGCGACGACGCCCTGAATGACACGCGAAACGGAGTTGCTGTCGAACTCGCCGTCCTGCCCCGCCAGCACCATCCCGGTGAGGGTAACCAGCGCGGTCCCCAGCGCCACCAGCGCGTGGGTCCGCATTCCCGCGGGCTTGCCGCGGATCTCGCGGTTCAGTCCCAGCGCGCAGCCGATGACCGTAGCCACGCCCAGGCGCAGCAGGATCTCCAGCAGCGGGATCGCGGGGGACAGGGTGGTGAAGTTCATCCGCTGAGACGGTTGAAGTGAATCGATGGGTTCACGGCTGATCAGCGCTCGACGGCGGCGATCGCGCGCTGCACCAGGCCGTCCAGCGCGGGGTTGGCGATCCACCGCGCCACGATCACCAGGTCGTGCTCCGGATCGACGTAGATGGCGTTGGTGCCGTTCCCCAGGTGGACGAAGGCGGTGGCCGGCGCGCTGGGGAGCTGTTTGCGGTCCGTGTTCAGGTACCAGTTCATGAAGCCGTAGTTGGGCTGCACGGGGGTGGGCGTGAGTGCCATCCGTACCCAGGCTTCCGAAAGCACCTGCCGGTCGCCCCAGCGGCCGCGGCGTAGCGTGAGCAGGCCAAAGCGGGCCATGTCGCGGGCGCTGATGAACATGCCGCCGCCCCAGTGTCCGCCGCCGCTCACGGACTGCACGGCCGCGCCGTCCATCAGCACCCAGGAGTTCTCGTAGCCCGTCCAGCGCCAGGTGGGCGACGCGCCGATGGGATCCATCACGTGCTCGCGCAGCACCTGGGGCAGCGGCCGCCGCCAGACGCTGAGCGCCGCAAGGGCGAGGAGGTTTACGCGGACGTCGTTGTACTCGTGCGCGGCCCCGGGGGCCAGGCGCTCGCGGGTGAGCCACTCCCGCGGGTTCTGCAGTGGCCGGTCGGCCCAGTCGGGCTTGCCCCACAGGGTGCCCTCCCAGTCGCTGGTCTGGCGCAGCAGGTGGTCCCAGGTGATGCCGCGCTCGCGGTCGGTGTCGAACAGCCGCAGCGGCCGGCCCTCGCCCAGCCCGCCCGCGTGCCTGCCGCCGCCCTCCGGCGGCAGGACGAAGACGGGGCCCACGTAGGGCTCCACGGGCTCGTTGACGTCGCGGATCATCCCGCGGTCCAGCGCCAGGCCCACGACGGCGGAAAGGAAGCTCTTGGTGACGCTGAACGTCATGTCCACGCGGTGCGGATCACCCCACTCCGCCACGATGTAGCCGCGGCGGATGATGATGCCGGCCGGGTCGCCGCGCTCGGCGAAGGGTCCCACCGGCTCGCCGAACGGCTCGCGCCCGAAGGTCTGGTGGTGCGCCATTTCCAGGTCGCGCGGCGCCGTGCTCTCGCTGGCGAGTGCAAACGTGACGGCGGAGTCCACACCGGCGGCGTCCATCCCCACCTGCGCCGGCAAGCGCCGCTCCCAGTCGCCGCCGGGGCCGGGAACGTAGGTGCGCTGTCCCTGCGCCGCGGTGGCGACGAGCAGGGCCGTAATCGCGAGCAGGATTCTGTAGGGACGCACGGATCGTTTCTCGTTACAGGGTCGTAAAGGATGGCTTTACATAGCGGCGGAAACACGGACGGGCAAGCGTTGGGGTGGATGCGCCATTTACGCGGCTGGCATTTTGCTTTACCTTTCGGTAAAGCAACCTACCGCGAGGTGCGCATGCGCAGAACCCGTTTGAGCAGCAAGTCCCAGATCACGCTCCCCGCCGACTACCGCCGGCGGCTGGGCGTACAACCCGGAGAGGAGCTTCTCATGGATTTTCAGGGAGACCGCATCGTACTGCTCAAGAACACCGGCTCGGCGCTCGACGAGCTTCGCGCGCTGCCGTCCGAAATCTGGGCCGGCGCCGCCGATGAGATCCAGCGCTCGCGCGACGAATGGGACCGCTGACCTCCGACGTTCCGGACGGCAGCCGCATTCTCCTGGATTCCGTGTCGATCGTCTACTACCTCGAGCGGAACCCCCGGTACTTCGCGGCGGCCTCTGAGTGGATGGAGCGGGTGAACGCCGGACAGCTCACCGCCGCGGCGTCGGCGCTGCTGCTGGCGGAGGTGCTGGTCCCGGCGTACCGGGCCGGCAACCCGGCCGCGGCGCGGCAGGCGCGGGCCGCGCTGGAGCGCATCCCCAACTTCGAGCTGCTGGAGGTGACCGCCGCGGTTGCCGACACGGCGGCGCGACTGCGCGCCGAGCATAACCTGCGTACGCCCGACGCGCTGCACGTGGCGACGGCGCTCGACGAGGGGGCGCAGTGGCTGGTGACCAACGACCAGCGCCTGCGGCGTGTGGAATCCGAGGGGATCCAGGTCTGGCTGTTCGACGACCACGTGAACTGATCCATCGGCATCTTCCGTTCGACCGAGGAAAAGGAGCCGTACGAAGACGATTTCACCACGATCGGCGTGGGGCGGCTGGGCCAGCACGTGCCGTGACCCCCTTGTTCTCGATCGTCCGCGCCGCGCCGTCTCGCGAACACGGCGGGCCGGTTGTAGTTTGGGGGCCCTTCGCCGGGACGCGGCGAGCCGGGAGCGCTGATCCACATCCGCCCGAGGGCAGCGGTGTTCGACAAGATTCTTGTAGCCAACCGGGGCGAGATCGCCCTGCGGGTGATCCGCGCGGCGCACGAGCTAGGGATCAAGGCCGTGGCCGTGTACTCCGAGCCGGACCGCCTGGCGCCGCACGTGCTGGCGGCGGACGAGGCGTACCTCATCGGCCCGGCGCCCAGCGCGCAGAGCTACCTGCGCGGCGACGTGCTGATCGAGGTGGCGAAAAAGAGCGGGGCGCAGGCCATCCACCCCGGCTACGGCTTTCTCAGCGAGCGCGCGCCGTTCATCCACGCGGTGCGTGACGCAGGGCTCGTCTTTATCGGACCCTCGCCGGACGCGGTGACGGCGATGGGCGACAAGACGGCGGCGCGCCAGCGCATGATCGACGCGGGGGTGCCCGTGGTTCCCGGCACGGCACAGGCGCTGGTGGACGCGGCCGAAGCGCGGCGGGTGGCGGGCGAGATCGGCTACCCGGTGCTGCTGAAGGCGGCGGCGGGCGGCGGCGGCAAGGGGATGCGCGTGGTGCGCGGCGAGGACGAGATCGAAAAGGCGTTCGACGCGGCGGGGAACGAGGCGCAGGCGGCGTTCGGCGACCGGTCCGTCTACGTGGAAAAGTACCTGGAGGGGCCGCGCCACATCGAGATCCAGCTGCTGGCGGACCGGCACGGCACCACGCTGCACCTGGGCGAGCGCGAGTGCAGCATCCAGCGCCGCCACCAGAAGCTGATCGAAGAGGCGCCGTCCGCCGTGCTCACGCCTGAGGAGCGCGCGGCGATGGGCGAGATGGCGGTCGCGGCGGCCAAGGCGGTGAGCTACGAGGGCGCGGGGACGGTGGAGTGCCTGTACCAGGACGGTGCCTTCTACTTCCTAGAGATGAACACGCGCATCCAGGTGGAGCACCCGGTCACGGAGTTGGTGACGGGGGTGGACCTGGTGCAGTGGCAGATCCGCATCGCGGCGGGAGAGGCGCTGCCGTTCACGCAGGACGACATGCGCATCGAGGGGCACGCCATCGAGTGCCGCATCACCTCGGAAGATCCCGCCAACTCGTTCCTGCCCTCCACGGGGCGCATCCAGAACCTGGTGGTGCCCAGCGGGCCCGGCGTGCGCTGGGACGGCGGGATCGTGCCGGGGTTCGAGGTGGGGCTTTCGTACGATCCCATGCTGGCCAAGCTGATCGTCTACGCGCCCACGCGCATCGCGGCGATCGATCGGATGAAGCGCGCGCTGCTGGAGCTGCGGGTGGAGGGCGTGGACACGGCCGTCCCGTTCCACCTGCGGGTGATGGACGAACCGGACTTCCGCGCCGGCACCATCGACATCAAGTACCTGGACACGCACGCGGACCTGCTGTCGACGGAGCCGGACGAGGAGCTGCTGCGGGCGGCGGCGGTCGCGGCGGCGCTGCTGGAGGAGGAGCGCCGCAACCAGCGCGCGGTGCCGCGCGTCGCCGCGTCCGTGGGGGCCGGCGTAAGCGCCTGGCGGGGACGCGCGGGCGGCTGGAGAGGGCGTTGAGCGAACGGCGCGGCGGCGGCTCCGGTGGTTCCCGCGGCTCGCGTGGATCCGGCGGACGGGGGCGCGGGGGCGGAGGCCGGCCGGGGGCGCAGGGTCCGCGCCGCGCGCCGGCTCCGGTCCGCGTGCGCATCGACTCCATCGCGGCGGGGGGCGAGGGGGTGGGGCGGCTGCCGGACGGGCGCGTGACCTTTGTGCATCGCACGGCGCCGGGCGACCTGGCGGAGATCGTCCTGACGGAAAAAAAGGAGCGCTGGACGCGCGGGCGGCTGCTGCGCGTGCTGGAGCCGTCGCCGGAGCGGCGCGACGCGCCGTGCCCGTTCTACGCGCGCTGCGGCGGGTGCACGCTGGAGCACATGCCGTACGACGCGCAGTTGCGGGCCAAGTCGCGCATTGTGGCGGACGCGCTGACGCGCATAGGCGGCATCGCGGTGGAGGCGCCGGAGGTGGTGCCGTCGCCCAACGAGTTCCGCTACCGCAACCGCGTCTCGTTCGCCCTGCGGCGGCTGGAGCATGGGCGCGTGGTGGCGGGGTTCCACGCCCTCGGCGAGCCGGACGAGATCGTTGACCTGGACGGCGCCTGCCTGCTGTTCGAAGGGGCGATCGGGCGGGTGTGGGACGGCATCCGCGCCCACTGGGGGCCGGACGCGCGCCGCCTTCCCTCCGGCCAGCAGCTGCGGCTTACGCTGCGGACCAATGCCGCGGGCGAGGTGTCGCTGCTGGTGGAGGGCGGCTTTCTCCCCGGACGGCCCCAGGAGCTGATCGCCGCGGTGCCCGGGCTGGTTTCCGTCTGGCACCGTCCGCGCGAAGCGGACCCCGAACTGATCGCGGGAGCCCCCGGGCTGCCGGAAACGTGGGGCGACGAGACCGTGGAGCTGAGCGGCGCCTCGTTTCTGCAGGTGAACCGCGCCGCCGCCGCGCTGCTGGAGGTGCATGCGATGGATCTCGCCGGCGAGGTGGCGGGGCTGCGGGTGGTCGACGCCTACTGCGGCATCGGGCTGCACGCGCGTCGCCTGGCGCGTGCGGGGGCCAGCGTGACGGGGATCGAGCTGGATGCGGACGCGGTGGCGGAGGCGCGGCGGAGCGCGCCGGAGGGGGCCGTGTTCGTCGAAGGGCCGGTGGAGGCGTTGATCGGCGAGCACCTGCCGGCGGATCTCGTCATCCTGAACCCGCCGCGCGCGGGGATCGCGGGCGAGGCGGCGGACGCGCTGGTCGCCGCGCCGGCGAAGCGCATCATCTACATCTCCTGCAACCCCGCCACGCTGGCCCGCGATCTGAAGCGAATGGGCGCGGCCTACCGGCTGAAATCCATCCGCTCCTTCGACCTGTTTCCCCAGACGGCGCACGTGGAGAGCGTGGCGCTTCTGGTGGCGAATCCGTAGGAAACGATCGTTGCGCGAAAGAGCGGGCTCCGCATCGTCCGGGTGCCCGCTCTCCGTCTTCGATGATCCTGGACCGGGCGCTTTTTTCCGGATCGGTGACGTCTCCGCCCCATCCCGTCTGATACCATCTCCCGGATTTCGATGTGCAGTGAGGGGAACGATTTTCACGCGGAGGCGCGGAGAAACAGAATAGGCGCGGGGGGAACGCGCAAAAAGCCACCGCGCCTCATAAGTTTATCCGCGGCTCCGCGGGATGTTTTTCCGTCGTTCCTCTGATTGCACAACGGACTGAGAGAAATGGTATGAGTCCAGGAAAGACAGCCGGGCCATCGGACGACGATCCGATGGCCCGAACGGGTATCTATGATCCTGCGACGTGGTTCCGACGCACGCGCGGATGCGGTGAAGTCACAGGCAGAGGGGATAGCTGTTCGGTTGGCACTCATACAGACAGAGTTGGCCCGCCCCCGATGTCGTGCCACACCACTGCAGGCTCGCGTCCACGGTGGTGCTGGCCGGTGCGACAGTCCCTCCGCTCCCCGGCTCGAACGTTTCGACCGTCAGCGTATCGAGATCCAGCGTGGTTTTCCGCATGGGGACATCTCCTCTCGTTGTGTTTGGTGCGACGCAGCCGCCGGACGTGAGTGTCAGGCGTGCAGGGCTCGCTGCCGCGCGAGGTCGGCCAGAATCCCGGTGATGCGAATCGGGCCGCCCCGGCCCGTGAAGGGCGGCCACGCTCGTCCTTTCACACCGCTCCGTCACCCGCGAGGAACGCTCGGTTCCTGTGCGGCACCGCGAAGCATTCGCGCGTCCCTCCTGTCGCAGGCGGCGGCGCAGAACATATCGGGAGCGCTGGTGGCGAAGGTGCAGGTCGGTTCGTAATACGACCACGCGTGCCCGCGCACGGTGCCGCGCAGGGTGCCGCCCGCATCCGACGTCTGGAACGTTTCGACGGCGAGCAGCTCCAGATTCAGCTTCTGCATCGTTCAGCCTCCTGTTGTGCGGGACAGGTGGTGATCCGCGCCGTCAACGATGATGGGGCGGCCGGGCTGTGTTCTGCGGCTCGCTGTCTCAAGAGCTGGTCGCCGATGCCTTTACGCCTGCTCCACCACGCAGGGCGTGTCGTACCGCGTGCGGCAGACCACCGCGCAACTGGGGCTGGGGCAGGTTGCGTCGTACACGGTCCACGCGTGCCCGTGAACGGTTCCGGCCGCGTTGCCCTTCACGCGTGATGTCGCGAACGATTCTACGCGCAGGGTCCCGGTATCCAGCATCCGCTTGTTCATCACGAGTTTTCTCCGTGCGGGTGGTGGTGTGCTACGCGATGCAGACGTTGCGGCACGTGTAGTCATATACGGTGATGCACGCGTAATCGCAGCTCATGCCGCCACAGGTTTGCTCGCCCAGCCGCGACCAGGCATGGGCCTGGACGGTGCCGCGGGTGCGATTTTCCGTGCCGGCGGTTTCGAACGTCTCGACGGAGAGCGACTCCAGCTTCAGCTTGTTCATGAGGTGCCTCACGGTGTGGATGCCGACGGCCACCGTCGGATGACGGCGCTTTGCATCTTTGTGTCTTGTAACGTGTCTGATCGGAAGGCTGCCGTCAACGGGTCGCCGTACGCGACGGCCGACGGGCTTGCGGTGCGGCGGGGCCCGGGCGCACCTTGCTGCGCCCTCCGATCAACCCTAATCCCGCTGTTGAGCGGTACTGAACGCATGCGCTACTTCGTCACCATCGCCGGCCGTGAGTTCGAGGTGGACCTTACCGGCGCTCATCCGGTCGTGGACGGCACGCCCGTGGAGGCGCACCTGAGCCACCTGCCCGGCACGCAGACGCGCCACCTGCTGATGGACGGCCGCTCCTACGCCCTGGCCGCGACGGCGGGCGAGCGGCGCGGGCGCTGGAGCATCGGCGTCGGCGCGGAGCGTTTCACGGCCGACGCGGTGGACGAGCGCACGCGCGCCATCCGCGAGATGACGGGGACGGGCGAAGACGTGGCGGACAAGACCATCGTGGCGCCCATGCCCGGCCTGGTGCTCAAGGTAGAGGTGGAGGTGGGGCAGGCGGTGCGCGCGGGGCAGGGTGTGGTGGTCGTGGAGGCGATGAAGATGGAGAACGAGCTGAAGGCGCCCTCGGACGGTGTTGTGGCCAGCATCGCCGTGCAGCCCGGGCAGACGGTGGACAAGGGCGCCACGCTGATCGTTCTGGAGTGAGGAAGCCGTGCGTGCGGAAGTGGCTGCGCTCTGGTTCTGCGGTGAGGTGATCTCACCCGTTGAACTGTCCGTGCTGGCCCCCCTGCTGGAGCGGGTAAGCTGGCCGGTGCAGTTACGACGCTCCGGCCGTGACGGCCGGGACGTGCTGTGGGCGCGGGGCGGGATGGTGGAAATCGACATGCAGGGAGGGCAGGGTACGCGAAAGCTGTTCACCGGGACGGTGGAGGCCGAGCCCCAACTCGCGCTGCGCCTGCTCGACGAGCTCTCGCACGTGTTTCGTGAGGCGGGGATGCGGCACCGCATCGAGCTGTACGCCGCACCAGACGGTCCGCTGCTCGGCTACCTGCACCACGGCTGGCCGCAGGCGGAGTAGGCGAGCGGTTGGATGACGACGAGCGCCGGTGGACGATCTGTCCGCCGGCGCTTCTCTGTATCGGACCGATGGGCTCGATCACGGTGGCGTGGCGGCGCTCGATGCGAGCCGATGAAACCGCTTGGGTTGAGTCCGGGCGGCGGAGGTGGAGTTGATCTTGTTCCCTGATCATGACTTATGATCTCGGATGAGAAACCCGCCCGCGGTATCGCGCTTCTCCATCCGCTCACGATCTTCCGATGCATCTTGCGATATATCTTGCATCGCGATCTATCGTAAGTTATATCTTTCGATAGATCGTGAGTGGGGTCGGGTTCCGTTCACAAGGAGGCGGAGATGTTCGGCAGGCATCATTGCGGAGGCGGCGGGTGGCAGGGTGGGCCACGCGGCGGACGGGGAGGGCGCGGTGGCGGGCCGGGTGGGCCGTTCGGGTTTGGATGGGGACCGGGCGGACCCGGGGGCGCGGGCGGGCCGTGGCAGGGCGGGAGGCCGGGGCGCGGGCGGATGTTCGGTCACGGCGACCTGAAGTTCGTGGTGCTCAACCTGCTCGCGGAAAAGCCGCGGCACGGGTACGAGATCATCCGCGAGCTGGAGGACCGCTTTGGCGGCGCGTACTCGCCCAGCCCGGGGACGGTGTATCCCACGCTCTCGCTGCTGGAGGACCTGGGCTACGCCCGCGCCACGCAGGAGGAAGGGAGCACGCGCAAGGTCTATGAGATCACGGACGAAGGGCGCAGGTACCTGGACGAGAACCGCGGCATCGTGGACGACATCTTCTCCCGCGTGGACGACATGGGGTCGTTCATGTTCGGGCCGGCGATGGCGGTGCTGGGGCGCGCGTTCGGCAACCTGGGGCGCGCCGGCTTCCGTGCCGCCATGCGCCACCAGGGCGACGAGCAGTGGGTGCAGCGCGCAAAGGAGATCCTGGAGCGCGCGGCGCGTGACATCGAGGGCCTGAACTGACGATGGACGCGGCCGAAGACCCGGACCCCGACGGCTGGCCCGTCCACCCCGCCGCGGCGTTCTACGGCCTGTGGCCCCGCTTCGCCGCTGAGGACGCCGAAGGTGCGGATGATCCCGTCGCCGCCGACTCCACGGCAGGGCTGACGCAGTAACGGACGGGGGGTACAGAGGAACAGAGGTGGAAAAGAGAGGAACAGAGGCAACGGGTGATCCCGACGTCCCTCTGTTCCTCTGCTTTTTTGGTTCTTCTGTATCCTTTGCAGTTGAAGTTGCCGACCGCGATTGCTGACCGGCGACGCTCCGGAATATCTTCCGCTACGACCCGCATCCGTGCATCCCCCCGCACCTTCACGAGCTCTGCGCATGCCCCGAATCGCCCCGCTGCAGGACGCCGAGATGCCGCCCCAGGCCGCCGCCGCGCGTGACGCGCACGTGGCCGTGGGGCGCATCACCAACATGAAGCGCACGCTGCTGCGCTCGGTGCCGGCGTTCGACGCGCTGATGACCTGGTACCCGCTTCGCGACACCGTGCAGCCGTTTCTGGGCGAGCGGCTGACGACGCTGTTCGCCCACGCGGTCAGCTCCGAGACGGACTGCCTGATCTGCTCCACCTTCTTTCGCCGCATCCTCGTCGACTCCGGCGAGAATCCGGATGAGCTGGCGCTGGACGAGCGCGAGGCCGCCGTCGTGGCGTTCGGGCGGCGGCTGGCGGTGACGCCGCATCGCATGCCGGACGAGGTGTACAATCGCGTGGCGGCGTACTTCAACGACGAGCAGATGGTGGCGCTGGTGGCGTTCGGGGCGCTGATGGTGGCCACCAACGTGGTGAACAACGCGCTGGGGGTGCCGCTGGACGACTACCTGCAGCCGTACCGCCGGCAGCCCGCGGCGGCGGAAGGGGTGGCGGTCCATGGCTGAGCTTTCCGGACGCGTCGCCTTTGTCACCGGCGCGGCGCACGGGCAGGGGCGCGCGACGGCGCTCGCGCTGGCCAAGGCCGGCGCCAGCATTGCCGCGTACGACGTGGCGCGGGCGCTGGAGTATCCCGGCTACGGGATGGGAACGTCGGCGGAGCTGGATTCGCTCGTCGGCGAGATCGAGGCGCTGGGGAGCGCCTGTGCGGTTTTCGCCGGCGACGTGCGCGACGACGAGGCCATCACCCGCGCGGTAGATGCGGTCGTGGGGCGTTTCGGGCGCATCGACATCCTGTTCAACAACGCGGGGATCTGCGGATACGGTCTGGCCCACGAGCTTACGGAAGAGGCGTGGGACGCGATGGTCGACATCAACCTCAAGGGCGCGTGGCTGGTGGCCCGGCGGGTGATCCCGGTGATGATCGCGCAGAAGTCCGGCGTCATCGTCAACAACTCGTCCATCGCGGGGCTGCGCGGGATGGGGCGGCTGAGCCATTACGCGGCCAGCAAGTGGGGGCTCACGGGGCTTACCAAGTCGTGGGCGATCGAGCTGGCGCCACACGGGGTGCGCGTGAACTCCATCCACCCCACGGGCGTCAACACGCCCATGAACGACGGGCTGGCGTGGCTGGAGGGCAAAACGCCCGAGCAGATTGCCGAAGCCAGCGCCGGCAACCTGCTCCCCGTCCCCTGGATCGAGCCGGAAGACGTGGCCGAAGCCGTGCTCTACCTGGTCTCCGACCGCGCCCGCTACGTCACCGGCACGCAGCTTGTGCTGGACGCCGGGCTGCTGACGCGGTGACCATCCTTTGCGGACGCGGTGTATCCTGTTATATTACAAGCACATACGTGCGGACCGGATGGGCCGGCACGGGAAACCCGAGAGAAGGTAGCCGCGGATGAAGAAGCTCAAGCTGACCGTCGAAGATCTGTCGGTGGAGTCGTTCGGCATCGACGTGGAGGAGGAGATGGGGACGGTGATGGCGGCCGAGGCCCCCACGGCGCGCACGCGCGACTGTCCGTGCATCGAGAGCATCAGCTGCTACTGCTGATCCGCCCCGCATCGGTCATCGCCCTTCAACAAGAACAGGCCCGGCACTGCGCCGGGCCTGTTCTGTTTCGGTGATCGAGGCGGACCGGTTGTGTTGACGTGTAACCTCAGGGTTGCGCCTGGGTCGGATAAGAGTTACCATTGGGTTACACGTTGGCAGCATCCTTCTTTCACGGAGGCAGGCAGATGGTACCGGAGCAGATCGAGCGCGAGGTGATGGTGGCGGCGCCCATCGAGCGGGTGTGGGACGTGATCACGCACCCCGAGCACGTGGGCAGCTGGTTCGGCGACGCGGGGGCAGAGATCGACCTGCGGAGCGGCGGCGCGATGACGATCACCTGGGCCAAGCACGGCACCGTCCACGCGCGGGTGGAGCGCGTTGAGGCGCCGCGCGTGTTCGCGTACCGCTGGGCGCGCGGGGCCGGCAAGCCGGTGGCGGACGACAATTCCACCCTCGTAGAGTTCACGCTCTCGTCCGAGGGCGAGCAGACGCGGCTGCGGGTGGTGGAAAGCGGCTTCCGCGCGCTGGCGATCTCCGCAGAGGAGCAGGCGAAGCACGCCGAGGGGAACACCCGTGGCTGGAAGTCGGAGCTGGACGAGCTGATCGCGTACGCGGCCGCCGTCCCCGCATAAGGGAGAGCGTGCATCCGTTCGGATACGGGCGGATGCGCGCACCAGGCCGGATGGATGACGTCGGACGGATCTTCTCACAACGGAGGCAGGCAGATGGTACCGGAGCAGATCGAGCGCGAGGTGGTGATCGCGGCGCCCATCGAACGGGTGTGGGCGGTCATCACGCAGCCGGAGCACGTGGGCACCTGGTTCGGCGACGCGGGGGCGGAGATCGACCTTCGCCCCGGCGGCGCGATCATCATCCACTGGGCCGACTACGGCACGGGGTACGGCGTGGTGGAGCGGGTGGAGCCGCCGCACGTGTTCGCCTGGCGCGGCGCGCTCATCGGCCACACCGAGGTGCGCGCCGACAATTCCACGCTCGTGGAGTTTACGCTCGTGCCCGAGGGTGGCGGAACGCGGCTGCGCGTGGTGGAGAGCGGCTTCAACACGCTGGCCGTTCCCGCCGAGGAGGCGCTGAAGCAGGCGGAGGGGAACGTGGAGGGGTGGCGGATCAAGACGGAGGAGCTGGCCGCGTACGTGGCGGGCGTGCCCGCATGATGCCGAGCGTGCAAGCCGCCGCGTCGGCCGCGGAGGCGGCGAACGTCTTCGGTGCGCTGGCGGATCCCACGCGCTGGCAGGTGCTGGCGCTGCTCGCGGCGCGCGGCGAGGGCACGGCCACCACGCTGGCGGCGGAGATGCCCGTCAGCCGGCCGGCCGTCATCAAGCACCTGAACGTGCTGGACCGCGCGGGGCTGGTGCAGGGGCGGCGGAGCGGGCGCGAGGTGCGCTTCAGTGTCCGTCCCGAGCGGCTGGATGCCACCGCGCGCTGGCTGGCCGCCGTGGCGCACGAGTGGGACACGCGCCTCGCCGCCATCAAGCGCATCGCCGAAGCGGCGGAGTGACCCCGCAGCGCGAAATCGACCTGTTTTTCCCGGATCTGTCCGTCGAAGATCAGACCCGGCGTCTGGAGATTCGTCACGCTCACGCCGGCCGTGGTCGGGCGGACGGTTCTCCAGATCGCGCATCAGGTGGTGCGATCGACGCTCTTCTGCCGCGCTACGGACATCATCCACCGATCTACATGCTTTTTCAAAAAATGCGGATGGCCCCCTGCCGCATTCCATCTCCCTCCCGTTTCCGATACTTTCATATCACTCGCCCTTGCTCCACCGGCTTCGCCCCAACGGCCAGAGGAGACGGCACGAACAAACTCTGTTGACTCTGTTAACTCTGTGTGAGGCCCATTCTTTTCCTGACCGCGAACCCCGGAGGAAACGGCACGAGAAAACTCCGTTAACTCCGTTGACTCCGTGTGAGGCATTCGTCTTTGCGAAGGGCGATAGCAGGGAAAACGAAAGAGGCAGGCCACACCGATGCTGCGTGTGGCCTGCCTTCTCAGCGATCCGCGACGGTCCGCGATCGCGTTAGAACTTCACGGCGGCGCCGATGCGGATGGAGCGCGGGCGCACCCGCTCGCGGACGGCGCGGTAGAAGTTCTCCGGCTCCGTGCTGCTGGGCAGGAAGGGCGTATAGTTCAGCCCCTCGTTCACGGAGGTGTTGTAGCGGGTGGGCGTGGTGCGGCCCAGCACGTTGAAGCCGTCCAGGGTAAGCAGCCAGTCGGTGGCTCCCACCTTCGTCGCCCGCTCCAGGTGCAGGTCGATCGTGGCGCGGTTGGGGTACTGCTGCTTGCCGCGCGTTTCCACGAACAGCGGCTGCCCGTAGACGGAAGCCAGCATCCGGCCCGGGAACGGGCGCCCGTCCAGCGTCTGGTAGGTGAACTCGGTCTCGGAGAGCGTCAGGTGCGGCGTGTAGACGTCGCCCACCAGCTCGTTCCAGAAGATGCCGGCGCGAAAGCCCCTCCCCAGGTCGCCGTACGCCCACGCCTTGAGGTCCCACACGCTGCTGTTGGGCAGGTCGCCGTAGAAGTTCACCGACTGGTTGGGGTTCACGAACGGCCCGGCGCCAAAGCCGGACGGATCGTCGTAGCCCGCCACGTTGTCCAGGTTGCCGCGCAGCCGGCTCCACACCGCCGAAAAGGTGCCCCCGAACTTGGGATAGCCCATCTTGACCACCGCCTGCACCTGGTGAAAGGTGCGGTCCGCCTCCGGGACGTTGGTGATCACGTAGTCGGGATCCCACCGCAGCGACGGGATGTCGGCCGGAGTGAGCCCCGGAACACGAGGGACGATCTCGCCCTCTTCCAGCAGCCGGAGGTGGTCTACGACCATCCAGTTGGGGATGTACAGACTGCGCAGCACCAGCGGCTGGCCGTTGTACTTCACCACGGGCTGCGGCGGGGCGTTGATGCCGCCGCCGGGAACGTACTCGTGGATGCGGATCTGGTCGAAGCGGGTGTAGTTGGTGGCGGCGTTGCGGTCCACCAGCGCCACCATGTTCTGGTTGCGGCGCCCCACGTACACCAGCTCCGCCTTCCAGGCGCGTCCCAGCTGCCGCTCCAGCCCCACCACCAGCTGGTCGATGTACGGCTGCTTGTAGTTGGGATCTACCGGCCCCGTCTGGTTCAGCCGGATCACCTGCTGCAGCGTGAACTTTCCTTCCGCCGCCAGCGCTTCGCGCTCGGCCGCGGTAAAGGTCTGGTCCGCGGTGCCGGGGCGGCCCACGTACTGCCAGGTTTCCTGGTTGCTGAAGACCTGAGCCCCTTCCACGCGCTCGTAGAACTGCGCGAACATGCTCTGGTGGTAGCGGCCCGCGTGCGCCTTGAGCACCAGCTCGTTGGTCCCCGTAATGTCGATGGTGAGCCCCAGCCGCGCCTCGAACGCCTGGTCGTTCATGGCCTGAAAGCGCGTCCCCAGGTCCTCCGCCGGGGTGATCCACCCGGTCCACCAGCCGTAGCGGACGCCCGGGCTCACGCTCACGCGCGACCCCAGGTCGATGTGGTCCTGCAGGTACACGGCGCTGTTGCGCACGTCCGCGTCCAGCCGCACCTCGCCCCCCCATTCCGTGGGCACGAAGTTGAAGCTGCCGCGCACCCACGTGGCGGGGTCCTGCGGGTCCAGCGTGGCCACGTTGTTCACGGCGGGGCGCCAGGTCATCCCCCCGTTGCGGATGCGGTCGCTGCGCCAGGTGCCGGTGGAGTGCTCGCCGCCCAGCTTGACCGTGTGGCGCAGCGGCCCCGTCTGCATCTCCCACCCCAGTGAGGTGGTGGCGGAGAGGGCCGAGGGCGCCAGGCGGTAGTTGAACGGCGCCGCGTTGAAGGAGGGGCGTATCTGGTCCGTGCCGTACACCACCAGCGCCGGCACCCCCTCGCCCGCGATGGACTCACGCCGCTCATCGCGAGAAAAGGACGAAACCGACGCCTCGAACGACCCCGCGACGCCGAACAGGTGGGTGAATCCCAGGTTGTAGAACGTCGTGGGCGCCGTCATCCGCATGTACGCGCCGTTGTCCTCGTAGCCCAGCGAGCCAAAGCGGTCCGCCTCCATGGTCAGGTAGCCGGCCGAGGCCACCAGCTCGTCCCGGCGGGTAGGGGTTACGGTCAGCTTTCCGAAGAACTTCTGCTCCGTCCAGTCGATCAGGTTCGGCGCGTAGAAACCTTCGCGATAGCGAAGGTGGTTCACCACCTGCTCGTCGCGGCGGATGAACTGGCCGGCCACGTAGTAGAAGACCTTGTCGCGCAAGATGGGCCCCCGCAGCTCGCCCTCCAGGTCGTAGCGCGAGTTCATCTCCGCCGCCACGTCGTAGCGCTGCAGGTTGCTGGCGGTCAGCGGCGCGCCGTCCAGAGCCCCGCGGAAGGCGGCCTGAAAGTCGTTGGTGCCGCGCTTGGTGTTGATGTTCACCAGGCCGCCCTGAAAGTTGCCGTACTCCGCCGCCGCGCCCAGCCCGCGCACCTCGATGCTTTCCACCCAGTTGATGCTGGGCTGCACCAGGTCGCCGCCCACGCCGGGGTGGTTGGCGGACAGGCCGTCGATCTGGTAGTTGTTGGCCTGCGCGGTGGATCCACCCCACACCTGCTCCGCGCGCGCGCCCGGCGTCAGCGCCACCGCCTCCTTGGGGTCGGTGCGCATGGGAAGCAGCTCGATCGCCTCCTCGCGCACCTCGGTGCTGAACTCCGTGTCCTCGCGGCGGATGGTGACCGGGTTGTCCGCCTGCACCGTGAGCGTGTCGATGACGATCGGCCGCACCTGCAGCGAAAAGTTCTGCGTCAGCACCTCGTTCAGCGCCACCAGCACCCGGCCGCCGCCGTTGCGGTAGCCGGTGCGGCGCACGTTCACGCGATACGGGCCCGGAACGAGGCCGATGATGCGGTAGCGCCCCGCCGCGTCGGTCGTCGTGCCGCGCTTGAAGTTGCCGATCTCCATCTCCACCTCCACGATCGCGGAAGACAGAGGCGTGCCCTGCGCATCCGTAATCGTGCCCTGCAGGGTGCCCAGGTCCTGCGCCGGCGCGGGCGCCGGGGCCAGCAGCGCCGCGCACAGCGCCAGCAGAATCGGCGTGGCGCGGCGGGAGGATCTACGCGGGAAAGCGGCTGGGATCATCAGTGGCTCGTCGTGCGAGGAAGGTGTCGGGCGCCAGGGCGCCGTCGTCCGGATTCGTGCTCGGCCGCGGTGCTCAGCGGGTCCAGGTGGTGCGGTCGGTTGGGATCTGTCCGGGGAACCCGACCAGGTACTGGCGCACGTCGCCGATGTCGTACGCACCGCTGGCGTTGCCGAAGCTGTCCATGTAGGCCGCCACCTCGGCGCTTACGGGCACGCCGAAGAAGTGTCCCACTAGCTGCTCCAGCGTGTACGGCCCCACCGGGGCCGCCGGCGCGGGAACCACCGGGACCACGGCGCCTTCCGTGCGGTCGCGTGAGAAGCGGAGGATGAAGCCACCGGTAAAGTCGCGGAGCTCGTTGTCCGGCGCCGAGACGGCCAGAACCTCGCCGCCCTGGGGCGGAACCCCGTCGTCCATCTGCATCACGAAGCTGAGCGGACCGCCAAAGGCGCGGTCCGGCCGGTTGATGATCAGCACGCGCAGGCTGTCACCGATCGGCTGCGCGAACATCACGCGGTTGGGGGTGGTGATGGACTGCAGCCCGGTGAGCGGAAGCGCGAAGAGCACCGCGCCTTCCACGGTGAACGGCGAATCCACCTGTCCCAGGTACGCGCCGCCCAGCTGGGGCACCGTAAGGTCTTCGCAGGCGGCCGAGGCCAGGAGCAGGAGCGCGGCGGTGGTGGCGCGGAGCCGGGAGATCGCCATGGGCGCAGCCGTTGGAGTGAGAGGGGGTAGGACTCGCGCCCGGGCAGGGGACCGGGCGCGGAAAGCAGGGCGCAGCGGCGGGCGAATGCGGGTGCCCCGTAGTCACGAAATGGCGCCGGCGGCCGGAGGCCGGCTTTTGCGAAAAGTAGCCTTCGCTTTTTCGCGCCACAACGCGCCACTTTGGGGCCGTGCCACTGCCGCCGCCACGCGCCTTCCCGGCCGCCGCTACGTGAGAGCTGGACCTGCGCAAGGCATCGGGGCGAGACCCGAAAGGCGCATCACGTCAGGAGATTCACCGCGCCTCCTGCCGAGTAGGCCTTCAGCCCGCCACCCCGCGGGCAACGTATCCGTTCCCGCCAGATTCGCGCGAAAACACCGGATTTCCGCATGGAATCCTTCGGTCGATCAACGAATCAATCCGACTGTTTGTGACGGCTGCTCCGGGCTGAGGAGGATCGCGGCGAGGTGGATGGATGCCGTGCGCGTCCCTCGGCATTATGTTGTCGCCGCGATCAACGGACTCCGTACCCTCGTACCTTTGTACTTTCGTACCATGAGCGATACGCCGGCATCCACCAACCTGGGCGAAGACTCCGGCAGCCTCGCGCCGGCCGACGACGGCAAGCGGTCGTGGACGGAGCGGCTGGTGGCGCCCGCGCTGGGAAAGCACCCCGAGCGGCGCGAGCGCTTTGAATCCACCAGCGGGGTGGAGATCGACCGGCTGTACGCGCCGCAGGACGTGGCCGCACTGGACTACGACGCCGACCTGGGGTGGCCCGGCGAGTTTCCGTTCACGCGCGGCATTCAGCCCACCATGTACCGCGGCCGCTTCTGGACCATGCGCCAGTACGCGGGCTTTGGCACGGCCGAGGAGACCAACACGCGCTTCAAGCTGCTGCTGCAGGCCGGGCAGACGGGGCTGTCCACCGCGTTCGACCTGCCCACGCAGATGGGGTACGACAGCGACCACGCCATGGCGCAGGGCGAGGTGGGACGCGTGGGCGTGGCCATCGACTCGCTGGCCGACATGCGCGCGCTGCTGGGCGGCATTCCGCTGGACCAGGTGTCGACGTCCATGACCATCAACGCCACGGCGTCCATCCTCCTGGCGTTCTACGTGGCCGTCGCGGACGAGCAGGGAATCCCCCGGTCCAGGCTGTCGGGGACGATCCAGAACGACATCCTCAAGGAATACATCGCCCGCGGAACGTACGTCTTTCCCGTGGAGCCGTCGCTGCGGCTGATCACCGACATCTTTGCCTTCTGCAACGCGGAGGTGCCGCGCTGGAACACCATCTCCATCAGCGGCTACCACATCCGCGAGGCGGGGGCGACGGCGGCGCAGGAGGTGGCGTTCACCTTCGCCAACGCCATGGAGTACGTAAAGCGCGCGCTGGCCGCCGGGCTGCCGATCGACAAGTTTGCCCCGCGCCTCAGCTTCTTCTTCGCCAGCCACAACGACCTGTTCGAGGAGGCGGCCAAGTTTCGCGCGGCGCGCCGCCTGTACGCGCGGCTCATGCGCGAGCGCTGGGGCGCGGGCGACGAGGGCGCCAAGCTGCGCTTCCACACGCAGACCGGCGGGGTGACGCTGCAGGCGCAGCAGCCGCTGAACAACGTGGTCCGCGTGACGGTGCAGGCGCTGGCGGCGGCGCTGGGCGGCACGCAAAGCCTGCACACCAACGGCTACGACGAGGCGCTGTCGCTTCCCACGGCGCAGGCGGCCACGCTGGCGCTGCGCACGCAGCAGGTGCTGGCGTACGAAAGCGGCGTGGGCGACACGGTAGATCCGCTGGCCGGCAGCTACTACGTGGAGGCGCTGACCACCGCGCTGGAGGAAAAGGCGCGCGAGTACCTGGAGCGCATCGACGAGATGGGCGGCGCGTCCGAAGCCATCGCCTTCATGCAGGAGGAGATTCACCGCGCGGCGTACGAGCACCAGATCGCGGTGGAGCGCGGGGACAAGACCATCGTGGGCGTCAACAAGTTCGCCAGCGCCGCGGCGGAGCCCCTGGACCTGGCGCAGCCGGACTTCAGCGCGCTGGAGCAGTCGCAGCGTGCCGGCCTCGCCCGCATCAAGGCGGAGCGGGACGGTTCCGAGGTGCGCGCCCGGCTTGAGGCCATCCGCGCCGCCGCCCGAGGCACCGACAACCTGATGCCGCACATCATCGACGCCGTAAAGGCGATGGTGACGCTGGGCGAGATCAGCGACGCCCTCCGCGCCGAGTGGGGCACCTACCGGCCGGCGTAAGGTGGTTCCTCGATGATGGAACGAAGGAGGCCTCGCGGCGATCCGCGGGGCCTTCTTTGGCTTCGGGGCGCGGAAAAAGAAGGCCTCACACGGAGTCAACGGAGTCAACGGAGCTTTCTCGTGGCGTTTCCGCTGACTTCCCTGATCGATCTGAACGGAATCGCATCGTGCGCCGGCGCTCTCCGCGTGAGATCGGCGAGTTCGTCTTCACGGGTGCACGGATACGATAAACGTCTGTAGATTGAGGGCGATGATCCCGCGCACGTCTGCATCACCATCATTCCCCCATGTACTCCACCTGCATCTTCTGCGGCTCCGGGCTGGGACGTAACGAGAGCATCGAGCACTTTCCCGTGGGTCGCCGGCTGGCGTTCGACGCGGAGAAGGGGCGGCTGTGGGTGGTGTGCGCGTCGTGCAGCCGCTGGAACCTGACGCCGCTGGAAGAGCGCTGGGAAGCGGTTGAGGAGTGCGAACGCCGCTTTCGCGCGACCACCATCCGCACCTCTACCGAGAACATCGGGCTCGCCAGGCTGCCGGACGAGACGGAGCTTGTGCGCATCGGGCGGCCGCTGCGGCCGGAGTTTGCGGCGTGGCGCTACGGCGGCGAGTTCGCGGGCCGGCAGAGGCGCGCGGTGGTCTCCGGATTGGCGCTGGCGGGCGCGGTGGGGGGCTTTGTGGCGTTCGGCGCGCCGTCGCTGCTGGTGGGGCTGCCGGTGCTGGCCGCGGCGGAGCTGTGGAAGATGACGACGGGCGACAGGATGGGGTACTTCGAGACTCTGGCCGCCCAGGGCCGCCTGCGCGACGACGCGGGCGAGCTGATGCTCACGGGCCGGCGCACGTTCAAACGGGTGCGGCTGCAGGCGGCGACGGAGCGCGCACGCGGGACGGCGTGGGCGCTGCACGTACGCACGGGCATCGAGCCGGTTCTGGATGATCGCAACCTCTCGGCGGACTGGCAGCTGCGCGATCACGTGGTGAGCGGCGCCCAGGGGCTGCGGGCACTGGCCGTATTTCTGGCGCGCGCCAACGGTGGCGGGGCGGGGAAGCGCCTGGTGCAGCAGGCGGTAAAGCGCATTGACCGGGCGCGCACGGCCGAAGGCTTTCTGGCGCGCGCCGAAGACGACACACGGCGGATGGGGCTGGGCTACCGCGACGTGTGGGACATGCCGGTGGAGATTCGCCTGGCGATGGAGATGGCCGCGCACGAGGACGCGGAGCGCCGCGCGCTGGAGGGCGAGCTGGTGGACCTGGAGCGCCACTGGCGCGAGGCCGAGGATCTGGCCGCCATCGCCGACGCGCTTCCCATCGCCCCCGCCGTCGAGGCGAAGCTGGACGGCCTCCGCGCGTCCGCTCCGAAGCCGAAGCGCTGAGCAGCATCCACGGAAAAGAAGGCCTCACACAGAGTTAACAGAGTCAACAGAGTTCTACGTGGTGCCTCGCGAACCACAGCGCGAGGTATCGGCACGAGAAAACTCTGGTAACTCTGGTGACTCTGCGTGAGACCCATTCTTTTGTGGCCGAACCACCGGCGCTGATCGCGCGCGCCGCCTTCCTGCGCATCGTCAACGACAAGACTCTTGACGCGTCATCTGTCTGCTAGTACACTAGCACCTGCTAGTGCATTAGCAGGTAAGAAAACCCTCCTGAGCCGAGTCCCATGGAAGCCAGTCCTCCCCTCGACCTGGGCCGCCGCGAGCGGCAGATCATGGAAGTGGTCTACCGCCTGGGCCGCGCCACCGCGTCCGAAGTTCTCAAGGAGCTTCCGGACCCGCCCAGCTACTCGGCGGTTCGCGCCATGCTCAAGATCCTGGAAGACAAGGGTCACCTGGGCCACTCGCAGGAGGGCATCCGCCATGTCTACCATCCCACCGTCAAGCACGAGGACGTGCGCGAAAGCGCGATGCGGAACGTGGTGCGTACTTTCTTTGCCGGCTCCACCGCCGCCGCCATGGCCGCGCTGCTGGACTCGGTAGACGAGCCGCCGTCGGAGGCGGAGCTGGACGCGTTCGAGCGGATGATCCAGCAGGCACGGGAGGCGGGACGATGATCTCGGCGGCGATCGTGCCGGGAGCGGAGTGGCTCCCCTTTCTGGCGCAGCTGGCGCTCAAGGCCACGCTCATCCTCGCGGTGACCGCGATGGTGGCGGCGGCGCTGTGGCGCTCGTCCGCGGCCGTGCGCCACCTGGTATGGTGCGTGGGCGTGGCCGGCGTGCTGGCCCTGCCCCTGTTCTCCGCCGTGCTCCCCGCCTGGGACGTGGCGATGCTCCCCGCGGACGCCCCCGCCGCGCCCTCCATCTCCACCCCGCCGGTGGAGGCCTTCGCCGCCACGCCGTTCGCCGCCGAAACGCCCGACGCTCCGACGGTCTCCACCGCGGTCCCCAGTGAAGCGCGCTGGGCGTGGGTGCCGCGCACGGCCGTGGCGGTCGCCGCGGCGGGGGTGCTGGCGGGGCTGCTCTGGTTGGCGCTGGGCTTTTGGGGCGTGGCGCGGCTGGGCCGGCGCGCGCAGGTGGTGCGCGACCCCGAGTGGCTGCGCACGGCCACCGACGCGGCCGACCGGCTGGGGCTGCGCCGCCCCGTCCTGCTGCTGCGCGCCCGCGGCGCCGTGATGCCCGCCACCGGCGGTTTGCTCTGGCCCTCCGTGGTCCTTCCCGACTCCGCCGACCAGTGGTCCGCCGACCGGCGGCACGCCGTGCTGGCCCACGAGCTGGCGCACGTCAAGCGCTTCGACACACTTACCCAGGCACTGGCGCAGGTGGCGTGCGTGCTCTTCTGGTGGCATCCGGCCGTGTGGTACGCGGCCAGGCGGCTGCGCGTGGAGCGCGAGCGCGCCTGCGACGACCTTGTGCTGGGCTCCGGGACGCGCGCCAGCGACTACGCCGGGCACCTGCTGGAGCTCGCCCGCACGCACAAGGGGTCGCGGCTGGCCAACGCCGCGCTGGTGAGCATGGCGCGCCCGTCGCAGCTGGAGTCGCGGCTGCTCTGGGTGCTGGACGGGGCCCGCACCCGCGCCGTCCCCTCCGCGCGCGCCACGCTGCTGACCGTCGCGGCCGCGCTGCTGATCGTCGGTCCCCTCGCCGCCATGCGCCCCGTCGCCCTTACCGGGACCGGCGGCCCCGCGCCCACGGGTCTCGCCGCCGCGCTGCTGGCGGACCCGGAGCAGGGCGGCGACGCGCACGACAGGAAGGCGGACGAGAACGAAGAGGCGGAGGACCGCGCCATCGACCGGGTGGCCGATGTCAGCCTGGACGCGCAGGACAGCATCATCGACGCGGCGATGGACGGGGTCCGGGACACGCCCGGGGACCGCATCCGCGACGGCGCCCGGGCGCGCGCCCGACGCGACACCATCCCCACCGTGGAGCAGCTGGTGGCCATGCGCGCCGTGGGCGTGGACGCGGCGTACATCGCCGAGCTGCGCCAGGCGGGCTACACGGGCCTCACCCCCGACCAGCTGATCTCCATGCGTGCCGTGGGCGTCTCCGCCCGCTACGCGCAGGAGATGGATGATGCGGGCTTCGGCCGGCTGGACGCTGAGACGCTGGCGGGCCTGCGCGCCGTGGGCGTGACGCCCGCCTACCTGGCCGAGCTGCGCCGCTACGGGTACACCGACCTGGACGCGGAGACGGCAACGGGGATGCGGGCCGTGGGTGTGAACGCCGAGTACCTGGACGCCCTGCGCGCCCTGGGCTTTACCAGCATTCCCGCCGAGACGGTGCAGGGGATGAAGGCCGTGGGCGTGAACGCCGCCTACATCCAGCAGATCCGCGAGGCCGGCTACCCGCGCCTTTCGGCCGAGACGCTGACCTCGTTCCGCGCCGTGGGTGTTACGCCGGAGTACGTGCGCCAGCTGGAGCGCATGGGCTTCCGCAACCTGTCCGCGGATGACGTGCAGTCCATGCGCGCGCTGAACGTTACCGCCGACTACGTGGCGCAGATGCGCGGCGCGGGGCTGGACCGGCTGGACGCGGAGACGCTCGCCGGCCTGCGCGGCGTGGGCGTGACCCCGGCCTACATCCGCGAACTGGCCGAGGTGGGGCTGAACGGGTTGACCACGCGCCAGCTGATCGAGCTCAAGGGCGCCGGCGTGACCGCGGCGTACGTGCGGGAGCTGGACGCGGCCGGGTTCCGCCGGCTGTCGGTCCAGGAGCTGGTGCGCCTGCGCCACAGCGGCCTGACCCGCGAGCTCATCCGCAGCCGCACCCGCGAAAGCACCAACCGGTAGGGCTGGACAAGAAGGTGGCGCGGGCCGCCACCTTCACCCCAACGCCACCAGAGCCGAGGTGGAGCGCCCCCGGCGCGACCCTCTGCACCGTCCCTGCGGAGACAATCCATGCACAAGCCGCTCATCGCCGCCCTTGCCGCGCCGTTCGCCACGGCCGTTCTCGCAGCCGTGGTGCTGGTGGCCCGCGAGCCGGCCGCCGCGCTGGCCAGCGAGGCCATCCACCTGACCGCCAGCGTCACCTCCACGCGCGTGGCCGCCGCGATCGAAGGAACCTGGACCCTCACCCCCACGCGCACGGACGGGCGGCTGCAGCTGAACCTGAGCTACGAGAACAACGCCAACTGGGGGCGGGGGATCGACCGCGCCGACCTGGCGGGGCTCTCGGACGAGGTGCTGAACGCCACCACCTCCACCCCGGCCGCCTTCCGCATCCAGCGCGAGGCGGGTGTGTTCGACATGGAGGGGGCGTTTCGCGAGCAGCGCGGTGCCGGGCACTTCCGCTTCACTCCGGACCGAGCCTTCGCCGGCACCCTGCGCTCGCTGGGCGTGCAGGGTGCCGACCGCGCCACGGACCGGGAGCTGATGACCCTGGCCATGGCCGACGCGTCGATTGCCAATGTCCGCGGCCTGATGGGGATGGACCTGGGTCCGATCGACCTGGAGAAGCTGGTGGAGCTGGCCATCTTCAACGTCACCCCCGAGTACGTGCGCGAGATGCGGTCGCTGGGGATCGGCGGCACCAACAGCGTGCGGGGGGTGGTGGAACTGCGCATCCACGGCATCAGCACGGCGTACGTGCGCGAGCTGGAGTCCATCGGCTACCGCGATCTGGACCGGGAGCAGCTGCTGGCCATGGGGATCCACGGCGTCACGGCGGAGAGCGTCCGCGAGCTGCAGGCGCTGGGATATCGCGACCTTCCCGCGCGGGACCTGGTGGCCATGCACATCCATGGCGTGACGCCCGCGTACATCCGCGAGCTGCGCGAGGCGGGGTTCCGCGACCTCACGCCGGAGGCGATGGTGGAGATGCGCATCCACAGCGTGACGCCGCGGTTCGTCCGCGACCTGAAGGCGCTGGGGTACCGCGACCTGACCCGGCGTCAGCTGCTGGACATGGGGATTCACGGCGTGACGCCGGCGTTCATCCGCGAGATCCGCGAGGCCGACTTCAAGGACCTGACCCCCGAGACGCTGGTGAACATGAAGATCCACGGCATCGGCGCCGACTACGTGCGCACCCGCCGCCGCGGCGAGTAGCTATCGTCCAAACCTTCCGCGCGGCCGCCGCATCCCAAGAGTGCGTCGGCCGCCCGGAGGACCGCTGCCTCGGCGTCGGATCCGGCGCATATCCGCCTGATCCACATCGCACAACGCACATCCACTCGCCTCGAGAGACGAATCCCATGCGCACCAGGCTCACCGCGTTCCTTGCCGTTCCCGCCGCCGCGCTGCTGATGGCGGCCGCCCGCAACGAAGCGCCCGTGCAGGATGACTTTCGCTGGAGCGGCGCGCTGGCCGCGGGGCAGCGGATCGAGATCAAGGGCGTGAACGGCGCCATCCGCGCGGAGCCTTCGAACGGGAGCCAGGTGGAGGTGACGGCGGTAAAGCGCGCCGGCCGCCGTGGCGACGTGGAGGACGTTCGCATCGAGCGGGTGACGCACGGCGGCGGCGTGACCTTTTGCGCCATCTACCCCTCCGGCCGCCGCAGCCGCGCCAACCGCTGCACGGCGGGTGAGGAATGGAACACCAGCGTGGAGGACAACGACACCCGCGTTGAGTGGGTGGTGCGCGTGCCCCGCGGCGTCCACTTTCATGGCGCGACGGTGAACGGCGCGGTGAGCGCCCGCTCCATGCCGGCGGACGCCAGGGTCAGCAGCGTGAACGGCGCGGTGACGGTGAGCGCGGCGGGCGTGGTGGAGGCTTCCACCGTCAACGGTGACATCGACGCCACCACCGGCCGCGCCGACGCGGGACGCGACCTGAGCTTTACGACGGTGAACGGCGACATCCTGCTGCGCGTGCCGGCCGACTTTCGCGCCCGCGTGGATGCGGAGCTGCTGAACGGCCGCATCGAGAGCGACTTTCCGCTGGACATCCGGCGCGGGCGCTACGTGGGCTCCGGCGCGGAAGGCCAGATCGGCCGCGGCGGGCATGCGCTGAAGCTGGAGACGGTGAACGGCACCCTGGCGATTCGCCGCGCCGGCCGGTGAGGGTGTAGGAAAAGAGATTGGCCTCACACGGAGTCAACGTAGTTAACGGAGTAAAGATCCAAGCATTGGTCTGTGCATGATCGTTCTCTGCCATATCCGAAAGAACAGCAAGTGAGACGCGCGAGGACGCGGAGCAACACGGCTCTCCGCGTTCTCTCCGCACGATTTGATATTGATACCCAAATCCGGCAAAACACCTCATCTCAAGTCGGACTACAGGAAACAGAGGTCAGGGTACAGAGGAACAGAGAACAGCCAGAGGAACAGAGGAGAAACGGATCCCCCCTGTTCCTCTGGCTGTTCTCTGTTCCTCTGTACCTTCCGACGTTCTTTTTTCGGACTCGGTGTGAGCGTGAGACCCGCTCTTCTGGATGGTCATCCGGATGATGGAGGAGCCGGCACGAGAAAACTCCGTTAACTCCGTTGACTCCGTGTGAGGCATATCAGGCGAAGTCTGTCCTGGCAGGAGATCGGACCAAACGCGAAGGGGCCGCCCGGCGATGCGGGCTGCCCCTTCGCGTACGTCATGCGAAGAGCGGAATCAGTCGCGGTCCCACCAGACCCGGTGGTTCAGCGAGGCGCCGCCCTGCCGCTCCACGGCCGCCGTGTTGTTGGCGCCGTTCAGCGACTGCTCGCTTACGGGGTAGGGAAGCCGCACCGGGATGCGCTTTTCGTTAAGCGCGTCGCGCCCGGGGGCAAGCGCCGGACCGTCCAGCCGGCGCCACTCGGCAAACGCCTCGGGGCCGTTGCCGTACAGCGCGATCCACTTTTGCAGCGCGATGCTCTGCAGCCCCATGTACTGCACCCGCGGCTGCGCCAGGTACGCGTTGATGCTGTCCGCCGCGATGTCGTTGAACGCGTCGTTGGCGATGTTGAACTGCGTCATGTGCGCCCGGATGGCCGCCTGGTACAGCGCCGCCGGGTCGCCGGTGATCCAGCCGCGCTGCGCCGCCTCGGCCTGCAGGAACAGCACCTCGGCGTAGGTCATGACGTACGACGGCGCGTCGGCCCGCGCGAACCACTCGCCAATGCGCGAGATGCTGTTCAGCGGCTGGTCGCGCGTGTCGCCCGGCAGTTCGCCCCGGTACGTGCCCGCGCTGGTGGGCTTGGCGTAAAAGCGCAGCCGCGGGTCGTTCAGGTGCAACAGCGAATCGACCATGGTGCTGCTGATGGCGTGGTCGATGCGCGGGATGTTCTCGTACTCGTAGATGGGGTGGCCGTTGGTGCCGTTGGCCAGGTACCACAGCACCGCGTTGTCGGCGTTGCTGGTGAACACCCCGTCCGCCAGCGCGTCGGCAAATTCGGCCGCCGCCGGGCCGGGCGCCGCGTCGCTCAGGCGCATGGCCATCCGCAGCCGCAGCGAGTTGGCAAAGCGGCGCCACTTTTCCGGGTCGCCCCCGTAGATGAGGTCGGCCGCGCCCATCCGCGGGCCCGTGGAGGTGAGCATGGCCGCCGCGTCGCGCAACTCCTGCTGCATCCCGGCGTAGATCTCGGCCTGCGGATCGTACGCCACCTCGTTGCCGGCGCCCGGCTCGCGAATGCGCAGCGCCTGCGAGTAGCCCACGTCGCCCCACAGGTCGGTCACCACCTGAAAGGTGTAGGCGCGCATGATCATCCCCATCGCCTGCACGTTGGGCCGTCCCTCGGCGGCACCCTTCTCCACCACCTCGGACAGGTCCTGCAGCGGGCCGGCGAAAAAGCCCGTCCAGTGCGTCTGCGAGTTGCCGTCGCTGATCTCGTAGCGGTCCTGCTCGCTGAACCGGCTTTCGGCGTAGTGCTGCACGAACAGGCCCGTCAGGTCCATGTTCAGCGCCTCACCGGTGGCGCGGCCCACCGACGCCTCTACCGCGTTGGTGAACAGGTACTCAGCCGCGGCCACCTCGGGCTGGTTGGGGTTCTGGTTCAGCTCCGTAAGGCCGTCCTCACAGGCGGCGGCCCCCCCGGCCAGGGCGGCCACCAGCGCCGCGCGGCCCAGAATGCGAAGGTGCTTCATCGGGTTCTCCTCCCTCAGGGCGTTACGGAAATGTTGAACCCGATGCTTCGGGCCGAGGGCAGCTGCCCGTACTCGAAGCCCTGCACGTTGCTGGCGTTGAACGCCGTCTCGGGGTCGATGTTGGGAACGTCCGTCCACAGCTTCAGGTTGCGGCCCACCAGCGCCACGCTCAGCCCGCTCACCCCCATGCGGTCGCTGAACGAGGCGGGAAGGTCGTAGCCCAGCCGCACCTCGCGCAGCTTTACGAAGGTGGCGTCGTACACCCACTCCTCGCTGATGTTGGTGAGGCTCTTGTGGTACGCCTGCGCCGTCACCTTGCGGTCGTTGGGCACAGTGTCGCCGTTCACCACCTTCACGCCGGGGACGATCAGCCCGCCGCCGGCGGCGGTGTCGTGCGCCACCTCGCGCCCCCGCAGCGTCTCGTAGAGCACGCCGCTGCGGCGGCCGTACACGTTGGTGAGGGAGAAGATGTTGCCGCCAAAGCGCCCGTCCAGCGACGCCGAGAGCGACGCGCCGCGGTACGACAGCCGGCTGCTCAGCCCGCCGGTCCAGTCGGGGTCGTACTTGCCCAGCCGCTCGATGGGGCCGGTGGCCAGCGGAAGCCCGGTGGTGGCGCTCACCACGATGTTGCCCTGGCTGTCGCGCACGTACTTGCGGCCGTACATCACGCCGTACGGATCACCCGGGCGCGCCTGCACGCTCACCGTGTAGTACGAGCCGATGGTCAGCGACTGCAGGTCCTCGTACAGCGCGTCGACGTTGCTGCGGTTGCGGGTGTAGTTGGCGCTTACCTCCCACTCCAGCCCGTTGGAAAGCCGCAGGGGGGTGGCGTTCAGCAGCAGCTCCACGCCGCGGTTGCTGATCTGCCCCGCGTTCAGCATGCGCTCCGTCACGCCCGTCAGCGGCGTCACCTGCACCGGGACGATCTGGTTGCGGGTCACCTTGTCGTAGTAGGTAAGCTCCAGCCCCAGCCGGTCGCCCGCGCCGCGCAGCTCCGTGCCGATCTCCCACGACTGCGTGCGCTCCGGCTTCAGGAACGGGTTGCGCAGCCGGTTGCTCCCCGTGAGCCGCGGGTTGTTGTTGAAGAACTCGTCGGTGACGTACGGGTCGATCAGGTTGTACGGGTCGGTGTCGTTGCCCACCTCGCTCCAGCTTGCGCGCACCTTGCCGTAGGACAGGAAAGGCACGTCGGCGAACTGGGTAAAGATCAGGTTGGTGCTGACGGACGGGTAGAAGTACGAGCGGTTCCCCTCCGGCAGGGTGGACGACCAGTCGTTGCGCCCCGTGGCTTCCACGAAAAAGGTCTCGCGCCACGCCATCTGCGCCGAGCCGTACAGGCTGTTCACCCGCTGGCGGCTGCGGCGGTCGGTGAGCGTGGGGTCCACCGCCTTGTTGCCCACGTTGAACAGGCCCGGCACCACCAGGCTGTCGACAAACGTGCCCTTGAAGCGGCCGGTATTGTCGCGGCGGTTGCCGCCAAAGTTGGCGCCGAACTCAAAGTCGCCGCGGGCCGGCAGATCGGCCGTGAGCAGAAAGTCGCTGTTGGTTTCCTGCTCGAAGATCGTCGATTCGCCGTACGCGCCCGACCCGCTCTGGCCAATGGTGCCGGCCTGGTAGGTGCGCATGCGGTTTTCCTCGTACCAGTCGCTGCCGGAGCGCACCTGGCCGGTCAGCCACGGGGTGAGCTCGTAGCGCAGCGTGGCGCTGCCGATCAGGCGGTCGCGCGTGTCGCCGTTCTCGTTGACCAGCGCCGTCCAGTACGGGTTGTTGTTCCAGGCGTTGTTCCAGTTGAACTGCGACCCGTCCTCGTTGCGCAGGCGGTTGCGCAGCACCCGGGTGTCCACCTGGCGCCCGAACCACATGAACTGCCACATCACGTTGTCCTCGCCGTACCCCTGCGCCGGGCGGTTGCGGGCGTCGCTGTTGATGTACTGCACCGACGCGTCGGCGTGCAGCCGCTGTCCCAGCCGGGCCGAGCCGTTGAGCCCCGCCGTGGTGCGGTTGAGCCCGAAGCCGGGGTACATCCCCTCCTGGTCCAGGTGGGCCAGCGACAGGCGCACGTTCATCCCGTCGCGGCTGGACGAAAAGGCCGCGCTGGTGTTGGCCGTGCGCCCCGTCTCAAAGAAGTCGCGCACGTTGTCGGGGTGCGAGACCCACGGCGCCGGCTGGCCGTTGCTGTTGAACTGGCGGATCATGAGCCCCGAATCCAGCCGCGGCCCCCAGCTTTCGTCGGTGTCGTCGAACGTTCCCTCGCCGCGGCCGTCCACGTATTCGTACTGCCCGTTGAAGCCCTGGCCGTACAGGTTCTGGTAGCGGGGAAGCAGCAGCGGCGTCTCGTACGTCACCAGGGTGCTGGCGGTCACGCTGCTTTCCTGCCCGCGCCCGCTCTTGGTGGTGATGATGATGGCGCCGTTGGCCGCGCGCGATCCGTACAGCGCCGCCGCGTTGGGCCCCTTGAGCACCGTGATGGACTCGATGTCGTTGGGGTTCAGGTCCTGGATGATGTTGCCGTAGTCGATGGCGTTGTAGCCCGACGCGCCGGAGGCGGTCCCGCTCACGTACCCCGGTGCCGAGTTGCTTACCGGCACGCCGTCCAGCACGAACAGCGGCTGGTTGTTGCTGGTGAGCGAGTTGGCGCCGCGGATGACGATGCGCGAGCTGCCGCCCGCCGTGTTGGAATTGGTGATGGTCACGCCCGACACCTTGCCCGACAGCGCCGTGACCAGGTTGGTCTCGCCGCCCCGCGCGATCGCCTCGCCGCTCACTTCCTGCACCGAGGTGCTGATCTCGCGGCGCTCGCGGGGAATGCCCAGCGCCGTCACCACCATCTCGTCCAGCAGCACGCCGGCGGCGCCCAGCGAAAAGACCACGTTCGCCGTACCGCCGGCGGCCACGCTCACCTGCTCCTGCCCGCTGGTGTAGCCGATCCGCGCCGCCCGCACCGTGCGCGTGCCGGCGGGCACGTTGCGCAGCTCGAAGCGGCCCTCGGGCCCGGTAATGGAGGCCAGGCTGGTGCCGTCCACCGAAACGCGGACGCCCGACAGCGGGCTCCGGTTCTGGGCGTCGGCCACCGTTCCCTGGATGGTCCCCGTTCCCTGCGCCGCCGCCGGCCTTGCGGCCGCGGTGAGCAGGGCCAGGAACGTGAGCAGCCAACCGAGTTTGCGCATCAGGGTGCTCCTTCGAATGGGTGGGGTCGGGCGGAAAACCACGGATCGCGCGGCCGGATGCCGCGCCCGTCGAACATCAGGACCAGGGAGAAGAGAGGATGGAAGCCGCGACTGCATTGGATACAATGTTGCACACAATGCCGCGCACGGCAGCTACGCGCAAGCGTGTCGAGCCACACTGTGCACTCCGTTCCCAGCCAGTTCGCCTCCACGATTCGGTCCGGCGCGCGCAAGCCAGGGCCGTACCCGGTCCGCAGAGCCTGTCGCGCGTATGGGCGCGAAAGGCTTGTTCAAGGTTCGGCGGTCCCGGACAGGAGATGCGGGATGCCGCGCGGAACGGCGCGGAAATGCTCAGGACGATTCGGGGATCGGGTGCAGCCGGCCGGACCGAAAGGGATGGATTGGCCGCAGTTTACACCCGTGCCGCGGGCGCGGCAAGACCGTTCCGTTACAAACGACGATCCGCCGGGAGGCGTTCCCGGCGGATCAGCGATATACCGAATTTCCTTTCCCGCCGACCGTCGGCCGACATGCGGATCGTGCCGGAGAACGTGTTCCTCCCGTAATTCAGACTCCGACACCGCGCCCGTGGCGCGCTTCACCCGTTCACCCGTTCACCCGTTCACCCGTTCACCCTCACACCCTCACACCGCCCGCGGACGCACAAGCGCCTCTTTCGCGGGGACGGGATCCGGGCGCCCGAAGAGGAACCCCTGCAGCAGGTTCACCCCCAGCTCCGTCATCACCGCCCACTCCTCTTCGCGCTCGACGCCTTCGGCCAGCACCAGCTGTCCGTTGTCCTGCCCCAGCCTGGCCAGCGCCGCGCACACGTCGCGGTGCAGCGCGCTCTCCGGCGCGCGCGACACCATCTCGCGGTCGATCTTGATCAGGTCGGGGTTCAGGTCCGCCATCAGCGACAGTCCCGAGAAGCCGCTCCCCACGTCGTCCAGCGCCACCTTGAAGCCCCTGTCGCGGTAGAACTTCAGCAGGTTGCGCAGGTGCTCGCGCCTGGGCACGTGCTCCGTCTCCACTACCTCAAAGACCACGTGATCCGGCTCGAGCCCGCTCTCCGCCACCGCGCGCACGGTGGTGCGCAGGCAGAACTCGGGCTGGTAGATGGCGGTGGGAAGAAAGTTGACCAGCAGGTGGTGAGGCGGCCCCAGCCCGGCCGCGCCCGCGTTGCGCAGGTGCATCTCGCGGACGTGGCGGTCCAGCATGAAGGCGAGCTGTTCCTGGCGCGCCCACTCCAGCAGCGTGACGGGGCTTACGAGGGAACCGTCCGCCGCGCGGCCCCGCATCAGGCACTCGTACCCCCACACCTGCAGCGTGCCGGCCCAGAAGATCGGCTGGTACCACGTCTCCATCCGGTTCTCCGCCAGCATTCCCGCCAGCAGGGAGCTGTCCACGCGCACCATCTCCGCCAGCGGTTGCGCGTGGAGAAGGGTGACCAGCTGCTCCTCCAGCGGCACGCCGCGCGTTGCCCACGCCCCGCGCAGCCCGGCAAAACGGTCCGCGTCCACCTCCGTGCGAAGGAACGCCGCCACCTCGGCCACCCCCGACCAGCGCGACCCGCTGCCCACTTCAATGCGCACCGCGGAGAGCGGGCGGTTCACCTGCCAGTCTTCGCCCGGCGTAAGCCCTTCCATCTCCGGGTACCGCTCCAGCTCCGGCGCCAGCACCACCAGGCTGCGCGCGTCCGTGCGGCACTCGCACGGCAGGGGGTGCTTGGCGGTGTTCAGGTGCCCGGTATCCAGTTCCACGTGCTCGCCATCCACTGCAAAAAGATCTTGGTCGATGCCGCCCGGAGGGTCGTGCGCCCCTGCTGGAGACGCGCGGTGCCTGGCCGAAGGCCGCTGGGCCGCGGGGGCCGTACAGGCGGAGTTGATGTCGTTGATGCCGCGAATCTATCGGTCCGGGCACGCCGGCGGCAGGTCCTCCGCCCACGTCCACCCCGCATTCATCGCTCCGCGCGGATACAGCCGCCCGCTTTTCAGCGGGCGGTGATACGCCGCGCCAAAATACGGATGCCCAGCGCCGGACGGAAATCGTCCCGGCACTGGGCATTCTGCAATCGGTACTGCCGATTCCCTCAGGCCTGATGCGTCCAGACGCGTACCCGGTCCAGGAACGCCCGCACGTCCAGCGGCTTGGCCACCATGTCGTCGCAGCCGGCCTGCAGCACGCGCTCGCGGGCCCCTTCCATGGCCGTCAGCGCCACGATGGGCACGCCGCGCAGCCCCTCGGCCGCGCGAATCTCGCGCGTGGCCTGAAAGCCGTCCACCTGCGGCATCATCATGTCCATCAGGATCAGGTCCGGCCGCTCGGACAGCGCCAGCTCCACCGCCTGGCGCCCGTTCGCCGCCTCCAGCACGCGGTAGCCAAACGCGTCCAGCAGCGTGCGCAGGGCGTCGCGGCTGTCCTCGTGGTCCTCGGCGATCAGCACCAGCGGCGCGCGCGCGGGATCCACGTCGTCATCCTCCGGCGGCCGCACGGACGAGATGCGGGGAACCCGGGCCTGCCGAGGGCGTTCGGCAAGCGAATAGTACGAAGGCGCCTCAGTGGGCGGCGGCGAAGGAAGAGCCATGCGGTATCTGGGGGTGCCGAGCGGAACCGCGGCGGGAACCGGAGTACGGTAAACGCAAATTCCGTCATCCACAGAAGCAATTCACATGCCCGGCCATGCACAGCTAAGTGCGCATTCTGCGCTCCTTTGGCATCCCGGCATGTACCTGCCTGGCGCGACGGTTGGCGTGCGCCGCGCGCGGGGCGTATCATCTCCCGTCATCCAACCCTGTGACCCCGGCGAGAGACACGGATGCCCCGAATGCAGCTTACCCGCCGCGTGCGGTTCAGCGCGGCGCACCGCTACCACCGCCCCGACTGGAGCGACGCGCGCAACCGCGAGGTGTTTGGCCCCTGCGCCAACCCGCACGGCCACGGGCACGATTACCTGCTCGAGGTGACCGTGGAAGGCGAGGTGGACCCCGTTACCGGCTTTTCGGTGGACCTGGGCCTTCTGGACGCCGTGCTGCGTGAGGAGGTGGTGCAGCCCTGGGACCATCAGCACCTGAACTTTTTGGTTCCCGAGTTCGCCCCCGGCGGCCTGATCCCCACCACGGAGAACATCCTCGCCCTCGCCTGGCGCCGCATCGAGCCTCGCCTCGCCGGTGCCCGCCTGGTGCGCCTGCGCCTGCACGAGAATCCGGATTTTTACGTGGAGTACGAGGGAACGGAGTAGGGCAGGAAGACAAAGGGGACGGGGGGGACAGGGGACAACGAACGACGGCACCGGTTGATGGAGGCAAGGCGTCGTTCTGAGTTCGGAGAACGTGCCGAACTTCCTCAGTTGATCGAAAAAAGCCAGTAGTCGATCGAAAAAGCCAGTCATCCTGAGGGAGCGCACCACGTGCAACCAGAAGTTGCACGATAGTGTGCGCGCGACCGAAGGACCTTCTCTCCGCTCGCGAGGAGCAGGCGCCCGGACAGAAATCCAGCCCCACGGATGTGCTGGCAAGGTCCTTCGGTCGGCGCCAAAGCCTTTCGTACCAGCAAGATACGACGCGGCGCCTCCCTCAGGATGACTGATCGGGGGGACGCGGCCTTAGGGGGCCGGGCCCCCTGTGGACCGCCGAACCGCTGAGGTAAAAGAAGAGGACGCGGATGATGGCCTCATCCACGTCCTCGTCTCTTACTCTACTGATCTGGACCGCCGACGCGAGAAGGGGCACGACTCACCATCACACCCTCACACCCGTTCACCCCTTCACCCGTTCACCTTCTCCCCCTCCTGCAGCGCCGGCGCCGTCACCCCCGGCGCGTACCGCGGCACCCGCGGTCCCAGCACGTTGGCGCGCACGATGTGCCACAGGGCCGCCACGCCGTCGCGCCAACCGATCTTCTTGCCCTCCGCGTACGTGCGGCCGGCGTAGCTGATGGGCACCTCGTAGATGCGCGCGCGCGCCTGCGCCAGCCGCGCCGTCAGCTCCGGCTCGATGCCAAAGCGGTCGGTGCGCAGCGGCAGGCTCTTCAGCAGGTCGGCGCGCACCATCTTGTAGCACGTCTCCATGTCGGTCAGGTTCAGATCGGTGAACATGTTCGACAGGAGCGTGAGCGCGCCGTTCCCCAGCCGGTGCCAGAAGTACAGCACCCGGTGCGGCCCGCCCAGGAACCGGCTGCCGAACACCGCGTCCGCGCGGCCGTCGGCGATGGGCTCCAGCAGGCGCGGCAGCTCGAACGGGTCGTACTCCAGGTCGGCGTCCTGGATCACGATCACGTCGCCCGTGGCCGCCGCGATCCCCGTGCGCACCGCCGCGCCCTTGCCGCGGTTGCGCGGGTGCGCCAGCAGGCGGTGGATCACCCCCTCCGCCTCCAGCTCCCGCAGCCGGGCGAGCGTGTTGTCGCGCGAGCCGTCGTCCACGCAGATCAGCTCCACGTCCAGCGGCACGGCGCGCACGCGGCGAATGCTGTCCGCCACCGTCTCTTCTTCGTTGTAGACCGGCATGACCACCGAAAGGCGGATGCCGGCACCGGAATCGTGCATCGTCATCGTCATACGTCGTTCTTGCGGGCGATCGCGATCAGGCTTTGCCCCACGGGCGGCGTCCACACCCGCTCAAGCGCCTGCACCCAGGGAATCACCCACCGGTCGTAGATGCGCGCGTCGCGCGCGCTCACCGTCTGCTTGCGCAGCACCTTTCCGCTCAGCCACCACGCCGCCACCCCGGGCAGGTTGGTGTACTGCACCCGCAGCGGCTCCAGCCCGGCCCCCCGCAGCCTGTCGGCCAGCAACGGGCGCGTGTAGCGGCGAAAGTGCTCGAACGCCCGGTCCAGCGAGCCGTAGATGGCCGGCACCGCGGGGACAAACAGCAGCAGGTGCCCGCCCGGCGCCAGCAGCCGGTGCGCCGCCCGGACGAACGCCGCGTCGTCGCGCACGTGCTCCATCACGTTTACCGCCACGATCGAATCCGCCGAACCCGCCTCTCCCGCGTCTTCCAGGTACCCCTGGCGCGTGCGGACGTGCGGGCGGTCCGCGAAGCGCGCCTGCAGGTGCGGGTAGTTGTTTTCCGCCGGCTCCACCAGCGTCAGCTCCGTCCCCGGCGCCGCCTCCAGCAGGTGTTCGGCAAAGGTGCCGATCCCCGCGCCCACCTCCACCACCCGGCGGCCCAGGTACGGGCTGAAGCGGCGGACGATCCAGCGGTAGTAGTTGCGCGCGCCCGCCAGCGCGTCCAGCTCTTCGCCGGAATAGGTGAACGCCGCCGCGTCTCGCGATTGTGCCTGCAAGGTCCGGATTCGGTGGATCGGGGTGGGTCAGGATGGTTTTCCGCGCGCGAAGGGATACATCCCCGGCGCCCCGTCCGCCAGTGCCCTGGCGCATCTCCGGCGAAGAAGCGGTGTGGAAGCTGGGGTTTGGCGCGATGCGACGGGCCCTCTCCCCCGACCGGCCTTTTGCTCGTTCCTCGCAACGGCGGTCGACCCCTCCCCCAACTTCGGGGGAGGGGTTGGGGTGAGGCGGGCGGTGGGGTGTCGAGGATGAAACCGTGCGGGAGGGTGAGCGCGCCGAATGATTCAGCGCGCGTCATCTCTCGCCGAAGTCGGGACCCTGGCCCGCGGGAGGGTGGCGCCGAACTCCGAGGATTACAGCGCAGAGGCGGGGAGAGGGGCGCATCGCGACGCAGTCGGATGTCCGTCGCCGACTCAGGCGCCGCCTCGTTCCGCGATCGTGTCAAACGTTTGCAGACATGCGTTCGGGGCCGTTGCTTGACACGCGCGGGACCGTGCGCCAGATTCCGCGCCGCATCTCCCGCTCTACGTTGAACTTGCCCACACACGCATCAGGAGGACCGGTGGCCCAGGCCGCTGTTCTCATGCTGGAAGACGGCCGCGCGTTCCGCGGCGAAGCGTACGGCGCGCCCGGCACCGCGTTCGGCGAGGTGGTCTTCAACACCTCCATGACCGGCTACCAGGAGGTCCTTACCGACCCCTCGTACAGCGGGCAGATCGTCACCATGACGTACCCGCTCATCGGCAACTACGGCGTCAACGCGCAGGACGAGGAAAGCGCGGGGCCGCAGGTGGCCGGCTGGGTCATGCACGAGGCGCCGCCCGTGTACAGCAACTGGCGCGCGGCCGAGTCGCTGGACGACTACCTCAAGCGGCACAACGTCGTCGCCATCACCGGCGTCGACACTCGCGCGCTTACCCGCCACATCCGCTCGCTGGGCGCCATGCGCGGCGCCGTCTCGTCCGCGGACGTGGATCCGGAGGCGCTGCTGGAGCAGATCCGCGCCCAGCCGCAAATGGAGGGGCTGGACCTGGCCTGCGGCGTGTCGACCGACGCGCGCTACACGGTTCCCGCCGCGGGCGACGCGCGCTTCCGCGTCCTGGCGTACGACTTCGGCGTCAAGTCGCACTCGCTCAAGCTGCTGGCCGAGAAGGGGTGCGAGATCACCGTCCTTCCCGCCGAAACGCCCACCGAGGAGATCCTGGCCGCCGGCGCCGACGGCCTGTTCGTCTCCAACGGACCGGGCGACCCCGAGGCCGTGGGACATGCGCTCACCGCCATCCGCGAGCTGGCGGGGCAGGGAACGCCGGTGTTCGGCATCTGCCTGGGGCACCAGCTCATCGCGCGGGCGTTCGGCGCCGAAACGTACAAGCTCAAGTACGGGCACCGCGGCGGCAACCACCCCGTGCGCCGGCTCAGCGACGGCGCCGTGGAGATCACCGCGCAGAACCACGGCTTTGCCGTGCGCGGCGACGAGGAGGGCATTCCCGGCGCCCCGGCGCTGCGGGTTACGCACATGAACCTGAACGACGGCACCGTCGAGGGGCTGGAGCACCGCGAGCGGCCGGTTTTCTCCGTGCAGTACCACCCCGAGGCCGCCCCGGGACCGCACGACTCGCGCTATCTCTTTGACCGGTTTGTGGATGAGATGGCGCGCCGCCCCGCCGCCGCCAAGCGAGATGCTTGACGGCGCACGGAGCGCGGATTATCCTTCCGCCCATACTAAGTGACCTTCCACCAGATCGTTAGGGCACTTCACCCGCGCCTCTCCGGCGTCGGCCGCATCCGCCGCTCCCGAACCCGATCGGACGCATTCGGCCATACCGGGCCGGCCCGCTCCACGCCCCCCGGCGCGGAATCCCCTGCCCGGAACACCACGATTCGCGCGGAATTGGCGCATCCTGCGCCCCATTGCCTCGCACGCAGCCACGCACGGCACCAACCCCCAGAGGAGCTTCTCACATGACCAAGGCGGACCTCGTCCAGCGCGTCGCCGACACCATCGGGCCCGGAGTTACCAAGCGTGACTGCGCCGTGGTGGTCGACGCGTTCCTGAACGCCGTCAAGGACGCGATGGCCGAGCACCAGAACATCGAGATCCGCGGCTTTGGCACCTTCAAGGTGCGCGAGCGCAAGAGTCGTCTTGCCCGCAACCCGCGCACCGGCGACCCGGTAGAGGTTCCGCCGCGCGCCGTGCCCGTGTTCAAGCCCTCCAAGGAGCTTCGCGCCATCGTCGAGGAGCGTCCGCTCGAGGTGTGAGCCGCCGCGCCTGAAAAACGCTGCGTTCAGGGGTGCCGTCGGCGCCCGTCCCGTGACCCGGGGCGGGCGCCGATCTTGCGTTCAGGCTCTCGCCGTCCCCCCACTCCCGGAGCCTGACAATCATGTCCTACGCGTCTGACCGCGCCGCCTCGCGCTACGCCCGCGACCGCGACCTCCTTCCCGACGACCCGCGCATGGGCCCGTACGAGCTGCGCTACGACGTGCGCCGCGGGTACGAGGGCACCGCCCCCATCCGCCCGCCGCGCGACACGTCCGCCCAGGACGTTCTGTTCTTCCGCGCGCGCGAGGACCGGCCGCCAGCTGACTGACCGGGCGGATCCCGGCGACGACTGCAACGACGGGGTTGGGCGTGTCCCTCCGCTGCGCGCCGGGGGGGCGGGGCCGCCGGCGCGCCAACCGCCCGAGCACCCGCCGCCCCGCCCACCGGCCGCCACCCC
>NZ_JBMDXM010000214.1:0-25092 GCF_048594345.1 Longimicrobium sp.
TGGCCGCCACGGCCCCTGGTGATACCCAACACGGGCATCGGCGACTGCCGGTGACTCCGGTTCCCGATCGAAGCGCCGGAGGCGCTCCAAATCGAGAACCGGAGTGTTGAAGGCATTTTTTAGCACCACGAAACGCGAGAATCTGCAGAATCTCGCGAAGGGCACGTTTGTCCAAGATCCTGCCTCTTGACGAGGAACGTTCTTATGGTGTTGACTCTGTTAACTCTGTGTGAGGCCATTCCTTTCAGGGACTCGGCACAGCGCAGCGGAAACGGCACGAGCAAACTCCGTTAACTCCGTTGACTCCGTGTGAGACCCCCTTCTTTCGCGAGGCCGGACGACGCAAAAAAGCAGCGGACGCGCGATGAAGATCATCGTGCGTCCGCTGTCGTCATCCAGACCTACGGAGAGTCGTCCGGCGGCGGGGGCGGCGGCTGCCCCGTGGGGGTGGAAAGCTCGCCCGGCTTCGGCTCGTCCGTCGTCGTGGGCAGGTCCGCCTCCAGCGGGTCCGGCTGCTCGGGCGGGCGGCCGTACTCCCACCGGCGGCGCCCCTCCAGCAGCATCTGGCGGCCGCGCCGGTCCAGGTTCAGCAGCAGCGGGTCGCGGCGCACCGGCTCCCACGCGCCGCGGAAGGTCCAGCTGCGCGTGGCCTGCCACTCGCCCGAGACGCCCACCTTGGGATTCGTCAGCAGGTCCACGATCTCAAGCACCGCGAACGCGTCCTCGAACACTTCTTTCCCCGCCTCCAGCGAGGCGTAGGCAAAGATGTCGGTGCCAAACTGCGGGATGCCGCCAAACCCGCTGCCCGTGGGCCGCGCCCGCAGACGGCAGTAGTCGAAGATGGCCAGCCCCGCGCAGATCTGCTCCAGCTCGTTCGTCAGCACGCCGCCCAGCAGCTGCTCCAGGATGATCCCCTGCGTGAACTCCGCCGGCAGGTTGGCCAGCTCGGCGCTGCGCCGGCCAAAGAGCAGCAGCGTGAGCAGCTCCGACTCCGGCAGCGGCGGGCGCGTCTCGCTGCTGAGCGTGAGCGTGGGCGCCTGCATGGTGCCGCCCAGGTTCACCAGCACCCCGATGTCGGGCGTGCCCGGCTCGCGGGTGCGCACCTCGTGGCGGGCCACGATGTCCAGCCGCGGGTTCAGCTCGGGCGTGCCGCTGAACTGCACCGTCCCGCGCACCACCTCGAACTCGCGCTCCACCGGCCCCACGCGCAGCGTGTAGGTGCCGCGCACCGTCTCCAGGTCGCCGTACACCCGCAGCGCGCCCGCCGCCTCGTACACGGTCAGCTCGCCCGCGATCTGGATGCGCGAATCCGCCGACTCCAGCCACACGCTCTCGCCGATGGCCACCACCAGGTCGCGGGGGATCAGCCCCGCCAGGCCCGCTGCCTTGACCACCCCCGCGGACACGGTGTCGGCGCCCAGCGCGCCCACGTCCACGTCCACGATGTCGGCCTCGGCCTGCTCGCCCAGCTCGGGGATGTGGATGGTGCCGTCCTCCAGCTGCACCCGTCCGCCGATCTCCGCGCCCGGAAACCGCCCGGTGATGGTCAGGTTTGCGTCGGCCTGCAGCGTGGCCACGTCTTCCCTGTCGATCGCCAGGAAGTCGGTGGTCACCAGCGCCAGCTGCAGGTCGGGCGCGTCCAGCTGGTCCAGCACCACGCGGCCCGTGATGGTGGCGACGCCGTTGGTCCCCGTCCGGGCCGTGGCGCGCTCCACCTGGATCGTCTGCCCCTCCAGCCGCAGCGCCGCGTCGATGGCCTCCCAGCGCACGCCCAGCGGCACCACCGTAAGCGCCCCGGCGATCCCCGCCGTCCCCGCCACCCGCGGGTTGTCCAGCGTGCCGCTGATGGCCACCTGCGCCACGGCGGCGCCCACGCCGTTCTCCAGCATCGTGGGCACGGCGGCGGTGATCAGCTGCAGGGGGAGCGAGTCCGCGCGCAGCGTGGCGGAAAGCGGGTCGCCGCGGCGCAGGGTGAAGCCGGGCACCAGCCCGCCCAGCGTAAGGTCCATGGGGATGGCGGCGTCCGCGTCCAGCACCGGGCGCCCCGCCATCAGCACGTCCGCCGTCAGCTGCATGGTCCCGGCGTCGTACCGCCCCTGCACCGCCAGCCGGTCCGTCGTCAATCCGCCGTACGCCAGGCGATCGACCGTGGCGTCCAGCACCAGCGAGGGCGACTCGATGGGGCCGGTGATGGACGCGTTCAGCGCCAGGGTGCCGCTCACGTCCGGCATGGTGGGCACCAGCTGGCGCAGCTCCGCCATCTCGATCCCGCCCATGTTGACGACCAGGTTGGCCGAGCCGCTGGTGGGGAGCACGCCGTTGGCCTCGATAAAGCCGGTGGACGCCGTCCCCGTGCGCTGCACCCGCAGGTTGTCGATCACGATCCCCGCATCCGTGCGCGCCAGCCGCGCCTGGGGCACGCCCAGCGTCCAGTGCGTGTCGCGCAGGCGCAGGTCCATGTCGCGCAGCAGCACGCCGCTCACCGCCAGCCCCTGCAGCTCCAGGATGCCGGAGGCGCGCAGGTCGGTGTTCTCGTCCTTGCGCAGGTCGATGCCGAACGAGGCCGCCTCAGGGGCCAGGTTGGCCTCCAGCGCCACCGAGCGGATGGTCTGGTTCCCCAGGGCCAGCCCCTCGCCGTTCACCCGCACGTTCCCCGTCCACACCGTGGCGCCCCGCGCCAGCCGCCCCTCCGCCGCCAGCTGGTTGGCCTGGTACGTCTGCCAGCGCAGCCCGCTGCCCCGCGCGTTGAAGGCCACCTCCGGGTAGCGCAGCGTCCCCGCCACCCAGCCGCTGGCCTGCAGCGAGCCCGCGATCTCCGGCTCAAAGGCGCCCGGCGGGGGGATGAGGGCCGCCAGCACGCCCAGGTTGGGCGCGTCGATCTCAAAGCGCAGCAGGTTGTCGGGCGATCCGGCCGCCAGCCCCAGCGTTCCTGACGCCTCCAGCCGCGCGCCGCGCACGGCCAGCAGCAGCCGCTGGATGTTCAGGATGCCGTCCGCCGCCGTCAGCCGCACCGTCCCCGTCTCGATCGCCACGCCGCCCACCGTGGAGCCCGGCGCCGCGTCGAACGCGACCCGCCCCGCGAAGGTCTCCGGCGTGGTCCCCCGCCCCTCCACGTCGATCGTCCCCGACAGCCGCGTGGCCGGCATGTTCGTCATCCCGGGAAGCGCGGACAGGTCCAGGTTCTGAACGCGTCCCGCCACCGTGTACGACGGCACCGTGCCGGGCAGGAAGGTGCCGCGCACGTCCACCAGCCCCTGCGGACCCGTGAGCGCCACGTCGAAGCGGTACGGCTGCCGCCCGCCGCCCGACACGGCGATGGGGCCGCTGACCGGGCCCGGGAGCAGCCCCGGCTTTCCGATCAGCGCGCCGATGCGGAAGTTGTCCACCCGCCCGGCCACGTCGAACTGATAGGGATCCGTCCCCTGCCTGCGCACGTCGCCGGCCAGGTTGAAGCTCCCTTGCCCCTGCGTCATGTCGACGGCGAAGCGAAAGTCGTTCGCCGCGCCGCGGGCGCTGAAGGTGCCGCTGAGCGGGCCGTCCAGCGGCACGTCGCCCGCCAGCACGCCCGAGGCACGGAACGCGTCCAGCCGGCCGCTGACGTCAAAGCGCAGCGGGTCGCCCAGCACCAGGCTTCCCCGCGCCTCGATGCCGCCCGACGCGCCGGTCAGGTCCACGTCGAAACGCACGTCGTCGCCCACGCCGCTGGCGCTGATGGGGCCGGCCAGAGTGGCCGTGCGGAAGGGGAGCGCGGGGAACAGCTCCGTCAGCGTGGCCAGCGCCAGCGGCTGGGCGCGCGCGCTGAACTCCCAGCGCGGCGTTTCGCCGTTCTGAAAGCGGCCGGCAAGCCCGCGCAGCACCGTCTCCGGTGCATTGCCCACGGCGTAGGCCAGGTCGCCGTCCAGAATGCGCACGTCCGCCGCGGAGCCGCTGACCGTGGCCGTGCCCGTCAGCACGCCGCGCAGCAGGGGGTTGGGCTGCTCCAGGAACCCGGCCAGGTGCTCCAGCCGCAGCGGTTTGGCCTCCACCCGCAGCGATTGGAAGCGCAGCGGGTCCTCGCCCGGCGCCCAGCGCACCAGCCCCGCGGCGGCCAGGACGGAGGGGGTTGCCCCCGGCGCATCGCGCGGGGTGAGCGCGGCGGACAGGTCGATGCGCAGCGGCCCGCCGTCGCCCGCGTTCAGCACATCCAGGCTGGCGATCTCGCCCGTGACCGTGCCCAGCAGCGGCAGGCGGTCGATGTAGCCCAGCGTCTCCAGGTCCGCGAGACGGAGCGGATCCAGCGAAAGGCGCGTGTCGGAGAAGGAAGGCTCCATCCCCGGCCCCGTCAGCACCGTCACCCGGCCGCTGGCGCGGGAGTCCAGGATGGCCACCCGCGCGTCCGTCACCCGCCACAGCGTCCGCCCCCCCGCCTGCGAGCGGGCGTTCAGGGCGAACGAGGCGGTGCCCGTCGCCGGGATCGGCAGTCCCATCCCGCCCAGGTCGGCAAAGGAGAGGGGATGTGCGCGGAGGTTCAGGTCGAAGACGGGGCCCGCGTCCGCGAAGCGCACCCGCCCCTCGCCGTCGAACTCGGAGCGCGGGGTGCGGAACTCGGCGATGTCGAAGCGCAGCGTCTGGTCCAGGTCCTGCTCGAACCAGCCGGCGAAGCGCTGGATGCGCGTGTCCGGGTTGCGGACGTTGGCCGTCAGGCTGCCCACTTCGACGCGCCATCCCCCGGCCCCGCCCACGCGGACGAGCGGGAGCATGGCCTGCACGTCGTTCAGCCAGCGGATGGTGTAAACGCCGCCCGCCGTGCGCACGCGCTCCGGCTGCTTGAGGCTGGCGAAGCGGGGATTGGGGTTCGCGGGCGCCGTGTACGGGGTGGCGATGCGCGCGCGGCCGTCCACGATCCGCATCCCCCGGATCGCGATCGGCCGCTTGACCTCGCCGTCCTCACCCGCCAGCTCCAGCGGCGCCCCGCCCGCCTCGGCCTTGAAGATGTCGACGTAGTTCCACTCGCCATCCGCGCGCTGCAGCAGCCGCAGGTAGGGCCGCTCCACCACCACCTGGTCCATGACGATGGGGCCGGTCTTTCCCGACAGCGTCCCCGCGTCCAGCCGCCCCCGCGCCGTGGGCGCGGAGACGATGGTGTCGCCGGCCTTGTCCAGCAGCACCACCTGGCGCAGCAGAATGCGCAGCGAGCCGTCCTCCTCCACCTCCTCCAGCTCGAACGCCTCTTCCGGCAGCCCCAGCGCCACCTGCACACGCTCCTCCACCACGCGCGTGCGGGAGCGGTCCACGTACCAGAACACGATCAGCGCCGACACGCCAAAGCCCAGGAGCAGCCCCAGCAGGAGCACCCCTACGCGGTCGAGCCGGCGGCGGCGCTTGCTCACAACGCGTTCCCCAGCGACACCTGCACCACCAGGCGGCGGATGAAGCTGCGCCCTTCCGTGGGCCGGTAGCTGCGCAGCACCGGCGCCGGCACCAGCTCGCCGCGGTCGGTGATGCCGTACAGCGGCCCCGGCACCGCGCCGTACGGGTTGTACGCCACGTCCAGCCGGAACGGCCCCACCGGCGAGGCGAAGCGCATCCCCAGCCCCGGCGTAACGCGCAACGGCGCGCGCGCCGCCAGCGAATCGCGCGACTCCCACACCTGCCCCGCGTCCAGGAACGCCGCGTAGCGTGCGTTGCGCAGGAACTGCGGCCCCGCGCCCAGCGGGAACGTCACCTCGGCGGAAAGCAGGAGCGCCCGGGTGCCGCCGGTGGAGGAGCGGATGGTATCGACCGTAAAGCCGCCGTCCGTCCTGCGCTGCGGGCGGGCGATGTAGACGGTGGGCCCCAGCTCGTTGAAGCGGAAGCCGCGCACCCCCGTGGGCCCGCCGCCGTAGAAGCGGCGCTCGGGGGGAATGTAGCCGCGGTCGCTGGTCAGCAGCCCGGTCAGAAAGGTGCCGCCGGCCGCGCGCAGGGAAAGGACCACGTCGTCGCGCAGCTCGCGGTGCACGATGCCGTCGGCCGACAGGCGCAGGTACTCGTCATCCGACCCCAGCAGCGCCGAGGCGTAGTCCACCCCCGCGCGGAACGAGTGCCCGCCGCTGGGGAACGGGTCCAGCCGCACCCGGCTCTGCGTAAGCCCCAGCGTGGCGCTGTTGGACCATCGCGACTCTTCCAGCAGCGCGATGTCTTCCTGCGAACAGACTTCGAAGGCGATGCAGAAAAAGTAGTCGCTGGCCCGCGTACGCCCGCGCTGCGCCTCAAAGCTCAGCGAGGCCAGTGTCTGCGGCAGGATCTGGCGAACGATGCCGATCTCCGCGCCGCTGGCGTCGCGCACGTACAGATCCAGCTCGCTGATGCGCTCGGTGAACGCGCCCAGCACCACGCTGGTCTGCGTGCCGAACAGCCGCGGCTGGACGAAGTTGGCGGCCAGCCGCCAGTTCATCTGGTTCGCGATCAGCGAGTCTTCGGGCGTAAAGCGGCTCTCCGGATCGAACGCGGGGCAGAGGGACTGCTCCAGCCCGCCCGTCGGTTCGCCCACGCCCACCTTGGCAACCAGCCCGGTCAGCTCCAGCCGCCGCGCGCCACCCAGAAAGTTGCGGTCCAGGTGGGTGGCCTCGGCCCGCAGGCAGTCGCGGCTGCCGTACCCCAGCGCGATCTCGGCCGCGTAGCGCGGCGCCTCGACGATGCGCACCAGGATGGTGGAGCCGATGCTGTCCTGGTCCAGCTGCGCGCTGTCGGGCGTCACCTGCAGCCGCTCCGGCGCCACCTCTACCGCGGCGAACCGCACCAGTTCCAGCTCGAACAGGTTGCGCTGGCTGCGCACCAGGTCGGTGCCGCGCAGCCGGTCGCCCGTCTGTACCGCCATCTGCCGCCGCAGCGTCTCGGCGTCAAGCCGGTAGTTGCCGCTGAAGATGATGGAATCCACCGTCACCAGCGGTCCCGGCGCCGCCTCCAGCCGCACCCGCGCCACGTCGGCGATGGTGTCGATCTCGTAGTTGCGCAGCACCTGCGCGTACGCGTGCCCCTCGTTGAGCAGCGTGTTGCGGACGGTGTCGACGGAGGCCAGGAAGTCGATGCGGCGAAACGGCTCGCCCACCTTAAGCGGCAGGCGGCGCATCAGGGGCGCGGTGTCCACCACCGCGTCCGCCCCCGCCAGCTCCAGCGCGACGAGGGAAGTCAGGTCGCCCGGCTCCACGCGGAAGGTGACGTCCACCCCCTCCTTGCCCACGGCGGGATCGACCAGCGGAAGCACGCGGGTGCCGTAGTAGCCGGCGTCACGATGGGCCAGCTGGATGCGGGCCACGTCGCGGGACAGCACGCCCAGGTCCAGCGCGTACGGGTCGTCGCCAAAGTTGCCGATGCAGAAGGGGAGCAGCCCGGCGATGCGGCACTTGGACGGCCGCGTGGAGACCACGCTGCGCAGCGAGTCTACGGGGACCACCAGCTCGCCCTCGAAGCCCACGGAGCGCACCTCCTGGCCCTCGAACTCGGCGAACTGCGGCAGCGGACCCGTCGCCACGCCGCCCGCGTTCCCCGCGCACGCGGCAAGCACGGCCAGCGCGCCCGCCGCCAGGGCGGAGCGCGTGGGAAGGCGGCGGAGCAGGCGGCGCACCGCGAAACGAAAGGTCTGGGGCATCAAGAACGGTGGATGGGCCGTGCGCACGCGCGGGCGTGCCGTGCTCCCAGGGGGAAAGGCACGGCGCTCCGCGGCTCGGTTCTACCTGCTTTTCACGCCCGCGGCGAGCCGCAATCTACACGGACTGGCCGCACGGGCAACGCGCCGGTCGCGGCCGGACGGGCCGCGGTCCGGACGCCGCGCCGCGCGGGGTGCGCTCCGCCGCGGCGAAAACCATCGTTATGGGAGCATCCGGCGTGCCACTCACCCCGGCGGCGGCTCCACGGGCACGGGAAGCGGCTGCGTGGGCGGCGGCGGGGACGCGGGCTCCACCTGCACCGGGTCGTCGTCCCGCGCGGGAATCACCAGGGTGTCCCTGGGCGCGGACGGCCGCGGGGCGCCAATGCGCAGCGTGTCGCGCGGCGCGTCCGGCGGTGTCTCCACCGGCTCCGTTTCCACCACCTCCGTCTCCACGGCCACCGTGTCGGTGCGCACCTCCGTCACCGGCTCCGCCCGATCCGCCGCCTCCTCCTCGCGCTCCTCCCGGGCCGGGCGCGTCCCCTGGTCCGCATCCACCCGGTCTTCCCTGCCCACGGCCTTCCGCGCCCGGCCGCGCAGGTCGTCCCAAGCCTCCCGCGCCCACTCGCCGGCGCGGGTGCCCAGGTCGTCGCGGGTGCGCTCCCACCACCCGCGGTCGTCGCGGCGCGTGCCGCGCGGGCAGACGGTGGCGGGGACGTGGCGGCGGAGAAAGTACTCGGTGTAGGTGTCGCCGCGCGCACGGCAGCCGGGTGCCACCACGCGGTCGTCGCTCGCCCGCACCTGCCGCGTCACCACGCCGCCGGGCGCCTTCCACGCCTCCGCCTCCTGCCCGCGCATGGCCACGCGCATGATGCGCCCCCACACCGGCGCCGCCACGCGCCCGCCGGATCCCTCGTCCGTGATGGTCCGCGGCCGGTCGAAGCCGATCCACACCGCGCCCAGCCGCTGCGGGGTGTAGCCCACGAACCACGCGTCCGTGGCGCCGTTGGTCGTCCCCGTCTTTCCCGCCGCGGGGATGCCGCTGCCCAGCGCGGCGCGGGCGGCGCTGCCGGTGCCGCGGTCCATCACCCCCCGCATCATGTTGGTGATCAGAAAGGCCACGCCGCGGTCCATCACCCGGCGGCGGCGGACGCGCGCGCGCCACACCACGTTGCCGTCCCGGTCTTCCACCCGCGTCACGAAGCGCGGCTCCACCCGGTAGCCCAGCGTGGCGAACGGCGTGTACGCGGTCACCAGCTCCATCGGCCGCACCGCCGTGGCGCCGATGGCCACGGAGGGCAGCGCGGGGATGTCGGCGCGGATGCCGGCGCGGTGGGCCACGTCCTCCACCTCGCCCAGCCCCGCCTGCTCCGCCAGCTTTACGGCGATGGTGTTGATGGATTGACGCAGCGAGTAGCGCACCGTCACCCGCCCCCGGTAGCGCCCGTCGAAGTTGCGCGGCACCCACACCTCGCCGCCGGGAAGCACGCGCTTCACCGTGTCGTCGCGCACGGTGTCCACGGGCGACACGCCCTGCGCCACGGCCGCCGCGTAGACGAACGGCTTGAACGCGGACCCCGGCTGCCGCAGCCCCTGGGTGATGCGGTCGAAGCGCGAATCGTCCCACGAGCGCCCGCCCACCAGCGCGATCACGTCCCCCGTCTGCGCGTCCATGAACACGGCGCCGCCCTGCAGGTACGGCGTCTCGGTGGAATCACGGTACTGCGCGCGCTTCGGTCCGCGGAAGGCGCCGAACACCCCGTTCTCCACCGCCCGGATCTGCGCCTCCAGCTGCTGCTCCGCGGCCGCCTGCACGCGCGGATCCAGCGTGGTGTGGATCCGCATCCCGCCCTGGTACAGCGCGTCGCCCAGCTGCGCCTCCAGCTGGCGGCGCACGGCCTCGGTAAAGTACGGCGCGCGGCTGCGGCGCCGCTCTTCCGGCCGCCAGCGGGCCAGGCGGACCGGCGCGTCCCTGGATTCCGCCGCGTCTTCGGCGGTGATGCGCCCCTGCGCCGCCATCAGCGAAAGCACCAGGTTACGCCGCCGCACGGAGCGCTGCATGTTCCGCCGCGGATTGTAGTTCGTCGGCGCCTTGGGGAGGCCCGCGAGGAGCGCGGCTTCGCTCAGCCGCAGGTCCGCCGCGTTCTTCCCGAAGTAGACGCGCGCGGCGGACTGGATGCCGTACACGCCCTCGCCAAAGTAGATGTTGTTCAGGTACAGCTGCAGGATGTCCTTCTTCCCGTAGTGGCGCTCGATCTCCTGCGCCACGCGGATCTCCAGCAGCTTGCGCGTGACGGTGCGCTCGCTGGCCGGCAGCCGGTCGGGAAAGACGTTGCGCGCGGCCTGCATGGTGATCGTGCTGGCGCCCGCGCCGCGCTGCCCGGGGATCAGGTTGCGCCCCGTCTGCGCGATGAAGCGCGGCCAGTGCACGCCGTTGTGCTTGTAGAAGTTCTGGTCCTCCACCGCCACGAACGCCTCTCCCACGTAGTCAGGCAGCCGGTCGAGGTCCACCACCTGCCAGCGCGTGGGCGAAAGGTCCGCGATCACGGCGCCGCGCGCGTCGTAGACCAGCGCGTTTCCGCCCGGCTGCAGCGTCGCCAGCCGGCCCACGTCCGGGCAGCCGCGGATGCCGCACCGCTGCCACGACATCGTCACCGCGAAGCCGGCGAGGGCGAACAGGGGGATGATCCAGCGGCGGTGCCTGGGGTTGCGGACGCCGTTCGCGATGCCGCGCGTAAAGAAGCGGATGATGCCGCCAAAGAACGCCGCGTCGCGCCCCAGCTGGGCGCGCAGCGACTTGCCGGCTTTGGGGATGGCGACGCCGGGGTCCAGCACCAGCTGGCGCACGTAGCGGCCCACCTCGCGCAGCCGCTCGCGCAGCGCGGGAAAGTAGCCGCCTCGGTAGATGTTCTCGGGCTCGTGCGGGCTTGGGTCGGACATGCGGACTGTGTGGATGAACGGACGGCGCCTGCGATGGTGGATGCAATCGAAGCGCCGGAGGGGTCGGCGGGCAAGGTTGAAGGTGGATCGGCCAGCATCGGAATGCTTCCGCCGGGGTGCCCCTCCCCCGGCCCCTCCCCGTTCGTTCCTCACGGAGAGGGGAGAACTTCAACACGCCACGACAGGATCGAACTGGCGTCGGCGGGGCCTCCTCCGGACCGTAAATCCGCCCACCCCCCTTTGCGAGCTACGCCTGCCGGAGCTACCAGACGGTTGAAAGATGTAATTTGACGAGCAGGAGAAGTGTGCCTACAGTGACGACCGTTTCGCGCATTCACATTCCGACTGGAACTCAGGCCGGGAAACAACGAATACCGCACGCCTACCTGAACAGCATCAACTGGCAGGCACGCTGGATGAGCAGGAGGATAGGGTTCCGCGATCCGGGAAAACAACATTGGAAGGTACAGAGGGATCGAGAACAGCCAGAGGAACAGACGTGATCCGCATTTCGTCCTCTGTTCCTCCGGCCCTTGTCTGTTCCTCTGTATCCTGACCTCTGTTTGCCGTAGTCTGAGTTGAGGTAAGTGTTTTCCCGGATCTGATATTGGCGCCCGAGAGATCGAGTGTGCGGGCTGGTGCTGAGGTGCTCGATCTTTCTGGAGGAGGAGAAGCTGATGTTTGCGAACATTGGGCGAAGCGTGAGACTCCTGGTGTTGGGATGTGGCGTGGCGTGCGTTCCTCCGGTGTCGGCGTTCACGCAGGCCTCTACCGCTCAAACACCTGCTGGAACGTACCAGGTCTCCATCTGCAAGAGCGTCTGCGTTGCGGATGGGTCCAATCTTCAGGTAACGGGATTCATGGTGCTCGAACCCCGGACGTTCACACTCGCCGAGCGGCTGTCGGAAGCCGGGCAGCGTCACCTCCGGCAAAGCAACCCGTGGATGCTTGTCGCGCTCAGTGAAACAGATAGCGAGCCCAACGCCTGTTTTGCCCCGGACAACCGCCCGAATGCGTCGGGCATCGCCCGCGCCATGGAGGCGGGCATAACCGGTTGGCACAGCAGCGAGCACGGGGTCGAGGTGCTGCTGTGGGTATCTCCAGACGCGGGATACAATGTCGTGCTTCGCCCTGATGGCCCCGACCTGAAGGGAAGCGTGTTCGTCTGGGGAATGGGCGGCGGGTATCGGGAGATCGACGAAGTGGTGACCGCCACCTACGTGGGACCGCCGGACCTTGAACCCTGCCTTCGCGTGATCGAGGACGAGGCCACGCTCGGCGTCACGCGGAACTAAGCGGTGCTCACTGCGCGCTCAACCGCAGGGACGGATTCCGATTCCTCGCTTCGACTGGAGCTTTCCGTCAGGTGGTGACAATCGGGGCGGAAGTGGGCGAAAATCCGGAGCGCACGAAAAAGGGCGGTCCCGCACGGGAACCGCCCTTCTCTCGCCGCCGATCTAACGGAAGCGCGCCGGCCGCGGCACGCGCCGCGGATTACGCCGCGGTAACGACGCCCAGCAGCTTCTGCAGTTCCTCGGGCGACAGCTCCTTGGAGGCGTGCTTGCCCATACGGCGGCCGCGCGTGGCGCGCTCTTCCTTCTTCTTGTTCACCGGCATGGTGACCGTGGTCACCTGCGGCTCGCCGCTGGTGCTCTCGTCGGCGAACACGCTGTAGCCGGGGACGTTCACCCGCGCGATGCGGTAGCCCAGCAGGTGCTCCACCGCCGCCACGTCGCCGATCTCGCCGCCGGACATGAAGGTGATGGCCACACCCTTTTCGCCCGCGCGCGCCGTGCGGCCCACCCGGTGCACGTAGCCCTCGGGGTCCTTGGGCGCATCGTAGTTGATCACGTGGCTGATGCCCTCGACGTCGATGCCGCGCTGCGCCACGTCTGTCGCCACCAGCACCTGCACCTCGCCCGCGCGGAACGCCTCGAGCGCGCGCACCCGCTGCGTCATGTTGCGGTCGCTGTGCATCACCTCGACCTTGAGCCCCGCGCGCGTCAGCGAGCCCGCGATGCGGTCCGCGCCAAACTTGGTGCGCGAGAACACCAGCGCGCTGCTGAAGGTTTCCTTGTCCGTGCCCTTGAGCAGGTGCAGCAGCAGGTCCGTCTTCTTGTTGACCTCGACCGGGTAGACGAACTGCTCCACCCCCTCGGCGGTGGTCACCTTGGGCGCCGCCTCGACGGTGACGGGGTCCTTCAGCATCTCGTACGCGAGCGACTTGACCGAGTTGGGCATGGTGGCGCTGAAGAACAGCGTCTGCCGCCCGGTGCGCTTGCAGCGGCGCAGGATCTGGTCGATCTGCGGCTTGAAGCCCATGTCGAGCATGCGGTCGGCCTCATCCAGGATGAGGATTTCCACGTTCGACAGGTCGATGTTGTTGCGCTCCAGGTGGTCGTTCACGCGCCCGGGCGTGCCCACCAGCACCTCCACCCCCGCGCGCAGGTCGCGCAGGTCCGCGTCCACGCGGGTTCCGCCGTACACCAGGCCCACGAACAGCTCGCTGTTGCGGGCGTAGCCGCGGGCGTTGTCGGCCACCTGGATGGCCAGCTCGCGGGTGGGGCACAGCACCAGACAGCGAAGCCCTTCCTTGCCGCGCAGGCGGTGCAGCGTGGGCAGCATGAACGCCGCCGTCTTTCCGGTCCCCGTGGGCGCGCGGCCCAGTACGTCCCTGCCCTGCAGCGCGGCGGGGATGGCCTGCTGCTGAATGGGAGTGGGAATCTCGTATCCCAGCTCCGTTACGTTTCGCACCAGCTCCGGTGCGAGGTCAAGCTCGGTGAATCGCATTCGTTTCCTTGAGAGTGTCTGCAGCGGCCCGGGCTCTTCACTTCCGGGTCCCTTTGCATTCGCGTGGCCTTCTTCGTTTTCGCGCTTTTTCACGTAAACCCCGTAATTTAACAGGATCTATCGTTTTACGCCATGTGCGACCGGCGCAGCGGGTGGAAAGGGTCGTGGCGGGTTGACGAGGGGGATCGTTCCTCGCGGAGAGGGACGTGTAGCCGATGGTGCGGAGGCTCGTCGGCCCGCATCGAACTGGCGTCCGCCGGGGTGCCCCTCCCCCGGCCCCTCCCCGTTCGTTCCTCACGGAGAGGGGAGAACTTCAGGACGCTTCGAAACGCATCGAACTGCGTCCGCCAGCGCCCCCTCCGGGCTCGTAAACCTCGCCCACCTCCCCCAAAAACCCCTGGGGGAGGTTGAACTTCGATCCCGCTCAGGAAGGTGCGTCGCACCTCCCTCCCCCGCGCAGTTTGCGGGGGAGGGCCGGGGAGGGGGGCGGCTCACCATCTCGCCCCCAATTCTCCGAAGCGCACCTATCCAGCCCCACACCCAACCTCCCCCGGCAGTTCGGGGGAGGTGGGCCCGTGGTGCCGGCCCGGAGGGGGCCTGCCCCGGAGCCCGCACGACGCACCGCATCATCCCCGACGCGGATCCACATCTCCCCGCCCCATCCACCGCTCCGAATCCGCCGCTCTTGCTAAAAATCCCGCATGCGTCGCAAACTGACGTATCCCCGACCCGCCGCGGGCGTCAGCTTCCATCCAGGGGCGCGCGCGGACGGATCCCACCGCCACGGCGCAACCGCATCCGCACCGCCGTGGCCCATGCGATGGAGGCTGCATGATCCCGTCCCCCGTCCGAGGGCTGGCGGCCGCGCTGGCGCTGCTGGCCGCTGTGCCCGCGGCCGCGCAGAGCGCTTCGCCGGTCAACATCCCCTTCGACACGTACCGCCTGGAAAACGGGCTGCGCGTCATCCTGGTCCCCGACCCGGCCACGCCCGTGGTCGCCGTGAACCTGTGGTACGACGTCGGCAGCCGGAACGAGCGCGCCGGCCGCACCGGCTTTGCCCACCTGTTCGAGCACATGATGTTCGAGGGGAGCGAGAACGCGCCCAAGGGCGAGCACAGCCGGCTGCTGCGCGCGGCCGGGGCGGCCGGCCTGAACGCGTCCACCAACGAGGATCGCACGAACTACTACCAGGCCGTGCCGCCCAGCCGGCTTAACCTGGCGCTGTGGCTGGAGAGCGACCGCATGCGCGCGCTGAACGTGACGGCGGAGCAGCTGGCGAACCAGCAGGAGATCGTCAAGGAAGAGCGCCGGCTGCGCGTGGACAATTCGCCGTACGGCCTGTCGCTGCTGCGCTCGCGCACCGCGCCGTACAGCGCGGAAGGATGCTACGCCTACTCGCACGACGTGATCGGGTCCATGGACGACCTGAACGCCGCGCGCATCGAGGACGTGCAGCAGTTCTTCCGCACCTAATACGCGCCCAACAACGCCACGCTCACCCTGGTGGGCGACTTTGATCCCGCGGTGGCGCGGCGGCTGGTGGAGCAGTACTTCGCCCCCATCCCCAGCGGACCGGCGCCGCCACCGGTGGAGTGCAACGAGCCGTTCCGCGGGCTGCCCCGCCGCGACACCATCCGCGACGCCAACGCCCCCCTTCCGGCGTTCATGGCCAGCTACGGCGCCGTGCCGCTGGGCCACGCCGACAGCTATCCGCTGGAACTGCTGGCCAGCATCCTGGGCAACGGCGCCAGCTCGCGCTTCAACCAGCGGCTGGTAAAGCAGGAGCGCGCAGCCAGCGCCGCGGTGGTCTTCGACGACCTGCGGCGCGGGGCGGGGGTGGTGCTCCTCATCGCGCGCGCCAACCAGGGCGTGGACGCGGGGCGAATGGAGGCGCTGGTGGACGAGGAGATCGCCCGCGTGGTCGCCGAGGGGATTACCGACGCGGAGCTGCAGCGCGCCAAGAACCAGACGCGCGCCGGCTTCATCCGCTCGCTGCAGACGGCCATGGGCAAGGCCGAGGCGCTGCAGCAGGTCACCCTGTACTACGGCGACCCCGGCCGCATCCGCACCGCGATGGACCCGTACATGGCGGTGACCGCCGCCGACGTGCAGCGCGTGGCAAGGCAGTACCTGCGCCCCGAGAACCGCGCCGTCGTCATCACCCTTCCCGGCCGCGCCCAGTGAGGAACCCCGCGATGAAGCAGATCATCATCCGCCTGGCCGCGCCCGCCCTGCTGGCCGGGCTGCCGGCCGCCGCCGCGGCGCAGGCCACGCCGCCCGCGCCACTGGAGCAGCGGCCCATCCGCTTTCCCCAGTTCGCCGAATCGCAGCTGCCCAACGGGCTGCGCCTGCTGGTGGTTGAGAACCACGCGCTCCCCATCGCCAACCTGAACCTGTACGTGCGCTCCGGCTCATCGGCTGACCCGGCGGACAAGCTGGGGCTGGCGCAGATGACGGCGGCGGTGCTGGACAAGGGCACCGCCACCCGCACGGCGGTGCAGATCTCCGAGACGGTGGAAGGCGTGGGCGGCACCATGGGCGCCGGCGTCGACCAGGACAACATCACCGTCAGCGTGGGCGTGCTGAGCGACCAGCTGCCGCTCGCCTTCGAGCTGCTGAGCGACGTCGTCCTGCACCCCACTTTTCCGCAGCAGGAGATGGAGACGTCGCGCGCGCAGCAGCTGGCCGCCTTGCGCGCGGCGCTGGGCGCCCCCGCCACGCTGGCGTTGCGCATGTTCGACCAGCAGGTGTACGGCGACGCGCATCCGTACGGCCGGCGCTCCACGCCGCAGTCGGTGGGTGCGCTCACCCGCGAAGACCTGGTGGCGTTCCACCGCGCGCACTTCGTCCCCGGCAACGCGCTGCTGGTGGTGAGCGGCGACGTGACGCCCGCGCAGGCGCAGGAGATGGCGCGCCGCTGGCTGGGCGGGTGGTCCGGCGCCGCCTCGTCGCGGACGGCCCTTCCCACGCCGCCGGCGCGCGAGCGGGCGGAGATCTACTTCGTCCACCGGCCCAACAGCGTGCAGTCGTCGCTGTACGTGGGGCACATGGGGATTCAGCCGGACGATCCCGACTACTACGCGGTGCAGGTGCTGAACATGGTGCTGGGGCTTAGCGGCGACTCGCGGCTGGAAGAAGTGCTGCGCGCGGCGCACGGCTGGACGTACAGTGCCCGCTCGCGTTTTACCCGGCTGGTGGGCGGCGGCACCTTCTCCGCCAGCAGCGACGTGCGAAGCGCCGTCACGGACAGCGCGCTGGCCGAGCTGATGGTGCAGCTGCGCCGCATCCGCGACGAGCCGGTGCCGCAGGCGGAGCTGGAGCGCGCCAAGAACTTCCTGGTGGCGTCGTTCCCGGCCTCGGTGGAAACGCCGGCGCAGGCGGCCGGGCTGCTGGCCACCACGCGCCTGCTGGGCCTGCCCGCGGAGCACCTTACGCAGTACGCGCAGCGCGTGGGCGCCGTGACCGCCGCCGACGTGCAGCGCGTGGCGCGCGAGTACCTGCAGCCCGAGCGCGCCGTGCTCGTGGTGGTGGGCGACGGCACGCAGGTGCTGGAGAAGATCCGCCCCATCGCCCCCGTCCGCGTGTTCGACGTCGAGGGCCGGCCGCTGGACCCCGCGACGCTGCAGCCCGCGGGCGGGTGATACGGGGCCTCAACGGATCCGGTGCACTTCGATGATTTCCTTGAGGGAGGCGCCACGCCAAGTCCAGCCGGACCGCTGAAGCCGGGGCGCCGACCGACGGATCTCGCCGGCACAACCTGGAGGCTGGCCTTCACGCCTGGATCTCAGCCTTGCGTGGGGCAGACGAGGTCCTTCGGTCGCGCACAAGCGGTTGTGGGGGTTCACATTTCGCGTGGCGCTCCCTCAGGAAATCAACGGTTTGGCGAGGTTTGCAGCAACTTCCCAGGATGTCGGTGATTCCTGCCCCGGTCCGGATGATCAAGACGAAGCCCTTCCCCGGCGAACCGGGGGAGGGCTTGTTCGTTCACGCTTCGGAGCGGCGACCGGTCAGCGGTGCGCGATGCCCCAGCGGCGGTGGAAGTCTTCGTGGACCCGGGCGCACTCCCCCCGCACCTGCAGCTGCCAGCGCGGGTCCAGCGGCCGCTGCGACGCGCGCTCGCGGCACTGGCGGTCGTGCGAGTAGTGAAAGTCGCGGTGCGCCGCGTCGTACGAGCCGCTGTTGCGCGTGCTGCTGTTGCGGGTGCCGCGTTCGTACGTGGTGCGCGATTCCCAGCGGCGGTCGCGGTCGTCGTAGCGCTCCCACTGGCTGCGGCTGCGGTTGTAGCGGCAGTTGGCGGCGGTGTTGTGCGGGTTGCCCTGGCCGCGGCACCACCCCGGCGGCACCCGGCGCTGTGTGCTGCTGGTGCGGCGCTCGAAGCGCGGCTCGTCGCGGCGGTCGTCGTCGCGGTCCCAGCGGCGATCGTCATCATGATCGCGGTCGCGATGCTCCTCACGGTCGCGATGCTCCACGCGGTCGCGATTGCCGTGGTTGCCGTTGCCTTTTCCGTTGCCCTGCGCCAGCGCCGGCGACGCGGAAAGCGCCGCGCAAAGCGCGATGGCCAGCGGAAGGTTGAAGCGGGTGGTGCTCATCTTGGTTGGCTCCGTGTTCGGTAAATGCTCCGAATCTCGGGCCACAGGACGAGCAACAGCGGTGCCAAGTCACACGATACCAACTATCTAGCAGCCACACGGCGTTTTTCCGTTGCTGCTACCGTGTCACGCGCGGATACGTCCTCGGATGGGGACGGGCCCATTCCCGCAGGCGGGACAGCGGGAAATGGATGAGGAGGGGGCAGTCACGCGGGAGGAAGCGGGCTACGGCTGGCCCGGCGTGCGTCCCTGCGCGGAAGGTCGGATGCGCCGCGTGGGGATGAACCACAGCAGCGCGCAGAGGGCATACACCTCGCGCGCCACGCCCGCGAACGGCGGGATGATGATCAGCAGCAGGCACCCGACGACGGCCAGCAGGGTGAGACGGCGATTGCGGCGGAGGGTCTGCGCGGTGTTGCGCGTCTCCATCATTCCCGTGATGTCGCCCCGGCGCTCGCTGATTTCCGCCAGGCCGCTGGCGGCGGTGGATTCGGCGGCGTTCAGCGCCAGGCGCAGCACCGAGCGGCCCAGGCGCCCGGCGAGCGCCACAAAGCCGAACACGGCCAGCACCAGAAGACAGAGGGAGAGAAGTTCGCTGCTCACGGCTTCAAGTTTGGGAGATTCAGGGCGCCCACCGCAAGCGGTGGCCGCGGATACGGACCTTCAGCGACGTGGCCCTCACGCGTGAGAATCGGCCTACGGATAGGCGCCGCGGTGGTTTCGTTGAGGGCCGTGCTCAGGGCGATACCCTGCGCAAGAGAGGGGATATCTACCGCAGGACGGTCGGATATCCCGGTTGCGGACGCGCAGGTGCGTGGGATACCGCACACGGTCGGGCCGCCGAGTCCACGAAGGTGGCACGAAGGTGGACTCTGTGCAGTTGTAGCGGCGAATTGATTCGCTCCCGCAGGCGGACGGCACGGTACGCGTTCGGACTCTGGATGGTGTCTTCGCTCCTGCAGGCGGACGGCAGAGTCCCAGACCACACACGACAACGACCTGATCGCCATTCGAAACGCGGAAGCCCCGCAGACTCTGCAGGGCTTTCGGCGCGGCGGTCCCTCGAAATACAGGCGTTGGCGCGAGGGGCTTTCTCGCGCACCGGCTCCATCCGCACGTGCGTGTCGAAGCGGGATCGAGTTCTCCGCGTCTCCAACGCAGTCCGTGGGAGAGGGGGCCGGGGGTGAAGTCCCTACGCCAGCCCCATCCGCCGCTTCATCTCCGCCAGGCGCGCATCCACTTCCGCGTCACGATCCGGCGGCGGAGGCGGCGGAGGGCTGGCGAGGTCGTCGAGCTCGTCCAGCGCCTCCTGGTAGCCGATCTCCGTCTCGATCTTGTCGGCGGCGCGGCCAAAGTCGTCAAACGCCTTTGCCTCGCCCGTGTCGTCCAGGCGCGACTGGCTTTGCGCGCGGCGGATGTCGTTCAGCAGGACGAAGCGGTTGGCGTCGGCCTCCTTGTAGCGCCGCGTCATGTCCTGCACCTCCCGCGCGCGCATCTCCTGCTCGGCGCGGGCCGCGCGCGCCTTGTCCTCCAGCACGGCCACGCGCGTGCGGTGCCGCTCGGCGAACTCGGCCGCCACGCGCACCGTCTCGGCGTCGCCAATGCGCTCGGCCAGGCCGCCGCGGCGCACGGCGTCTTCCAGCGCCTTGCGCTCGCGGACCAGCTCGGCGTCGGCGGCGCGGACGGCGTCGTCGTACAGGGGAAGGGCGGCGCGCGCCTGCACCATCTCGCGGCGCATGCCGCTCAGCAGCTCCGCCACGTGGTCGGCCGGGTCGCGGCGGCCCAGCTCGGCCAGAAAGGCGTCCCAGGCGGTGGAAAACAGGTTCTTCAGGTCGTTGATCATCCCCCAAAGGTAGGCACGGCCCCGCCCGCGGGTCAACGCGCACGCACGCCGGGTCCGATTGTTGCTTTTGCCCGGCCCAACGATTCAGCCACGGAACGGGCACGCATGTCCAACACAGAGCCGGCGGTCTTTACCTTCCCCACGATGCGGAACCTCTCCAAGGAGGAGCGGAAGTCCGTAACGCACAGTGAGTTCTGGATCCCGGAGGCGGAACGGGAGCTGTACAAGCGCGCGCTTCAGGCGCTGAACGCCGCGGGGGTGCCCTACGTGGTGGCCGGGGCGTACGCCATCTATGAGCACACCGGGATCATCCGCCAGACCAAGGACCTGGACCTGTTCTTTACCCCCGAGGCCGTGCTGCAGGCCATGGCGGTGCTCAAGAACGAGGGGATGATCACGCGCCTGGAGCAGCCGCACTGGATCGGCAAGGCCATCAGCCCGGACAACCGCGACCACTTCATCGACGTCATCTACGGGATGGGCAACGGCCTGGCCCTGATCGACGACGACTGGTTCCGGCACAGCAGCCCCGCCATCCTGGCGGCCACGCAGGTGCGGGTGGCGCCGCCGGAGGAGCTGATCTGGCACCGGCTGTTCATCCACGAGCGCCACCGCCACGACATGGCCGACGTGGCGCACCTGATCCTGTGCAAGGGACACCTGATGGACTGGCCGCGCCTGCTCGCCAAGGTGGGCGAGAACTGGCCGCTGCTGCTGTCGCAGGTGATGATGTTCCGCTACGTGTATCCCGGCTACCGCGACCAGGTGCCGCAGGCGGTGATCCGCGAGCTGCTGGATCGGGCGGAGCAGGCCGGCGAGCAGGGCGCGGCGGGCGGCGACGAGCACGACCTTACGCGCGGCACCATGATCTCGCGCTTTTCGTTCGCCATCGACGTGAACGAGTGGGGCTTCCACGACCTGCGGTCCGAAAAGATCGCGCAGATGCAGCGCCATCCCGAGATCGTAAAGCTGGAGGCGAGCGACGTGTGGGAGGAGCGCGCTGACTTCAACAACCCGGCCGCGGGCCCAGAGACGGCGGATATCGAGGAATGACGGACGCACGCAGCGACAAGGGCCGCGCCAGCGAGCCGGTGGCGTTCGGGCGGCGCAGGGAGGACCGGCAGGGGCGCTCGGTGCGCATTGCCGCGGTGGGCGACTTTCATTGCGGCGAAAACGACGGCGGCATGTACCGCGAGGCCTTTGCGCGCGCCAACGACGAGGCCGACATCCTGCTGCTGGCGGGCGACCTTACCCGCCGCGGCACGCCCGCCGAGATCGCGGTGGTGTGCGGGGAGCTGATGGACGTGCGCATCCCCATCCTGGCGGTGCTGGGGAACCACGACCACGAGAGCGGCCAGCCGGAAAAGGTGAACGATGCCCTGCGCGCCCGCGGCGTGCACCTGCTCGACGAGGCACCGTTCGAGCTGAACGAGCACGTGGGCTTCGCGGGGGTCAAGGGCTTCATGGGCGGCTTTGGCCGCTACACGCTCACGGCGTTTGGCGAGGGCGAAACCAAGGCGTTCGTGAACACCACGCTGGACGAGGTGCAGAAGCTGGAGTACTCGCTGCGGCGGCTGTCCACGCCCACCCGCGTGGTGCTGCTGCACTACGCGCCCATCATGGACACGGTGATGGGCGAGCCGGAACAGATCTTTCCCTTTCTGGGCAACGACCGCCTGCTGGAGCCCATCGACCGCTTTGGCGCCGCGGTGGTGTTTCACGGACACGCGCACCACGGCACCTTTTCGGGCAAGACGCCCGCCGGTGTGCCCGTGTTCAACGTGTCGATGGTGCGCGTGCGCGAAGACACCGGCGCGGAGCTGTACTACGTGCACGAGATCGAGATCCCCGAGAATTCCGGGCGTGCCGAGCAGGAGCCGGAGCCCGGCGTGGAGACGCCGACGGCGGCGGAGCGGGCGGGCGCGGGGAGTGCGTGAAAGAAGTACGAGAGTACGAGAGTACGAAAGTACGGGGCGGCCTCTGTGAAGGGGCCGCCTCGTTTTTCGTCACGCGGGCTCCGTCCCGGGCGTGGTTCGATGAGGTGGGGTGCTCCCCCGCGCCGGGATGCCGGCGAGGACCATCGTCGTTGAGGTCTTGGGGGGGGAGGCGATCCTCCTTGGGGCCGCCACGCGCGCCCGGATTTTTCGCCCGGGATGACCAGACGTCGTGGCGGCCGTTCTCCCCCGCGCGTCAGCCCGCGTCGGCTTTGGGCGGCTCGGACTTGGGCTGCAGGCGCCGGTCGTCGGGGATCAGACTTTTGTGGATGCCGACGGCGGCGCGCACGCCCTCCGCCGCCGCGCGGATGGCCAGGCGCGAGCCGGGGACGATGTCGCCCGCGGCGTATACGCCGGGGACGGTGGTCTGGTAGTCCTTGTCGATCTCCAGGATGCCGTCCTCATCCGCCTCGCAGCCCAGCTCGGCGGCAAAGCTGCTGCCCGGGCCGCTGGCGATGTGAAAGAACATCGCGTCAAAATCCTCCGTGGCGCCGCCGTGAAAGACGATGCGCTGCAGCTGGCCGCCCTCGCCCTCCAGCCGCTCGATCACGTCCTCGCGCACCGGGATGTTCCACCGCGCCAGGGCGTCGCTCGCTTCGGGCGTCAGGTCCGGCGGATGGCCGTGGGTGAGGACGGTAAGGTTCTGGGTGAAGGTGAGCATGTACATGCAGTAGGCGGCGATGGACCGGCCCCATCCGATCACCCCCACCTTGCAGTCGATGATCGACGGTCCGTCGCAGTCCGGGCAGTGCCAGATGCTGGTGCCGTAGAAGTCATCAAAGCCGGGGATCTCGGGGACGATGTCCCGGAGGCCGGTGGCGATCAGGATGCGGCGCGCGCCAAAGACGCGGCCGTCCTCCATCATCACCTTGAAGTCGTCCTGCCCGCCCTCGATGGAAAGCACGACGCCGGGCTCGTACTCGGCGCCGGCGTCCACGGCCTGCTGCTTGAGCCGCTTGCGCAGGTCCTGGGGCGAGATGTCGTCCAGGCCGGGGTAGCCGTGCACGGCCCAGGTCACGGCGTTGCGCGGATCTTCCGCGTCGAACACCCGCACCTTGCGGCGGTACCGCCCCAGCCACATGGCGCCGGACAGCCCCGCCGGCCCCCCGCCGATCACGATCACGTCGTACATGCCGCCGTACGTCATCCATCCTCCCGTTGCGCAAACGCTGGATCACCCGCGGGCGCCCATCGCAAGCGGCGCGCCCTGCGGCCAACGATTTGCCACGGACGCGCATCCTCGTATTCTGTATTCCATCCAGGCGCATCCACTCCCCTCGGAGGCCGTACCCGTGGTCCCACGACTGTCGACGCTGCTTTCCCCCGCCCTGCTGTTCGCGGCGGCATCGCTCCAGGCCCAGGCCCCCGCGGCCGGCGCGGGACCGGGCGGCGAGAACCCGCGCATCCACGAGATCGTACGCGCGGTGGACCCCGCCCGCATCGAAAGCGACGTGCGGCGGCTGGCGGGCTTCGGCACGCGCCACACGCTCAGCGACACGGTGTCGCCCACGCGGGGCATCGGCGCGGCGCGGCGATGGATCTTCAGCGAGTTCGAGCGCATCTCCCGCGAGTGCGGCGGGTGCCTGGAGGTGATGTACGTGGGCGAGATCGTGCCCGGCAGCCCGCAGGGACGCATCCCGGTCGACACGCGGGTGGTGAACGTGGTGGCGGTCCAGCGCGGGCAGACGGACCCGGGGCGCTACGTGCTGATCCAGGGCCACTACGACTCGCGGGTAACCGGCGCCAACGACGCCACCAGCGACGCGCCGGGCGCCAACGACGACGCGTCGGGCACGTCGGCGGCCATCGAGGCGGCGCGGGTGCTGTCGAAGCACCGGTTCGACGGGACGATCGTCTACGCGGCGCTGGCGGGCGAGGAGCAGGGGCTGAACGGGGGGCAGATCCTGGCGCGCCACGCGCAGCAGAACGGCTGGCGCATCACGGGCGTGCTGAACAACGACATCATCGGCAACAGCCGGGGGATCGGCGGGCAGGTGGGGAACACCACGATGCGCATCTTCGCGCCGGGGATTCCGCCCGAGGCGCCGGCGGCGGATCTGCGCCGCTACCTGTACAGCGGCGGCGAGCTGGACGTCCCCAGCCGCCAGCTGGCGCGCTACGTGGACCGCACGGCCGACCGCTACGTGCCGGACCTGGACGCGCAGATCATCTACCGACTGGACCGCTTTGGCCGCGGCGGCGACCACACGCCGTTCTTTCTGGCCGGCTACCCGGCGATCCGGCTGACGGAGATGTACGAGGACTACACGCGCCAGCACCAGGACCTGCGCGTGGAGAACGGCATTCGCTACGGCGATGTGCCCGACGCGGTGGACTACCGCTACACGGGCCGCATCACGGCGCTGAACGCGGCGGCGCTGGCGGCGCTGGCCTGGGCCCCCGCGGCGCCGGACTCGGTGACCATCCGCGGCGGTGGATCCGCCAACACCACGCTGCGCTGGCAGGCGGTGAACGCACCGGACCTGGCGGGATACCGCATCTACTGGCGCGACGCTACCTCGGCCACGTGGGATCATTCGCGCTGGGTGGGGAACGTAACGGAAGCCACGCTGGAAGGCGTGATCATCGACAACTACTTCTTTGGCGTGGCCGCGGTAGATCGGGACGGCAACGAGAGCCTGGTCGTCTTTCCGGCGCCAGGGCGGTAGGCGGACACCGGATCGGGACGATGAACTGAGGAGGGGGTACAGAGGAGCAGAGAAAGGCCAGAGATGCAGAGGACACCGATGTTCCTCTGCAACTCTGGCTTTTCTCTGTCCCCGCTGTACCCGCAGTTGCAGGAGCAAGACTACAACAGTGATTTCGCAGATCCGGGATCAGGCTAGGTCGGGTGCGGTTCCGGGATCACCCCCGCGGTGGTTGACCGGATGGGAACCGCTCCAACGCACCACGGCACTGTCCGAGGTCAATTGCGATTCTGCAACTGTTAAGAACCGGTGGAACAGAATGCGTTTGAGCCTCCCATCATTACGCGATCAAATAGGAAGTTCGCCCATACGACCCGGGTCCTGCGGCTATGATCGGCTGCAGCGCCGAATTGCTCTTGCAGCTCGAAATAGTCTTCGGAACCTCCACGCGCATGTACGTTGTCACTGCTATCCACGCAGCCTTCATTGTCCCACTCATATCACTCTGCGGCGACTGACGACGCCGCCGGGGCGACACCCCGGATGGGATCGTGGAATTGCCCCGATTGCAAGGACACCGGGTTAGTGGGGATCAAGCGGCTTTGGGAAGCGACGCGCGCGGCGCTTACCAAACCCGCATGTCGAACACCGCCGGGGGTATGTACCCCCCGCTGGAGTGCCACCG
>NZ_JBMDXM010000215.1:0-37641 GCF_048594345.1 Longimicrobium sp.
CGACCCCCTTCCCGCGGGTGCGCCGACGCGCGAAGGACCTTCCGTCACCACCCCTCCCCCGACGGGGGGGGAGGGGTCGACCGCCGTTGCGAGGAACGAGCAAAAGGCCGGTCGGGGAGAGGGCCCCCGCGGGTCGCGACGCCCCCCGCTTCCTTCACCCGCGCGGTGCCCCTCCCCCGGCCCCTCCCCGTTCGTTCCTCACGGAGAGGGGAGAAGTCGATCCCGCTGCGACGAGCCGTCCACCGCGACTCCATCCGGAGCACCTCACCCCCTGCCCCACACCACCCCTCCCCCGAAGTTGGGGGAGGGGTCGCCAGCCGTCGCGAGGAACGAGCGAAAGGCCTGGCGGGGGAGAGGGCCCCGCGGGTCGCGCCACCCTCACACCCCGTTCACCCGTTCACCCGTTCACCCGTTCACCCGTTCACCCTCACACCCTCACACCTTTTCACTCCGTTCACCTCAGCCGCCACGCTGTGGACCGATCCATGCACACCTTTCGCGCCCCCGCGACGGTGAGCGACCACCGTTGCACGGCGCGGTCCAGAGGCGAAACAGTAACCCGCGCTGGCAGGCACCTTGCACCACGTGGGAAACATCTGGTGTGGGAAGCGTTCTCCCGCCAGTCCTCCCCAGTATGCGGATCCCCGTGACCAACAATCGCTTGAGCCGGGACTTCACGGCGCAGCTCATGCCGCGCCTTCAGGAGCTTCGCATGGCCGTGGCGGCGCCCGCGCCTCGCGACACGCTGTCGTCGGAGCTGATCGAGGAGCTGCAGACGGCCGTCGAGGAGCTGCGGGTTACCGAAGAGGAGCTGCGCAGCCAGCAGGGCCAGCTGGAGGACGCGTGGCTGGCGGCCGAGACCACCAGCGACTGGAACCGCGCCCTGTTCGACGGCGCGGCCGACGCCATCCTGGTGACCGACGCGAGCGGCGTGGTGCGCGACGCCAACACGGCGGCGGGCGTGCTGCTGAACATCCCGGCCAAGGCCATGCGCGGCAAGCCGGTGGCCGTGTTCGTCCCCACCGACGAGCGGGCGGAGTTCCGCACCCGCCTGCGAGGGCTGACGGACGAACCGCTCCCCGTGCGGTTTGACGTGTGCCTGCAGCCGCGGCTGGCGGTACCGGTGGCGGTGGAGGCTTCGGTGGCCCGCTTTGCGCCGCCGGGCGCGACGGCCGGGCTGCACTGGACGCTGCGCGACGTGAGCGCCACCCGGCAGCGCGAAGAGGGCGAACGCGATGCCGGGCACGGAAACCTGCGCGCACTGCGCGCGCTCCCGTCCGCGACGATCGTGCTGGACGTGGACGGCACGGTTTCGCTGTGGAACACGGCGGCCGAGCGGATGCTGGGGTGGAGCGAGGAGGATGTGGCGGGGGTGGCCGCCCCCTGCTGGAGCGCGGGCGCGGAGCAGGCGCTGGAAGCGGCGCTGGACGGCGCCGCCGGCGAGCCGGTACGGCTGGCGCTGCCGGCGCGCACCCGCGACGGACGCGAGATGACGGTAGAGGTGGGTGCGGCGCGGCTGGAGGACGACGCGGGCGACCCGCGCGGCACCGTGCTGTCGCTGTCGCCCGCGCGCGACGACGCGCCCGCGCCCGTGTTCGCCCGCCCCGCGTGGAACGAGAACGAGATGCGCCGGGTGCTGCTGCAGGGCACGGGCGACCTGGCGGAGCGGATGCGGACGGGGATCGCGGCGGGGGTCTTTCTGGGCCACCTGCACCCCGGCGACCGCCTGCCCAGCATTCGCGAGGTGGCGCGCTTTACCGGCGAAGACCACCGCTGCGTAAGCGCGGCGTACCGCCGGCTTTCCGGCGAAGGGGTGGTGGAGGTGCGCAACCGCCACGGCGTGCTGGTGGGCGCCGGGCCGGAGGCGCCGGAGATGCCGGCATCGGAGACGGCGGCGTGGCTGGCGGGGGTGATTGGCGAGGCGGCGGCGCTGCAGGTAAAGGTGACGCAGCTTCCCGAGCTCACCCGCCGCTGGACGGCGCAGGCCCCGGTGCGCTGCCTGTGCGTGGACGGCACGGAGGATGGACTGGCGTCGCTGACGGCGGAGCTGCACACCCAATGGGGCTTTGAGACGCAGCGCTTTCTGGCGGGCGGGCCCGAGACGCGGCGCGACGCGCTGGCGGCGGCCATGCGCGAGGCGGACGTGGTGGTGACCACGCCCTTTCACGTGCACGCGGTAGACGCGGCGGCGCAGTCCACGGGCACGCCGGTGGTGGTGCTGGACGCCGATCCCGAGCTGGTGGCCGCGGCCGAGGCGCGGCTGCGCGCCGGCGGGCTTGTGGCGGTGGTGGCGGACGCGCGCTACGGCGAACGGCTGCGCTGCCTGACGGGCGGCGAGCGCCTGAACGTGGTGCTGGCCGACGACGCCGACGCGGTGGCGGCGCTGGACCCCGCCGAGCCGGTGCTGATGACGCGCGCGGCGCAGCAGCGCGTGGGCCGGTCGCTCCGCCTGCTGGCGCCGGTGTCGCCCGCGTTCTCGGCGTCACGCGCGCGGGAGCTGGCGGCGGTGCTCATCCAGCGCAACCTGCGTGCGCAGCGCTCGCTGATCTGACGCGCCGATTGTCGCGCGGAGCCGTCCAGGGGGCACGGGGGAAGCTTTTCCTCCGTGCCTCCTTTCTTTGTGCGTGCGACGTGAGGGGAATGCCTCCTACCCTTTCTCTGATATCACTTTGTTGTGCAATCAGGATCAGAGAAACAACGGAAAAGCATCACGCGGAGCCGCGGAGGAACTGATGAGGCGCGGAGGCGTTTGGGGTGTTCCCTCCGCGCCTCCGCGTGAAAATTGTTCCCTTCACTGCACATCGAAATCCGGGAGATGGTCGGGGAGGCTTACGCGTCCGTTGAAGCGTCTTCGTCAGGCGCCCACGCGAAAGAGTATGTTGGCGGTGATTCCAGCAGTGTGTGATCGATCCGGAGCCACCAGCGCCCCTCCACATGGTCCAGTGTGGTGACCCGAACATCTCCGGCGGGTGCTTCAGCGTCATACTGCGCCCTGGCCGTCAGTTCCCGGAACAGCACGTGCGCAAGCCGGTTCCCCTCCGCGATCTCCCCGAGAACCACCCAGCGGCGCTGGTTCAATGCCGCCGCCGATGCCAGGGCACCCGCCAGATCCTTCGGCGGCTTCGCGCTGACCGCGATGGACGCGCGCAGCCTCGCCGCGGGAGATGCCGCTGAAAGGAAGCGGACAAAGAATTCGTCCGCTGAAAGCGCCCTCAGTTCGCGGGCGGACGACACCCCCCATTCCGCCCCGGCCATCGGCAGCCCCGCAGCGGCGTACTGCTGGTCCTGCTCCGCGTAGTACGCCGCGATCTCGCGGGGAAGCCACGGTTGCTCTGCCTGCACCTGTTCCGGTGTTCGCACGGACCGCATCTCCGACTGTTCCATCCAGCGCACGCGAGTCTCGCGGAGTGCCTTGACGGCTCCAGGCCGCACCAATGGCAACACGTCTTCCCACCGTTCAGCCTCCAGCGCCGCAACGGCGGCTTGTACAACGTCGCTTGCGCTGCCGTATGCTGTTTCCATGGACTCGCTCCCCTGGAGTGGTCTCCCCTCCCCCGCTTTCCAGCAAGAGGGCCATGCTAAGGGTGGCGCTTTACCGCTGATGCTGGCAACGGTGTAAGCCAGATCTGAACTGCTCTGACGTGCCCGACTCCGGGAACGTGTCGCGGGTGGGTTTCGCGAAGGTCGCGGAGCACACGGTCCGCCCACGGCAGCACCCGCACGGGGCGATTTTCGGCTGATGCCGTAGCTCTACGGAACATCGCGCCTCCGACTGCCACTGATGCATCGTCACCACCGCCAGCCCAAAGCACCCGCAACGTCTCCAACGCCGCCGTGAGCAGGTCCGGTGTAGCGTCGGCGGGGAGCAACAGCATTTCTCGCCTTGACTCGCCCGCAGCTCGAACCACGCGGAAGCGGGGTGCAGTGTCAGGCAGGGTGTCCACCACGGCAATCAGGACCGGCGAACGTGCGGCGGACTGGTCAGCTTGCGCGCTCACCGAACCCGGGTGACCATGGATCAGCGCGGCGCCGAACATCAGGATGTAGAACAGGCTTCGCATATCTGGAAGGCTCCGGTTCTCTGAGTGGGTACCCGCGTTTCGGGAATCACGTCATGTTCTGTTCGCAGACTTGACCCCACCCTGACCAGTACGGATGCCACGTCTGGCCGCCATCATACGAAATCTCTATCTCCATCCATTCCGAGTAGCACGACGACCCACCTCCACCTCCCCCGCCACCTTCCCCCCCGTCCCCACCGCCACCCCCGCCGCAGGAGTTCTGCACCGAGAGGTCCCCCTGCACCGACTCGTTGTCTTGATCCGGGGCGTACGGATCGTAGGACTCCATGTAGATCGGGCCGCTACCAGCCCCACCGCACCCATCGTTCCGCCGAATCGATCCCGTGTAGTAGATGACATGCCACCGGAAGTCAACGTGAGAAACGGTGCCGTTCAGGTTGTAGTACCATGTGAACGTGCACTCGACGTACGCACCGGGATTGGTCCACGTCGCCTGTCCATCGGCGCTGACTGCGGGGCTGGGATTGGCGTAGTATTGGGCGAACGCATGCTGGAACGGGTGCGTGTAGTAAGTAACATGCCACACATACCCCCCGTGAAACGTCATACCACTTCCTGGGCGGAAGGGTGACGGACAGGTTGTATGCTCAGTAGGACCCTCGATGGCTTGGCCGCTGAGCCCGCCAACCTGCAACATCACGAACACGAGCGCGACGACGATTGAGCCGTATCGCCCGATCATGGTTCCCGTTCCTTCCGTGCAGCCGACGCGGAGTCCGCCCGCCGGGAAACCGCTAACGTCCGGCCCGGCAGAGGATAGGAGTCATCCGAGAGCAGAGCCGGTGGAAGTTGGGACCAGAAAGGCGCCCAAATGTGCTCTAGAAGCCGCTGGCGCTCGGCGTCCCCGAACCGGATGGTGATGGTCACATCACGAGTCTCCACGTCCGTGCGCCCGCTGGCGGCCCACTCGACGTCGTCGAAGTTGCGGAGAAAACGCGCACCGTCCTCCGGAGCCAAGGTTGTCAGCAACCGATCCATCGCGTCGATGTCGATTTGTCCCCTCAGCTGCTCGCGCGCAGCCGGGGATAACGACGCCGGGGCGGGCTGCGGAACCGGCTGGATCGCAGCCGGGGGGCTGTGTTCGCAGGCACAGAGCACGAACGTGAAACCCAGCCAAAGCCGCAGAACTGATCTTCTCATCGCTTCGCTCCCCGTCTGGTCCAATGAACGTTATCACACCAACCGAGCGGTATCGTTAGCTTTTTTTGTGGCGAGGTCAATCCTTTCGTTCGGGAGCGATACAGTTGGCGGACTCCCCATCCCTGTTAATCCATAGGTCCACTGCCCCCAACCAACAACGTCCACGTTTGCAACGAGAGATGGCGGCACGACACGCCGCTGGACGCGCCCTGCTACACCACGTGGTCCCGAGGATGCAACAGGGCCGCGCCTCGTGTCCGGGTGGCGGGCACGTGACCGCGGCGCACGGGGCGCCGTTTTTCAAACCGGATTACGGGGGAAATGATGGAGATGATGAAGCGGCTCATGCTGGTTCCGGCGATCGCGCTGATGGCGGCGTGCGGCGGAGGCGACGAGGGCGCCGCCGTTGAGGGCGGCGACACCATGGGCACCGAAGGCACCACCACCGGCACCACCACGACCACCGACCCGGCCATGGGCGGCACCACCACCGGCACCATGGGTGACACCATGGGCATGGGCGGCACCACCACGGGCACCGGCATGGGCGACACCATGGGCATGGGTACGTCCGGCACCACCGGTACCGGCATGGGAACGGACGGCACGACCGGAACCACGGGCACGGGAACCGGTACCACCGGCACGACCGGCACGGGCACCACGACCACGCCCTGACCGCAGGCGCAGTACGAGAACCGCCGCGCGGACACGACGTCCGCGCGGCGGTTTTCCTTGTACCCAATCCCGCTCACCTGCTCCCAACGGAAGCACACTGTCATCCTGAGCCTGAGAGGGTGTTGAGAAACCTCAGTCTTCGTACGAAGCGCACAGTCATCCTGAGGGAGCGCCAGGCGGAACCTTCAGAAACACAAGAGCTTACGCGCGACCGAAGGACCTTCTCTCCGCCACCGTGAGGCCAGATGCGGGGCATGAAGCCAGCCTCTCGCTTCTGCCGGCAAGGTCCTTCAGTCGGCGCCACAGTATTGTGTATGAACAGGTTATGGAGCGGCGCCTCCCTCAGGATGACTGACACGATTGGAGGGTTCTCAACGCCCGCTCAGGATGGCAGCGATCGTCCACAACCGCGGTTGGTGCGGGTTTCCGGATTGGGCCCGTGGCCTTGCGCGGCTACGGGGATGTCCGCAGGTCGATGTAGACGATCGGCGGCCGGCTGGCGGCGTCCTGCACCTCGGCGGAGGCGGAGGCGGCGGAGGGCGCGCCGGCGGCGGAGAGGCGATCGGCGAACTCGCGGCGAAGCGATTCGCGGGCGGCGGCGGGCACCGTTTCCATCAGCTCGTCCAGCAGCACCTGCTGACGGCTGCGCGCATCGCCCCGCGTGCGGCGCTCAAACCACGCCTGCACCTTGCGCAGGGTGTCCAGGCCGGCGTTGGAACCACCCAGGAACTGGCGTAGGCCGCTGGGGCTCATCCCCACCTGGTCCGCCATCCGCCCCAGCTTTTCGTGGGCCAGGCACTCCCGTATCAACGCGCGGATCCCCTCCACGTCCGGTTCACGCATGGCAGGTGCGGTTGGGCGGATAAAGTGAGCACTTCAGACAACCATAAGCGCTCATCCACCGCCTGCCCAGAGGCAACCGCCCGATCGTGCGAACTACGCCAGGACGCGTACGGATCTATCCCAGATGACGCCACCGCTGGCCCGTTGCGCCCCGCAAGTCGTTTCACCGCCAGATAAAAGCCGCCGCGCGAACCCGGATCCACGCGGCGGCTTCCGTCGATCTCCCACGCCGGGTCAGTCCGCGACGTTCTCCGCCTGCGGGCCGTTCTCCAGCACGGGCACGTCCTCGCTGCCCATCAGCAGCACCCGGCGGATGAGTTCGGCGCGCTGCAGCGTCTCGGCCGTCTGCTCCTGGTACCGTTGGGCCAGCGAGGCCTGCCCGCGCTCTTCCATGCGCGCCCCCATGCGCGCCGTCAGGGCGGCGCGCTCCTCCAGCGCGCGGTAGGCGGCCCACAGGGCGGCGTCCATGGCCGATCCCTGGGCGGCGAGCAGGTTCTCGATGCTGTAGGCGTGCCCCACGCGGCAGCGAAACCGCAGCAGGCCGCCCTCGTCCACCTCCCACAGCGCGCCGTGGCACTCCGGGCAGGCGTAGCCGGAGGGTACGCCCGCGCGCGGGCTTTCCAGCGCCGCGGGGTTCATCTCGGAGATGTCGACTTCGTTGTTCTGCTGCCGTGCCACGGGTCCCGCTCCTTTCAGCTCCACCGGCTCGCCCACGCGGCGAACCAGGATCCCGGGAATCTCGGCGAGCGGCACCACGTGGTCCGCCTGCACGTGCCGCTGCGCGCTGCTGGGCATTCCCGCGTACAGCGCGTCGTCGGGGTCCTGGATGATGGCCAGGCCGCCGGCGGACTTGACCGCCATCAGCCCGGCGGTGCCGTCGTCCAGGTTGCCGGTAAGCACCACGCCCGTCACCCGCGCTCCGTACGCCCGCGCCGCGCTGCGGAACAGCGGGTCCACGGCGGGGCGGGCGCCGTTCTCGCGCGGGCCCCGCACCAGCCGCACGTGCCCGTTCTCCACCAGCAGGTGCCGGTCGGGCGGGGCCACGTACACGCACCCCAGCTCGATGGGCGTGCCGTCCTCCGGGTGCATGGCCGTCATCCCCCCGCGCCGGGTGATGATGCGCGGCAGCACGCTGGTGGTGTGCGGGGGAAAGTGGACGACGACGAAAACGGCCGCCGCCAGGTCGCGGGGCAGCGCCTCGATGAGCGCCGCCACGGCCTCCACCCCCCCCGCCGATGCCCCGATGACCACGATGTCGCGTTCTGCTTGCACCAGACCCCGCTCTCCCTTTCGCGTGCGCCACCCTCACCACCCCGCCCAAGCCTGGCGCAAGAGGCGTGCTTCACCCACGTCCAACGATCATCCGGCGCGGCCGGAAAGAAGCCCCGCGCGGGTCAGGACGCGCCGCGGCGGCGGCACGTCACGGCCGCTGCCCCGCGCTGTGCTCGTGCGTGACGGGTGCGTTCGAACCCGTGGGGATGGCGAGGTGCGCGAGGCGAAAATGCGCCCACACAGCCAGCAGCGAATCCCCCAGGCGTGCCTCGCGGACCACCGCGTCCGAAAGACCCAGCTCGCGAAGCTCGCGCTCCGTTCGTGCGGCGCCCAGCATGGCGATGAGCTCGGCGCGGTACCACCGGCGGTCCGCCTGGCTGCGGCTACGCTCCAGCCGCGCGTCGCGACCGGCCGCGAACACCTCCCCGGCCTCGCGTGCCTCGCTGATCCGGACCTCGTGATCGATGAGCTTCTGCTCGAACTCAATGGAGCGCTGTTCCGCCATGGGGCCCTCCCTGCCAGGTTCAGCCGGGGCGGTACGGACGTGCAAGAAACGAGCGCGCCGAAGACTCCTTACATTGGACAAACCCTTACCACACGGCACTTTGGGGAGCAGGGAGAGGCGTCCGCCGCACCGCGGCTCCACTGCATGATTCAGCGCGCGACGGCGTGACTCGCACCGGGGTCCGCGGGAACATGGGATCACACGGAGTCAACGGAGAAATCCTCGAGGAAGCCGGAAACCCGGGTAAAACCTGGATATTCCGGAAGAGCCAACCGGATTCCAGAGGCCGAAATGCCCTACTTTGCCGCCCAACCTATCCCAGAACCTATCCCACCCGCACCACTGCGTTAGCAGGTTCTAGCGCGGCTGGCCCGGGCGGAAGAACAACGAACAGTTTAGAACCAGCAGCCCCCGCCCACCCTTACCCGGCGAGGGCTGTCCCCCCCCTTGCACCCCGCCGCAAATCCGTGCGGGGCGTGCTCTTTTCCCGTGCCCTGAAAAACCGAAAGTCCCCGCCAAAAAATTCGGGACGGCGGACTCGGGGGGGGGACAAGCCCCCCACTCGCCCGCCGTGAGGAATCATACGGACACATTCGCTCACGCGAAGCGGGGGCGTGCCGGGGTTTACCGTACGCCCCCACTCGGATCAGTTGCGGGGGGTCCGCACCGCGCTGTAGCCACCTGCGCCCGTCGCCCCGCAGGTGCCCGGCGTCAGGCGAACCGTTCCCGTTGCCAAGTCGCGGAACTGGAGGTTACAGGTTTCAATCGGTGTGGGCGCCTGCTTGTACTGGGCAGTCCCGTTGATGTCATCTTCCCAATTCCACCGAATTTCAGTTCGGTTCGTCACTCGCTCGACCAGCATCTCTTTCCCCGTTTCGTCAATCTGCGGATATCGGAAGGACGCAGTGGAATCGCTCCAAGTCAACGCGTGAATCCTGCGCCGGGGTACGTCGAGCTAAAGTCCAGTCGTCCCCGACGTGGTGGAAACCGAGAGGGACGACAAGCAATTCGCCTTGTAGAAGAATACGGCCCCGGGGTACGTGGGCAGACTCTGCGCACGGGTGCACAACCTTCCCCCCGTGGTCTGTGTCGTCGTGCGGATCCGGTTGATGAACGCATACGCTTGCTGCCCGACCGGCGCGTATGCAAGGTATGCGCTCGTTTCTACCCGCACACTCGGCTCCCCCTCGAACACGCATTTGCCGGGGCTTCCATACTGTTGCATCCAACTCTGGTATGCCGGATCGCTGGACCAGTTGGCATGCTGTGCGGCTGGGACTTCTACGAATGTCGCCACGCACACCGGCGTCCCGTCGTACGCTGAATCCGTGATTACCGCGTTGAACGGCACCGTGGTGCTCCCGAAGGCTACAGTCGGCCGGTAGGTAATGGTGGGCGCGCTCGCCGTCCGCTGGAGGTAAACCAGCGTATCCCCTTCGTGAGACAGCCCACCCCTCGAAAGAAATGACGCATTCGCCAGTCCCGATGAACTCGGGCGGAAAGGAATCGGCGTCCACCCGGTGGGGCTCCACTGCCGTCCGCGGCGCAAGGCCTGCGGCTGCTGCGTGTATAGCATGATCTGTTTACCACCATGCAGCGCGTTGAACCCCCGCGAAGCCTCCAGCGTATCCGGCGTAAACGAAAACAACTCCTCGCCCGTCGCAGACGCCGTGTCCCGCTGGGCGTACAGCTTCCCGCCTCCTGCCCACACCCGGTTCCCACACAGCGGCGCACCCGTTCGGCGCGCAGCGAGAACTAGGCTTTCATATGCATTCAGGATTGGGATTCCACCCGCCGCACGATTACCTCTTACGGCACCCTGAACAAGGAGTCGCTTGACGTCAGACGCAGTGAGCCGAGGATCAAAGGAGAACATCAGACCCGCCACGCCCGCGACGTGTGGAGCCGAGAAAGATGTGCCGTTGCCGTGCCGGGTACTTCCCGACGGAAGGGTTCGCGACTTGTCGATAAGGCCGTTTCCCCAGAGCACGTACACGCCTTCCCCCGGCGCGGCAATCTCCACAAGTGGCCCGATGCTTGAGAAAGAGGACACGCCATCCGCGATGTTGCTGGACCCCACGTGCAAAATGCGATTGGCGTGTGTCGTGGTCTCAAAGCCAGTCCATCGGGCGTCAATCGGGTTGTTCCCGGCGGCGACGACCAGCAGCGGATCATGCCCTTGGGCGACTACTGAGTCTAGTGAGGTCTCTAGGTCCCGGCGGTATGACACGAGCACGAGACTGTCACGATGCCGTTTGACTGAATCTGTTTCTATCGCCGGATTGCGGAGATTATTCAAGGAGTCGCGCCAGACGAGTCCCATCGACATGTTGATGACGCGAGAGCCCTGTCGCGCCGCACGACGGAGAAGCGCCCAAACATTCGCGTACTGGAGGCCACCCATCGGCGCGCCAGCACTATCCGTCGAAGCGTCATAAAGGAGCAGCCGCGACCGCCACATAGTCCCCGTGATTTGGCTGGAGTCGTTTCCGCTGGCTGCAAGGATCGCGGCGACACGCGTTCCGTGATCGATCGTGTCTGCCGCACCGGCGTACGCGTTCCAGCCGACGGACTGGGCGAGGTCCGCGTTACCCGCTAGGTCGGGCTGCGCATGAAACCCCTGGTCGATCACCGCGACCTGTAGTCAACGTATCGCCGCAACTGCACCCCCATGCGAACGGGGCCCCGATGCGTTCAAGCGCCCAGTTCTGATTGTTCGCGGAATCGGGATTCAACTGCCATTCGCGCCATCCAACTGTGTCGTACGCCTTCTGGTAAGACACCTCGATAGCGCCAGACGTGATGAATGGGGTCGCGCTCCTGACCTGCGGCAGCCTGGACAGCGTGACAAAGTAGCTCTCAAGAGAAGGAAGGGTGCCGTTACTCGGAACTCGCACGTAGTAGAACCCAGCGCCTCCGCCGACTACGCTGCCGCCTACCATGTCAACCGCTGACTGCCGCTCCTCTTGCGAAGCGTCGGGACGGAATTCTACCCGGACCACGTTTTTTACCAGCATGATCTGCGAATCGCCGTACCGGATGAGCGAAGCGGGACTGTTGAACCACGACGGCCGAGAGTTGGGAGCTGTCAGAGGGACTTTCTGCTCCGTCGTGGTCGCGGTGAAAACCCGCACCGAGAAACCAAAACTCTGAACCGACCGGGGCACACGAAACTGCCAACGTTTAACGTTGGTAACTGCCTGCGGGGGCAGGATCGTGTCGAAGAGGAAATACGGCTGGGCTGCGCCGGTAAAATTCTGCGTCCCGTCATGGTTCGTCAGTATGACAGTCCCAGTGTCACCGGGGGTTTTGTAAGCCGTCACGTAAGGAACTCGCTCGAAGAAAACCTTGAGCCCTGCCCGGATCTGGCCGTCCGGAGTTCCAATGGCGTAGCTCAACAGGTTCTGCACCGTCACATCAAACCCGTAGACGAGCGAGAGCGAGTCGTAGCTGTTGTTAGCGGAGCGCAGCTTGACAGAGGCATTTCCAAGAAGGGCGTAGGAAGCACCGTTCGCTGTGGTGGGGCCCTCCTCCGTGCACGACACAGTTCCGCTACGCACATCAACCGTGCAGCGCAGTACCGGCGTTACCTCCATGGCGACGGCGACCTCCGGCGCATTGGGATTGCGGTCGGTGCACGACAGGCAGGCGAGCGTCAGCAGTGTGGATAGAACCATCGCGAACGCTCCTCGGCTTCGGGGATCGGGTTTCACGGGGCTACTCCGGATTGTGGTTGAATGATGCGACGGGATGTGAAATTGGCACAAGGCCCTTGATGGCCGTGTCTTTCGTCCGCTTCGGGGGGCGCGGAGGCCGTAGTGGACGGCATGGCTGATCGCCAATATTCGCAAGCTGGCGGTGGTCCCCTACGAGCCTGCATCGTTGCTCGTGTTGTCCATCAGTTCTCTTTCCTCAGATTTGATTTCACCTGAAATCCCAGCCCACTCTGGATCGACCAGCATCTCTTCGTAGGCGTCCATTGCGCCCGGCTGTGGCGTCACACCCTTGTAGACGAACGCCCTCACGGAATCCGGCTTTAGCTCGGCCGCAATGCGACGTCCGGAAGACCTCGAGCTACCACCCAGCGCGTGACGTGCGGGCGCAGTTCGTCAGCGCGGGCCACACGTCTCCGCAGAGCCTCCGGCATACGCCGCTGAGGCTTCTCCTGTCCCCCTGCGTCGTCGGTCATGACTGCTCGTTCCTGTTCACGTTCACGAATGATGGTCCACGCAAGGGGCATCGGCGCGGCCGGCGCGTTTCTTCATGGTGGGCTCCAGTTCGGATCGATACCCACCTCCCGCGCAATCGTCAGCAGCCTCTCACGAAGCGGGGTGTCAGGAGGGATATGGGGGTGATTCCCCTGTGCCAGATGAAACACGGTGCTAACCCGCTCAACGGCATTAAGCGGAGTCAGGCCCGCGCGTTCCAGCTCGACCCGGACCAGTTCGCGATATCGAATGAAAACCACTACGGACATCGCTCCATCGTCGTCGTTCCGCTCATCCAACCACCGCGAAAGGAGTTCGCCATCGGTGAGGCCCCGCCCCCCCTCGGGAGACGGACCGGCGGAGGATGTATCCATACTTGTTCCCCAGTATCACGAACTGCCAGCTAGGCTGGACTCCATCATGGCTGGCGCCGGGCTCGCCTTAACGTCCCACAACTCCGCCAGCTCAGCGGCGAGCGCGGAATAGGTGGCTTGCGGCGCGAGGGTCAGGACCGCGCGCTTGGCGCGTCCTCGAACCACTGCCGGAGAGGGCGGAAGCCCTTCCAACCCCGCTCCATGTGATCGACGAGAGAGACGAACACCGGCGACGTGTCCATCTGCTGGTGCACGCGCTGGCAGGCCTCGGTCCACTTCTCGGAATGGAGACTTTCGGTTCACTCATCATGATGCACGCTCCAGCGACTCATCCCCGTCCGGCCACAGCTTCGCCATGCGTTCCGCCGCTTCCGGAAACGCCTCTCGCGACGCCAGCCGCAAGGCCATCCGCTTTGCCCGCGTGAACGCGGGCAGATCGCCCGCCACGCGTGCGGCGTGCGCGAGGTCCACCGCCGCCGCATACCGCACGGCTCCGCTGCCCATCTCATCCTGCAGCAGCGCCCACGCGGCGCCGGCCGCCGTGGCGCCCGTCCGAGGGTTACCCGCCTCTGCACGCGCACGCGCCGTCAGCGCGAGGACCGCGAGCCGGTTCGCTGGCGGCATGTTCACCAGTGCCGGGACGAGCCGCCGCAACGCACTCCGTGCGCGTGCCGGTTCGCCCATGTCCGTCCAGAAACGGCCAAGGTCCAGCAGGAGGTCCGCAGCCCCCGCCGCATCGGGCTCGTACGCGCGCTGTGCGGTCAGGGCGAATTGTGCCGCGCTGGCGTTGTCATTCCGCCGGCGCGCCAGACGGAACAGGCCGTGCGCGGCCCGCATCCGTGCCGGGCGTGCGCCAAACCGCCGTCCAGCACGGTACGCGAGCCGGTAGAAGCGATCCGCCACAGGCGCGTTCTCCCGGCCCTCGTAGAGCGCACCCAACTCGACCAGGGCGGCCGAGTACGCCACCCTGTCACCATCCCGGCGGCATACGTCCACCGCCCGCCGCAGCCATGTTTCCGCCCGTGCATCCTGACCCGCACGGCGGGCGTACACGCCCACGTGCAGCGCCGCTTCCCCGAACTCCGGCGCGGCCACGGCGGCAGCCTGCGCGAACGCAATCGCCGTGTGGGGGAGGCCCGCGCCGCTGGCCCAGGCGGCGACTTCGAGGCAGCAGAGCGCCACGACTTCCGCATCGGCCCGGCTCGGGATGGACAGCATCCCGTGCAGCGTATCAACCGACGCGGACACTTTGCCGGGAAGCTCCGTCGCGGCGAGCAGGGCGAGCCGCGTGTCTGCCGTACCGTCCGCAAAGAGGCTGGCGCGCTTCTCATCCGGCGCGGTGGCCCACAGCGTGACGTCCATCACCGTCCGCCAGAGCAGAAGCCCCAACTGGTCAGGCGTTTCCGCCAGAATCTGGTCGCCCTCCAGCCCGTCGCGCGGATCGCGCAGCATGGCGGGCGGGATGCACCACAGGCGCGGCGAGCGTTGCCGCCCCTGCCTGCTTGACCGCTGTGCCCCACCCATCAGTTCCCACTCCCGAACATCCGCCCGGAGCACGGCGGATGGCCGTATAGCCACGTTGTGTAGTCCGGCCGTCCCCTCCCGTAAGGAGGCGCGAGCGGGCGCGTGTAGGCTTCTATCGAGCCATGGACTGCCGGGGGGGCAGCTGATGCCCGTGTGGCATCAGCCGGTGCAAAGTGTGATTGGGTCGCATCCGACATGAAACTCTCCCGTTTCGGGAACAGGTTTGCATTGGTCGAGTGCGAAGTAAGTCGGGAAGGAAAACGCCGGTCAAGATCGCGCCAAAACATTTCCAAATGCGCTGCCTAGACCGTTTGGGAGCGCAGTACAGAACGTACGAAAACAGAGCGTTATCCCCGTTGGCGCCTTGGTTTTGCTCCTGCGGCGTTGGGGGCGGTCGAGGTGGAAACAAATGGGTTCGGTGGCGTATCCGGAGCGGGAGGGGCTAATTTCGTACGCCGCCCCGATCCCGGCGCGGCGGGGTCACCAACAGCCAAGGAAAGTCACGATGCGTAAGGATCAGTCCAAGCGTGGTATGCGTATCGCGCTCGGTGCGGGTATCGCGTTGTCCCTCAGCGCGTGCGACGCCCGCAGCGAAATGCCGCTACTCCCGCCTGTGTTTTCCAGCGCCGCCGAGGTAACTACTCCCGAGCCACAGGGGGCGGTGACGACCACGGCCAGCGATACCACTACCACGCAACGCGGTGCGTACGTGGGGGCGGGGTACTAGGTGCCCACTGAAAATGAACCGCTCCGGGCGATTAACCCGGAGCGGTCATACGTCTTAGGCGATTGGTAAATCGGGAGACGAATCTCAAAACCTCTGGCGGTGCGGGCTTATCGCGGTCCTTTGGCGGCGAGGAACGAGTACGAAGCAGCAACCCGGCCGCCCGCTGCCGCGAACGTTCATCAGCGGCGACCGACAAGGCGTCTTGGAGCGCGTGTTCTGCCCTCCGCGTCTGCCCTAGCGTTAACGCCCCGCAAGCAAGTTCCGTCAACGCCGCACCCAGCGCTTCGTTGCTTTCCAGCGGCGTCTCGTATACGGCAAGCCAGAGTGAGAGGAAGCGCTGCCGCTGTCCAACTGCGGCCACAGCGCGGGCTAAGTTGCACAGCCCAACTTTGCGCTCGGTTCCCATCGGAAACTCTACGGCTGCGGAAAGAATAGGGATGGCGGCCGAAAAGTAACCGTTGTCGATCAGGAATGCGCCGACATCAATTGCAAGTAAACCAAGCCGATGTTCTCCAGGGCCATAGAGCTTGTAGGCCGCGACTGCGTGCCTGTAGCCCTCCTCGAACGAGCGGCCAACGGCCAAGGGAACTAGATAGTGCCGGGCTGCCGCCATCATCTTTTTCAATCCGGCTGCGCGGGCCTTACGCCATGCCGCAATGAAGCGGCGGCGCGCGTGCTCGCGCCGTCCCCGCATATCTTCAAGGACTCCCCATCCAAGGTACGCCGCGACGTAGGAAGCATCATCGTCGCTCCGGCGAGCAAGGGCAATTGTGCGACGGAACCACTCTTCGGCGGCATTGTAGCGGAGGTCCCGGCGAGCTGCGCGGCCCACTAAGAAGGCGGCACCCGCATCCTCCGGCCGGATGTGAGCAGCGAGGGTCAAAAAGCTCGTTTCGGTCCCGGCATCCCCGTGGGCATACGCCCACTTTCCAATGCCGGTGCACGCATCGAATATCCGTCCTTCCTCCGGGTGCCGAGTGCCCTCAATCAGTTCACGTATGGTGGCCAAGGGTTCGCGAAGCTCTGTCGGGACCTCCCTCGCGTACCATTCAGGAGCACCAAACCCCGCTTCGGCTTCCCGGTACAGGAGATGGGGGGGCAGCCGTCGAACGGCCCAGCTACGTACGGCTCTGTATGCGACAAAGAGCGTGAGCTGAAATCCTCCGGAGCCGGACACATCGAGTAACCGAATACCATCAATGCGGTTCGCGTCCCACGTGTACGGCGGGGGCACGGTCCAGCGTCGCTTCCCGCCCCGGCTCAGGTCCTTGCCCTCTGGTTCGGGCTTATCGATGTAGGCCATGCAAGGGCGAGATATTGTGTTTGGTTGCCGAATACGTGCGCACGTATTTTCGCTAACCGGAACTCTGTGCACAAGATGAACGCCTCCAACGCCTAACGAGTATGCTGCAAGAATGTAGATTCGAGCGGCATTTACGGCATTGGTGGTAGGCGTGGTGGCGTGAACGGGTCGATGTCATTCGACGGCTGGAGAGGTAAAGCACATGGTGCGCCGAAACCACCCGCTCACTCAACTCTGAGTAGGCGGGCGAGCGTGTACACACTGCTACGTTCACGTTGCAGTTATAAGTCCCCACGTTAGCCAAGTGTTTCCGCCTGATTAGTTCTGTGCGGGCTTCTAGCGTCGGCAGAAGCGCTTTTCTCGCCGTAGTATCTCGTTGTAGAGCAGGCGAAACCCCAAGAGCCAGCAATGCGGAAACGGCGCCTAAGACGCTCGCTACGCTCGCAGGCGCCTTTCCGCTGCTGGCTTTTCGCTGCGCTCAAAGACGGCTTACGCGCTCCGTGGGACAGAACCGTTCGCGCACGCGCGCCGCGGCGGCGCGGGACCCGTTCCGCCATTTGACATTTCATCCGGCGGAAAGCACCTTGGCGGTGCCGGGCACGGAGTGAACGCCCGCACCCATACCGCCGTCACGCGTCCCACTCCGGGCCCCAACCCGTGTCCCGGGCGTGTTTTTCACGTATTCTGAGAAAGGCACCCCCCTGCCTGCCCCGGATCACGCAAACGACGGCGCCCCCCCCGCGGTTCCCGTGGTGGCACTGGTGGCCTCGCTGGGCGGGCTGAACGCGCTCAGCCAGGTGCTGAGTGCACTCCCCGCCTCGTTTTCCGCCGCCGTGGTGGTGATGCAGCACATGGAAGCCGGCCGCGCCAGCCTGCTTCCCGAGATCCTCGAAACACGCACGCCGCTGCGGGTGCAATCGGCCGCGGAGGGCGACGTCCTGCGCGCAGGGACCGTCTTCGTGGCTCCCCCCGGCCGCCACCTTAGCCTGCGCGACGGGCGCACCCTGGCGCTCACCGACACACCGCGCGTGAACTTTGTGCGCCCCAGCGCCGACGTGCTGCTGAACTCGCTGTCCGAAGCCGGCGCCCCGGTGATCGCCGTGGTGCTTACCGGCGCGGGAAAGGACGGCGCGGCGGGCAGCCTGCTGGTGCGCGATTCCGGAGGCACGGTGCTCGCACAGGACCGCGAAACCTCCGTGAACTTCGGGATGCCGGGCGCGGCCGTGAGCGCCGGCGCGGTGAACGAGGTGCTGCCGCTGCAGGCCATCGCGCCGCGGCTGGTGCAGCTGATCGACGCACTTTACGGCACGAACGCATGAAGGGCCCGCAGCCACAGCAGCAGCACCCCCGCGACCCCAGGTTCGAATCCCTGCTGGGCTTTCTCAAGGCCAGCCGCAGCTTCGACTTTACGGGATACAAGCGGTCCACCCTCATGCGCCGCGTGCTCAAGCGCATGCAGACCGTGGGGATCGAGGACTTCGACGCGTACCGCGACTACCTGGAGGTGCACGCCGGGGAGTTCGACGAGCTGTTCAACACCATCCTCATCAACGTCACCTCGTTTTTTCGCGACTCCGAAGCGTGGGGCACGCTCTCGGGCGAGTTCATCCCCGGCATCCTGGCCCGCAAGGAGCCGGGCGAGCACGTGCGGGTGTGGACCGCCGGGTGCGCCAGCGGCCAGGAAACCTACTCGGTGATGATGGCGCTGGCCGAGGTGATGGGTGAGGACCAGTTTCGCCAGCGCGTCAAGGTGTACGCCACCGACGCCGACAACGACGCGCTGGCCACCGCGCGGATGGGCGCGTACGCGCAGGCGGAGCTGGACGAGCTGCCCGACGGGTACCGCGACCGCTACTTCGAGCGCATGGGCGGCCGCTGGACCTTTCGGGCCGACCTGCGGCGCCAGGTGATCTTTGGGCGGCACGACCTGGTGCATGACGCGCCCATCAGCCACCTGGACCTGCTGGTGTGCCGCAACGTGCTGATGTACTTCAACACCGAAGTGCAGTCCCGCATCCTGACCCGCTTTCACTTTGCCCTGGCCCCGCAGGGGGTGCTGTTCCTGGGCAAGGCCGAGATGCTGCGCGCCCACGCCGACCTGTTTGCCCCCGCGCACCTGCACGCGCGCATCTTTCGCAAGACCTCACCCAACGGCGTGCGCGACCGGCTGCTCACGCTGGCGCGCGGCACCCCGCGCGTGCACCTGACGGCCCCGCTGCAGGTAAGCGTCCGCGACGCAGCCCTGAACGCCATTCCGGTGGCGCAGCTGGTGGTGACCACCCAGGGACAGGTGATGCTGGCCAACGAGAGCGCCCGGCGTCTCTTTGCCCTGTCCCCGTCCGATGTGGGCCGCCCCCTGCAGGACCTTACCGTCTCGTACCGCCCGGTAGAGCTGCGCTCGCGCATCGAGCAGGTGCTGGCGGAGCGCCGCATCGTGCACCTGGCGGGGGTGGAGCACGGCATGCCGGGCGAGGAAACGCGCACCTACGACGTGGAGCTGTGCCCGCTGGGAGGCCCTGTGGGTGAGGAGCTGATCGGCGTTTCCATCGTCTTCATCGACGTCACCCGCCACACGCGGCTGCAGTCGGAGATCGAGTTCGCCCACCAGTCGCTGGAAACGGCGTTCGAGGAGCTGCAGAGCACCAACGAGGAGATGGAAACCACCAACGAGGAGCTGCAGAGCAGCAACGAAGAGCTGGAAACCATGAACGAGGAGCTCCAGAGCACCAACGAGGAGCTGGAGACGCTGAACGACGAGCTGCAGCGCCGCACCGGGCTGCTGGACGACGTGAACGCGTACCTTTCGTCGGTGCTCACCAGCCTGCGCAGCGCGGTGGTGGTGCTGGATCCCGCGGAGCAGGTGCAGGTGTGGAGCCCCAAGATGGAGGAGCTGTGGGGGCTGCGCGCGGGCGAGGTGAACGGACAGCCTTTGCCGCAGCTGGACATGGGCCTTCCCGTGGAGCAGTTCGCGCCGTCGGTGGCGGCGGTGCTCGAAGGCCGGGAGCCGTTTCAGGAGGTGGTGGTGGACGCGGTGAACCGGCGCGGCCGCGCCATCCGCTGCAGCGTGGGCGTACGGCCGCTCCTTACCCCGGCGGGCGACATTCGCGGCGCGGTGCTGTTCGTGGATGAAGTGGACGCGCCCCCCACGCCCGCGGCCGCCCCCGATGCCGGCTGACCCCAACGCTCCGCCGCCGGCCCCTTCCGCGGAGGACCGCGGGGGTGCGCCGCACCAGCGCTTGGGCGACCAGCTGGTCCGCTCGCAGGCGCAGGTGCGCACCCTGCGCGAGCGGTCGCGCGAGCGCGGCATCCGCGACGCGCTGGTGGACGAGGCGGTCGAGGCGCTGCACACCGCGCTGGAGGAGCTGCGCGTCACCGAAGAAGAGCTGCGCATCCAGAACGAGCAGCTGGAGGAGTCGCACGCGCAGGTCGCTGCCGAGTGGGTGCGCTACGAAGAGCTGTTCCAGCTGGCGCCCGACGCCTACCTGGTCACCGATCCCGGCGGCGTGATCGCCGAAGCCAACCACGCGGCGGCTGCGCTGCTGAACGTTCCGGGTGCACGGCTGCGGGGAAAGCCGCTGGCCGTCTTTGTCCCCGGCCCGCAACGCCGCGACTTTCGCAACCGGGTGGACGCGGCCGTCGCGCTGGGGCGGCTGGACGAGTGGGAAACGTGGCTGCAGCCCCGCGGCACCGCGGCCGCCATCCCCGTAAGCTGCACCGTAACCGCCGTACACGACGCGAGCGCCGGGGCCACGGGGCTGCGCTGGCTGGTGCGCGACGTCACCGAGCGCCGCCGCGGCGAGGCCGACCGCGCCGCCCTGGTGCGCGAAGAAGCCGCGCGTGCCGAGGCACAGCGGCAGCGGGCGTTCCTGGAGGCGGTGCTGCGGCAGATGCCCGGCGGGGTTCTGATCGCCGAGGCGCCGGACGGCCGCATCGTGATGCACAACGACGAGGCCGAGCGCATCCTGCGCCACCCCCTGCGCGCCGTGCGGCTTCCGGAATACGGCGAAGCGGGGATGCTGCGCGCGGACGGCTCGCCGCTGGCGGCGGAGGAGTACCCCCTGGCCCGGGTGCTCCTGCGGGGCGAAACGGTGGTGAACGAGGAGGTGCCGTACCGCCTGGGCGACGGCACGCTGGCCACGCTGCGCGTCAACGCGTCGCCCGTGCTGGACGCCGAGGGGCACACGGTGGCGGCCGTATCATCCTTTACCGACGTGACCGAGGAGCTGCGCCGGCTGCGCACGGAGCACGTCCTGGCCGAGGTGGGCGAGGTGCTGTCGTCGTCGCTGGAGCCGCGCGAGATCATTCAGCAGGTGGCGCGGCTGTGCGCGGGGATGCTGGCGGACTACTGCATCGTGCACGTGGAGGAGGGCGACACGGTCCGCGCCCACGGCATCGCCCACGCCGACCGGACGCGCGAGGAGCTGGTGCGCGGGGTGCTGCGCCGCTTTCCCATCCCCCCCGGCGCCGACCAGCCGGTGATGCGCGCCCTGCGCACCGGCGAGCCGGAGATGATCTCCGTGGTGGACGAGGCGGCGCTGCGGGCGCTGTGCACGGGGCCGGACCACGTGGAGATGGTGCGCGCGCTGGGGCTCTCCTCCGCCATCGTGGTCCCCATCCGCGCCAAGGGCCGCACGCTGGGCGCCCTCTCGCTGGCCCGCACCGGCGGCGAGCCATACGACGCGCACGACCTGGCGCTGGTGGAAGAGGTGGCGCGCCGCGCCGCGCTGGCGGTGGAGAACGCGCGGCTGTACGAGACGGCCCAGCAGGCGGTGCGCGCCCGCGACGAGGTGGTGGCCGTGGTTTCGCACGACCTGCGCAACCCGCTCAACGCGGTGCTCATCGCGTCGACGGTGCTGGCGGAGTACGGCGACGTGGAGCGGCTTAGCGCGCGCGACCGCAAGCAGCTGGACGTCATCCGCCGCAGCGCCGAGCAGATGACGGCGCTGGTGCAGGACCTTCTGGAGGTGTCGTCGCTGGAAAGCGGGTCCATGCAGATGAACCCGCGCCCGTGCGCGCCCTCGGTCCTGGTGGGCGCCGCGGAGGAGATGTTCCGCCCGCTGGCGGAGGAGAAGGGGGTGGCGCTGGTGGTGGGGAACGCGGCCGACATTCCGCCGGCGCAGGCGGACTACGGGCGCACGCTGCAGGTGTTCGGCAACCTGGTGGGCAACGCCATCAAGTTCACCCCTGCGGGCGGCCAGGTACAGGTGGGGGCGGAGCGGGCGGTGGACTACGTGCGCTTCTGGGTGCGCGACACGGGCCCCGGCATCGAGCGCGAGCACCTGCCGCGGCTGTTCGACCGCTTCTGGCAGGCGCGGCGCGGCGGCAAGGCGGGCGCCGGCCTGGGCCTGGCCATCGCCAAGAGCATCGTCGAGGGCCACGGCGGCCAGATCTGGGTTGAAAGCGCCCCCGGCGAAGGCAGCACCTTCCACTTCACCCTCCCCGTCGCTCCCGCCTCCCCCGGCTAAGGCGCATCGTCCCAAAGACAAAAGAAAGCCTCACACGGAGTTAACGGAGTCAACGGAGTTTGCTCGTGCCGATTCCCCGGCTCTGGAGTGAATTCCTGCAGAACGGGGAGCAAGGAGGATGATCCTCGCTCCACGTTGCTTTATCCAGTCTTCCTGGTCATCTGCACAGGTATTCGGGACCGGCAGGAAACAACTCCGTTAACTCCGTTGACTCCGTGTGAGGCCATATCTTCTTCAGGCCTTGCGGGTGACGTAGACCAGCGAGACGGGGTGGCCGTTGAAGACCAGGCTTTCCGTCTTGAACACCTGCACGTTGGCGATGGACTCCATGTCGCGGTTCAACGCCTCGCTGTGGTCGCTGTCGCCGTACTCCAGCACCTGCCCGCTCGCGTCGGCGATAATCCACACGAACTCGGCCGTGGTGCCGTTGCGCGCCACCTCCGGCAGGTACCGCGCGACGTACTCGCGCGCCTGCTCGGCGGTGATCTCCACCTTGCTGGTGGGCGACTCGCGGAACGGGGGCTCCTGACCGGCCGGCTCCCGCTCGCGCGTGGTTTCGGTGCTCGCCACCCTCTGACCGGGGGTGAGCTTGCGGATCCACAGCACCTCCACGCGCCCGGGCCCCATCTGCCCCGGCGAAAAGCCCACGACGTCCACCATGCTCTCCCGCATCTCGTCGCTGCTCATCTTCGAGGGCTGGCGCGCCCTGCTCGCCGTCTCCGGGCCGGTGGCCTGCGCGCCGCCCGGCCGCCGCAGCTGCACGCGCTCGTGCCGCGCGATGGTGCCGTCCGTATCGACCACAAAGAGAAGGCTTGCCGACGCGGTGGGGGCGGCGCTGAACACCTCGGGATAGTGCGCGCGCACGGCCGCCTCGATCGCGCTGCGCGAGATGCCGGAACCGTTGGGCATGGCCATCGTCCCGCCGCCGCTCACGGTTTCGATGGTGGTGGACGCGGGCGAGGGCGAGGGCTGCACGGGGCCGGGCGCCTCGCAGGCGGCGGCGACCATGGCCAGCGCCGCCGCGCCAAAGCCGGCGGCGCGAAGCCAGGGCCGGCGTGCTCGTGGACTTGTCATGATGCGGATTCTCCTTTCGAGAAACGATGCAGGTTCACTGAAGGCGGCAGCCAGCAGCCGTCCGCCCGCTCCGCGGCGACCCACCTCCAGCAGGAGGGTGCCGTACGCCCGCACGTCGGCGCGGCGCGCCAGGACACGGGCATCACAATCCACTTCCACCGCCAGCCGCAGCCGGCGAAGCTGCCACCACGCGGCGGGGTTCCACGGCATCACCGCGACGGCGGCCAGCCCCAGCGCCAGCAGCCGCGGGTCCCCCGCGCGCAGGTGCTCCTGCTCGTGCTGCAGCAGCAGCGCGCGCACCTCCGCCGGCGCGTCCTCCACCACCCACCGCGGCAGCACGATGCGGCTGCGGAAAAAGCCGATCACCGCCGGCCCCGTCGCGGGGGAGAGGAGGACGCGGACGCCGTCCACCTCTGCCGCCTTCCATCCCCGCCGCCGCCGCTCCAGCACCGCCCACGCGGCCAGGAGCGCGAGGACGGCCGCCGCGCTCGCCATCATCCACCCGATCGCCAGCGGCCCGTCCAGCGCGGCCGCGTCCACACGGGATGCGCTCTCCGCCGCCGCGGCGGGAAAATCCGCCAGCCGCAGCCGCGTTCCCTCGCCGCCCGGGGCCGTCGCCGCCGGAGTGGGCGCCGGAGCGCGAGGCATCCAGCGCGCGGCGGCGGGGATCGCCAGCATCAGCACCATCGCCGTGGCCCACACCCAGCGCTGGGGGAGCGCAAAGGCGCGCATCGCCCGCTCCGTGGCCAGCGCGGCCAGCGACAGCAGCGCGCCCACGGCCAGGCAGTACAGCATCCACTGCGCGATCATCGCTCCTCCTCGCCCATGCGCTCGTCCAGCAGCCGCCGCATGCGCCGCAGCTCGTCGTCGCTCAGGCCGCGGTCGCTTACCAGGTGCGTCAGCAGCAGCTCGGGCGAGTCCTTGAACAGCTTGTGCAGCATGCGCTTGAGCACGCTGGTGCCGGCCGCCTGCCGCTCGACCAGGGGGTGGTAGCGGTAGGCCTTTCCCTCTTCGGTGTGGCCCACGTACCCCTTTTCCTCCAGCGTGCGCAGGACGGTAAGCACGGTGGTGTAGGCCAGGTCGTCGGCCAGCCGCTCGCGCACCTCGGCCACGGTGCCGCCGCCGCGGTCCCACAGCACGCCCATCACGTCCAGCTCGCGCTCCGTAAAGTTGATCTCCACCCCTTGCCCCTTTCTACTAGAGTCTTAGTAGATGGTAATCGCCTCCTCCGCATCTGTCAACTATTTTTTTAGTAGATGATGTGCGGTAGCGGATTTTGTCGTTGTGTACAGCTTCAAAGATGTGTCTCACACGGAGTCAACGGAGTTAACGGAGTTTGTTCTGCGCGATCTCTACGAGCATTCGGCGGTACTAATGGGAGACGTAATCCGGGCATTGCACGGTGTTGAAGTGCTCACGAATGCTTCACTCCGTTAACTCCGTTGACTCCGTGTGAGACCAATCCGTTCGTCGTCCGCACGACTCTTGCTGACCCGCACCGCACGCGTCCACCGGGGCGCGGGAGAGTGGTGATTCAAGAGAACGGCCTGAGGAGAGACGATGAGGATGAGAGGGCTGCTTGCCGGCGCCGCCGTGCTGGCGCTGTCGGGGTGCGCCGCGGCCGGCGCGATCGCGAACACGCAGACGATTACCCTGCGCGACGCCACCGGGCGCACGGTGGGAACGGCGCTGATTTCACCCGCCACCGAGGGCGTGCAGGTGGTACTGAGCGCCAGCCAGCTTCCCGCCGGGGTGCATGGCGTGCACATCCACCAGAACGGCCAGTGCGACGCGCCCGAGTTCACCACGGCGGGCCCGCACTTCAATCCGGCGAACCGCCAGCACGGCACCGAGAACCCCGCCGGCCCGCACGCGGGCGACCTGCCCAACATTACGGTCGACGCCAACGGGCGCGGCACCATGAGCGGCATCGCGCGGGGCGTTACAATGATGGGTCAGGGCGCCAACTCCGTGCGCAAGGACGGCGGCACCTCGCTGATGGTGCACGCCACCGCCGACGACTACCGCACCGACCCGTCGGGCAACTCCGGCGCCCGCATCGCCTGCGGCGTCATCCCCGAAGCCGACTGACGCTTCGACGGATGATGAAAGCGGCCCGCCGCGCGTGAATGCGCGGCGGGCCGCTTGTCTTACTGGCCGATCACTTGGTTACAGCCCAACAACGGCGTTGCCTTCGATACGACCCGACCACGCATTGACTTCCTGAGGGAGGCGCCGCGCCGAAGCCGCCCGGATGAAGAACCCGGGGCGCCGACCGAAGGATCTCGCCCGCACAACCGTGGGGCTCAATCCGCGCCGCAGCCCCCCGAATCTCCGCGCCCGTTTACGGCACCCGGAACTGGTACTCCGGCTTGGGGCACGATGGAGGCGGAGCGATCGCTTCGGTCTGGTACGGCTGCAGTTCGCAGCCGGCACGCACGGGAACGTAGATCACCATCGGCGTCCCGGTGTTCGAGCGCTCGCGGAACACCGGTACGCCGCGCCACGAGCCCAGCCGCACCACGGAATCCAGCTCCACCACCCGCGGCAGCCCGTACCGGACGAAGCAGACGTTTTCCGGATCGTAGTCGATGCTTTCGCTGTTCACGTACCACTCGCGGGTCAGCGCGTACTGCCCCGTATCCGCATACACCGCCGAGAACGGCCGCCCGCCAACCACAGTGTCCCCCGTCGCCAGCCGCTCCGCCCGCACGTTCGCCAGCTTCCCCTGGTGCAGCACGCACACCTCGACCGTGTCCACCCGCGCCTGCACCGGCTGCGCCTCCACCTGCGGCACCTCCGCCACGATCCGCGGCGTGGGCTGCACCGGCGGCGCGGGGGGTGTAGGCGCCGGAGCCGACGTACAGCCGGCGAGCACTAAGAACACCAGGATGAGCCGCAGCCGCCACAGCGTCAAAACACGATCATCGCAACGCAGCATCATTTCTTCGGAAGACGGGCGCCCGCGAAGGGACGGCTGGCCGCCAGCTCGACCGCACCCTGACGAAGAATGCGCCGCACCACATCCAGCGCGCGCTGCACGTCGGCGTCGGACGCGCCGGCCTGCCAGCGGTCTCCAGATCTGCGCGCAGCCGCCGCATCCCGTCCATCTCACTGAACGCCAGGGCGAGCTCCGGACCGGAGACCAGCGCCGCGACGGCCAGCGTGAGCTTGTGGTGGTTGGCCGCCCGCACGCGCAGGTCGCGCGAACGCACCACGGCGGCAGCGGCGATCCGGCCCGCGTCGTACGCGCGCAGCAGACGGCCGTTGGCACTCACGCTTTCCACCTGTGCGTCATCAGCTGCCTGCAGCGCGTTGGTCCAGAGCCCCACGATCTCGTCATCCGCTGCCGCATCGCGCGACAGCCGGCCCGCATCGACCAGGTTCTGTATGCGATCCGTCATCCGGCAAACACGGTTGAGGCGCCGGGGAGCACGGCCGGCGAGCCGATCAGGAAGTGGATCGGTCCAGCGAGCGCGTTGGGCAGAAAGCTCGCGCCGGGCGCCCGATCGCGGATGAAGCGCTCCGCGTCATAACGCTTCACGTCCACGGGGCGGTCGAGCACCAAGGCCGTTTCCAGCAGCGCGGCGCCCAGTTCCGCATCGTCTATCCGCTCGCCCAGGATCAGCAGGTCGATGTCGCTGTCCGGCCGCGCATTTCCGCGCGCCTGCGAGCCGAAGATGAATGCCGCGTCGATGCCCGGCACCTCGTTGAGCGCGTCGCGCAGCACCAGCCCGGGCGCGTACTCCGCCACCAGCGACTCGATGGCGCGCCACTGCCGGTTGCCGTCCTCGCGCCGGTAGACGACCCGCCGGCCATCCGCCTCACGCCGCACCAGCCCCATCGCCTCCAGACGCGCGAGCTCCGCCTGCAGCGAGCGCTTGCCCAGGCCCGTGTGCCGCTCCAGCGCCCGCACGTGGTCGCGTCCGTCCGGATGCACCACAAAGTGTGCGAGCAGCCGGGCGCGCGCCTCCGATCCTAGAAAATCGTTCAATCGATCCATTGCTCCCCCTTTGCCCTCAAACATAGGGCGATACCCGTTGCGACGAAACCCCGGCTCCAATCCTCCGGAGCCGGGGTCGTGAAACGCCGATGCCGCGAATCAGTGGATGCGTTCGCCGGCGGGGGACCAGACTTCCACCTCGCCCAGGTTCAGGGCGCGGATGGGAGCCTCGATGGTGGCCAGGTCACCCGCGACCACCACGGTGACCGCCGACGGCGTCAGGCGGGCGCGGCCCACGGCGGAGATGTCTGCCGGGGTCATGGCCGCCAGCCGGGGGCCGTAGGCGGCGTAGAAGTCCATCGGCAGCCCCCACACCAGCAGGTTCTGCATCCGCTGCGCCAGGCCCTGCACCGTCTGCACGGAGGCGGGAAAGCTCCCGGCCAGGTTCCCCGCCGCGCCCGCCAGCTCCTCCGCCGGCACCGCCTCGTCCACGATGCGGCGGAACTCGCGCACCGACTCCGCCACCGCCGAGTCGGTGGCGTTGGTGCGCACGGAAGAGTTGATGAACAGCGTGCCGCCGCCGCGCAACGCGCTGTAGTTGGCGAACGCGCCGTACGTCCAGCCGTGCCGCTCGCGCAGGTTCTGGTTGATGCGCGCGTTGAAGGCACCGCCCAGCACCTGCGTGAGCGCCGCCAGCCGCAGGTAGTCCGGGTCCTCCGCGCCGATCGCCGCCTGCCCGATGCGGATGGCCGACTGCACCGACCCGGGACGGTCCACCAGGATCACCCGCGTGGCCGAAACGGGGCGCACCGGGTTGGCCGGGCGCGCCAGCCGCGGCGCTTGGCCCCGCCACCCGCCAAACGCCTGCTCCGCCATCCGCCGCGCCTCGTCGGCGCTCAGGTCGCCCACCAGCAGCAGCGTAGAGTTGGACGGCACGTACATCGACCGGTGCCACTGCAGCACGTCGTCGCGGGTGATGGTGGCCAGCGACGTGGCCGTCCCCGACGTGCGCCGCGCGTACGGCGCCTCGGCGGCAAAGACCGCGCGGGAAAAGGCCTCGGTCGCCAGCCCTTCTACCGTGGCCTGCGCCTGCACGTGCGCCGTGATCCCCTGCTGCCGCACCCGCTCAAAGTCGCGCTCCGGGAACGCCGGCGCGGAAACCGTCCCCGCCGCCAGCCCCAGCGCCTCGCCAAACACGGGCTTGAGCGCCGTGACGGCCACAAAGGCGGCGTTCTGCGCCGCGCCCGTCTGGAACTCCGCGCCCAGCCGCTCCATCCGCGCCGCCAGCTCCGGCCCGGAAAGCGTCGTGGAGCCTTCCGGCAGCAGGTTGGCCGTCAGCACGGCCAGTCCGGCGCGCGCGGCGGGCTCGTGCTCGGCACCGGCGTCCAGGATGAGCCGTGCCGTCACCATGGGCACCGCCGTCTGCCGCACGGCCACCACGCGCAGGCCGTTGGACAGGCGGAACTCGTCCACCGGCGGCAGCGTGTACGGGCGCACCGGGGCCAGCCCGGGCTGCTGCGCCACGATCTGCGGCGCGGGGCGCGGCTCCGGCTGCGCGTCCAGGGTGGCGGAGGCCGCCAGCGCGGCGGCCATCGTCAGGCGAATCGTCATCTGCCGGTTCACTGGGCTCCCTCCGTGCGCGGGGCGGGGACAAATACGAGCACCGCGCGGTTGTCCGCCGTCATGCGGTCGCGCACCAGCGCCTGCAGGCCGGCCACCGTCACGCCGTTCAGCGCCGGAAGCCAGCCGTTGATCCACCCCGCGTCGCCGTAGAACACGGCGCCCTGCGCCAGCACGTCACCGCGCCCGCCAAAGCCGCCCATGGTCTGCAGCTGGTTCACCAGCGAGTAGCCTTCCGCCGCCTGGGCGCGCTGCAGCCCTTCGGCGTCGATGCGGGCCGCGATCCCGTCCAGCTCCGCCAGCAGTGCCGCCTCCAGCGAATCGGCGCTGGCGCCCGGCTTGCCCACGGCGCCCACCACCAGCATGTCGGCGCCTTCCACCAGCCCGAAGTTGAAGCCGAACACGCTGGTGGCCACCTGCCGGTCGCGAACCATGGTCTCGTACAGCGGTGACGAGCGCCCCGTGGCCAGCACGGTGGACAGCAGCGCCACCTCCGGCGCCTGCGGGTCGCGCGCGCCGGGGACGCGATAGCCCACGTATACGGCCGGCGACGGCGCGTTGCGGTCCTGGATCACCTCGCGCCGGCTGTCACCCAGCCGCGGCGGCAGGGGCACGTTGCGCACCGGCGGCGGCGCGGGCCCGCGCGCGATCCCGCCAAAGTATCGGCGCACCATCTGTTTGGTCGCGGGGATGTCGATGTCACCCGCGATGGCCAGCACGGCGTTGTTGGGGACGTAATAGGTGCGGAAGAAGTCGCGCACGTCCTGCAGCGACCCGTTCTCCAGGTCCTGCATGTAGCCGATCACGGGGTGATGGTACGGGTGGTCCTGCGGATACAGGTTGGCCAGCATCCGCTCCACCCACACGCCGTACGGCTGGTTGTCGTTGCTCTGGCGGCGCTCGTTCTTCACCACCTCGCGCTGGTTCACCAGCTTGGTGTCGTTCAGAGCCTCGTCCAGCGTGGCCATGCGGTCCGCCTCAAGCCACAGCGCCAGCTCCAGCGCGTGCGCCGGCACCTGCTGAAAGAAGTTGGTGCGGTCCCAGCTGGTGGTGCCGTTGATGTCGGTCCCCGTGCGCGAGCCCACCGCCTCCAGCAGCCCAAAGTGCCGCCCCTCGGGCGCGTTGCGCGACCCGGTGAACAGCATCAGGTGCTCGAACAGGTGGGCAAAGCCGGTTTTGCCCGTCTGTTCGTGCTTGCTGGCCACGTCGTACCACAGCACCGTGGCCGCCACCGGCGCCGAACGGTCCACGTGGTAGATGACGCGCAGCCCGTTGGGCAGCGTTTCTTCCTCGTAGTCCAGCCGCACGGAAGGGGCGGGGGGTGCCTGTGCCGCCGCCACTCCGGGCGGCGCCGCTGCCAGGGAAAGGACAAGTGCGGGAACGATTCGTCTCATGTGCCGCTCGAAGTGCAGGTTCGCGGTAGGATCGCCGTCATAGTACGCGCGCAACGGCGGCGCGACAACGGATGACGGAGTGCCGGAAGGAGGATCGGGGTTTCGGCGCAGCGAAGCAGAACAAGGGGAAATCAAACCCAGATGGTGATTTCCTGAGGGAGCGCCACACGGAACGTGAACCTTCACAACCGCTTGCGCGCGACCGAAGGATCTCGTCTGCCCCACGCAGGGCTAAGATCCGCGCGGTGAAGCCAGGCCCCACGGCTGTACCGACCAGATCCTTCGGTCGGCGCCAACCTTCATCGCATCAGCAAGTTACGCGCGGCGCCTCCCTCAGGAAATCAACGCTTGAGGACGTTTGCAACACCCTCCTGGTTCGTCGCGCCGAATGTGGACGGCGAGGGGCCACACTGATCGCCACCCATCCGACTTACGATCCGCCCTTCGTGAATTGCAGGTTCTGGACGCGCTGGGTGGCGGCGGTCAGGCCGGTGATGCGGCCGGAGGTGTCGCGGCGAAAAAGGACCAGCACGTAGGTGCCGTCGGTGAACGCGTCCTCGCCCGCCGGGCGCAGGCGCAGGCCCCCGCGCGGGCCGCCGCTCACGCGCAGCTCGCCGCCGGCGCGGGTGACCGTCCACGTGGAGCGCAGCTCGTCGCTGCGGTAGGCGCCGGTGTAGCGGTCCAGCTCCGCGGGGGCGCGGTCGTCGTCCGGCACCTCGCGCAGCACCAGGGGCGCGCGCCGGCCATCCGCCTGCTCCTCCAGCACGTACCCGCCCTCCGGCGCGGCGCGGAAGGTGGACGTGAGCGGCTGGCCCTCCACGCGAAAGCGGCCGCCGCCCAGCGGACGCATGCCGTACCAGGTGATCCACTGCCGCATCTGCAGCCGTCCCTGATGCACGCGGATGGCGCGGACGAACTGCTCGTCACGGTTGATGTACACGCCCTCGTAGCGCCGCAGTTCGGCGGCGGAGGGGGCGGGAGCCTCCGCGGCCAGCGCGGCGGCGGGGGCGGCGCGTTCGGCGCGGGCGATTTCGTCGGCCAGGACTACGTCGCTTACGCGCTCGGCCAGCGAGTTGGGCTCCGCCATCTGGTAGACGTTGCACATCACCAGCACCGAGGTGCGCTGGTCCGGGTAGCGCATGAACTGCGAGCGGTATCCCTGGCTAAGCCCGCCGTGCCACAGGCGCCGCAGCCCGCGGTACGGCTCCGTGTGCAGCGCCATGGCGTACGGAATCGTCTCGCCGCTGTTCAGCCTGCCCTCGCGCTGCATCGCCTGCACCACGTCGTGGCCGCCCACGCGCCCGTCGTAGAAGTTGGCGTCCCACCGGGCCAGGTCCTCCGGCGTGGTGGTGAACCCGCCGTTCTCCTCCGTCATCGCCAGGTGAAAGCCGGACCCGTCCCGGTCCTGCGCGTAGGCGCGAACCCGGCGAACTGCGGGGTTGGCGGTGTGCGTCATCCCCAGCGGGCCAAAGATGCGCGTGCGCTGGAACTGGCCCACCGGCTCGCCCGCCGCGCGCTCGGTGATGCGGTGCAGCAGGTCGTAGCCTGTGTCGTCGTAGACGTGGCGGGTGCCGGGGGGAAAGCTCAGGCTGGGAATGAGGGCGGGGTCTTCGACGCGTCCGCCGGTGAACCACCCCACCTCCGCGTCGCGCAGGCCGCTGGTGTGGTGGATCAGGTGGCGGATGGTGACGGGCGCGCCGTAGTCCGGAAGCTCGGGCAGGTGCTTCTGCACCGGATCGTCCAGCGACAGCTTGCCTTCGCGCTCCAGCAGCAGGATGCCGAAGGTGATGAACTGCTTGGCCATCGACGCACCGTCAAAGGCGCTGGCCGTGGTAAACGGCGTTCCCCGCGCAATGTCCGCCGATCCGTAGCCCCGCCCGAAGACGATGCGCCCCGCGTCCATCACCGCCACCACGCACCCGGGCGAGCCCGGCCGGTCGAAGCGAGCGAACACGGAATCGATCCGCGCGCGCAGGACGGCGGAATCCGGCCCGGCCAGGCGCCCTGCGGCGGAGATGGCGGTGTCGGTGCGGGCTTGCGCAACGGCGGGCTCCCGCGGGCGCGCGGCGGCCTCGCGCGGCACCGGCGAATCGCACCCGGCCAGCGCGGCGAGCAGGATCCAGCCCCCGCGGCGCATCCCGATCATACCACGGAGCGGGTGGTGGATTCCCCGATCAAAACACGCGGCCGCCCAGGGGAACGTCCTGGTCCGGCCTGAGAAGGACGATGGCGCCGTCCGGATCGGGGAGGCCCAGCACCAGCACCTCGCTCATGAACGGGCCGATCTGCCGCGGCGGAAAGTTGGTGACGGCGATCACCAGGGTGCCGACGAGCGCGTCCGGCGTGTAATGCACGGTAATCTGCGCGCTGCTCTTCCTGATCCCGATCTCCGGCCCAAAGTCGATCCACAGCTTGATGGCGGGCTTGCGTGCCTCGGGAAACGGCTCCGCGCGCTGCACCCGCCCCACCCGCATCTCCACCTTCTCGAAATCACCGTACTCGATCGTCATCGCACCGCTGAACACTGTCCGTGGGAAGGCTAACTGGCTGGGGAGGATGACGGTTTTGGCGAGGGCCGGCAAGGCGCGGCGGGGCGTCGTACCACATCCGCAAACTCACTCCGTATTCCCACGACTGCAGGTTTCACGCGGAGGGAGCAGAGGAAGCAGAGTTTGTACATGCAGTTCTCTGCTTCCTCCGCTTCCTCTGCGTGCCCAATCTTTTCGCGGATTCGGCATCACGCCGGCGAGACGTCCGCCGGCTACAGAATCCAGCGCAACCCGAAGCGGGTGCCAGAGATGCGCATCACGCCGTCGTCGCCGCCGCCGCGGTAGTGCTCGGCCACCAGCGCGCCGGTGTCGGTCAGGCGCAGGTGCACGCCAAGGCCGCGTCCGTTGGTGATGGTGTCGCGGCGGCGGGTAATGACCTCCACCTCTTCGCCGCCGGACTCGATGGTCGCGGGGTTCACGAACTGCTGCAGGTAGTGTATGCCGACGAACCCGTAGGCGCGCACCACGCCCATCCCGTAGCCGATCTCGATGTCGGCGCCGGTATCGTACAGCGTGCCGCCGCCGCCCTTGACCGTCCCCGTGCCGTTGCCGTGGAGGTCGAGCAGCCCCTGCTGGTTGGCGCGCAGCGGGTGAATGCCCAGCGTGGAGCGGCCGCCCAGGTACGCCCCGTTGCGCTCGCCCACCTCGATGGTGTACCCCATCTCCACGCTGAAGCGCGCGTCCACCAGGCCGTTTCCGCCGGCCCCCTGCCCCGCCAGCACGAAACCGCCCTGCCCGTACTGCGCCCCCGCGGAACCAGGGTTGAAAACGATGGAAAGTACGGCCGCCAGAAGGACGTTGCGTCGCATGGCCGAATCAGGGAACCAAGTGGGACTTCCGGCGCGCGCGGAGGATGTGGATGCGGCGCCGCAGCGGACGCGCGAAGTACCCACGCACCCGGCGATTCGATCCGTGGGGTGTACCCGCTCCTGTAAACCAGGCGTCGCAACAAAGCCAAGGCTCATCTCCTGCCCGGAGACGAGGCTTTTGCGTGAGGTAACCGCAAGCCATTTCGCACCTGCAGCCGGTCCGTCCGTCAGCCGTCTCCAGTACATCCGTAGCGAGGCTGCAGAGCCGGGATCGCTACGCCGAAACCATACGTGGGCTTAGCGGATTTCGCCGTAGCCACGCCACAACGAGCGTAGTCATATCCCGGAAGGTAAGTTGCTCCGGCGGCGGCAGGTGAGCCTCGGCGCACATCTCCGACAATCCACCCCGGAAGGTGAGGTAACGATCAACGATCTTGTCACCCCCCGGCAGAAGCACGCCTTCGCCGCAGTGCGTAACGAGAAAGTCGCGCACCTGCTGAATCATCTGGACAGGACTACGTCCGTGAGCGCGGATATCCTGCCCGGCGATGTCCGAGATGTACTTCTGGTAGCGATACCTGTCCGTGTCGAGCACAATCGCCGCCTTGCGCCGGTGCACACCCGTTCCGAACGCCTTCGCGCCGATGAAGATCCCCAGCTCCAGGGGCATGTTGAAGCGCGGGAGGCGCGAGTGACGATCGAGTTGCGTTCGTGAGATGTCGTGAACAGCCAGCCGGCACTCGGCGATGATCCGGATGATCTTCTCGATCCGCGCTTCGCTGCTGTCCTCCACCTCCAGAGCAGACCGGGGGTAGAACCCACAGTCGTACACCGCAAAAGCAACGGCCTCGAAGAGAGGCCGAAACGCAAGATCGAAAGGGCAGTTGATGAAGACGCTGTTGTCGTAGCTTCTCATCATCGGGCCGGGCTATGGCGATGCGTCGTGATCCGCCGCCACCTTGGCGCGAGCGGAACCAGCGGGGTTTGCGGCCACCGTGTCTTGGGTGGCTCTCACGCTTTTTGAGCGGCCCCGCTGCCTGGCCCGCTCCTCCACCCTCCGCCATGCCTCCATGGCCTCTTCGACGGTGATTTTGTCGCTCTCGTGCGCAGGCTGAATCGTGCGCCATCTTGCCATCTCACCCTCCCTCGCTGCTGGCTCCTCCGTCTAGTTTAGCGGCTCTCCGGGGCTTTGGGAAGTCCCTTTCGGATGCAGTCACCGTGCGGAAAATCTGGCGTTTTCCAACCCCGAACTCATCCGCGAGGCTATGGCTCGACGTGATCCGCGGGCTCCGCGCCCGCGGCGCCGGGGCGGGCCTGCGCAAGGGCATCGCGCAGGGAAGCGGCCAGCGCCTGGACGTGCGGCGGCAGCACCATGTCGGCGTGGGTGCCGGGCACCGCGTGCACGTGCAGATCGCCCAGGCCGAACGCGCGCCATTTCGCCGGCAGCCCCGCCGCCTCCATCCCCTCGCCCGCGGCGCCCTCGCGCGCGCAGAACAGGTCCACGCGCCCGGCGTACGGCGGCAGGGGGTGCTGGCGCGTGGCGGCGGAGGTCGCCTGGAACACGCGCAGGGCGGCGCGGATCCGCTCCACCTCGGCCGTCTCCATGCCGTGGGCCGCCATCCACGCGGACAGGTGCGGCAGCCGCTCCGCCGGGGGCAGCGCGCGAAGGGCGGACTCCAGCTCCGCCAGCGCAGCCGGGTCCGCGGCGACCAGGCTTTCGGCGTAGCCGCGGTACAGCGCGGCCGGGTCCAGCGGCCCGCGCGTCTGATGAACGTCGGGGGGGCGCGCATCCAGCAGCGCCACCGTCGCCACCGTCTGCCCCTGCGCGCGCAGCCGGTGCGCCATCTCCAGCGCGATCACGCCGCCCGCGGACCAGCCGCCCAGCAGGTACGGCCCCGCCGGCCGCACCCGCCGCAGCTGGGCCAGGTAGCGCTCCGCCATGGCACCTGCCTCCGACAGCGGCTCCGCCTCGCCCTGTACGCCGGTGGCCTGCAGGCCGTAGAACGGCTGGTCGGGGCCCAGCAGGCGGGCGAGCTCGGCGTAGTGAAAGACGGTGCCGCCCGCCGGGTGCACGCAGAAGAACGGCGGAAGCGTGCCGCCCGCCTGGATGGGCACCAGGTTGCCGGACGCGCCCGCGGCGCCGCCCGCCACCGCGGCGGCAAGCGCGCGTGGCGTGGGGCTGCGGAACAGCTCGTCCAGCGGCAGCACGCGGCCAAAGCGCCGGCGCACGCGCGCCAGCAGCCGTACGGCCAGCAGCGAGTGCCCGCCCAGCGCGAAGAAATCGTCATCCATCCCCACCCGCCCCACGTCCAGCACCTCGCTCCATACCTGCGCCATCGCGCGCTCGGCCTCGTTCACCGACGGGGCAAAGACGGCCTCCGGCGCGGCGGAGGTTGTGCGCGCGGCGGGGAGGCGGCGGGCACGCCACGCCTCCGCATCCCCCAGCAGCACCACGGAGCCGTCCGGCTGAAGCCGGCCCAGCTGGCCCGTGGGCATCCCCGCCTCGTCCGACCACACTCGGGCCACCTCGCCGATGCCCACGGGGGCGCCGGCGGCGGTGCGCAGCGTAAGGCCGGCGGCTCGTTCCGGGTCGGCGGCGGTGTGCAGCGACAGGGCGCTCAACGGGCAGTCCGGGTCCTCGACCGCCTGGCGCAGGACGGCGGCCACCTGCCACAGCAGCGCGCGCATCCGCCCGGCATCGAACAGGTGGGGGTTGTACAGGCAGTGCAGCCCCAGGCCGTCCGGCGACTCGCCGGCGTACAGGGTAAGGTCCAGCTTGCTGGACGCCTGCGTGCCGGCACCCGCCCCCTCCACCCGCACCCCCTCCAGCCGCTTCTCGTCCGCGGCGAAGTTGAAGAGGTTGAGCATCACCTGAAAGACGGGTGTGTGGGCGCGGCTGCGCTCCGGCTGCACGGCGTCCAGCACCCGCTCGAACGGCACGTCCTGGTGCGCGTACGCCTCCAGCGTGCCCTCGCGCACGCGGCGCAGCAGGGCGCGGAACGGCGGATCGCCGGACAGGTCGGTGCGCAGCGCCAGGTTGTTGAGGAACGGGCCGATGAGCCCCTCCAGCTCCGCCCGCGTGCGCCCGGCGACGGGGGTGCCCACCACCACGTCGTCATCCCCCGCCAGCCGGCCCAGGACCACGGCAAAGGCGGCCATCAGCACCATGAACAGCGTGGCGCCCTCGCCCCGGCCCAGCGCGACGGCGCCGGCGGGCAGCGCGCGCGGCAGCTGCAGCCCCTCCGCGGCGCCCGCGTGCGGCTGCCCCGGGGGACGCGGCCGGTCCAGGGGAAGCTCCAGCCGCGTGGGCGCGCCGGCCAGCCGGCCCCGCCACCAGGCCAGCTGCCGGTCCAGCGTGTCGGTGCGCAGCCACTCGCGCTGCCACACGGCGTAGTCCGCGTACTGCACCGGCAGCGGCGGCAGCGCCGGCGGCTGGCCGCCGGCAAAGGCGGCGTACAGCGCGGACAGGTCGCGCCACAGCACGCCGCTGGACCAGCCGTCCGCCACCGCGTGGTGCACGCAGGTCAGCAGCACGTGCTCGTCCGGCGCCAGCCGCACCAGCGTGGCGCGAAAGAGGGGGCCGCGCTCCAGGTCGAACGGGCGTTTGGCGTGGTCCTGCGCCACGCGCCCCATCCGCGCCTCACGCTCCCCGTCCGCCAGCGGCGCCAGGTCGATCCGCGGCAGGGCGACGGGCCCGGGGGGAAGGATGCGCTGCACCGGGGCGCCATCCACCTCGGGAAGCCCGGTCCGCAGCGTCTCGTGGCGGTGGACCAGCGCCTCCACGGCGCGGCGCAGGGCCTCGGCGTCCAGCGGGCCGTGCAGCCGGTGCGTGGCGGGAAGGTGATAGACGCCGCCGCCTTCCAGCCGGTCCAGGAACCACAGCCGCTCCTGCTGATACGAGGCGGGCGCGTCGCCGTGGCGCGCGACGCGGCGCAGGGGCGGCGCGGCGGCGTCCTGGCCGGCGCGGCGGCGGGCGTCCACGGCCGCCGCCAGCGCGGCCAGGGTGGGCGACTCGAAGACGGCGCGCAGCGGCAGCTCCACCCCCAGTGCCTGCCGCACCCGCGCCGCCACGCGCGTGGCCAGAAGCGAATGGCCGCCCAGCGCAAAGAAGTCGTCGCCGCGGCCGACGCG
>NZ_JBMDXM010000216.1:0-2063 GCF_048594345.1 Longimicrobium sp.
GGCTTGAGTCGGCAGGCGGCGCGGACGAGAATCGGGAGTCCGGCCGCGTCGCGGTCGTCGACAGGGCCGCACCATGCACAACCTCCGCGTTTCCATCGTCCAGGGCGCCACGATCTGGCACGACCCGGAGGCCAATCGCGATTACTACGGCGGCCTGATCGCGCCGTTGCGTGGCCTCAGCGATCTGGTGGTGCTGCCCGAGACCTTCACCAGCGGCTTCAGCAACGACGCCATCGAACGGGCAGAAGACATGGACGGGCCCACCGTGGCCTGGATCCGCGCGCAGGCTGCCGCGCTCGATGCGGCCGTGACCGGCAGCGTGCAACTGCGCGACGGCGACGGCGTCTACAACCGCATGCTCTGGGCCACGCCCGATGGCGCGCTGCAGTGGTACGACAAGCGGCACCTGTTTCGCTACGCCGGCGAGCACAAGCGCTACGCGCCGGGGCGGGCGCGGCTGACGGTCGAGCTCAAGGGCTGGCGGATCAATCCGCAGGTCTGCTACGACCTGCGTTTTCCGGTGTTCTGCCGCAACCGCTTCGATGTCGAGCGTCCGGGGCAACTGGACTTCGACCTGCAGTTGTTCGTGGCGAACTGGCCGGCAGCGCGTGCGTACGCGTGGAAGACGCTGCTGCGCGCACGCGCGATCGAGAACCTGTGCTACGTGGTCGGCGTCAACCGCGTCGGCCGTGATGGCAACGGCCTGGACTACAGCGGCAACAGTGCCGTGCTCGATTTTCTCGGCACCCCGCTGAGCGAATGCACGGACGCCGAAGTCGTCTCGACCACGACGCTGCTGGCCTCGGAACTGGCGGCGCACCGCGAACGGTTCCCCGCGATGCTCGACGCCGACCGCTTCGAAATCTTCGACCCCTGATCCCTGCGAAAGCGCCCGCCAAGGAGCGCGATGCTACGCAAGCGGGAAGGAGGCAGGCGCTCCTTGCGCGAATGCACGATGCTCTTCGCCTCCCCCGCAAGCGGGGGAGGCCGACGCGCCACGCGCGTCGGGTGGGGGCATGGGCTTTCCCGGGAAAAGCGCCCCCACCCCAACCCTCCCCCGCAAGCGGGGGAGGGAGAAGGGTGTCTGACGTTTCGGTCGCTGATGTGTCCGGAGTTGTGCGCACGGAAGCAATTCAGCCGGGCACGGAGAAAGCGATGCACCACGCTCTTCGCCTCCCCCGCGTGCGGGGGGAGGCCGGCGCGCAGCGCGCGTCGGGTGGGGGCATGGGCTTACCTGGAAAGCTGCCCCCACCCCAACCCTCCCCCGCAAGCGGGGGAGGGCGACAGGCACGCGTGCGCTGCGTCGGTTGTCATCGTGTGCGTGGGGATCGCTTTGATCGTGCATGGAGAAACGTGCCACGCGACGCTCTTCGCCTCCCCCGCGTGCGGGGGAGGCCGGCGCGCAACGCGCGTCGGGTGGAGGCATGGGCTTTCCTCAGGAAAGCGGTCCCCACCCCAGCCCTCCACCCGTAAAGGGCGCAATGCCCCGCAAGCGGGGGAGGGAGAGGGCCGTTTCGGTCGCTGATATGCCGGACACGACACGGGGCCCGAAGGCCCCGTGTTGATGCACGACTGGGCGCTGGCCTCCGCGACCGCCACCGCGCGGACCGCGGTTGCCGCCGCCGGGCGGACGACCGCCGGGGCCGCGGCCGCCGCCAGGGCCACCCGGTCCGCGATTGCCGCCACCCGGACCGCGGGCGCCTGCCCCCTTCGGGCCGCGGTTGCCGCCCGGACGCGGGCCACGCGGGCCGGCGTTGGGGTTGAAGCTGCCGGGGTTGGCGTGGTCGGACGGGAACGTCGGGGCGCTGTCGGGATGACCATACGGTGCGCGCGGACGACCTGCGCCGGCGCCGGCCGGCTTCGAGGACCAAGGGCCCTGGCCGCCGCCGCGCGGACCTTGTCCGCCCGGACCGCCGGGGCCACGCTTCTTCGCGCCGGCACCGCCGTAGGGCTTCTTGGGGCCGCGGCCGTCGGCGTTGCGATGGCCGCTGGGGCCGGTCTCCACGCCATCGGGCACGTACCAGGTGCGGAAGGCGGCGGGGTTGCCCTCGGGCAGCGCACGC
>NZ_JBMDXM010000217.1:0-27208 GCF_048594345.1 Longimicrobium sp.
CCCGCACGTTGGATGGAACTGCGTCAGCAACTCGAAGCGCGCCGCCACGTCCGGCGCCGTGGCCTTCGATTCCGCCGAGATCCCAAGGCTTATCTCACCAGCCTCGAGGAGCAGGCAGACCAGTTTCTATTGCTGTCTTAGATTTTTTTGATGCCGCGGCCGTGCTCGCTTCAGCTTGGCCCGCAGACGATAGCGGATCAGCTTGTGGACAGTGCTGTACGGCACGTCGCACCCGAACTTCGTGCGCAGCCACTCCTGCGCGTGGGTGTACCCTGCGAACCCCTCGGACTCGACCTGCTTCTGCAGCGCGTCGAAAACAGGGGCTGACAGGCTCTTCTGCACCGGCTTGGGCCCGCTTGTACCGACGTGAAGCATCTGCTCCAGCCCTCCGGCCTTGTAGGCTTTGAGCCAGGCCCACACGCTATTGCGGTGCACGAGGAGCCGGTCGGCGGCTTCTTCGCGACTCTGAACCTCGCCGGAGCGGATGAGAAACAGCAGGTGGAGGCGAGTGCGTCGTTTGGCCACCTGCTCGTAGGTGAGCAGATCCTTCAACTGCTCCGCTGACTCGTTGATGGGCGGGAAGTCGCGTTGAGACATCGGCCCTTCTCCTAGTTGAGAGTTGGGCTAGAAGATAAACGAAGTGAACAAATAATCAAAGTATTTGGTATTCGATCCCAGCGGAATCGCCCCGCATCCCCAAATCCCACACCCCCTTAACATCTCCCACCCTCCGCGCGTCTTCTTACCAGACAGCGACGCGGTGGATGCAGAACCGGCGGCCTTAACATCCTGCCGATGCCGCGCGTCTTCTGTCTGACGGGCCGCGCGGGCATGCACTCCGCCCGGCGGCAAACCATTCTTGAGGAGAACCCGGACGATGAAGATCCACGCTCGTTATTTCGTGGCCGCCATCCTGGCCGCCGCGCCCGTGACCGCCGTGGCGCAGACGGCGCCGCCCGCCGCCGAGCAGCGCGAGCACGCCCGCGAGGGCCGGCGCGGCGAGATGCGCGGCCCGCGCGAAGGCCGTGGCGGCCCCGGCCGCAGCCCCGTGCAGCGCCTGCTGCGCCAGCGCGAGCAGCTGGGCCTGACCGCCCAGCAGGTTTCGCGGCTGGAAGCCATCGACCGCGACCTGCAGGCCCGCAACGCGCCGCTGGTGCAGCAGCTCACCGCGTTGCGGCCCGACCGCGGCCAGGGTGCGGACGGCGCCCGCGCACGCGGAGAGCGCCGCGCGCGTCCAGACAGCGCCGCCCGCGCGGAGCGCCGCCAGCGCGGCGAGCGCCCGCAGCTTACCGCGGAGCAGCGCCAGCAGATGGAGCAGCGCCGGGCGCAGGCGCAGCCCATCATGCAGCAGCTGCGCGCCAACGGGGAGCAGGCGCTCACGCAGGCCCGCGCCGTGCTCACGGCGGAGCAGCAGCAGAAGATCCAGCAGCGGATGGACGAGCGTCGTGAGCGGCAGGGCGACCGGCCCGGCCGCGGCGAGCGTGGTGGGCGCCCGCGCGGCGGCGGCACGCAGCCCCGCTGAGCAGGTTCGGACCCGTCCGGGCGCGCAACCTGCGCCCGGACGGGGTGAACGGGGCATGGAGGCCGATTGACGGAGAGCGATGCGGCACTGGTCGCGCGGGTACGCGGCGGCGACGGCGAGGCGTTCGGAACGCTGGTGCAGCGGCACCTGCGGTCCGCGTACGCCGTCGCGCTGGCGCAGCTGGGTGAAGAGGCCGACGCGCACGATGCCGTGCAGGACGCCTTTGTCACCGCGCTCAAGCGCCTCGAGGAGTGCCGCAAGCCCGACCAGTTCGGCAGCTGGCTCTTCTCCATCGTCCGCAACCGCGCCCGCGACCACCGCCGCTACCGCGCCGTGCGCGACGCGCTTCCACTGGATGCCGCCGGCGAGGTGGCCAACCGCGAAAGCCCGCTGCACGACGCGGAGAACGCCGAGCTGCGGCGGGACCTGCTGGGGGCGATGGAAGGGCTGACGGAGCTGCAGCGCGAGGTGATCCTCCTGTACGACTTCGAGGGGTGGAGCCACAAGGAGATCGGCGACCGGCTGGGGATCAGCGACGGATCGGCCCGCGTGCACCTGTTCAACGCACGCCGCGCCCTGCGCGAGCGGCTTACGGAACGACATCGGGAGGAACAGTGAACATCGAAGACGGCTTCCGCGACCTGGCGCCGCTGGATCCCACGCGCGACACCGTGCGCTGGGAGCGCATGGTGGCGGGGATCACGGCGGCGGCGGCACCGGAGCTGGCCCGCCGCGCGCGCCTCCCCGCGCCAGGGATGATGATGCTGCTGGCGGACTGGGTGCGCCCTACCCTTTCCGCCGCGGCGGTGATGGCGGCCGCCGCGGGGGCGTTCCTGCTCACCGGCACCCAGTCCGCCGCGGAAACCGGCAGCCTGGCGTCGGAGATGGGATACTCCACCTCCGTGGTGAGCTGGGTGGATTCCGAAAGCGCGCCCTCCGTTGAGGAGATGGTGCTGGATCTGGAAGGAGCGGCGCAATGAACGGCGACAACGCGGGCCGCGCCCGGCGCATGCGGCTGCTGGCGGTGCTTTCGCTGCTGGTGGTGTTCGTCGCCGGCGCGCTGGTGGGCGCGGCGGTGGAGCGCGGGCGCGGCGACGACGACCGGGGCCCGCGCCGCCCGCCGCGCGGGGAGCGCCGCGGCCCACCGCCCATGTTCGCGGAGGGAAGCCCCGTGGCCCAGCGCCTCAAGCTCACCCCCGCGCAGCGTGATTCGATCGAGAAGATCACGGAGCGCGACCGCGTGCGGGCCGATTCGGTCTTCCGCGAGACGCGACGCGGCATGCGCAGCCGCTTCGACAGCACCATGATGGCCGTGGAAGCCGTGCTCACCCCCGAGCAGCGCACCGAATGGCAGAAGATCAGCCAGGAGTTCGAATCCCGCGACCGCCACGAAGGCCGCGGCCGGCGCGGCGGCGGTGGCGGCGGTGAGCGCGGACCGCCGTAGCCAGCCCAAGGTTATCGGAGATGGAAGAAGGACGTCGATGAAACCATCATCCGCGTCCTTCCTCTTTTCCCCTCGACGATACTGTCATTCTGAGGGAGGCGCCGCGCGTAAGCTTCTCGTACGGTGTGGTTTGGCGCCTCCCGAAGAATCTCCTTCGGAAACGGGTGGGGTCTCACGCTGAATCCGGACCTGGCCGCCGAAACCAGGCACCCAGCGTGTAGTTTCTTCGTCCGAATGACATCAGCCACCGCATCGCCCCTCTTAATCTCCGCCTAACCGCGCTCCCTTAACATCTCGCCCGGCCCGCACGTCTCCTCTCCAGAAGCACGCATCATCGGCATGGACAGAAGCCCGTCCATCCACGCCCGTCGACTTATGTAGATCCGACGGCGCCAATCCTCGCGCACGCATGGCGACACGCAGGATGTGCGGACTTCGCAAAGTATGAGATTGCGCCGCGCGGTGGGAACATCGCCCGCGGTTCACGGAGAGGGAGAACGACGATGACACAGATCCACTCGGCCGCCGCCCGCTGGACGCGCATCGGGATCGTGGCGGCCGCGCTGGTGATGGCGCCGGCGGTCCACGCGCAGACCGGTGCCGCGCCGCAGCCGGCGGCCGCCCAGTCCGCCGCGGCGCAGGCGACGCCCGCGGTCACGCTGGAGCAGGCGGTGCGGCTGGCGCACGAGAGCAACCCGCAGGTGGTGTCCGCCACGGGCTCCATCGCGTCGGCGCAGGCGGCGGAGCGCAGCGCGCGCGGCGCGTACCTGCCCAGCCTTTCCGCCAGCGTAGGCAGCTCGCTGGCGGGATCCAGCGTCATCGGCACGCCGGCGGCGGGAACGACGCTGGGAGGGACCACGGACTCGTACAGCGCGGGACTCTCCGCGTCGTGGGACGTCTACACCGGCGGGCGGCGGGGCGCAGAACGCACCGCGGCGCAGGCCGACACCCGCGCCGCCGAGGCCACGCTGACCGCCCAGCGCGCCGACGTCACCCTGCAGGTGCAGCGCGCCTTCTTCGAGGTCCTGCGCACCGAAGACCTGACGGCCGTGGCGCAGTCGCGGATCCAGCGGGCGGAAGAGGGCGTGACGGCCGCGCAGCAGCGGCTCTCCCTGGGCAGCGCCACGCGCAGCGACCTGCTGCGGGCGCAGCTGGAGCTGAACACCGCCCGTGGCGACCTGCTGCAGGCGCAGACGGAGCGCGACGCCGCCCGGCTGGCCCTGGGCCGCCTGGTGGGCGCGGACGACGCCGTCACCGCCACGCGCGGCGGCGAGTCGCAGGTCGCAGCGCTGACGGACGCGGACGCCAGCGCGCTGATGGCCCGCATCGAAGCGCAGGCGCCGTCCGTCCTGGCCGCGCGCGCCGCCACGGAGGCCGCCGCCGCCGGGATCGACGCGGCCAGGAGCCAGTACCTGCCCTCCGTCAGCGTGTCCACCGGCTACGGCTGGAACAGCCAGAACCCGGCGCTGGACGAGTCGCGCACCAGCTGGCAGGTGGGGGTGGGCGTGTCGTATCCCATCTTCAACGGCTACCAGCGCGAGGAAAGCGTGGTGCGCGCCCGCACGCAGCAGGCGGCCGCGCAGGCCCAGCTGGCGGACGCGCAGCGCGGCGTGCGCACGGACGCGGCACGCGCGCTGGGGCAGCTGCGGCTGGCCGGCGAGCGCATCACCCTGGCCGAGCAGGCCGTGACCGCCGCGCAGGAAGACCTGCGGGTGCAGCGTGAGCGGTACCGGTTGGGAAGTTCGACCATCCTGGACCTGCTCAGCTCGCAGGAAGCCGTCGTCCAGGCGGAGAGCGGGCTGGTGACGGCGCGCTACGACTTCCAGGTGGCCCGCGCCGAGCTGGACGCCCTGGCCGGGAGCGCCTCGTGAGCGCCGCGGCGCTGCTGGCCCCGCGCGCGGCGAAGGGGGTGGAGGCGCGGGCGAAGGACATCATCCGTGTCCGCGGCCTGCGCAAGGAGTACCGGATGGGCGCGGAAACCGTCCACGCGCTGCGGGGCGTGGACCTCACCGTCGGCCGCAACGAGTACGTGGCGGTGATGGGGCCGTCCGGATCGGGCAAGTCCACGTTCATGAACATGATCGGCTGCCTGGATACGCCCACGTCGGGCGAATACTGGCTGAACGGGCAACCCGTGGCGCGGCTGGACGACGACGCGCTGGCCGCCATCCGCAACCGCGAGATCGGCTTCGTCTTCCAGACCTTCAACCTGCTGCCGCGCAGCACCGCGCTGGAGAACGTGGAGCTGCCGCTGGTCTACGCCGACGTCCGCAAGCGGGAGCGGCGGGAGCGCGCGGCGGCCATGCTGGAGCGCGTGGGGCTGGGCGGCCGCATGGGGCATCGGCCCAACGAGCTGTCCGGCGGCCAGCGCCAGCGCGTGGCCATCGCCCGCGCACTGGCCACCGAGCCGGCGCTGCTGCTGGCGGACGAGCCCACCGGCGCGCTGGACACGCGCACCGGCGAGGAGATCATGCACCTGTTCGGCCAACTGCACGCCCAGGGGCAGACGGTCATGCTGGTGACGCACGAGCCCGACATCGCCGCGCACGCGCACCGGGTGCTGCTGCTGCGCGACGGCGTGATCGAACGGGACGAACGGCGCGGGGACGGATCCTCCGCCGGCTTTCAGACCGCCCACAACGAGGGATGACGAACGATGAACATCAGGTGGAAGAGGGGCGCGATCGCCGGCGGCGCGGTGCTGGTGCTGGGCGCCGGCGGGCTGGCGATGCGGGGCGAGGCCGCGGACGGCAAGGCGGCCGCCGCGGCGCCGCAGACGGTGCTGGCGCAGCGGCGTGACCTGGTGCTGCGCGCGGAGGCCAGCGGCGAGGTGGAGCCCATCCGCACGGTCGAGGTCAAGAGCAAGGCGGGCGGCGAGATCCTGCGCGTGCACGTGGAAACGGGTGATTACGTGGAGGCCGGCACCCTGCTGGCCGAGGTGGACCCGCGCGACGTGCAGAACGCGCTGGACGGGGCCGAGGCCCAGCTGGCCAGCGCCCAGGTGCAGCTGCGCACCGCCCGCGCCCAGCGCCAGCGCGTGGAAGCCCTGCGCGCCGGCGAGATCGTGACGCAGGACGAGTACGAGGCCGCCGTGAACGCAGAAGCCAGCGCGCAGACGGCGCTGGTCCGCGCGCAGACGGACGCCCGGCTGGCCCGCGAGCGCAGCCGCGACGTGACCATCCGCGCGCCGATCAGCGGCACCATCATCACCCGCGCGGTGGAGCCGGGCGTGATCATCGCCAGCGCCACGGGCAACGTGTCCGGCGGCACCTCGCTGTTCACCATGGCCGACCTGTCCGAGATCCAGGTGCGTGCCCGCGTGGACGAAACCGACATCGGCAAGGTGCAGCCCGGGCAGCAGGCGCGCGTGACGGTGGAGGCGTACCCCGGCCAGAGCTTCGCCGGCACGGTGCTGAAGGTGGAGCCGCAGGCGGTGGTGGAGCAGAACGTCACCATGTTCCCCGTCCTCGTTCGCCTGGCCAACCCGGACGGGCTGCTGAAGCCGGGGATGAACGCGGACGTGGCGATGGTGACGGACCGCCGCGAGGGCGCCGTCTCCGTCCCCACCGGCGCGGTGACGACGGTGCGCGAGGCCGCCACCGCCGCGGCCGCGCTGGGGCTGGACGCGAAAACCGTCCGCGCCTCGCTTCGCCCGGCGGGTGCCGGCGGCCAGCGCGCCGCGACCGGCGGCGCGGCGTCCGGCGGACGGGCGGCGGCCGGATCCGGCGCGGCGGCGGGGGCTACGCGCGGCATCGTCTTCGTGCAGACCGCGCAGGGGCCGCAGCCGCGGAGCGTCACGCTGGGGCTGAGCGACTGGGAGAACGTAGAGGTGGCGAGCGGGCTAAAGGAGGGCGAGGCCGTCTACGTGCTGTCCGGCGCGCTGGTGCAGCAGAAGCAGGCGGAGCAGGCAGAGCGGATGCAGCAGCGGATGGGCGGCGGCGTGCTTCCGGGCGCGGGCGCGCCTCCGGCCGGCGGCGGCGCGAGGGGAGGCTGAGATGCGCATGGGAGAGATCACCCGCGTCGCCTTCGACGCGGTCGTCGCCAACAAACTGCGCTCGCTGCTGACGATGCTGGGCGTCATCATCGGCATCGCCTCCGTCATCACCATGGTGGCGCTGGGCAACGGCGCGCAACAGTCGGTGCAGGACCGGCTGGGCGCGCTGGGCACCAACGTGCTGACGGTGCGCAGCGGCCAGTCGTTCCAGGGCGGCGTGGACCGCGGCGGCAACCGGCTGACGGTGGAAGACGCCGAGGCGCTGGCCGCCGCGCCGGTCGCCATCGCCGCCGTGGCGCCGGAGATGGAGAGCCGGCTGCAGGTGGCCTACGGCGCGGGGAACGCCAGCCTGTCGGTGGTGGGAACGTGGGCCAGCTACTTCGGCGTGAACAACCACTCGCTGGGCGCGGGACGGCTGTTCACCGACCAGGAAAGCCAGGGCCGCCGCCGCGTGGCCGTCGTGGGCGCGCTGGTCGGGCAGCGGCTGGGGATCGGCGGGACGGAGCCGCTGATCGGGCAGAGCGTGCAGATCGGCGGCGTGCCGTTTGAGGTCGTCGGCGTGCTGGCGGAAAAAGGCGCCGCCGGGTTCGCCAACCCCGACGAGGCCGTCTACATCCCGCTGGCCACGGCGCAGGCGCGGGTGATGGGGACGGACCGGGTGCGCTCCATCGGCGTGCAGGCGGCCAGCGAGGGAGAGATGCAGGCGGCGATGGCCGAAATCGACCAGGTGCTGCGCCGCGAGCACCGCATCCGCCCCGGCCAAGACGCGGACTTCGACATCCGCGACCAGGCCACGCTGCTCACCACCTTCCAGGAGACGACGAAGACGTTCACCTTTCTGCTGGCCGGCGTGGCCGCGGTGTCGCTGGTGGTGGGCGGCATCGGCATCATGAACATCATGCTGGTGTCCGTCACGGAGCGCACCAGGGAGATCGGCCTGCGCAAGTCGCTGGGCGCACGCCGGAGCGACGTACTGCTGCAGTTTCTGATCGAGGCGCTGGTGCTGTGCATGGGCGGCGGCGCGCTGGGGCTGGCGCTGGGGGCCGGCGGGTCGCTGGCGCTGGCGAAGATGGCGGGGTGGAACATGACCGTGTCGCCCGCGTCGCTGGTGCTGGCGTTCGGATTCTCGGCTGCCGTGGGCGTGTTCTTCGGCATCTGGCCCGCCCGCCGCGCCGCCTCGCTCGCGCCCATCGAGGCGCTGCGGTACGAGTAATACCGATCCGGAAAAACAACATCGGAAGGTACAGAGGAACCGGGAACCGCCAGAGGAACAGAGGTAATCCGCATTCCTCCTCTGTTCCTCGGGCTGTTCTCTCTTCCTCTGTACCCCGACCTCTGTTTCCTGTAGTCCCACTTGAGGTGAGGTGTTTTGCCGGATCTGGTATAACCCACTGCGGCAACAGCACTCACGCGGAGCATCAGAGGGGCAGAGCAGCGGAGAAGATCAACGGCTGCTCTGCCCCTCTGCCCTCATCGCGCCTGGAGGATGCAGATCCTGCAGGCACCGGGAGCAGATGCCTCAGTCGGCGCGAACCGTGGCGTCGCGGATGGTTCGCGGCAAACCTTTCGCGCAGGCGCTGGATACTACTCCGGCAGCTGGAATGATTCGTGGATGCGGGCGAGCACCGTGTCGTGCGGCTCAAGGACGCCGCGGAGCACCACGAAGGAGAGTATGTACAGCACCCCGTTCTTTACGGTGGCGTGCATGTCGAGCCAGGCCTGGGCTCCGCCGTCGTCGTAGCGGCCACGCAGGTGCGCGGCACGCTGGCCGCCCAGCAGGCCGATCGTCTGGACTACGTCCTCCAGTTGCAGCCGTCTGATCGCGATCTCTTCCTCCACCAGCTTGAACAGCAGCGCGTCATCTCCCATCACCAGGCTGGTGAAGACACGGCGGGGTCCAAATGCGGAGGCGGGGAGTGGCTCTTCCTCCGCCATTGCGTCCAACGCGACCGCCACGACGGAGATGTCCCACGTCTTCGCGGAGAGGCGGCCCGGCTCGGTCTGGATCTCCGCGTCCGCCGGCACGGCGACGCGGTACGGGATGGGGCTCCCCACCCTGACCACGAGCTTTCGCCGCGCCGGTGCAAGGCCGGCGAACGCCAGGAGCGAACGCAGGAAATTCACGAGGATCGGCACCGCGGGCTGTCAGAGGTAAGGTGCTCGGAGAGATTATACCATCTCCCGGATTTCGATGTGCGGTGAGGGGAACGATTTTTACGCGGAGGCGCGGAGAAAACAGAAGAGGCGCGGAGGGAACGCCAAAAACGCCTCCGCGCCTCATCCGTTCCTCCGCGCCTCCGCGTGATGCTTTTCCGTCGTTCCTCTGATTGCACAACGAACTGCGAGAAATGGTACAAGGTTCGGTATCAGCCGCCGCGCCGTCGGGGATCCGCGGAACGAATCACAGAAGGCAAAAAACAGCCCCACCCGTGCCTGGCGGGTGAAGCTGTCTTTCGGGCGATACAGACGATGGCTCAGTGCGTGCCCGTCCAGGGATCCATCCCCTGCTGCTGGCGGGGCTTGGTGGTCCGCGGCTTTTCCGGCCGGCTGCCGCCGCTGATCCAGTCGCCGATGCCCCGCAGCGTGCGGTCCACCCATCCGCCAAAATCATCCGGATGCAGCGGGCAGTGCTCCACCGGCTCCGTCCCGGCGATGAAGTACTCCGTCCGCACCTCCGTGCCGGGGCAGCCGCTGCCCGCCAGCTTTCCCGTGGTGCGGTCGATGCTGGCCGTCACCAGGTCCGACGGCGCCGTCCACGCCGTGGGCGCGCCGTGGTTCTGGTAGTAGCTGGCCAGCGCCTTGCCCCACACCGGCGCCGCCAGCCCGCCTCCCGACGCGTTGGCCAGAATGCGCTGTGGCCGGTCGAATCCCAGCCACACCCCCGCCACCACGTCCGGCGTGGCGCCCACGAACCACACGTCCGCCGCCTCGTTGGTCGTCCCCGTCTTTCCCGCCGCGGGAACGCTCCACGAAAGCCCGGCCGTCCGCACGCCGCTCCCCGTGCCGTTGTCCACCACGTCGCGCATCAGCGAGGTGGTAAGGAAGGCGACGGAGGGCGACATCACGTAGCGCCGCGTGTTCTTGGCCTCCCACAGCACCCGGCCCTGCGCGTCTTCCACCCGCCGGATGATCCGCGCCTTGACCGCCATCCCGCCGTTGGCGAAGGGCGCGTACGCCGCCACCAGCTCGATGGGAATCACGTCCGCCGCGCCAAGGAAGGTAGACGGATACGGCTTGACCGGCGTGGTGATCCCCAGCTCCCGCGCCTGCGCCACCACGCTGGCCGCGCCCACCCGCTGCCCCAGCGTGACGGCCGCGCGGTTGGACGACAGGCGCAGCGAGCCGCGCATGTCCATCGTCACCGAATCGGCCACGTGGTCCGCGGGATAGTAGCCCAGCGAATCGCCACCTCCGCCCACCCCGGGCCCGATCAGCGGCTCGGTGATGGGGATGCCCTTGGCCAGCGCCGTGGAGTAGACGATGGGCTTGAACGCCGACCCCGCCTGCCGCTTGGCCTGCGTAACCCGGTCGAACTGGCTGATGGCGTAGTCGCGCCCGCCCACCAGCGCCAGCACGTCGCCGTCACCCGCATCCATCGCCACGAACAGCCCCTGCAGGCAGCGGTCGGGGTTCGCCACGCGCGTGCCCGAACACGCGGAGCCACGGAAGCGCCCGTGCGCCCCGCGCTCCACCGCGCGGATCTGCGCCACCAGCGCCTGCTCGGCCGAGCGCTGCAGATCGGTGTCGAGCGAGGTGTAGACCTTGAGCCCCTGCTGGTCGGCGTCGGCGCCAAAGCGCTCGCGCAGCTCCCGCCGCACCGCGGCGATAAAGTACGGCGCCCGTCCGCGCGCCTCCGCCGGCGGCGCCAGGCCCAGCGGCGCCTCGCGGGCCGTGTTCGCCTCGTCCGCGTCGATCACGCCGGCGTCCTGCATAAGCCCCAGCACCAGGTTGCGGCGCTGGATGACCGCCGCCGGGTTGCGGCGCGGGTCGTAGAACGACGGGTTGCGGGGGATGGAGGCGATGGTGGCCGCTTCGGCGTTCGTCAGCCGCGTGGCGCTCTTGCCAAAGTACCCCTGCGCCGCCGCCTCCACGCCGTGCAGCCCGCCGCCCAGGTAGATCTGGTTCAGGTACATCTCCAGGATCTGGTCCTTGGAGAACTCCCGCTCGATCTGCCGCGCCAGCACCACCTCCCACGCCTTGCGCTTGAGCGTCTTTTCGCGCTTCAGGTGCTGCGGAAAGACGTTTCGCGCCAGCTGCATGGTCACCGTGCTGAAGCCCTGGCTCCAGCTCAGGTCCTTGATGTCGCGGGCCACCGCGCCAAAGAAGCGGCGGTAGTCGATGCCGCGGTGGCGGTAAAAGCGCTTGTCCTCCACCGCCAGAAAGGCGCCGGAGACGTTGGCGGGAATGCGCTCCAGCGGCACAACGATGCGCCGCTCCGGGGCCAGGTGCGCCACCAGGCGGTTGCGCCCGTCAAAGACGCGGCTGGCCTGCGGCGGCGTGTACTCGCGCAGGGCCGTTACGCTGGGGCAGCCGGCGCCCGAGCAGCGCGGCCACAGGTACGCCAGCCCGGCAATGCCGATCGCCAGCCCGACGGCGGCGACGATTCCCAGTACGCGGAGCACCGTCTGCCGGCGCGTGCGCGTGCGGGCCTTGCCGCGAGGGCGCTTGCTGCTGCGTGCCATCTCGTGTGGGGAAAAGCGGGAGAGTGCTGCCGCGGGAGCAGGTCGGGTGTGCCAGTCAGTACCTGCCGATACGGATCAGGTTCCGGATCGGTTTCACATCTGCACCGTCGGGCGAAAGCTGCGACTTACGTGCGCAGCAGCCGTCCTCCGTCCACTACCAGCGTTTCGCCGGTAACGAAGTCTGCCTGCAGAAGATAACGCAGCGCGCGCACCACGTCTTCGGGCGAACCGTTGCGCTTGAGCGGCGTGCGCTCGGCGAGCGACTGGATCTCGGCGTCCGACATGCTCTCCGGCGGCAGCACGGCGCCGGGCGCAATACCGTTCACCCGCACCTCCGGCGCCAGCGAGCGGGCCGCCACGCGCGTAAGGTGGATGACGCCCGCCTTGCTTATCCCGTGCGCCGCATACGCCGCCCAGGTCTGGATGCCGGCAAGATCCGCCATGTTGACCACCGCGCCACGCCGCTCCCGAAGTGTAGCGGCAAGGTGCCGGATCAGGAAGAACGGTGCCCTGAGGTTCACCGCGATGGTGTGATCCCACAACGCCTCGTCCGTCTCCTCCAAACCTTCCGCGGGAAACACCGACGCGTTGTTGACCAGCACGTCGATCCCCCCAAACGCCGCCACGGCCTCGTCCGCCAGCCGCCGCACCGCGTCCGCATCCGCGAGATCCGCCCCGATCGCCATCGCTTCCCCGCCCTTCGCGCGAATCTCCTCCACCAGCTGGTCCGCCGGCCCGCTGGACGAGTTGTAGTGGATAACGAGCCGGTATCCATCCTCCGCCAGTGCGGACGAGATGGCGCGGCCCACGCGGACCGCGCCTCCGGTGACCAGCGCGACGGGAGCGGCGGACATCGGCTACTCCCCTTCGTCCTGCGCGAAGACCTTCAGATTGGTACTGTGGCCGGGAGAGACACGCGCCTTGGGATTGATGTGGTGCACCGCGTTGTTCACGGCGATTGCCGCTTCACCATAGCCCATGGCGATGAGCTCCAGCTTGCCGGGATAGTGGACGACGTCACCCGCCGCGTAGACGCCGGGGATGTTCGTCTCCATGAGTTGGGAGACCTTGATGGTGTTGCGTTGCAGTTCCAGGCCCCAGTTGCTAATCGGGCCCAGGTCCGGCTTGAAGCCCAGGAGCGCGATCACCGCCTCGACGTCGATCTGCTCCTCGTCCTTGGACTCGCTGTTGAACATGGTGACGTGCGCCACGCAGCCCCCGTCGCCGTGGATCTCCTTCACCTCAAACGGGGTGCGGATGCTGACGGCGCCGGCCGCCGCCGCCTCGCGCATCTCCTGCACCGTGCTCTTGTGCGCGCGGAACTCGTCGCGGCGGTGGATGAGCGTGATCTCGCGGGCGATGCCGCGCAGCCCCAGCACCCAGTCCACCGCCGAGTCGCCGCCGCCCACGATCAGCACACGCTTGCCGCGAAAGTCCTCCGGCTGCCGCACGTGCGTGTGCACGCCGCCTTCCAGACCGTAGTGCTCGTTCCAGCCTGGGCACTCCAGCACGCGCGGGTTCAGCGCACCCTTCCCCGCCGTGATGCAGACCGTCTTGGTGAGGAACTCGCCGCGCGGGGTGACCAGGCGGATGTGGCCGTCTTCGGGGATCAGCTGCTGCACCTCGGCCTCGAGCACCACCTCGGGACCGAACTGCGTCCCCTGCTCGATCATGTTCTTGGCCAGGTCCTTGGCCAAAATCCTGGGCAGGCCGCCCACGTCGAAGATGTACTTTTCGGGATACAGGGCCATCAGTTGCCCGCCCAACTGCGGCAGCGCATCGACGATGCGGCAGCTGACGCCGCGGAGCCCCGCATAGAAAGCGGCAAAGAGCCCCGTGGGCCCGCCGCCAATGATGGTGATGTCGGTGATGCCGTCGCTCACGCGCCCTGCTCCGTGGAATGGCGAAATCCTGCCCCCGCGCACCCGCGCGGCGGCGTTCATATACGGGCGAAGGTGGCGGGGCGCAAGGAAAGCAGGGCGAGTGCGTGGGTGCGGGAGTGCGTGACTGCGCGATTTCTCTGGCTGCGGACGCGCGAGCGCCTGGAACCCCGCACACGGTCAGGCCGCCGAGTCCACGAAGGTGGACTTCGCGCAGTTGTAGCGGCGAATTCATTCGCTCCTGCAGGCGGACGGCACGTTACCAGTTCAGATTCTCAATGGGCACCATTCGTCCGCAGGCAGACATTGCAATTGCTTCGACGCGCGTTCGAATCATCCGCCCCTCTCGCACTCTCGCACTCTCGCACTCTCGCACTCTCGCACTCTCGCACCTTCGCACCTTCGCACCTTCGTACCTTCGTACCTTCGGACTCTCGCACTTCCGTCCTCCCCGCTATATTCCCGCCCCGCCACCCCCAATCACCCGAGAGGAGCCGAGTCTTGTCCGAGCCGCTGGTCTTTATCTACGCCGACGAATCGTGCCTGGGCAACCAGTTCAAGGGGCGCGCCCGGCCCGGAGGCGCCGCCGGCGTGGTGGAGTACTGGCATCCCGCCAAAGGCTGGATCCGCCGCGATTTCTGGAGTTGCGAGCCCGACACCACCAACAACCGCATGGCCATCCGCAGCGCCCTGGTGCCGCTGGCGGCGCTCAAGCAGCCGTCGCGCGTCGTCTTTACCTCCGACAGCCGCTACCTGGTGGATGGGATGACGCAGTGGGTGCACGGCTGGGCCGCGCGCGGCTGGAAGCGCAAGGACGGCGAGGTGGAGAACGTGGAGATGTGGCGCGCCCTCATGCCCGTCGCGTCGCGCCACCAGCTGCAGTGGCGATGGGTCAAGGGCCACGCCGGCCATCCGCAGAACGAGTACGCCAACCACCTGGCCATCCGCGCCGCCACCAAGCAGATCGACAGCGGCGGCCTGGTGGAATCCGGCTTCGACAAATGGATCGCCGAGGAGCAGGAGAAGGAGCGCTACCTCAACTTCTTTGCGCTCCCTCCCGACGGCTTTGACTTCAAGCCCGCGCGCAAGCTCCCCACACGTTGAGCAGCCGGTGGCCGGCGCGCATCCCCGCGCGCCCGGCGCACCGCTCGTCACGCCCCACGTCCGCCTGGCCCGGCTAACCAACCCTTCATCCGCAAAGCGTCAGAGCGCACGCCGGGTGGTCGTTGAGATCACAGGAACGCGCGACACCCGCAGCGCACCTCGGACGGAGCCAGCCTTCCTTGGGCGCCGGACGAATCCGCGGGACGGGAGGCATACATGGCCGGCAAGGCAGACCTCGTGAACGGCATCGCCGATGGCGCGGACGGCACCGTGGATCCATCAAGTGATCCGGCGTACGCCTCGCTCTCCGCGGCCGAGGCGGCCGGAGGGGAGCCCGGGCGCGGATGGGTGGCCGACGGCTGATGCCCGGCCGCCGACGCACGAGAGCCCGCGCCAGGGGATCGGCGCGGGCTCTCGTCTATATCAACGATCCAGGTAGACCATGAGCCGCCTGTGAGGCCGTGGCGCATGACGCGCGGGCAATCCGCAATCCATCAGTCCTCGACCGCCCTGCGCTCGAAGATGCGCTGGAACCAGCGGACGGCGGATGCCTCGACCTCCGCCATCTCCACGGGCCGGCCGAGCTCGCCCGAGATCGAGCCCACGCCGTGGTCGCGGATGCCGCAGGGGATGATGGTGCCGAAGAACGACAGGTCCGTCGTCACGTTGAGCGCAAAGCCGTGGCTGGTGATCCACCCCGACGACACGCGCACGCCGATGGCCGCCAGCTTGCGATCGTCCACCCACACCCCCGTCAGCCCTTCCACGCGCCCGCCGGCCAGCCCGAAGTCCGACAGCACGCCGATCAGCGCTTCCTCGATGTCGCGCAGGTAGCGGTGCAGGTCCTGGCGGTCCGGCTTCAGGTCGAAGATGGGATAGCCCACCAGCTGGCCCGGGCCGTGGTACGTCACGTCCCCGCCGCGTCCGGTGTCGAACAGCTCGATGCCGCGCTCGGCCCGCTCTTCCGGCGTCACCAGCACGTTCTCGTCGTGCGAGCCGCTGCCCAGCGTGATGACGTGGGGATGCTCCAGCAGCAGCAGCGTATCCGGGATCTCGCCCGCGCGACGCTGCTTCACCAGCTCCGCCTGCAGCACCAGCGCGTCGCCGTAGGAGATGCGCCCCAGGTGGCGCACCTGCATGGTCCGGGCGCCCGCCGGCGCATCGATCGTCTCGCTCATGCCCAACAATGGACGGGGGGCGCCGCCGGCACGCAAGTCCGGCGGCGCCCCCCGATCCATCGGCCCGCCCGGCTACGGGATCAGCTGGCCGGCAGCCGCACCCGCACCGCCGCGGTAAACGGCGAACAGACCACGCCGGCGCATGCGGCCACGCGGTACTCGTACGCGCGGTCGGGGAGCAGCCCCGTGTCAGGGAAGGCGGTGGCGTTGGCCGCCGCCGTCCCCGCAGCCGCCCACGCGGTCCAGCTGCCGTCCAGGTTGCGCAGCCGGCGCTGGATGGTGAAGCCCGTCTCGCTGGTGCTGGCGTCCGTCCACGTGACCTGCGCCGACGTGGACGAGAGCGCCACCACCGCCGGCCCCACGGGCGCGGCGGGGGGCGCGGGCATCGCCACCTGCACGGCGGGGGCGAGCGGCGAGCACACCGGGCCGTTGCAGGCGCGAACCCGGTACTGGTACACGCCCACCGCCACGCCGCTGTCGGCGAACACCACGGCGTTGGAGCGAAGCTGGGCGCGCACCGCGTAGTCGCTCCAGGTGCCGTCCTCGCGCCGGTCGCGGCGCAGCACCTCGAAGGCGGTCTCGTTGCCGCTGGCGTCCGTCCACGTCACGCGCACCAGTGACGGAGCCACCACCGCGGCACCCGTCCCCGTGGGCGCCGCCGGGGGCAGGGGCATGGGCACCGCCGCGCTCGTGGACCGGGGCGAGCAGCCCACCACGTTGCAGGCGGCCACGCGGTAGCGGTACGACACCCCCGCCGTCAGCCCCGCGTCGGCGAGCACGGTGGTGTTGCGGCCCGGCGTGGCGATCTGCTGGTACGCCGTCCAGGCGCCGTTCAGGTACTGCGCCCGCTCCACCACGAACCCGCTCTCGTTCGCGCTGTTGTCCACCCAGGTGAGGCGAAGCTGCGTTCCGCTCAGCGGCCGCCCCACCGGCGTGCCCGGCCCGGCCGGCACGGCGATGCGCAGCGCCGCGGCCGCCGTCCAGTCGGAGCACGCCAGGTCGTTGCAGGTGCGCACCCGGTGCTGGTAGTTGCCACCCGTGGCCAGCCCCGTGTCATCATACTCGCGAGCGGCGCCGTTCACCGACCCGGCGTTCCCCCACGTGCCCCAGGTGGAATCAGCGGCGTTCTGCATCCGCCGCCCCAGCTCGAAGTGGGTGATGGAATCCAGCCCCGCGCTCCAGCCGACCCGCACCGACGTGGCGGAGTGCAGCGCCACCGTCACCCCCGCCGGCGCACCCGGCGCGTTGGTCTCGCCGAACGCCGCGCGCAGGTTGGGGAACGTGCCGATGCTCTGGGTGAGGTCACCCGTTTGCGGCGAGCCCGTGGCACGCAGCAGCGTGCGCATCTGCACGGAGGTAAGCACCGGCAGCCCGCGGGCCTTGCGCCGCCCCTGCACCGCCGCGGCCGCGGCGGCCACGATGGGCGACGCGCTGGAGGTGCCGCTGAAGCTGGCCGTGTAGAACTCGTTCACCGACGAGCCGAACAGCCCGCCGTACCCCAGCGTGGTTACGCCACCTCCCCATCCTTGCACGTCCACGCGGCTGCCGTAGCACGAAAAGTAGAGACGGGCGTGCAGCGAGTTTCCCGCGCCCACGATCAGCGCGCCCGAATCGCGCAGGTTGCGGTTGAACAGGCCATTCATCTCCGGCGCGTCCAGGTTCTGCCCGCCGTTCCCCGCCGCCGCCACCACCACGCGTCCCGCCAGTGTGGCGGCGCGCGTGGCGTCGAACACCGACTGCAGCACCTCCAGCGGCACGTACACCCCCGTGGGGCCCCAGTACTGCGCCTCCAGCAGCAGCACGTCACCAGCCGACATCACGGCGGCCGCCTCGGCCACGGCGGCGGCGGGGTTGTAAGCGCCATAGTAGTCCGTGGGGATCACACGGATGTCGGCACCCGGCACTCCGCCGGTCACGCCAAAGCCGTTGGGGCGCCCGGCCAGCTCGCCCAGCACCGCCGTGCCGTGGTCGTTGCCAAAACCCGTGTAGCGCGTCCCCGTGCCAATCTGCGCCGACGCCGGCAGCCCCAGGTCTTCGTGGCCCAGGTTCCAGTCGTACTCCATGTCCACCACCATCACCCCCGCGCCGTCACCGCCGGGAAGTGTGCGCGCCCACACGGCCTCGGACCCGGCGGGGGCGACCCCCAGGTACCCCTGCTGGCCAGTGAAGTCGGGCGTGGCGAACAGGTTGACGAAGCCCGGCGGCGGGGCTGGCACCGGCGCTCGGTACGCGTGCTCCACCTCCGGCCGTGTCCGCAGCCGCGCCAGGAACTGCTCCGTGTCCGTTCCGGCGGGCACCGTCACCCGGTACCACGAGCTCAGGTCGGGCGCGGCCTCGCCGGACTGCGCGGCCGCCTGATCGGCCCGCGCCTCCACCGCCAGCCCTTCCGGCGTGAACAGCGGGGCCGTACGCACGCCCGCGGCCGGGTCCAGCAGCGCCGCCAACGCATCCAGCGGAACGCCAGCGGCGCTCACCACTTCGTCCCCTCGCAGGCGCACGTCCAGGGCGGAGCGGAACTTTACCTCCAGCGCCTGCGGGTCGCCGGCGGCGAGCGCCGCCGCGGGGGGAGTCTCAGGGATCGGAGCCAGCGGCTCACGATCCACGCAGGCTGAAAGCGCGGCGAGCCCCAGCAGGGCGCCAACGAGGTGTCTTGACATGGGGTGTACTCTCCGGCGGAAAGGCTGTCGGACGGTATAAAGGCGAGAACCACGGGTGGGACGGCAGGGCCGTTGCGGTTGATATAGCGCGTATCACGACATATTGCAACACTTTCGCGTAGCAGGGCTGCGGGGTCACCCAACAGCGGGGTTTGTTCACATGACCTGTGTAGCGCGCGTCAGACCAGCCGCCGTCGGCGTCATTTGCAGCGCGGTGGCCTTTAGGATCAGCTCCCTGCACAGGAAAAACTTGACACAGAACGATAATTGCAATTATCATAAATGCGATTATCAAACATTGGGAACTGGAAGGCATTCGAATGTCGGCGAAGCAGTTCTTCGGGCGCGAGCAGGAGCTCCGGATCCTTGAGCGGGAACTGACTCGGCCCCGGCCGTCGGTCGTCGTCGTGCGCGGCCGACGGCGGGTGGGCAAGTCGCGGTTGCTGATCGAAGCAACTCGCGCCTATCCCACGATCTACTACCAGGCCACGAAGATCGCGGAGTCGATGAGCCTGCACCTGTTCAAGGCCGAGATTTCGCGGGTGATCGGGGAGGATCCCCTGCTGGATTCGCTGGGAGAGTGGCTGGGTGTGCTCGCCTTCCTGGAACAGGTCGCCGCGCAGAGATTGCCCGGGCTCACCATTGTGCTGGACGAGTTTCCGTACCTGTGCGAAACGGATCCGGCCCTGCCCTCCATCATGCAGAAGTTCTGCGATGGAGTGCGCGAACGCGGCACCCCGTTGAACGTGGTGCTGTGCGGATCGAAAATCTCGTTCATGGAAGAATTGCTCGGCGAGAAGAATCCTCTGCACGGGCGACAGACGCTGGACCTGGACCTGGGCCCTCTGTCATTCCGCGACGTCGCGAAGTTTTTCCCGGCCTGGAGCGCGGACGAGCAGCTTCGCGCCTACGGAATGCTCGGGGGAATCCCCTATTATCTGAACCTGTGCGACCCCGAGTTCACGCTCAGGGAGAACGTAATGGATCTGGTGCTCTCCAGCGGGGCGCCACTCAGCGACGAGCCCAACAACCTGCTGCTGGCCGAGCTTCGCGACGTCACGCGGTATGCCACGCTGCTGCGGTCCATCGCGGAAGGGTGTACCGACTCCGGCGCGATCATCGGGCGTGTCCGCGAGCTGAAGGATTCCAGTGCCCTTGCTCCGTACGTGCAGAAGCTCGCCGAGCTGCGCCTGATCCGCATCGTCAGATCGCTGGACGCCACGGAAAAAGAGCGTGACAGGCGGTACTACCTGGACGACCCGTTCCTCGCGTTCTGGTACAGGTTCTATCTGCCCAACCTTTCCCCTCTGGTCGCGGGGCACCCGGAGGAGGTCTGGAGGCACGCGATCGAACCGCACCTGGACGATTTTATGGGAGGGATGTTCGAGTGGATCTGCCGTGACTACGTACGCCGCTTCAGCAACGAAGTGCTTCCCACCGCGGCACAGCAGGTCGGCCAGATCTGGGCCGCGGACTTCGACATCGACGTCGCGGGGCGGCTGCTGAATGGAGACGCGTTTGCGGGCGAGTGCAAATGGTGGAGCGGGCCCGTCGGAATGAACGTGTTGCAGCGGCTGCGTGAAACGGCGAACCGTCCATCCTATGAGCGCGACGCGGAGAAACGCTACCTGCTTCTCTTCTCCCGCTCAGGATTTACGGCCGATCTCAAGCGTGAGCAGAAGCGCGACCCCTACCTTCGCCTGGTGGGACCGCGCGAGCTGCTGGGAATGCCACCTGCCCGCCGACGCCGGAGAGTCGAAGCAGCAGGATAAGCACACCGGGAGGCCGCGCGGGGTGGCCTCCCGGTTCATCATCCTCCCCTTCCGGCGACGATACGCTTCATCGGGAAGTGTCCACCACCTGCTTGACGCGCGCCCGGAACCGGTTGCCGTCGGCGCCGTTCACCAGGCGGTGGTTGTAGCCCAGTGAGATGAAACCGCGCTTGCGCGGCACCACGGCGTGGTTACCGATCTCGTCGCTCACCCCGGCCGCGCGCATCACCAGCAGCACGAGCGCGGAGTTCGATGCGCTCACGCTGAAGTCGATCCGCGTGCCGCGCCCCACCCCCGGGACCATCGCCGGCCGCCCGGTGAACGCCTGGGTGGAACTGTCCCCTGATCGGCGGATATAAGGCAGGGCGGGGCGCGAAAGCTGGCCTCCGCGCCCTGGATCGTGGGCGCGGATTGTTTTATTTGAGCCGCCCCTTGTAGACACTTCCTTTCCGCGCACCCCCCCTCCAGCCGGATCGCCCCGCGATGAGAACTCTGCTTGCCGCGCTCTCCCTGCTGCTGGCCGCAAGCTCCGCCGTTGCGCAGGACACCCCGCCCCCCGACTCCGGCCGCGTCTACGAGCTGGAGGACGTGGAGACGCAGCCGCGCCCCGTGAACGTGGCGGATCTGCGCGCCGCGCTGGATGCCGGGTTCCCGCCCGAGCGCCTGGCCCAGGGCGCCGGCGGGACGGTGAACGTCTCGTTCGTCGTCGGGGCGGACGGGGCCGTGCGGCAGGCCCGCGTCGTCTCTTCGACCGATGCCGCGTTCGACGCGCCGACGCTGTCTGCGCTCGCCGTCCTGCGCCTTAGCCCCGCTACCGTGGGCGGCACCCCGGTCGCGACGCGGGTGGAGCTCCCGATCCAGTGGCAGGCCCCGGCGCCCGTTGCGCAGGCGGAGGAGGGCGTCGTGTCCACGGCGGAGGTGACGGAGCAGGGGGAGCGGCTCTACACGATGAGCGACGTGGTGGTGGAGGCCCGCACCTACGAGATGAGCGAGGTGGACCACCGGCCGGAGCCTCGCCGCGCCGACGATCTGCGCCACCAGCAGTTGCGGAACCAGCCACCCGAGACGCGCGGGCAGCAGTCGGGCCGCGCCACGGTGTGGGTGCGCTTTCGCGTCAACGTGGACGGGACCACGGATGCGTTCACCGTCATCCGCAGCACCGACACGCGGTACGACGCACCCAGCATCGCGGCGTTGCGCAACCTGCGCTTCTTGCCCGGGAAGCTGGATGAACAGAGCGTGGCCGTCTGGATGGAGCTTCCCCTGCACTGGTAGGGCTCCGTACGTGAGCGCGGCGGATCAGTCCTCGACCGCCGCGCGATCAAAGACGCGCTCGAACCAGCGGACGGCGGACCCGAAAACGGGTCATCGAACGAACTCATGGAAGAAGGCGTAGGCCAGCGGCTCGCGGAGCTTCTGCCTTGCACCTCTGCCCAAACCATCTATTATGTCTTGATACGTAATTCTATGTGCCGCCGTTCTGCCGGGCGGCGATGGACGCTCCATCCCTCGAGGAGGCACCCATGAGTCGAGCACGTAACACCATGGCGGGTCGGGCACTGTTTGGGCTGGCCGTGCTGGCGACTCTCGCATTCGGCGCCCGCCAGGCGGCCGCCGCACCCGAGACGGGCGCGGGCGCAGCGCGAGTCTGCTCCACCACCAGGTGCAACAGCCTTTGCATCAAGGCCGGGTTCACGGCCGGGTACTGTTACGACGGCTACGACTGCATCTGCTACTGATTGAAATCGCGGGACCCGGCACCCGCACCTTTGGCGGGCGCTCACGAGGCATCGCGGAGAGGCAAACGGATCGGCCCCGGGAGACATGCTGCGTCTCCCGGGGCCGATCACGTTCCTGCCCGTTTACGACGTGACCACCGGCTCACACCTCGTCGGGGAAGTTCTCCATGAGATGCGCGCCAGGAACTGGTCGCCTTCGGCGCCGTTCACCACGTCCGCTACTCTACAATCATCAGTCTCGCAAAAAATCTGATATCCCAGGTTATCCGGGCAGCCCCGACCTTCACGATGAACTCCTCGACCGGCTTCACCTGCCGGGCGAATCCTTCCTTGATCCGCAGGCGAACCAGCCACGACTTGTGGAGCCCTGGCAGGTTTTGCGAGTCGATCCCCTCCTGGGGCCGCAGGGAATGGCTGACCCGGTTGTCCGGCTTGCGCATCGGCACGCTGCGGCCGTTCTCGTTGATCAGGATGTCGGAGGTGATCAGATCGACTCCCAGCGAGCTGAGGTCGTGATAGTTCTGTTCGGAGGGATGATAATCGATGTGGAACTCGACCATGCCGTGGGAGACACGAAACTCAAACTCGGGAGAGTCCTCCAGCCCCACTCCCTCGATGCACAAATCCGGTTTCCAGCGGTGCTTTTCGACCGCTCGGATGACACGTTCCTTCAGCTGCCGCTTCAGTTGCGCGATGTTCCCGCCATAGGTGATGATCGGGTAGTGCTTCACGTCGAACGGAATTTCTTCTGCCTGCTGCGCAATGAGGATAGGGCGGCGCTGCAGGGCATGTGCGTAGCCCAGCTCGTAGAATACGTTGGCATTCCTCCCCGTCAGCTCCGCGATGATGATGTCCGCCTTCGCGATCTGATTGTAGATCCGCTCCAGAACTCCTTCATCGAATTGCTGCTCGTCAACCCGCTCACAATCCGCTCCGGCCTCCTGACAGGCCGCTTTGATCCCGAGTTCGTATATATCGGAAAAAGTACCCGCAAAGGGCATCAACACAAACACAAAGGGCCTGGCGGATCCGCTCTGCATAAAGTACCCCGGCGGGCTTTCGGGTCCGGATGGGAATGGGTGCGGGAGCACCAACGCGAAGACGTCAGTGCTCCCGCGGAAAGACGATCACCCCGAAACGGCTCACGCCTCGTCGGGGAAGTTCTCCATGAGCTGCTTGATGCGCGCCAGGAACTGGTCGCCGTCGGCGCCGTTCACCAGGCGGTGGTCGTAGCCCAGCGAGATGAAGCCGCGCTTGCGAGGCACCACGGCGTGGTTGCCGAACTCGTCGCTCACCACGGCGGCGCGCATCTCCACACCGCCCACGCCCAGAATGGCCACCTGCGGCTGGTTGATGATCGGGAACCCGATCGTCGTGCCGAAGATGCCCGGGTTGGTGATGGTAAAGGTGCCACCCTGGATCTCGTCGGGCTTGAGCTGCTTGCTGCGCGCCCGCCCGGCGATGTCGTTCAGCCGCCTGGCCAGCCCCACCAGCGACAGCTCGTCCGCCTGCTTGATCACGGGCACGATGAGCCCGTGGTCCAGCGCCACCGCGATCCCCAGGTTCACGTCGGAGCGGTAGATGACCTCGTGGTTGCTGTAGCTGGCGTTGATCTTGGGGAACTCGCGCAGCGCCCGCGCCACCGACCACGCGATGAAGTGCGTGTAGGTGACCTTTACGCCCTGCTGCTCCCACAGCTTCTTGTTCTTGCCGCGGATGCGGTCCAGCCGCGTGTAGTCCACCTCGAAGTACGAGTGCACGTGCGGGCTGATGCGCCGCGACTGCACCATGTTGTTCGCGATGATCTGCGTCATGCGGCTGGCCGGCTCCACGCGGTCGTTGGGACCGGCGGAGACGACCGGATGCTGCGGCGCGCCGTAGAACTCGTCCCACGGAAAGCCGCCCTCGTACGCCGGCTGCGCGGGCGCGGCCGGACGCTGGGCGGGTGGCGTGGGCGCGGAGGTGGCGCCGGCCGTGGCGGGCTGCGCCGCGGGGGCCGCCGCACCCTGCTCCACGTACTTGAGGATGTCGTCCTTGGTCACGCGGCCGTTGCGCCCCGTCCCCGGCACCTGGTGCACGGCTACGTTGTGCTCCGCCGCGATCTTGCGCACCAGCGGCGTGCTCTTGGTCCGCAGCCGCTCTTCCAGCGTGTGCGGCCCGTCGCCCAGCGGCGCGCCGACCGGGGCGCCCGCGCCGCCGCCGGCCGCCGCCTGTCCCGCGACGGGCTCGGGCATCACGGTCGGCCGCTCCTCCGGCACCTGGAAGTGGTCCGAGGCGCCCGCGGGCGCGGCCGGGGCCTGCGGCGCGGCGGCCGCGGCGGCGCCGGCTTCCGTCTCGATATAGGCGACGATGGTGCCCACCTCGACGGTCTGGCCCTCGGTCACCACCACCTCGGCCAGCACGCCGGCCACCGGCGACGGGATCTCCGCGTCCACCTTGTCGGTGGAGATCTCCATGATGGGCTCGTCGCGCTCCACCTGGTCGCCCACCTTCTTGAGCCACACGGACACGGTGCCCTCGGCGATGGACTCGCCCATCTGGGGCATCGGGACTTCTACACGGGCCATGATCGGGTCCTGTCGTTGGGCTGGCTGTTTCGGACGCCGGCCAGCTCTGTCTCGTGGCTTTGAGGTGATAGGGATAAATATTAGGAATAGCGGGCAAAAAAGGCCGCCGTTGCTGGCTATTCCCTGTTCCCTGTTCCCTATTCCCTGTCGTTCCTTCAGTACGCGGCGAGATGCCGGATCGCCTTGATCACGTCTTCCACCTGCGGAAGAAAGTAGTCCTCCAGCGGCGGACTGTACGGCACGGGGGCGTCGGCGGCGGCCACACGCAGCACGGGCGCGTCAAGCCACTCCCACGCCTTTTCGTTCACCCGCATGGCGATCTCGCCCGCGATGCCGCCGGTGCGCGTGTCCTCGTGCACCACCAGCAGGCGGTTGGTCTTCTTGACCGACTCGATGATGGCGTCCTCGTCCAGCGGCAGCAGCGTGCGCAGGTCGATCACCTCCACCGACAGCCCGTCCGCCTTTTCCACCATCTCGGCCGCCTCGGCGCACTTGTGCACCATGGCCGCGTAGGTGACGATGGTCAGGTCCTTGCCCTCGCGGTGCGTGCGCGCCTTGCCCAGCGGGACGACGTAATCGTCCTGGGGCAGCGTCTCGCGCAGCTGCGGCCGGCGGTACAGCCACTTGTGCTCAAAGAACAGCACCGGATCGTCGTCGCGGATGGCCGCCTTGATGAGCCCCTTGGCGTCGTACGCGGTGGACGGGTAGACGATCTTGAGCCCCGGCGTGTGAAAGAACGCCATCTCGGGGTTCTGGCTGTGGAACGGCCCGCCGCGCACGCCGCCGCCGCTGGGGCCGCGGATCACCATCGGCACGCCGCCGGACCCGCGGTAGCGGCTGGTGGCGATGTAGTTGGTGATGATGTCGTACGCGCAGGAAATGAAGTCGATGAACTGCATCTCCACGACCGGCCGCATCCCCATGTGGGCCGCGCCGGCCGCCGCGCCCGTAAAGCCGATCTCGCTGATGGGCGTGTCGACCACGCGCGACGCGCCGAAGCGGTCCAGGAACCCCTCCGTCATCTTGAACGCGCCGCCATACGCGCCAATGTCCTCGCCCATCACGAAGACCCGCTCGTCGCGCTCCATCTCCTCCCACATCCCCTCGCGGATCGCCTCCAGAAGGGTGACGGGCTTGCCCTGCTCGGTAAGCCGCAGGTTCTCCGGCTTTTCAATCACGGTCGCCATGTCTCGGACAGCTCAGGCTCGGGTGGGGTCGGGAGGCGAGTGCCGCGTCCACGGCGCGTTCACCGGGCCGTCCCCGTACACGTCGGTCAGCGCTTCAAGCGGCTCGGGCATGGGGCTCTTTTCCGCCTCGGCCGCCGCCTCGTCCAGCTCGCGGTCGATGTCGGCGCCCATGGCGCTCAACTCGTCGGCCGTGGCCCAGCCGTTGTCCAGCAGCGTCTTTACGTAGCGGTCGATGGGATCATTCGTCGCCGCCCAGTGCTCGATCTCGGCCGGGTCCACGTACGTCTGCGCGTCGTGCTGCGCGTGGCCCTTGCGGCGGTACGTCATCACCTCGATCAGCGAGGGGCCTTCCCCGGCACGGGCGCGGTCCACGGCACGCTTCGAGGCGGCGTAGGTGGCCAGCATGTCGTTGCCGTCCACCTGCTCGCCCGGCATCCCGTACCCCGGCGCCTTGTCGACAAACGCCTTGGCCGCCGTCATCAGTCGGCTGGGCGTGGAATACGCCCACTGGTTGTTCTCGACGATGACGACGAGGGGCAGCTTTTGCACCGCGGCGAAGTTCACGCCTTCGTGGAAGGCGCCCGTGGAGGTGGCGCCGTCGCCGATGTACACCATCCCTACCCGGTCCTGGCCGCGCTGCTTGAAGGTGAGCGCGACCCCCGCCATCACCGGGATCAGGTCGCCCAGCGGGCTGATCTGGCCGATGAACCCGCGGTCCAGGTCGGTGATGTGGATGTTGAGCTCCTTGCCGCGCGCCAGCGAGTCGCCCTTGGCCATGTACTGCCGGACGACCTCCACGGGCCGGGTGCCCATGGTGAGCATCGACCCCATGTTGCGGATGAGCGGCGACAGCATGTCACCCGTTCCGTCCTGGCGGCGCCGCAGCGCGTACGCGGACGCCACCGACTCGCCCTCTTGCCCCAGCGAGCGAAACAGGCCGCCGATCACCTTGCTCTGCTTGAACAGCAGCTCCAGGCGTTCCTCGAGGCTGCGGGTAAGCCGCACCAGCCGGTACATCTCCAGCAGCTCCTCGCGACTGAGCCCGTGGGGGATGGAGGCGGTGGAGCGGCCCTTGGTCTTTTTCAGCATGTGGATTGAACGACGTCCGACAGCACGGGCGCGGGCGCGCGAAAACGCCACCCGGCCGGAAGCGGGACAACTTGGGCCGGTGCGCCCGGGGAGTCAAGAAAAGACGAGTGCGAAAGTGCGGGAGTGCGGGAGTACGAAAGAGATTCGCTCAGTCGCTGGACGGTTTTTCGTCCTCATCTCTCGACCCGGTCGTTTCTGCGTCATCCCGTACTCACCAGAAGATGGGGCCTCACACAGAGTTAGCAGAGTTAACAGAGTTGAGTCCGGTCCAAGAAGTCACGATGGCTGATGCGGCGGTGTCAGGCGAATGCGGCCGTGGCCCATTGAGCGGGTCTCCAGAGGCGGATGAAGGCTCGGAACCGTCCGCGCAATCGCGGCCCCCGCCCGCCGGCA
>NZ_JBMDXM010000218.1:0-2366 GCF_048594345.1 Longimicrobium sp.
CCCGTTCACCCGTTCACCCGTTCACCCGTTCACCCGTTCACCCGTTCACCCGTTCACCCTCACACCCTCACACCCTCACCCGCCCTTCGCCTCGCCACCGGCGGGCGCGGCACCCTGCCGGTCGCGGGGAAGGCGGCGACCCTCCGGGATGCTCCAGTAGATCACGTCCTCCCACCACTCAGGGCCACGGAACTTGACGTTGGCGAAGCGCGGGTGGACGGCGTAGAACTCCGGGTCCAGGAAGATGGGTGCGTACACGGCGTCGTCGATCACCTGCTGCTCCAGCTGGCGCCACAGGCCGCGCGCCCGGGTGCTGTCGTTCTCCACCAGAATGCTGTCGATCAGCGCATCCGTCCGGGGATTGCTGTAGCCGGCGAAGTTGGGGCCGTTGGGCGGAATGCTGCGCGAGTGGAACAGCATCTCCGCGTTGGGGCCCATCACGCCGGGACCCCATCCCCATCCCCAGAAGCTGGCGGTGAACTGGCGGCCGCGCAGCCGCTCTACCCAGCTGGCGCGCTCCATCTCCTTGATGGACAGGTCGATCCCCACCTGCCGCAGCTGCTGCTGCATGAAGATGAGCATGTCCTTGCGCATCTGGTCCGACGAGCTGACCTCCATGTCGATGCGCAGCGGCTGACCGCCCTTTTCGCGGATGCCGTCGCCGTTGGCGTCACGCCAGCCGGCCTGCTCCAGCGTCTGCCGCGCCCCGTTGGCGTCGAACGGGATCGGCCGCACGTCGGCGCTGTGCTCGCGCAGGCCCGGCGCGATGGGCGAGAGCGCCGCCGTACCCTGCTCACCAAACTGCGCCTGGACAATCTGCTCGCGGTTGATGGCCATCAGAAACGCCCGCCGCACGGCCAGGTCGTTCACCGGCGCCTTTTGCTGGTTGAACGCCACCCACCCCGGCCGCACCTGCGCCGCCGTGTGCAGCACGACGCCGGGCCTCCCCTCAAGCTGCGCGCGCTGCTCCGGCGCCACCTTCACCGCGTCTGCCTCGCCGTTCAGCAGCTGCGTCAGGCGGGCCGTGGCGTCGGGGACCACGCGGACGATGATGCGGTCCAGCGCCGGACGCCCCTCGGGCGCGTCGGGGTTGGCCATCACCATGATCTGCTGCCCCTTGGTCCAGCTGCCGAACCGGAAGAGGCCGTTGCCCACCGGCTTCTGGCTGAACGCGTTGAAGCGCATCTGCGCCGGATCCACGTTCTGCAGCAGGTGTTTGGGGACGGGGATCACCTCCAGCAGCGCGTTGAGCGTGCTGGGCCCCGTCTTGTTGAGCTTGACCTCGGCCGTCTGCGCATCGATGGCGCGGATGGAGGTCACCGAACCGACGTCCGCCTGGCGCGGCGAGGCGGTGGCGGAGTCCTGCTGCCGCTGGATGGTAAAGACGATGTCCTCGGCCGTCACCGGCTGCCCGTCGTGCCACTTGAGGTTGGGGCGCACCTTGAGGATGACCGTGTTGGGATCGGGGCGGTTCCACGATTCCAGCAGGTCCGGCACGTAGTTGCTCAGCGTGCTGTCGCGCCGGGCCAGCGCGCGAAAGAGCAGGTGGACGATCTGGTACGACTGCGTGTTGTCGAAGGTGAGCGGGTTAAGGTCGTCCACGTCGCCTTCGGACAGAAAGATGAGCGTGCCGCCGGGCGCCGCACCGGTAAAGGTGGGATGCCCCGCGCCCACGCCCTCGTCGCCCGCGCCGCCCTTGCTGGCCGCCGGCCGGTCACCGCCGCCGCCGCACGCGCCGGCGGCCAGCGCCAGCATCAGCGTCCATGCGGCGGCCGTCCCCCGCCGCGCCCACGCGTTCCACCGCATCGCTCCTCCCCGTGTGTCTGTCCCCACCCGCCGGTGCCCCCGGTCCGGGTGAACGCCTGTCTCCCCACTGCACGAAATCCACCAACTCGCCAGTCGAGCCCCCCTCGGCGGGTACGACCGGCATCGAACTGCGTCCGCGGTGCCCCTCCCCCGGCCCCTCCCCGTTCGTTCCTCACGGAGAGGGGAGAACTTCGATCGCGCTTCGGACGCCTCGGCACCGGATCCCGGTCGTGGCTCGGCGACCAGCATCGAACTTCGTCCGCGGACGCCCCCTTACTCGCCTAGGCTCGCACCTCCCCCAAAAAACCCTGGGGGAGGTGGACTTCGATCCCGCTTCGATAAGGTGCGTCGCACCTCCCTCCCCCGCGCTGTTTGCGGGGGAGGGCCGGGGAGGGGGGCGGCCCCCCACCCCCCCCCCCACACCCCCCCCCCCGCCCCCCCCCCCCCCAAAGGCCGGGGGGTGGTTGGGGGGGGCGGGGGGTGGGTTTTTGGGGGGGGGGTGGGGGGCCGCCCCCCTCCCCGGCCCTCCCCCGCAAACAGCGCGGGGGAGGGAGGTGCGA
>NZ_JBMDXM010000219.1:0-2477 GCF_048594345.1 Longimicrobium sp.
GGGGGGGGGGGGGGCCTGTGGTGGTGGGGGGGGCGGGGCCCCCGCGCCGGGGGCGGGCCCCCCCCCCCCCCCCCCCGCTTCTCGCGTGCCTGCCTGGACGGCGATGGCGGCCCTCAGTCGACCGTGGCCAGCGCGGGGAGCACGCTGCCGGCTTCGGACTCGCAGCCGGTGTCGCGGAAGGAGCACAGCACCTCCATCATCCGCGCCAGGTCCGCGCGGTTGCTGGCGATGCCCACCGACGCGCGGACGGCGCCCACCGGGTGGTCGCTCATGCAGTCGCTGAACACCTGGATGTTGAACGTCTCGGGCGTGAGCTGCTTGATGCAGCGGAACGCATCCGCGTCCGGGTACTCAAAGGCGAACTCGGCCGCGCCGGGGTTGCAGAAAAAGCCCGTGCGCAGCGAGATCCCCGCGTCGTTGGCGCGCTGCTCCACCATCCGGAAATCCACCAGCCCGCCCTCCGGATCCAGCAGGTTGAAGGCGATGGTGCCGCCGCGCATCTGCATGGTCTCGGGACCGTAGATGCGCACCATGGGCGCGCCGTTGCCGTGGCGCAGCGCCAGCATGTCGCCCAGCAGCTCCTCCGTCAGCCCCATCACGTGCGCGTTGATGCGCTCGATGCCGATCTCGTCCAGAAAGTCCAGCCCCGCCGGCACCGCCGCGATCCCCAGGTAGTTCAGCGTGCCGTCCTCGAACGCGCGCCCCGTGACGTGCTGCATGTGCATCTTGTTCTGCGCGCTGACAAAGCGCACGGTGCCGCCGGCAAACCAGGGGCGGCGCAGCTCGCCCAGCACGTTGCGGCGCGCCAGCAGCACGCCCACGCCCGTGGGAAAGCCGAACATCTTGTAGAACGAGATGCAGACGAAGTCCGGCGCGTACCGTCGCAGGTCCAGCGGGTTGGTGGGCACGAACGCGGCCGCGTCCAGCACCACGTAGTACCCGTGCTCGTGCGCGGCTTCGATGATGTCCAGCGGGTACTTGACCCCCGAGAAGTTGGACTGCGCGGGGAAGGCGAACAGGTTGTGCTTGCCGCGCTGGGCGCCGGCCAGGTACTCCTCCAGCCCGCTCAGCCGCAGTTCCGGGCCGGGGGGGATGTAGTGCACGTCCGCCCCGTGCGCCTGGGCAAACTCGCGCAGGCCGTTGACGGAGTTGTGGTTGTCGGCCGTGAGCAGAAAGCGGCCGCCCGGCTCCCACGGAAACGCCTCGCCGATGAGCTTGAGCGCGCCGCTGGAGTTGAGGGTGAACACGACCTCGTACTGGTCGGGATCGGCGTTGAAGTACTCCAGCACGCGGGTGCGTGCGTCTTCGCACAGGGTGGTGGCGGCCAGCGAGGTGGGGTTGCGCGAGTGCGGGTTGCCCAGCACGCTGCTACACAGCATCTCGGCGTTGGCGCGCACCTGACTCTCGGAGTAGAGCCCGGCGCCCGTGTAGTCCAGGTACACGTGCCCCTGCGCGTCCAGCCTGCTGAACTCGCGCCTCCTCAGCTCCTCGAACCGTGCGTCGTCCATCGGCGTGGCCTTTTTCCGGCGGGGTGTCGTTCGCGGCAAGCCGTGGAAAATACCCGCGAACGGCTACGGACGGAAGGGTTTGGTCCTAATACGGAATCCGGGAAAACACCTGTCATTCTGAGAGAGCGCCCTCGTCGGACTCTCGGGAACGCCACGAAAGCCAGTGGCGCGACCGAAGAATCTCCCTCCTCTCGCGCGGAACCCCTTTCCGGGCAACGCCCCGGAACCTGGTCGTCACGGAAAGAATCGTGCGTTTCAGCATAGAGACTCTTCGGTCGGCGCCACTCTCCTGCGCGATCTGAGAGCGCTACGCGGCGCCTCCCTCAGAATGACAGTTTTGTCGGATCTGGTATAACGCCCTGAAGATCTTCCAGCCTCCGTCGGCGCCCTATGCACGGAGGATTTCACGCCAAGAGCCTTCTCTCCTGTGGAAGGGAGTATTACTTCTGAAGTATTACCTTCAAGAGGAGTGTGAAAGATGCGGATCACTACAAAGGGCCAGGTCACCATTCCGGCGGATATCCGGGAGCGGCTTGGCTTGCTCCCGAACACCGAAGTGAGCTTCGAGACGGATGGCGATACGGTAACCATCCGCAAAGCCGGCGGCAAAAACCGGCGAGGTCAGCGCATTGTCGAACATCTGCGAGGCCGCGCTGCAACCCGGCTGACCACTGACGAGATCATGGCTCTCACACGGGGCGAATAAATGGCCGGTGTTCTGGTCGACAGCAACGTCCTGCTCGACGTGCTGATCCCGGATCCGCAGTGAGAACAGTGGTCGTCTCGGGCATTGGCCGAGGCCGGAGAGAATCGTGTGCTCGTCATTAACCTCGGTTATTCACGTAGCTCCAGGTATGCCGTCGCGGAGCTTTGCGGCTACGCGCGGCGAGGTGCACAGCTGGTCGATGGCTCTCGCGGGCACGTGGCCCCTTTCCCCACAGGTATCCGGGAGGAATCGTGGCGTCTCGC
>NZ_JBMDXM010000022.1:0-21614 GCF_048594345.1 Longimicrobium sp.
GTTCACCCGTTCACCCGTTCACCCGTTCACCCGTTCACCCGTTCACCCGTTCACCCGTTCACCCGTTCACCCGTTCACCCGTTCACCCGTTCACCCGTTCACCCGTTCACCCGTTCACCCCTACACCCCTACACCCCTACACCCCTACACCCCTACACCTGCCCCCTCTCCGTCCCCTGCGAGAGAACCACCGTCCCATGCCGGGGACGGGACGGGCGGACGGGTGAAGCATGCAGGCTTGCTAAGTGGTTGCATCGCATTATCTTGAAAAACAGGCCCAACCCGGAACGGCGCTTGCCCTGCCACGATGGGCGTTAGACCGCAGCACCACCCCGGAGATGACTCCCATGCGCAACAAGATTCTGGCGGGCCTGGCCCTGGCCGCGCTGGCCGCCGTGCCCGCGGCCGCGGCACCGTCGCCCGCGCTGATGCTGGATGCCGAGGCATCCGTCCTCGCAGCCGCAAAGTCCGCCGCCCAGAGCGGCGGCGTGCGGGTGTGGGTCGACAACCACCGTGACTTCTTCCGCTCCTCCGACCGCCTGCGCGTGCGCGTGCGCTCGGAGCATGACGGTTACCTGGCGGTGTTCCACATCGACACCAACGGCGACGTCGACATCCTCTATCCCCGCAGCGAGCACGACGACGGGTGGGTGGAGCGCGGCCGCACCCTTACCCTGGGCTCGCGCGGCCGGTACGACCATCTGAACGTGCGCGGCGGGCACGGCGTGGGCTACGTGATGGCCGTGGCGCTCGAGGAGCCGCTGGAGCTGTGGCGCGTGCGCGACCTGTACCGCCCGCGCTTTGCCGGCTGGGACGCCGACCGCAGCATCTACGGCGACCCGTTCTACGCCATGGACGAGATCGTCCGCGCCGTGGTGCCGGAGACCTCGTACGGCTACGAGTCGGTGGACTACTACACCTACCACATCGGCCGGCGCTACGAGTACCCGCGCTACGCCTGCTACGACGGCTACGGCGACTGGTACAGCGACTACAGCTACAGCTACTACGGCCGGTCGCGCTGTGACCGCGTGCGCGTGATCCTCATCAACCGTCCCTGGTACTACGACACGTACCGGTGGCGGGGCAGCCGGCGCGTGTACTACGACCGTTACTACCGCACCGCCGCCCGCAACCGCCCGCTGCACGGCTACAAGGAGCGCACGGAGAGCTACGCGCCCCCCGCCCGCAGCACGGCCCAGCGCCGTCCCGGCTCGTCCAGCGCCGGCACGCCCGCGGCGCGCGGCGGCGTGAGCTCGGCCCGCCCGGAGAGCACGCGTCCCACGCGTGAGGGTACGGTTTCGTCGCGGCCGGAGACGCGCCCGGGGCGTGAAGGGGCGGTTTCGTCCCGGCGTCCGGAGAACGGGGGGAGCAGCGGCGGCGCGGCGTCGCGCCGGCCGGAGAGCACGGAGCGCGCCGGCCCCTCCAGCCGTCCGGAGCGCGGCACCTACGAGCCGCGGGTGCGTGACCGCGGTGAGGGCCGTGGCGCCGGTGAGCCCCGCGCCAGCGGCCGTCCCGACGGCGGGGCGTCGCAGCCGCGCCAGCCGGAGCAGTCGTCGGCGCAGCCGCCGCAACAGGACAAGCCGGTGGAGCCGGCGCGCGAGCGCCCCACCTTCCAGCGCCGCCCCAGCGAGCGTTCGGCCGAGCCCCGGCGCGAAAGCCCGCCGCGCAATTCCGAGCCCCGCCGCGAGTCGCCTCCGTCGCGCTCGGCAGAGCCGCGCCGTGAGTCTCCGCCGGCCCGCAGCGCCGAGCCGCGCCGCGAGTCGCCCCCGGAGCGCAGCTCGGAGCCGCGCCGCGAGTCGTCGCCGTCCCGCGGCAGTGGCGGCGGCAGCCGGACCCGTCCGGGCTGACCCACCACCGCACGAATCCACGCCGCGCCGGCACTTGCTGCCGGCGCGGCGTTCGTTTGTCGGACATCACACGGGCGGCATCTAATGCCGTTTCTCGCAGTTCGTTGTGCGATCAGAGGAACGACGGAAAAGCATGATGCGGAGGCGCGGAGGAACTGATGAGGCGCGGAGGCGTTTTGGGCGTTCCCTCCGCGCCTCTTCTGTTTTCTCCGCGCCTCCGCGTGAAAATCGTTCCCCTCACTGCACATCGAAATCCGGGAGATGGTATAACTCTCGTGTGACGCGAGCGCCAACCGTTGATTTCCCGAGGGAGCGCCACAGCGATCCTGAACCATCACAACCGCCTGTGCGCGATTGAAGGATCTCGTCTGCGTGACCGAGGAACTTGGACGGCTCGTGGGGCTGGGCCTTGCGCGACCCGACAAAGATCCTTCGGTCGCGCGCAAGTTTTTGTGGTTGATGAAGTTACGGGCGTGCGCTCCCTCAGGATGACACCGTGGGGCAAAAGACAGCGGAGGCAACGGGGGCAGATCGCGCCCGTTGCCTCCGCTTCACATCAGATTCTACTTCACGCACTCACGCACTCACGCACTCACGCACTCACGCACTCACGCACTCACGCACTCACGCACTCACGCACTCACGCACTCACGCACTCACGCACTTCCGACTCACCGCATGGTCGTGTCGCTGCGGCCGCCGAGGCCAAAGGTGGCGATCCAGCCGCTGCGCTCGTCGTCGCCGCTGCCGCTGGTGACGCGGGCGACGCCCAGCTGGATGGGGCCCAGCGACAGGCCGCCGGAGAGCAGCGATCCATCCTCCATGTCCGTCGCCAGGCCGGCGCGCAGCGTGATCAGGGGGATCTTCTGCTGCACGCCAAAGCTGAGCTGCTGGTCCCACAGCGCGCCGGCCGGCGAATCATCCAGCTCGGACTGAAAGGCGGCGGCCAGCGTGGTGCCGGTGCCCAGGCGGTACGCGGCGCCCGCGCGCAGCACGGTGGGCAGCCCCTGGTCGCGCAGGGCCAGCACCGAATCCGCCAGGCGGCCGAACGGCTGCACCGCGTCGACGGCCTGGTTGTACTCGCGCTCGCTGTCCTCGTACTCCGCCTGCAGCGTTTCGGGATCGCCGTTCTGGTAGTCGTCGGCGTTAAGCGTCACGGTGCGCACGCGCAGGTCGTCGCTCCACTCCACGCTTTTGAACACGTTGTCGACCGCGGCGCTCAGCGTGAGGCCCGGGATGGGCTCCGCCGCCACGCCCAGGTCGACGCCAAAGCCGTTGCCGCCGGTGCTCCCCACGCCCGCGTAGGTCACCTGGATGTCGGTGGGGACGCGGAAGCCGGAGACGACGCTGAACGTGGTGTCGACGTCCACCAGCGCCGAGCGGACCAGCTCGCGCGGGATGTAGTAGTGCGCGGTGGCGCCCACGCTTACCGGCCCCACGCGGTGGCCGTACGCGGCGGCGATGTCCCAGAACGCCGCGCGTGTGCCCGCGGTGTTGTCGATGGTGTAGGTGTTCTGCGGGTCGAAGCCGTTCAGCACCAGGTCGACGATGCTCTTGTTGACGGTGTGGCTTCCCACGATCTGGTAGCTGAGGCCCACGGCGAAGCGGCGCACCTGCAGCGCCACCAGCGGAGCGCGGAGGTCCGCGTCGAATCCGGTGCCGCCGGCGGGGATCTCGGCCAGCAGGTCCGCGCGCTCCTGCTCGCTCAGGTCGTTGTACTCGATCAGGTCCTGCAGGTCGCCGGTTTCGATGCCGCGCGTGCCCAGGCCCAGGGACAGGGTGGGGATGCCGGCGGACCAGTGCGGGCTGTTGGGCAGGCCCAGGTTGGCCGGGTTTTGCCACAGCGACTCGTGCCCGCGCGCCACGCCGACGTACGCGCCGCCCATTCCCAGCGCACGCGGGGTAAGCGGCACCTGCGCGGACAGGGGAGCCGCGGCCAGCGTGGCGCCGGCGGCGGCAAAAGCCAGACGGTGAAATCTCATCTCTGCGTGTGGTGGTTGGATGGAGGATGGCCTGCGGATGCACCGCGCGCCCGGAGGGTTCGGGCGGGGAAGCACGCGTGGATTGGATCGGGGACCCCGCCGCCGTGTCCGCCGTTCTCGCGGAGGCCCGGCGCCGGGCGCGGGAAAATAGCGAGATTGTCGCGGCGGATCAATCGCCGGGGCGGGTTGTATCCTGACGCGCGGCCCGGGCGGGATCCGCGTCCAACCAGCGCGTGAGGGCGGCGCGGAGGGCCAACGGCGGGGGTCCGTCACCATCCGCGAAGCGCCGTTCGCCGGCCGCGCCTGAACGCGCCTTACCCCCGCCGACGCGCCGGGGCTTTCTACAACCGGCGCAGAGGGGTTAACTTTCAGTGCTTTGCACGGACCGGGCACCATCCATTTCTGATCGGGAATCGCACGTTGCGACTGGACCATATCCGCAATTTCTGCATCGTCGCGCACATCGACCACGGAAAGAGCACGCTGGCCGACCGCCTGCTGGAGACCACGGGTACGCTCCAGATGCGCGAGATGAAGGACCAGGTGCTCGACTCCATGGACATCGAGCGCGAACGGGGGATCACCATCAAGCTGAACGCGGTGCGCATGCGCTACAACGCGCGTGACGGCCGCGAGTACCAGCTGAACCTGATCGACACCCCCGGCCACGTGGACTTTACGTACGAGGTGTCGCGCTCGCTGGCCGCGTGCGAAGGGGCGATCCTCGTGGTGGACGCGTCCCAGGGGGTGCAGGCGCAGACTCTGTCGAACCTGTTTCTGGCGATGGAGGCGGGGCTGGAGATCATCCCCGTGCTCAACAAGATCGACCTGCCGGGCGCGGAGCCGGAGCGGCGCCGTGCGGAGCTGGTGGACCTTCTGGGCGTGGATCCGGACGACGTGATCGCCGCCTCCGCCAAAGCGGGGATCGGCATCGCCGACATCCTGGAAGCGGTGGTGGCCAAGGTGCCGCCGCCGCAGGGCGACCCGGCCGCGCCGGCGCGCGCGCTGATCTTCGATTCGTACTACGACAAGTACGTGGGCGCGGTGCCCAGCATACGCGTGGTGGACGGCGTGCTGAAGCCGGGGATGCGCATCGCGTTCGGCAGCAACGACTCGGTGTATCCCATCGACGAGGTGGGGTACCTGCAGCTGGGGCGCTTTGCCGCCAAGGAGCTGCGGCCGGGCGAGGTGGGATACGTGATCGCCGGCATCAAGCGCGTAGCCGACACGCGCAGCGGCGACACCATCCTGGACGCGGACAACCCCGCGGGGGAGCTGCTTCCCGGCTACCAGGAAGTAAAGCCGATGGTGTTCGCGGGGATCTATCCCACCGACACCGAGCAGTACGAGGACCTGCGCGACGCGCTGGCCAAGCTCAAGCTGAACGACGCCTCCCTCGTATACGAGCCGGAGACGTCGCTGGCGCTGGGCTTCGGGTTCCGCTGCGGGTTCCTGGGGCTGCTGCACATGGAGATCGTGCAGGAGCGGCTGGAGCGCGAGCACAACCTGGACCTCATCACCACCGTACCGAACGTAAAGTACACGGTGAAGATGACGGACGGGGCGGAGCTGTGGGTGGAAAGCCCCAGCACGCTGCCGGATCCCACCAAGATCGACGTGATCGAGGAGCCGTACGTGCGCGCGCGGGTGCTGTGCCCGGCGGAGTACATTGGCGCGGTGCAAAAGCTGGCGCACGAGCGGCGCGGCAACTTCATGGGGATGACGTATCCGGACCCCATGCGGGTGGAGCTTTCGTACGAGCTGCCGCTGGCGGAGATCGTGCTGGACTTCTACGACCGTTTGAAGTCGGCCACTCGCGGCTACGCGTCGCTGGACTACGAGATGGTGGGCTACCGGCCCAACCCGCTGGTCAAGCTGGACATGCTGATCAACAGCGACCCGGTGGACGCGTTCAGCGTGATCATCCACCGCGACAAGGCGTATGAGTACGGGCGCACCATCGCGGAAAAGCTGAAGGAGCTGATCCCCCGGCAGCAGTTCGAGGTGGTGATCCAGGCGGCGATCGGCAACAAGATCATCGCCCGCGAAAGCAACAGCGCGCTGCGCAAGAACGTGACGGCCAAGTGCTACGGCGGCGACATCAGCCGTAAGCGCAAGCTGCTGGAGAAGCAGAAGGAAGGAAAGAAGCGGATGAAGCAGGTGGGGACGGTGGAGATTCCGCAGGAGGCTTTCCTGGCGGTGCTGCAGATCGGCTCCGGCTGAGGAAGAAGTACGGAGTACGAAGGTACGAAGGTACGGAGGTACGAAGGTACGGGGGTACGGAGGTACGGAGGTTTGGAGGTACGATGCGGGCCGGGGCGATACGCTCCGGCCCGCGGTGCGTTTGTGAGGCGGCGGGGGCGGGGTTAGAATGTGGGCCGCGCGGCCAGGGGGCGGCGCGACCTTCTTTCGGACGATGGGACGAGTGCGACTGCCGATTATCGCGGGACGGCTGCGGGGGCGCTGGTGGCTGCCGGCCAGCCGCGGCAAGATCCTTCGCATCCTGAACGGCACCTACGAGCGCGAGCAGACGCGGCTGTTCGAACAGCTGCTGCGGCCCGGCGGCGTGGTGCTGGACGTGGGCGCCAACGTGGGATACTACACGCTGCTCGCCTCCGTCCTGGTGGGCGACGGCGGGAGCGTGCACGCGTTCGAGCCGGAGCCGCGCAACGCGGAGTTCCTGCGGCGCCACCTGCGCATCAACGGGCGGCGCAACGTCACCGTGCGGCAGGCGGCGGTGAGCGACCGCGCGGGGACGGCACGCTTCCAATTCGGCACGGGGAGCGGGACGGGGCACCTGGCCCAGGCGGGGGGGCTGGAGGTGCGCACGCTGCGGCTGGACGACTACTGCGCGGAGCACGCACTGGTGCCTGCCGCCCTCAAGATCGACGTGGAGGGCGCGGAGATGAGCGTGCTCATGGGCGCGCGCGAAACGCTGGCGAGGCATCGGCCGACGATCTTTCTTTCCACCCACGGGGCAGAGGTGCACGCCGCCTCGCTCGCCTTGTTGCACGGGCTGGGTTACCAGCTGCGGCCCATCCTGGGCGGCGACGTGCAATCCACCACCGAAGTGCTGGCCACGCACGGCGAGGCCTGAGCCGTGCGGCTGTCCGTCATCGTATCCACCTACAACAAGCCGCACGACCTGGAACGCGTGCTCCACGGCTACGCGGCGCAGACGGACCGCGCCTTTGAGCTGCTGGTGGCCGACGACGGCTCCGGTCCGGAGACGGCGGCGGTCATCGAGCGCGTCCGCGGCCAAGCGGGGTTGCCGGTGGTCCACGTGTGGCACGAGGACCGGGGGTTCCGCAAATCCGAGATCATGAACCGGGCGATCGTCGCGTCCACGGGCGACTACCTGCTGTTTACGGACGGCGACAGCATTCCCCGCGCGGACTTGGTGGCGACCCACCGCGCGCTGGCCCGGCCCGGCGCGTACCTGGCCGGCGGATACCTGAAGCTGAGCGACCAGGCCAGCAAGGCGATCACGGTGGATGACGTGCGCGCCGGCCGCATGGTGGACCTGCGCTGGCTGCGCGCGAACGGCTGGCGGCCGGGACGCCGGGCGCTGCGGCTGGTGCGCTCGCCCGTGCTGGCGGCGGCGCTGGACCGGCTGACGCCCACGGCGCCGCTGTTCGCGGGGAACAACGCGTCCGTCTGGCGCGAGGCGATGTTCGCGGCCAACGGCTTCGACATGGAGATGGGGTACGGCGGGCTGGACCGCGCGGTGGGCTACCGGCTGGTGAACCTGGGCGTGCGCGGGATTCAGGTGCGCCATCGCGCCGTCTGCATGCACCTGCACCACCAGCGCCCGTACAAGGACGCGGAGGGAATGCGCCGCAACCGCGAGATCCTGGAATCCATCCGGCGCACGGGGCAGACGCGGGCGCGGCGGGGGATCGCGGAGCTGGAGGCGGATGCGTCGCTGCGGATCCTGAGGGAGTAGGGAATAGGGAATAGGGAATAGCGGGACAGGGGAGAGATCGGCCGCCGGGATGGTTCCCGGTCGTGGAGCGATTCACCTCACGCCATCGCATGTGCGCTCGACATCCACTCTGTCCACGGTGTGCACCTGTGGTCCTCAGCGGGCTTTCACGGCAACCCGGCGGATGTTAGGTTGCCGCATCCCCCAGCCCCGCCGCGCCGGTACGCGGCCCACGACAGCAGACTGCGTATGACGCCCGGAACGGCCGAGAAAAAGTGGATCGTCGGTGTGGACCTTGGCGGCACCAACATCGTCGTGGGGCTGGTGCCGATCGCCGGCGGCGACGTGCTGGGGCTGCGCACGCTTTCCACCGACAGCCACCGCGGCGCCAAGTTCGTGGTAGACCGCATCGTGGGGATGGTGGAAGAGGCGATCGCCGAGGTGACGCAGCAGCACGGCACCACCCGCGGCGCGGTGGCGGGCGTGGGGATCGGCTCGCCGGGGCCGCTGGACCGCAAGACGGGTACGGTGATCAACACGCCCAACCTGGGCTGGCGCAACTTTCCCCTGCGCGACTTGGTGAGCAACCAGGTAAAGCTGCCCTGCACGCTGGACAACGACGCCAACTGCGCCACCTACGGCGAGTGGTGGCTGGGCGCCGGCCGCGGGGTCGACTCGCTGGTGGGGCTTACGCTGGGGACGGGGATCGGCGGCGGGATCGTGCTCAACGGGCAGATCTACCACGGCTGCAGCGACGTGGCGGGTGAGATCGGCCACATGACCATCGACAGCAACGGGCGCCGCTGCAAGTGCGGCAACTACGGCTGCATCGAGCAGTACGCCAGCGGCCCCGCCATCGCCGTGCGCGCGGTGGAGGGGATCGAGGCCGGGGCGGAGACGGTGCTGGTGGACATGGTGGGCGGCAAGCTGGAAGACATTACCGCCGCGCTGATCTACGAGGCCACGGTACAGGGCGATCCGTACGCCACCGAGGTGATGAAGGACACGGCCAAGTTCCTGGGGGCCGGTGTGGCCAGCATCATCAACATCCTCAATCCCGAGATGGTGGTGATCGCCGGCGGCGTGACCCGCGCGGGCGACACGCTCTTCGAGCCGCTGCGCGCCGAGGTGCGCCGCCGCGCCTTTCGAAGCGCGCAGGAGTGCTGCAAGATCGTTCCCGCGGAGCTGCCCGGAACGGCGGGGGTGGTGGGCGCGGCGGGGGTGTTCAAGCTGGAGAACTACGGGGCGGTGTAGGGCCCTCACCCCAGGGGCCCTCACCCCGGCTCGTTCCTCGCCTGCCCCTCTCCCACAAACTGCGTGGGAGAGGGGATACACGACACGGGCTGTGGGGTGCTTCGGCGGATGCGGGGCGGAACTGCGTGGGGGAGGGAGAACGGCAGACGGTTCGTCGCGGCGGGATCGAATCCTCCCCTCTCCGTGAGGAACGAACGGGGAGGGGCCGGGGGCGGGGCCGGGGGAGGGGCACCGCGTCGGACGCAGTTCGAGGTGTTTCGCCGAGGCTCAGGTCCAGCGGTTACGATCTCCGCCGCATTGAAAGAATCCAGACGGAAGACCGGATGTTCATCCTCTGCACCAACGACGACGGATATCTCGCGCCCGGCATCAGCGTGTTGGCGGACGCGGCGCGCAGCATGGGCGACGTGCACGTGGTGGCGCCGGACCGCGAGCAGAGCGCGACCAGCCACTCGCTCACCATGCACTTTCCGCTGCGCGCGCGTGCCGTGCGCGAGGGGGTGCACCACGTGGACGGCACGCCCACGGACTGCGTGGCGCTGGCGGTTGGCGCGCTGCTGGACCGCCGCCCGGACCTGGTGCTGAGCGGCGTAAACCACGGGCCCAACATGGGTGAGGACGTGCTGTACTCCGGCACCGTGGCCGGGGCGATGGAGGCCACCATCCTGGGCATCCCCGCCGTCGCCGTGTCGTACACGGGCCGCGATTCCGAGCAGATGCAGAGCTACGGGCCGCTGCTGGAGAAGCTGCTTCCCCAGCTGGTGCGTCCGGGCGAGTTTCCGCGCGAGACGCTGCTGAACATCAACCTGCCCCCCATCGACGCGTCGGAGGTCAAGGGGGTGCAGGTGACGCGGCTGGCGCGGCGCGTGTACATCGACTCGCTGACCAAGGCGGTGGATCCCAACGGCAAGCCGTACTTCTGGATCGGCGGAGGGAACGTGGAGTGGTCGGCGCCGGAGGGGACGGACTTTCACGCCATCAACACCGGCTACGTTTCCGTCACGCCGCTGCACCTGGACCTGACCAACCACGCGCTGCTGGCGGACGTGGCCGCGTGGGACCTGAAGGTATGACGGACCGGTACGAGGGGCAGCGCCGCGCGCTGATCGGCGTGATGCAGCAGCGGGGGATCCGCGACCTGAACGTGCTGCGCGCCTTCGACACCATCCACCGGCACGAGTTCATCCCCGAATCCATGCGCCACCAGGCGTACCAGGACGCGCCGGTGCCCATCGGTTTTCAGCAGACGGCTTCGCAGCCTTCGCTGCAGGGGCTGTACATGCAGGTGCTCGACCTCAAGCCCACGCACAAGGTGCTGGAGGTGGGCACCGGGTGCGGCTTTCAGACGGCGGTGCTGGCGCAGCTGGTGGACCGCGTGTACTCCGTGGAGCGCATCCGCGAGCTGGCCGTGCGCGCGCGGGAAAGGCTGGACGAGCTGCGGATCAGCAACGTGGCCATCCTTGTTGGCGACGGAACGATCGGGTGGAGCCGGTACGCGCCGTACGACGCCATCCTGGTCGCCGCGGGCGGCCCGGAGGTACCGCGCCCGCTGATGGAGCAGCTGGCGGAGGGCGGGCGGATGCTGATTCCCGTGGGCTCGCGCACCATGCAGCGGCTGATGCTGGTGGAGCGCAAGGGTGATGCGTTCGAGCAGCGCGAGGTGACGGAGTGCACCTTTGTGCCGCTGCTGGGGCGCTTTGGATGGTCGGGCGAGGGGAGTTGATCCGCCACATTCGCGACCTGGTATGGGGCACCGTCTGTAGATTTTCGTTGACACTTTGTCTGCCCCGCCGTACGTTCCCGGTGCACACACCACCACATTCTCAGCCTCGCCGCGCGCGGAGCACGCCTCCACGCGCCGCCCGGTCCCGCACCTCCGAGCCTACATGAGCAACGGCGATTCCCTGGACGGCTTCGTCTTTCCGCCGTTCATCCCCACCGCGGCCGCACGCCCCGCCGAGCCGCCCGCGCCTCCGTCGCCCGCCCCCGTGGCCGAAGAGCCGCGCGCGGAGCCGCAGACCGGCGCGCCGCGCATGACCATGCCGTGGGACGTGGAAACGCCGATCGTCCGCGAGTCCGCCGACGCGCCGGCTGCCCCGGTGGCCGACGCGGCGGAGGACGAGGATCTGCCGTGGCTGGAGCGCCCGGAGCCGCGCGATACCGCCGCCGAGGCGCCCGCCGATGTTGCGCCGGCGCGGGACGAGGCGTTCCCCGACTGGCTGGCGTGGGACGACCGCGACACGGACGACGCGCGATCCGAGGCGGCGGGCGTGGCGCCGGTGGACGGGCTGGAAGACGTTGTTCCGGCGGATGACCTCGGTGGATTCATCGCGACGCCCCCCGCGGTGGAGTTGGCCGAGGCTACGCCGGAGCCCGCGCAGGCGGATGCGGCGGAGTCGTCGTCCTGGTCGCTGGATGCGCCGGAAGCCGTGGAGCCGCCGGTCCTGGCGGAATCCGCCGCGGAGCTGACGTTCCAGACCCCCACGGCCGCCGCGGACGCCGAGCCAACGTTCGACATCACGCTGGACGGCGGCGCGCTGACCTTCGCCGCCGCCGACGCGGAGGCTGTCAGCGAGTCGGAAACCGCCGCGGCGGACGAGCCGGTGTTCGCGGGGACGGAAGAGCCGTTCGTGGCCGACGCCTACGCGGCCCCGGAGGCCGCCGTCGCGGACTTTGCCTCGGAAGCCGCCATCACGGACCTCGCGCCGGAAGCCTTCGCGGACTTCGCCCCGGAAGCTCCCGTCGTGGACTTTGCGCCGGAAGGCTTTGCGGACGAACCCGTTATCCCGGCGTCGGAGCCGTTCGTCGCGGACGCCGAGGCCGTGATCGCCGCCGAGCCCGATCCGTTCACCGCCGCCGCCGTGCACGAGGCAGAGGCCGAGGTTCCGGCCGAAGCCGCGCCCGCTTTCGCCACCTCATCGTCGGCGACGAACGGGGTGTTCGCGGACGTGGCGACGCGGCTGGAGGAGATCGCCCGCACGCTGCGCGACCGGCCGGACGACCTGCTTTCCGGAAGCGCGTCGGACCCGCTGGCGCTGCTGGTGGCTGGCTACGTGATGGGGTACAACGCGCGGCGGTAACGCTACGGCCGGCAGGGAACGCGCGACCCTCTCCCGCCTGCCGGGGAGAGGGTCGCGGCCGTTCTGGAACCTATGTGGATTTTCGGCGCGGAACGGCGCGCCACCACACGAAAACCGCGGCTGTCGGGTCGCGTAAGGGAGTCTGCTGTGCGTACGATGTCTTGATTCGGTATTTCTTCGGTATTATCTTGGAGGCGGGCGGGTGCGGAAGCATCAGGCTCCGACCTCTTGGAAGGATACTGGAGATGAAGGACAAGCCAGAGGATCCGCGCTGGGCGAGCCTGCGCCACGTGCGGGAAGTCGCGGCGGCGCGCGTGGCGAACACCTCGCTGCGCGGGGTGGCGCGCGAGATCGGGATGAGCCCCATGGGGCTGCGCAACTTCATACACGGCACGGACCCGTACTCGCCCACGCTGCGCCGCCTGCGGAACTGGTACGTGCGGTACGCGGCCGAACGGTCAGGAACCGTGCAGCTGGAAGACGCCACCGCGGCGCTTTCCGTACTGGTGCACGACATGGACTCGGCCCCGCGCCGGGAGACCGCCGTCATCGTGCTGGACGCCGTGGCGCGCGGCTACGAGCTGAGCGGCGTCGCCAAGCCCGAGTGGATCGGCGAACTGCGGACGCGCTACGACGATTGAGCGGCCGGATGTCCGCGTCACCGCCGCTGCCCGCGGTGGCCGGTCACGCTGTTCGTATCCATCGACCGCAACAAGGGCCCCGCCAGGATCTCCCGCGGGGGCTTTCGTCCGGCGGCGTTGACCCGATCCGTGTATTTCCTTAGATTCTGCGCCGATTGCCCTCGTAGCTCAGTAGGATAGAGCGCAGGATTCCTAATCCTGAGGCCGCGCGTTCGAATCGCGCCGGGGGCACTGACGACGAACGACCGCAGCATGGCATCACCGTGCCGCGGTCGTTTTCGTTGCTCGGACATCCTATCCGCTCGCAATCGCATTCTGTCCACTGCTGATCCTGGATAGATCCTGACCGGGACGCTGGCGCGGAACCACGAGCGAACTATTCTGATTTATCCGTCCGAAAAGACTGGTATACTGTTCGTATGCTCCTCTCACCTCCGCCCTGCGCTGGGAATTAGCCTATGCAGAAGATCCGGCTCCAGCTTTCTGATCTCCACGTCGAGACCTTCGCCGTCATTCCGGGCCCGGAGGATGGACGGGGCACCGTGCTCGCCCGCTCGCACTACTTCACCGACTCCCCGGGCATGACGGGGCCCTGCGACTGCTGGACGGAGGATCATACCTGCGGAGGCTCGTGCCCCTGTGAGTCAGAGACCTGCACATGCCACTACGAGGGCACGCGGTGGTGCCCGGAAGAGGACGATACCGGGCCCTGAGCCGATCCTGCCCGTCCGGTATTCTCAGCCCACGCCTTCGGGTCTCGCGCCGGGGGCACTGATGAACGACCGCAGCATGGCCACGCGTCAGGCTGCGGTTTTCTTTTGCCCATCGTTCAGCCGGGCGCGACTGCGGGCGAGCCGCTACGCCGGTCAGCAGTCGAACACCGACCAGCAGATCCCGTTTCGCAGCCGCTGATCGTCCAGCACGAGCTCGCGGATCTCGTCGGGGAGCTGTTGGCGCTGCCAGTGGCACTCCCGCCGGCCGGCGCGCTCACCCTCGCCCGCGGGGGCGGCCGCGCGTGCGGCCTTGATGGCGTAGGCCGCGGCACCAAGCTCGTGCGCGGCGACGTGCGCCACCACGCCCGCCTGGCCGGCGGCATAGGCGGCGTGCCGGGCGGCTCCGGTCAGCACCCTCGCCGCGGCCATGGCGCCGCCGCCCGCCGCGCGGGCCTGCATCATCCTGATCTCGCCGCGCGTCCATGCGCGGATTTGCTCGATCGCCCCCCGGGGCCGCGGGTCCGACGGCTGAACGGATTCGAAGAGGGGAAGCACGTGTTCCGCGCACGCGGCCGCCCACAACGCCAGGAGCCGATGGTCGGCGTCCGTAAGCGTTCCCCCGCGGCGGAGGGTGATAAAGCGGGGATCACGGATTTTGGGGAGGATCATGGTTGCAGCCGTCGTGTTGCATCCGTCCAGCGCATTGTGTCCAGCAGGCGCGGCAGAACACCGCCCACCCACTGGACTCAGCTGATCCCGGCGCGGATGTGAAGCTCCGAACGTGGAGCGCACGCGCGCGTGGGATCAAACATGCGATTCCACAGGCCCGCTCCGCACGATCCTCTTTCGAGGATGTTATCGGCACTGTACTGTACCCAGCAAGAAACTTCCCTCCGATCTGCACCCCCTTCCGGACGCCGCGCGTTGCTTCTGAATCTGCTTTTTCCGCTGCCGGCACTGGTGGTGGGCATCCTGATCATGCGCGCGGCGGGCGTGCCCACCACCGCGTGGGGACAGAACCTGGCCGCGTGCGTGATCGGCATCCTGCTGTACTTTGTCCTGGCCCGTCCGCGCGTATCCCGGCAAGGCGAAACCGGGCTGCTGATCGCTGGCGTGCTGGCGCTGGGCGTGTTGGCCGCCACGTGGCTCGATCCCGGGTTGCAGGGCGTGCACCGGTGGCTGATGCTTGGTCCCGTGCGCGTGCACGCGGGGGCGCTGGTGCTGCCGCTGGTGCTGGCCGCGCTCGCGGGTCTGGAGCGCGCGGGGCGCAGGGGCGCTTCCACGCTGCTGGCCATCGCGACGGCTCTGGTGCTCGCGCTGCAGCCGGACGCCGCGCAGGCAACCGCCTTTGTTGCCGGGGCCGTCGTACTGCTCCTGCCACGGAGCCCCGCGGAAGGGCGTGGGTGGATCCGCCTGCTTCCGCTGGTTGTTCTGGCCGGCCTGTCATGGCTGCGGAAAGACCCGCTCGCGCCGGTCCCGCACGTGGAGGGGATCGTGGGCCTGGCCGCGGAGCAGGGGCACGTCTGGGGCATCGCGGCGGTTGCGTCGCTGCTGCTGCTTCCGGTCCCCTTCTTCGTTGCGCGCGGCCGGGGTGACGGCCGCGTGGGTCTTGCGCTCGGCGCGTACATCATCGTGACGATCCTGGCTACGGCAGTGGCGCACTTTCCCGTTCCCGTGCTGGGCCAGGGCGCATCGCCCATCCTCGGCTACTTTGTGGCGATCGGCCTCTTGAAGCGGTTCCAGGGCTCCGTTCCGCGGGGTGGGACGGAGTCGCCCGCCACCTGAGCGACGGAAATCGCCCCCGCCGGAGAGTGGAGACGAACGACCGCGGCATGGCATCGAGCCAAGCCGCGGTCGTTTCTTCTACATCTCCCCACCCATGTCCCCACTGGACCCCGCCGAAGCCCGTCGATCAGGCGGTCAGTCCAGCGCTCCGCTCGTCGAGAGGTCGAGGGGGCAGGTGCGGGCCGTGGCGCCCGCACTTGCGCCGGGGCAGGCATCGCCAGCCACTTCGGTCTGGAACGAGTCGACCGTGACCTTGTCCGCGTCCAGCGTCAGCTTGTTCATCGTGCGATCTCCAGGAAGGTGATGTCGGATCGATCGACCGGCGGCGGAGGCCGGCGGATCAGTCGTGGCAGGGACGGATCTCGGTTGTGGTGCCCGAGAGATCCGTGTTCTCGTCGGGCAGGCCGGTTTCGAAGGAATCGACCGCCAGCTCCTCCACGTTCAGCGTCAGCTTGTTCATCGTGCTCACCGGCTCTTGTGGTCAGCGGGTCGGATCGGGAAGGTCACGGGCGGCCACTGCTGGTGTTGCTGAAGAAGCCGGGGTGCGCCGTCGCGGTGGCACTCGCCGTGGGGCAGGCCCTGTTCGCCAGGCCGGTTTCGAACGAATCCACCGCGAGCTTCTCGACGTCGAGCGTGAGCTTGTTCATCGTGCGGATCTCCAGGATGTGATGTTTTGCGCCCGCCAGGCCGATGGACGGAGAATCAGGCGTAGCGGGGACCGAAGCGGACCCGCACGGAAGATGGCGCCGTTGCTTTGGCCGCAACACGCGGATGGGGCGAACCGTGCTGCAATGCAGACGAGCCGTGGAGCAAAGCCGCCAGCGGATGAAATGGAAGCCGCCGTGATTCTGCCGCTCCCGACTGGTTTCGCATACTGTTCTGATACCATCTCCCGGATTTCGATGTGCAGTGAAGGAAAAATTTAAAATTTTCACGCGGAGGCGCGGAGAAAACAGAAGAACCGCGAAGGGAACGCCAAAAGTTCCTCCGCGCCTCATCAGTTCCTCCGCGCCTCCGCGTGATGCTTTTCCGTCGTTCCTGAGCGCACAACGAACCGAGAGAGTGCAACGCAGAAGCGCCTCCAGTCTGATGGCCGGAGGCGCTTCGTACAATTGGGGCGGTTTGCTCAGGGCGTCCGGGCCGGAACCTCGAGCACGTTGCGGCTGCCGGGGTCGGTGACGCGGGCGCGGAAGCTCTTGGATGCGCCCAGCGAGCGGACGGCGGCGCTGGGGTTGAGCGCGAACTCGTGCAGGCCCGTCTGCGTGAAGTCGTCGCCGAACTTTACCGTCGCCGTCACCAGCAGCCGCATCTCGCCGGGTCCACTGACGACCAGGTCCAGGTCGCGCACCACTTCGTCCCCGGCCCGCGCCGCGCCCGTCCAGGTGGCGGCGGTCCCCGGCGCCAGCGCCAGTCCGCTGTCCGCGCTCACCTCGATGGCAAGCGACGCCGCGTCCACGCTGGGCCGCGCCACGATCCGCACCCGCCGCATTCCCGCGCGGGGATCCGGCTGCGGGACGATCTCGATGTCCACCGGCGCCGTGATCTTTGCGCCCGGGCCGGCCACCCGCGCCACGGACGGCGCGCTCGCCATGGACCGCGAATCCACCGTCTGTGCCTGAGCGGTGGCCGACATCAGCGTTGCGAGCGGGATCAAGACGAGCAGGGTGCGGTTCATGGAACGCCCTCTCGGGGAGGATGAATGGGGATCGGGCCGCTCAGTACCGCGCGAGCAGCGTAAAAGTGCCCTGGTGCGCCGCGCGGTCGCTGAGCCGCGAGCCGCTGCCGCCGCTCCAGCTGCGCACCTCGACCCGGTAGTACCCCGGCTCCAGCCGCCGCGAGATGCGTTCCGTGCCGCCCACGCCGTTCACGTCGTTGGAATGCGCCACCGGTTCGCCGTCGGCATCGTACAGGTACAGGTCCAGGTCCGCGTGGGCGGTGTCGCGCGCGGTGACGATCTTGAGCGTGATGCTGGCTTGCGCCGCCTCGGTCACCACGAACCAGTAGTGCGCCGACGAGCCCCACAGGTTGCTGCGGCGCGAGCGGCGGCTGTCCACCGCACCTTCCACGGGCGTGCCGGAGGCGAGCGGTGTGGGAAAGGGCTCCGGCGCGCGCGGGTTCTCGCCCGGCGCGTAGGCGATGCCGCGCGCCGCGAGCCCCGCCTGCAGCTGCCGGTTCTGCTTGGTGGCCGCCGCCAGCAGGTTGGCGAAGCGGAGCAGGTACACGTCGGGCTCCTTGGCCAGCTCCGCGAACGCGTTCCAGAGGGGGATGAAGCCCAGGGCGACGGAATCCCCTTCCTCCGGGGCGTCGTCGAACCAGTCCCACAGCACGCCGGCCACGGAGTGCTCGCTCCAGATCCCCGGCCGGTCGCCGGTGGGCACGTCGTCTTCCAGGTCCATCGACAGCAGCACCACCGGCCGGCCGCGATTCATCCCCGTGTCGATGTAGTGCGCGTTCCCCGTGGTGGCCGCGCCAAAGAAGTTGCCCCACCCTTCCGACCACGCCAGCCGCGGGTCCAGCTGCTCGCCAATGCTGTGGTTGCCCCCGGGGCTGGATTCGCGGGAAAAGCTGGACATCAGAAAGTGCCCGTACTCGTGGGCGATCACGTGGTCGTCGTACTCGTCGCTGTCGCGGCCGCGCTGTCCGTTGATGAACGCCACCTCCTCGCTTGGGCGAAAGAAGGTGCCGCCCATGTACGTGGTGTCCCAGCGCACCTCCACCCGCGGCAGGTTCACGTCCGGCTTTGCGGATCGCACCAATGAGTTGGCGCGCCAGATGGTGACGGCGATGTTGAACGCGCCCGCCACCCGGCTGCTGTCCGTCGCCAGCAGGTCGCGCCGCACCGTCCGTTCGCGTCCCACGCCGAACGGCTCGGAGACGATGGAAAACTCCGCGCGGTCGCCCGCGCGCACCACGGCCGCGTTCTCCGTCTGCGCCAGCGCGCGCACGTACACCTGCGCCTGGCGGGGGACGCGCACGGGGATGGAGTAGCCGCCCTTCTCGTCCGTCCACCCGCTCCCCAGCACCGTGCGCGCGGGCGACGCCACGATCTCCACCTTTACCCCCGCCGCGGGCGTGCGCACCGGCGCGTCCACCTGCAGCCCGTTGCGCCCCACGGGGATCTTTTCGTAGACGATGGTGCCGCGAAAGCTCGTCTGCGCCGCCGCCGGCGCCGCGATGCCCGCGGCGATGAAGAGGGCGAGCCGGAGGAGGCGGCGAACGAGGGAAGCACGCCGGCGGATGAAGACGATCACGTGCGGTTGTCGGGGTGCGGAGGGGGCGTCAGGCGGATGAACGGGTGCGGATGGCGCCCGTGGGGCACGGAGTATCCAATCTGCTGCCGCTTGGTTCCCTGTCAACACGAAAGCGCCTCCGGGATTGCGATCCCCCGGAGGCGCGTTCCGGCGTCGTGGACGATGCGCGGCAGCGGCTCCGCGCACCCGTCACCTTTCACCCGGCGTCATGCCGCCACCGGCTCCACCCTGCCGTCGAAGATGCGGATCGTCTGCCCGTCAAACTTGGTGAGCTCGAAGAACGCGTCGTCCTCGTTGAAGCCCAGCGACATCTCCTGCAGCAGCCCGATGGCGATCGATTCGCCGAAGGGAAGCGACTCGGTGTAGTCGCTGCGCCAGTGCACGCCCGCCGCGTTGCGGAAGGTGGCGATGTTGCCGGCCAGCTTGTTCAGCTCTCCACCCGCCGTCATCTGCCCCGCGTCCGCGCCCGTATAGAGCGTAAGGCCGGTGCCCGTCGCGTTGGCCACCACCGGGTTCTCGATGGCGGTAGTCTCGTCGAAGAACGCCTTGAGGATGGTAACGCACGCACCCGCGCCGGTGGCGTGGCCGGCGCCGTACGCGGGGTGCGTGGGAGCACCCTCGGGGAACGCCTGGGGGAGCAGGTACGAGTCGGGAAAGCGTTCTCCCGTCTGGCCGTAGTACCCCGACAGCGCCCCGGACCGCAAGGACGTGGTGATGCTGGAGTGCAGGGGATAGCTGCGCCCCTGCGTACCCGAGGTGGTGCTGAAGAGGATCTGGTTGTGCACGCGCCCGCCGTACTCCTCGGGGCGCAGCCTGCGGTGCACGCCCCACTTTTGCCACCAGACGGCCCGGATGGCCCGCCCCAGCACCTCGGTGAGCGTCTGCAGCAGGTGGATGGGTCCAAAGGTGCCGAATCCGGCCTGCGTGGGGCTTGCCGCCCCCGTCGCCGTGGGGCCGTACGGATTTCCGGGATTCCGGGGAAACTCCAGGTCGATCTGCGGCCGCCCGGTGGCCCCCGCCGCGGTGAGCTGGTTGCCGATCGGCTCCGACATCAGGATCCACGCGGCATTGTAGAACACGTCGATCACCTGGTCAAAGTGGACCAGCGTGGCGCCGTCGCGCAGGTTGCGGATAAAGCGGCGCACGGTGTCGAAGCTGTCCGCTCCACGGGTGTCCACGCCGTTCTGCGCCTGCAGCCAGTCGGAAAAGGTGGTCAGGTAGTCGACGCCCGCCGACGCGGGGATCAGGCGCTGGTCGATGTACCGCGCGCCGTACGAGATGAACCCCTCGTTGGCGTCGCGCCCCATCGCGTCGGGCTTGCGCGGGTCGGTGTTGCCCTTGAGCAGGAATTGCGAGACGTACGGCCCCACCTGCTCGCCGGGGTAGATGCCGCGGAAGACGTTCTGGCGAGAGACGGGAGCCGTGCCGCCAAAGCGCGGAAACTCGCTGTTGAGCGAGTTTACCGCGGCGCCGATCAACGCGTCGGAGCCGTAGCTCGCGAACGCCACGTCGCGGGCCAGCGCCATCCAGTACAGCTCCCCCATCTCGTGTGCCGCCACCTCGCTGTCGAAGCGGGGTGCCGGCGGCATCGTCCGCTCCTGTGCGTCGGGCCCGGCGATGTCGAAGGCCAGTCCGCCCTGCGGGTTGGTGAGTCTGATGGGGATCGCCGACCCCAGGATGATCTCGCCAAAGTCGGCGGGGTCGCGGCTTTCCAGGGCGCGCAGCAGGGTGGCGTACGAGCCGGGGTCGGGGTCGCCCAGCGCGTCGTGCTTGAGGCTCTTGGAGTAGCTGCCGGCCAGCAGCCGGGTGGGATGGTTGACCTCGTCGTTGTTGTTGGCGTGCTCCTCGTGGCGCCGTTCGGCCGCCCGGTCCGCGGCTCGCACGCGGATCTCCCGCGCGGACAGGCGCCGCTCTTCCACACGGCGCACCGGCCCGCTCTGTGGCGCGTTGACGTTGTCGAAGACGGCCACGCCGGGCGACGCGGTCGCGGCGGCGGTACCGGCGGTGAGATCCACCAGAACGCTGCTCACGTCGAAGGGCACGGGGACCACGGCGTTCTGGACCCACCGGCTCCTGTCCGGCGAGGTTTCGTAGAAAAGCCTGGACGCCCGCTCGCGAAACCGCAGCCAGCGGTGCGCGGCGGGGTCGTACGGCACGGTTTCGACGTCGGTGATGATCCCCGCGACCCGCTGGCTGCAGTACAGCACGCCGTCACTCACCAGGATGGACGCGGCATGGGCCGCGTCCAGCGTGATCGTGAGATAAACGGCGAGCTCGCGGGCGGCGCGCGGAGGCCGCACGAGCTCCACCCGGATCTCGGAATCCGTCAGGTCGTACCTGTCCGCCGACGTGTATCCCCCAAAGGTGTTCGCGACCTCGCTTTCCGGGCGGATTTCCAGCCTGTGGTTCACTTCCCTGACCGGGCCGTACGGCGCCCATTTGGAGAGATTGGTTGAGTTGTCGCTAAAGTTGTCTACCAGCGTATGTGCCTTTGCCATGATCCGCTTTCGTCTGAAAGATGCCATGCACCGCCGCCCCGCACGGGCGCCCGGTCCCCGCCGTTCCCGGTTCACCTTCGGCTCAGGTTTCGCCCAATGCTGCCGGAACGATAACGGACATCGGTTGTCCAAACAATCATTTATCGTCTCTAAACACGCGTTTATCATCGCGTGAAAGACGCCTCCCGTTGCCGGGGATGCGTCCTGCCGCGACGGCGTGGCTCACCGGTCCGGCCACTTCCCCGGATCACGCCATCATCTCGACCTTGCCGTGGGAGATCCGGAGTTTGCGGTCGTCGAACCGGGTGAGCTGAAAGAACGCGTCCTCCTCGTGGAAGCCCTGGCAGGGAACGAATGCACTTCGAGGGCGTTGATGTCCAGGCGCATATCTGCTCCTTGCGAGGGCCAAACATCACGAGGAGTAGAAGGCTAATCCTAATACCACATCCGCAAATTCACTCAGTATTCCCCAACTGCAGGTTCTCACGCAGAGGGAGCAGAGGAAGCAGAGTTTCTATAGGCAGGTCCATCTGTGTATCCACCAGCGTCTCCACCGGACCGTTCATGACGCAGGGTGGAGGATAGCCGAAGCGCCTCCCGGCGTGGATCACCGAGGCGCACCACACATCGGACGC
>NZ_JBMDXM010000220.1:0-3676 GCF_048594345.1 Longimicrobium sp.
CCCGCGGCCCCGGGCGCGCCCCGTCCCGCCGCCCCGCGCCCCGCCGCCTCGACGATGACGACGGCGGACGTGGGGAACCTGGACTGGCCGGTGGGCGGGCGCCTGGTCTACAACTTTGGCCGCGCGACGCAGCCCAACGGAACGACCATCCGCTACAACGGCGTGGGGATCGGCGCGGCGGTGGGGTCGCCGGTGCGGGCGGTGGAGGCGGGGACGGTGGAGATGGCGGCGCCGTTCGAAGGGTACGGCCCCACGGTGGTCGTCAGCCACGGCGGCGGCTACTACTCCCTGTACCTGTACCTCAAGGACGTCCACGTCCGCCCCGGCGCGCAGGTCACCAAGGGCCAGACGCTTGGCACCGTGGGCGGCGAGACGTCGCCGGAGGGCCCGCACCTGGAGTTCCAGATCCGCGAGCCGGGCGGCGGCGCGGTGGACCCGGTACGGTGGCTGCGGGGGCGGCGGTAGCGTCATGACGGCCGGCCTCGCCCTTGGCGGCGATGATGCCGTCACGGCCAGACCTCGCCGGGGCGGCGACAAGGCCATCACGGCCGGACCTTGCGCCGGGGCGGCGACGTGGCCATCACGGCCGACCTCGCGCCGGGGCGGCGACGAGGCCACTACGACCGGCCTCACGCTGGGGCGGCTAAAGCCGCGGCTGGAAAGGCCATAAGCCCCGCCCTGGGCTCGCGGAGCTCGCCCGGCGGGGCTTCAACCGCTCGTACGGGCGAGGGCCTGCGCGCCAGGATGCATCAGCGTGCAGACGGCCTTCGGCACCTGTGGAGACACGTCGGCGCCGTTGACGTTTATACCCTCTCCCGTTTGCGGGAGAGGGTGCGAGCCTAAGCGAGCGGGTGAGGGTCCAGCCTCGCGGCGGCAGTTGCAGGCTAGTCCCTATTCCCTGTTCCCTATTCCCTGCAGTTCATGCCCCTCCCCCCCGTCTACGGCCACGCGGACGCGCTGGCGATGCTTGCAGCGGCGGCGCGCATCGGCAACCTGTCGCAGTCGCTCCTGGTGCACGGGCCCGCGGGCATCGGCAAGGAGCGGGTGGCGCTCTGGCTGTCGCAACTGGTGCTCTGCGAGCAGCCGCGCGATGACGGGCCGTGCGGCGAGTGCCGCGCCTGCCGGCAGATCGACCGGCTGGAGCACCCTGACGTCCACTGGTTCTTTCCCCTTCCCCGCCCCGACGCGTCCACGCCCGAAAAGCTGCGCGACAAGCTGGAGGAGGCCCGCGGCGCGGAACTCGCCGCGCGGCGCGCCAACCCGCACCACGTGCCGCAGTTCGAAAAGGCGCCCGCGTACTTCATGGGCACCATCCAGAACCTGCAGCGCCTGGCCTCCATGCGCCCGTCGGTGGGCTCGCGGAAGGTGTTCGTGGTGGGCGACGCGGAGGCCATGGTGCCGCAGGAGTCCAGCCCCGAAGCCGCCAACGCGTTCCTCAAGCTGCTCGAGGAGCCGCCGGCGGACACCACGCTGATCCTCACCTCCTCCAATCCCGGCGCGCTGCTGCCCACCATCCGCTCGCGCGTGCTTCCGATCCGCCTGCTGCGCCTGCCGCCGGAAGACGTGGCGGAGTTCCTGGTGCGCGAGCTGTCGATGGACCGCGCGGAGGCGGCGACGCTGGCCTCCATCTCCGAGGGCGCGATCGGGCGGGCGCTGCGCCTGACGCCGGGCGCGGGCGGCGCGGGGACGGCGCAGCGGCTGCGCGAGATGGGGCGCGACCTGCTGACGGCGGCGCTGGCGGACAGCGAGGCGGGGCGCTTCGCCGCGGCGAACGCGGTGGCACCGTCCGGCGCCCGCGGCGAGTTCAGCGGCGCGCTGGGGGCGCTGGCGCTCTGGCTGCGCGACCTGATGGCGGTGGCGGCGGGCGCGCCGGAATCCGTAGCCTACACCACCCAGGCGGACGAGGCGCTGCTGCGCAAGCTGGCCGCCCGCCCGGGCGTACGCGCGGAGGGCGTGGCGCGCGCCATTCTGCGCGTGCAGGAGGCGCAGGAGCTCGCGTCCGGCAACGTGAACCCGCAGCTGATCCTGGCTGACCTGCTGGGTGGCATTCGCCGCGCGCTGGCGTAGGGGCGTCCGATCGACTCGGCCAAAGGGGGAGCCGGCGGTGTCGATGGCGACCTGCATCGGCAGGCGTATCACCCCGGGGGCTTGACGCGCCATCCGTTTGCACGATGGTCCCTTTCGTGTCCCACCGCCTGTGGAACAGAATCCCGATCCCGGAAAAGATGTCTGACGACCCCGGTTTTACCCACCTGGACGAGACAGGCGGCCCGCGCATGGTAGACGTGGGCGGCAAGGCGGTCACGCGCAGAATCGCCGTGGCGGAAGGCACAATCCGCATGTCGGCGGAGACGCTGGGCGCCATTGTGGCCGGTGACACGCCCAAGGGGAACGTGCTCGTGATCGCGCAGCTGGCGGGAATCATGGGGGCAAAACGGACTCCCGACCTGATCCCCCTGTGTCATTCCATTCCACTCAGTTCGGTGGAGGTGGATGTCAAGGCTGACGAGTCGCTGCCCGGCGTGCGGGTGACGGCGACGGTGGGGGTGGAGGCCAAGACCGGCGTGGAGATGGAAGCGCTCACGGCGGTAAGCTGCGCCCTCCTTACCGTTTACGATATGTGCAAGGCGAGGGACCGCGGGATGGTGCTGGACGGGGTGCGGCTGCTGCGAAAAGAAGGTGGACGGAGCGGCACGTGGGAGGCGGGCCCTGAGGGCTGACCCGGCATATCCCTTGCTCCGTATGTCTCCGACCCGTGCACAACGGAGGCACATCCATGCAGGCACTGATCCTGAAATTGCAGGCCGACGTAGAGGCCCGCAAACAAACCCGGCTGAACCTTTCCGCCACCACCCGCGTGATGCTGGTGGGCGGACTGCTCTTTGTGGGAGCGTTCTTTCTGGGGGTGCAGTCGGCGGACTCGTCGGTGGTGCAGTGGCGGGAAGCGCTCGGCGTGGCGTCGCCGGAAGGCGCCCTCGAGCTTCAGCAGCTGGAGATCGCGCGGCTCAAGCGCATCCACGAGCACTCCTCCAAGTTCGGCATTCCGGCTGACCTGGCGGAGCGGATCGAGGACATCGCGCTGGCCGAGGGGATCGAATCGCACGTGGCGTTCGGGCTGGTGCGGGCGGAGAGCGAGTTCAACCGGCGCGCGGTAAGCCCGGTGGGCGCGGTGGGGCTCACGCAGCTCATGCCGTCCACGGCGCGGTACTTCAAGCGGGGGGTGAGCCGCGAGGCCCTGATGGACCGCGACACCAACCTTCGCATCGGCTTTCGCTACCTGCGCACGCTGATCGAGAAGTACAACGGCAACCTGGAGCTGGCGCTGCTGGCCTACAACCGCGGCCCGGACCGCGTGGACCAGCTGCTGCGCGCCGGGCAAAATCCCAACAACGGGTACGTGGAGATGGTGCTCGGAAAGCGCGACAAGCGCCGCTGACCCTGATCCGTTCGAACTCACGAGAATCGCCCCGCCCGGCACGCGCCGGCGGGGCGATTCGGTTTTCCGGAGCGTCAGCCGACGGAGCGAATCGACACAGGAGGCCGGTTTCCTCCGCGCGAGCCCCGCCTCTATCCCATACCATTTCTCGCAGTTCGTTGTGCAATCAGAGGAACGACGGAAAAACATCACGCGGAGGCGCGGAGGAACTGATGAGGCGCGGAGGCGTTTTGGGCGTTC
>NZ_JBMDXM010000221.1:0-36650 GCF_048594345.1 Longimicrobium sp.
TGGCCGCCACGGCCCCTGGTGATACCCAACACGGGCATCGGCGACTGCCGGTGACTCCGGTTCCCGATCGAAGCGCCGGAGGCGCTCCAAATCGAGAACCGGAGTGTTGAAGGCATTTTTTAGCACCACGAAACGCGAGAAGCTGCAGAATCTCGCGAAGGGCACGTTTGTCCAAGATCCTGCCTCTTGACGAGGAACGTTCTTATGGTGTTGACTCTGCTAACTCTGTGTGAGGCCCACTCTGTAGAAGCTTCCGCAGCACCAGAGCCCGGTGAGCGCAACGACAGCCGCCGATCCCGAAGCGGCCAACCTTGAAGTGATATGCAGACGACTGAACTGACCCTGGGCTATTCGCCGTGCCCCAACGACACCTTCATCTTCCACGCGCTGGTGCATGGAGTGGTGCAGGCGGAGGGGCTGCGCTTCACGGAGCGGCTGGAGGACGTGGAAACGCTCAACCGGCTGGCGGCGGGCGGTGAGCTGGACGTGACCAAGATCTCCTACGGCGCCGCGCCGGGGCTGCTGCGCGACTACGTGCTGCTGCGCAGCGGCGGCGCGCTGGGGCGCGGGTGCGGACCGCTGATCGTGGCGCGCGAGCCGTTCTCGCGCGAGTCGCTGGCGGGCAAGCGCATCGCCGTCCCGGGGCGCAACACCACGGCCAACCTGCTGCTGCGCCTGTACGCACCCGACGCGGCGCCGGGCATCGAACGGGTGTACAGCGAGATCATGCCCGCCGTGGCGCGCGGCGAGGTGGACGCGGGGCTCATCATCCACGAATCGCGCTTCACCTATCCGCAGCACGGGCTGCAGCGCGTGGTGGACTTGGGCGAGTGGTGGGAGCAGACGACGGGGCTGCCGATCCCGCTGGGCGGCATCATGGCGCGGCGGGCGCTGGGCGAGGATGCCATCCGCCGCGTGGACGACGCCATCCGCCGTTCCGTGGAGCACGCTTTTGCGCACCCGGACGCGTCGCGCGAGTACGTCCGAGCCCACGCGCAGGAGATGGACGACGCGGTGGCACGGCAGCACATTGACCTGTACGTCAACCAGCATTCCGTCGACGTCGGCGAGCAGGGGGAGCGCGCCATCCGCGAACTCTTCGACCGCGCCGCCAGCGCCGGCATCATCCCCGCCGACCATCCCGCGCCCTTCCTGGAGCCCGTCTCGGTCTAGCGGAGCAACGGCACGGGGGGCAGAGAGAGGGACAAAAGCCAGAGGTACAGAGGAATGCCGTCCTCTGTACCTCTGGCTTTTTGCTGAACCCCTGTACTCTTTTCCGCCGTTCCGTCAGTCGTCGTCGCGGCGATACGGCTTGCCGCGCGAGGGGCGGGCTCCGCCATCGCGGCCGCCGCGATACGGACGGCTCCCGCCGTCGCGGCTTCCCTGGTATCCCCCCCGGTAGCCGCCGCCACCACCGCCACCCGAATAGCCGCCGCCTTCGTAGCCGCCGCCCTGCATCTCGCCGCGGTCTTCGCGCGAGCGGCGCACGGGCACCTGGCGGCCGCGGATGCTGGCGCCGCTCAGCACCTGAACGATGCGGTCGGCGTCGCCCTCATCCACGTCCACCAGCGTAAACTGGTCGGTGATCTCGATGGCGCCGATGCGGTCGCCCGGCACGTTGGCCTCGCCCGCGATGGCGCCCACGATGTCCGCCGGCCGCACCCCGCGCCGCCGCCCGATGCCGATGTACAGCGTCGCCTTGCCCGCGCCCGGCCCCCGGCGCGTGCCGCCGCCCCGCGCCGCCGACCGCCCGCCCTCGCCCCGGCGCGATTCGCGCGGCGCGCCGTAGTCGCGCTCGCGCGGGTCGATGTCGGGGATCTCCGTATCGTCCTGCATCTCCTCCGTGCCGCGGTGCTCCGCCGCCACCCGCGCGGCCGCCGCGGCCACGTCCAGCGGATCGAACTCCTCGGCCAGCGAGCGTACTACCTCGCGGAACGGATCCAGGTCGTCCCCCGCCGTAAGCACGGCGCGGATGGCGTCGCGCAGCCGCTCGCGCCGGCGCGCCCGCACCTCGGCGGGGCGCGGCACCTTTGCGTGCTCGATCGGCTGCCCCGTCTGCCGCTCGATGGCGCGCAGCAGGAACTTTTCGCGCGGCACCACCAGCGTGACCGCCGTGCCCTCGCGCCCCGCGCGGCCCGTGCGGCCGATGCGGTGCACGTAGGCTTCGGGCGTCTGCGGGATGTCGTAGTTGACCACGTGGCTCACGTGCTCCACGTCCAGCCCGCGCGCCGCCACGTCGGTGGCGATCAGGATGTCCGCGGTCCCCTGGCGAAACTTGCCCATCACCCGGTCGCGCTGCGCCTGCGCCAGGCCGCCGTGCAGCGCCTCGGGATGGTGCCCGCGCACCGCCAGCGCCTCCGTCAGCTCGTCCACCTCCGTGCGCGTGCGGCAGAAGATGATGGCGCTGGTGGGCGACTCCACGTCCAGAATGCGGGCCAGCGCCTCCAGCTTGTGCGCGCGGTTCACCAGGTACGCCACCTGCCGCACCAGGGGCGCGTCCAGCTTCTCGGGCGTGACCACCACGCGCTCCGGCTCCTTGAGCGCGCGGCGCGCCAGGTCCTGGATGCGGGGCGGAAAGGTCGCGCTGAACAGCGCCGTCTGCCGCTCTTCGGGCAGCGCCGCGATAATGGCTTCGATGTCGTCGATGAAGCCCATGTCCAGCATCTCGTCGGCCTCGTCAAGCACCACGTAGCTTGTGGCGGACAGGTCCAGCGAGCCGCGCCGGATGTGGTCCAGCAGACGCCCCGGCGTGCCGACGATCACGTGCACACCGCGCCGCAGCTCGCGCAGCTGCCGGCTGATGTCCTGGCCGCCGTAGACCGCAAGGACGCGCACACCCATCCGCTGCCCGTACTTGTGCGTGGCCTCGGCCACCTGCACGGCCAGCTCGCGGGTGGGCGCCATCACCAGCGCCTGCACGTGGTGCGCGCGGTTGTCGATGCGCTGCACCAGCGGCAGGGCAAACGCGGCCGTCTTGCCCGTGCCCGTGGCCGCGCGGCCAATCACGTCGCGGCCGGACAGCAGCAGGGGGATGGCGCGCTCCTGGATGGGCGTGGGCTCTTCGTAGCCCAGCGCGTCCAGCGCGGTGACGATCTGCGGATCAAGGCCCAGCGCGGCGAACGGGCCGGGTGCCGGGGTGCCGGCGGCGGCGTCTGCCGGAAGTTCGTCTGCCGAAAAGTCGGCGGCGTCGTCGGTCATCTTCAGGGAACCGGAAATGGAATGATGGCGAGGCCGGGGGGCTTCAGTAGCCCACCGGCCCCACGTCGGGCTCGCGGGCAAAGGCGCGGAACGCCTCCGTCGCATCGCCCGTGTGCTGCTCCAGCAGCCCGCGCAGCCGCCGGAAGCTTACCCGCAGCGTCCGCTCGCGCAGCATGGAGTCGGGGTCTACCGGCGACTCCAGCCACTCGGGCCGGTACTTGTCGGTGGTGGCAAAGACGGGGGCGTTCTCCACGCCGTCGCTGGGCGGCAGCACGCCCATCCCGCAGCGCACCAGCTCAAACGCGAGCACGGGGTCCAGCCCCTCCTCGCGCGCCACGTCGTACAGCATCTCCGCCAGCTCGTCGCCCATCCCCACGTCCAGGGCGTCCTGGATCACGTCCAGCCGCCGGCGGCTCAGGGCATCGGTATCCAGCCCCTGCTCCGCCATTTCCAGCAGCCCCTCGCCGCTGCCGAACCAGGTGTCTTCGCCGCGCCGCAGCCGGCGCCGCTCCCGGTACGCGTTCAACGCGTGCTCCGCCCGCAGCTCTCGCTCCGTCATGTCCCAGCCGGTCAGGTCCGCCATGTGGTATGCTCCGCTCGCGTTCAAACGTACGCGGCGGCGCAAGGGCCGGACCATCCCGCGCGGCACGGTTTGACAGGGGCGCGCGATGTTGTTACCAATGTACCACGGTAACAGCCAGCGCGACAGAGGAGGGGGATCGATGTACGTGGAGCGCGTGCAGACGGGCGTACGGATGGAGAAGCGGCTGGTGAAGGTGCTCAAGGCCCTGGCCGAGTACCACGACGTGTCGCTGGGCGAGCTGCTGGAGGGGATCGTCCTGCACGCCTTCGACGACAGGACGCCGTTCGGCCAGCCGTCGCTGGAGCTGATCCGCAAGCTCAAGGACGTGTACGGGCTGGACTACGGCTCCGAGGCCAGCCACACGCTGCGCGAATCGGCGGAGGGCCGGGAGGGGAGATGATGACGACGACCGGCTTCATCCCCGCGCACCGGACGCGGAGCGCGACGATCCGGCTGGATGCGCCGCCGGAGCGCGCGTTCGGCATGTTCACGCCGCTGGGCGAGCGCGCGTGGGCGCAGGGCTGGGATCCGGAGTTCCTGCATCCGCTGGATGGGGAGGGATGCGAAGGCTCCGTCTTCATCACCCGCGCCGGCGGCATCCAGACCATCTGGACCACGATCGCGCACGATCCACCGAACCGCGCCGCCTACTCCCGCGTCACCCCCGGCCTGCACGCCGTCGTCGTCCAGGTCCGCCTGCGCCCCTCCGGCGACGGCGGCACGCTGGCGGACGTATCCTACGCCTTCACCGCCCTCGCCCCCGCCGGAAACGATGCGGTCGCGGAGATGGCGGAGGGATTCGACGGGTGGATGGAGGAATGGCAAACCTCCATCAACCGTGCCCTCGAAGCGGCGTCTGAGGAAACGGCACGAGAAAACTCCGTTGACTCCGCTGACTCCGTGTGAGGCCATTCTGTAGAAGCCTCCGCCGCCCCAGAATCCAGAAGAGCGCACCGGCAGCCCGCCGATGCGCTCTTCTTCATCCACCGAAAACGTCGTCGATCAGTTCTTCTCGCCCAGCACCGCGACGTCGCGCGAGCGGAGAGGCCGGCCGGAGCCCAGCAGCTCGATCACCCGCTCCGCGCCGGGCTGGTAGCGCAGGGTGGTGGCGCGGATCCCCAGCAGCAGGTTGACGGTGACCAGCGTCCCCGGCACCTCGCGCCCCTGCAGCATGGAAGCGAGCTGCCCCGCCGTGCCTTCCTGAAAGTTCTTCGCCACGATGACCAGCGCGTCGGGCATCTCCTCCGCCGCCGCGGCCACGGCCCTGGCCGCCTCGCCGCCCAGCGTGAACTGCACCTGGGGATACGCCAGCACCAGCCCCTGCCGCTCGCCCGCGCCAAACCGCACGCACTCCTCCGCCGCCACCGTGCCGATGGCCGCGTTGCCCGTCAGGTCTTCCATCACCCGCCCGATGCGCTGGCGAAACTCGCCCGCCGCCGTGGGGCCGCGAAACGAAAGCCCGCGCAGCGCCTCGGCAAAGAAGCGGTCGGCGTCGAAGTGGCGAAAACAGGGGAGCAGCCGCTCGGCGGTGCGGCGGTCCACCCAGCCGGTGGCCGCCAGCGCGTCCACCAGGAGGGGGCCCTCCAGGTGGGGATCGCGGGCGGCCACCCAGCGGAGCGCCTGCTCCATGCGGGTGTTCTCGTCGCCCACGGGGTTTACCCCGGCGGGCGGCGTGAACAGGACTTCGGAAAACGGCTTGCCGAACCAGATCATCCGGGCACCTGCGAACGCGATTGTTTCTGATGAAAGTCCGATGGAGGATGACGAAGCCCGGCCTTCTCGTCAAGCCGCACGATTTTCGCGCGTCCGGCGCTCCGGCCCGAAGCTTGACAGGTCATACACGCTCCGCATCTTGTCGGTTCGCCGCAGGCCCACCGCGCAACGCAAAAGGAAGCACGTGCACCGAGTCCCCGCCCTGGCCGCCGCCCTGCTGGCGCTGAGCGCCTGCCGCGTGGAGCGCACGCCGGACGAGTACCTGAACCCGCGCAACCCCGCGCAGGTGGAAAGCCGCGACGAGGAAAACGAGCTGGCGTCGCGGGTGGGGGCGTTTGGCGAGGCGCTGGCGCGCGGCGACCGGGCGGCCGCCGTCACGGCGCTGGGCCCCACCCCCGAAGCGCACGTGATCGGCATCGGCTTCAACGACGGACGGCCACGCTTTGGCCCGCTGGGGCTGGCCGCGGTCCTGGCGGACCTGCAGCTGCCCACGGACGCCGTGGCGCGCACGCCGGACCTGCGGGTAGAGGCGGACGGGCGGGGGGTGGCGTGGTTTGCCACGCACGTGGAGGTGCTCCCCGTGGTGGGCGGCGGCGGGCAGCCGCAGCGGCTGCGGATGTCCGGGGTGTTCAACGAGCGCGAGGGCGTGTGGCGGCTGGTGCAGGTGCACCTGTCCCGCGCCGAGATGCCCCCGCCGGCTACGCTCCGCCCGGACTCGCCGCGGGATTCGCTCCCGCGGCCGTCGAATCAGCCCGCGGCCGCAGCGCCTCCGGCAGGCGGATGACCTGCGGCTCGGCCTGCCAGTCGGCCGGGCGCGACATGGGCGCGTAGTCCACCCCGGGCTGGAACGCCAGCGGCTCCGCCACCGCCGCGCGGTACGCCGCTTCGTCAATCCGCTCCGCGTCGCGCAGCATCCGCAGCACCTCGTTGCGGCGCGGCCCCGCGGCCCCCGGCAGCGCCTCGGGGTCCGGCAGCCGCGGGGGGAGCAGGATCCCCGCGAGCGTGGCGGCCTCGCTCAGCGTAAGCCGCCGCGCGTCCTTGCCAAAGTACTCCTGGGCCGCCTGCTGCACGCCGTAGATGGCCCAGCTCTCCGTGCGCCCCATCGCCACCCGGTTCACGTACAGCTCCAGCAGCCCCGGCGACGAGGTGTGCGCCTCCAGCAGGGGTGCCATCGCCATCTCGCGCGCCTGGTCGGACAGCCCGCCCTGCAGCAGGTGAACCTGCCGCACCAGGTCGCGGCTGGCGGAGGGAAGCGGCATCCCGCGCCGCAGGCTGCGCCGCGCGGCCGAGGTCGTGTCCACCACCGCGGCGAACGCGTCCTGCGCGTAGCGCGGCAGCTCCGCCAGGCGCACGTAGTCCGGCCGGCGCCGCATCTCAGCCTGCTGGCGCAGCAGCCCCGCCTGCAGCTGCGCGTTGGACCACACCAGGTATCCCCCGATGCCGCCCAGCACCAGCACGCCCAGCACGCCCAGCGCGATCAGCGAGCCGCGGTGGCGGCCGCCCACGCGGGTGTCCTCGGCGTGCTTGGTCCACTTGCCGCTGCGGGGCGCGCCGCCGAGCGTCTTTCCCTTGCCGGGCTTGAGCTTCATCAGCCGAAAAGTACGAGAGTACGAAGTACGAAAGTACGCGGGTTTACGGGCGCGGGGCGGGCAAGAAGCATTCCCCCTGCGCCGTCGTTACGTCGGGCTGCGCGCCCGCCGGCGCCTCCGCCGTCCGCTCCAGACTGGCTCCGAGCGAGCGGCGAAGAACGGCGAGCGGCGGTCAGTCCAGGAACCTCGCCCGAACTTCGGGCGGCGGGATCATGCAGGCCTCCAGCTTTCCGAAGATGCGATAGCGGTTCTTCGCTACCAGGCCGTAGAAGAAATCCGCCACCGGCCCCGGGACGATCGACAGCGGCCACAGCAGAGGCCACGGCGCGTCCATCCGCCGCGCGATCCGCAGTGCCGCCCGCGACTTGCGCCACGCCCGGCCGTCTTCCACCAGCACCACGCTGTCCAGCGCCTCGGGCGGCAGACCGAACTTCTGCAGCAGCGCCCTCCCCGCCGCCGACTGCAGCGCGGCAAAGCGAAAGCGCCCCCGCCGATCGTTCCGCAGGATCAGCTGCACCGAGCGATCACAGAGTCCGCACACGCCGTCGTACAGTACGATCGGCCCGTCAGCGGCCCTCGAATCCTCTGCGATCGCGTGCATCACACCATGCCGGTTCATGAAGTCTCCGTGAGTCCGTGATCCGAATCATGGTACACCGGATCATCAAAAAGGAATGGCCGCACACAGAGTCAACAGGGTCAACAGAGTTTGCTCGCGCCGTTTCGTCTGCTTACGGGATAAAGCCGGATACCCACGTGTCGGGTGCAGGTGAAGGATGTCGACGAGGCACGGTCTTTTGTAGGGGTGTCGGAAACGGGACGCAGATGGAATGCGGCAGGGGGCCATCCGCGTTTTTTGGGGGAGCCATGCAGATCGGCGGATCGTCTCCGCAGCGCAGTGAAGCGTGTCGATCACACCACCTGATGCGCGATCTGTAGAACCGTCCGCCACTCCGGCGATCGAGGCGAGCGGCGTCGCGTGAAACCCGCCGCGTCCGCGCGCGTATCAGCCACCAGCCAAGCCGAGAAACGACAACGGGTTCACGCCCCGGCCCGTGGCGGTGCACGGCTGGCGCGGTTACCTTTCGGGGCAGCCGGACGCGCCCGCGCCCGGCCCTCTGGACGCAGCAGCGACGATGGAACAGACCTACTTTCGGCGCGGCTTTGGTCTTCGCAAGCAGATCGAGCCGCTGATCCGTTCCGAATACCACAGCGCGCTGGTGGAGCGCATTCGCGCCAACGGCTACCAGGACAGCTGGGGCGAGGGCGACCAGCGGGTGACCGTGCGCCTGGCCGAGGAGTTCGGCTTCTGCTACGGCGTGGACCGCGCCGTGGAGTACGCGTACGAAACGCGCACCCAGTTTCCGGATCGCCGCATCTTTCTGCTGGGCGAGATCATCCACAACCCGCACGTGAACCGCCGCCTGACGGACATGGGCATCGTGTTCCTGCAGCCGGACGCGCGGGGGTGGTTCGACTTTACGGGGCTCGATCCCGCGGACGTGGTCATTCTCCCCGCGTTCGGTGCCACGGTTGAGGACTTTCGCCGCCTGCAGACCGTGGGGTGCATCCTGGTCGACACCACCTGCGGCAGCGTGCTGAACGTGTGGAAGCGGGTGGAGCAGTACGCGCGCGACGGCTACACCGCCCTCATCCACGGCAAGCACCACCACGAGGAAACGCGCGCCACCGCCAGCCAGGCGCTCAAGTATCCCGACGGCCGCTTTCTGATCGTCCGCGACATGGACGACACGCGGCGGGTGATGGACTACCTGGAGCGCAGGCCGGAGGCGATGACGCGCGAGGCGTTCATGGCGCACTTCGCGGAGAAGATGTCGGCCGCGTTCGATCCGGACCTGCACCTGGACCGCATTGGCGTGGCCAACCAGACGACCATGCTGTCGGGGGATTCGCTGGGGATCGCCGCCGAGGTGGGACGGTCGCTGGAGCGGCGCTTTGGCGGGGAGCCGGGGTTCGACCTCGCGCACCACTTCCGCTCGTTCGACACCATCTGCTCCGCCACGCAGGAGCGGCAGGACGCGGTGGAAAAGCTGGTGGCGGGGCCGGAGGGCGCACCGGACGTGATGGTGGTGATCGGGGGATACAACTCGTCCAACACCAACCACCTGGCCGTGCTGTGCGCGCGCTTCGGCGTCACCTACCACGTCGCCGACGCGTCGTGCATCGACCCGGAGCGCGGCACCATCCGGTTCAAGCCCGCCGGCACCCCGCTGGACGCGCCGGAAGTGGAAGCCGAGGACTGGCTGCCACCCGGTCCGCTGGTCGTGGGGCTGACGGCCGGCGCCTCTACGCCCAACGTGAAGATCGGCGAAACACTGGAGCGGCTGCTGCGCGTACGGGGTCTGGAAGTGCTTGCGGAGACAGCGGCTACGGCGTAAATGTTTCTGCCGTGTCGTGATACGAGCGTTAATCGGAGCTGGCAAACGCGGCTTCCACCGCCGTGGGTGCGAACTCCGGAAACAGCTCCAGAAAGATCTCGAACAGCTCGGGATCGAACGACCCGATGTCGTCCTGCATGATGTCCAGCGCCTGCTGGGGGGTAAGCGGGGCGCGGTAGCTGCGGGCCGTGGTGAGCGCGTCGAACACGTCGGCGATGCGCATGATGCGGGCGGAGCGCGGGATGTCTTCGCCCGCCAGGCGGTCGGGGTAGCCTTTACCATCCCACCGCTCGTGGTGGCTGCGCACCATGGGGCGGATGTCCCAGGGAAACTCCACCGGTGCCAGCATCTCGTCGCCGACCACGGTGTGCCGCTCCATGATGGCGCGCTCTTCGTCCGTAAGCCGCCCCGGCTTGTTCAGAATCTCCTCGGGCACCTCCGTCTTTCCCACGTCGTGGAGAAAGGCACCCATCCGGAACCACACCAGGTCGCGCTCCGTAAGCCCCGCCCGCTCGGCGATGCGGCAGGCGTAGTCCGCCACGCGCGCGCAGTGGCCCAGCGTGTACCGGTCCTTCGCCTCGATCGACTCGCCCCAGAACCGCACCAGCGACAGAAAGTCCACCTCCAGCTCGGCCACCCGCTGGTCGATGTCGGCCAGGTCGGGACGCGCCTGCAGGCTGGTGAACAGCGCGTGCGAGCGGTTGAGCGCCTCCAGCGCCTGCCGGTTGCGCCCCTGCATCCGTAGCACGCGTGCCATCTCCCGCTGCGCCTCGGCCTCCAGCAGCGGCTCCTCGAGCGAGGCGATCTCAATGGACTGCCGCAGGTGGATCTCCGCCAGGTGCAGCTTTCCGCTTTCGCGGTAGATGATGCCGTAGAACTTGAGCGCCTCGGCCTTTCGCAGCGCGTGGTTTACGCGGCTGAAGATCTCGAAGCCCTCGTCGCAGCTCTGGCGGGCGCGCTCCAGCTCGCCGCGCGCCAGGAACAGCTCCACCATGTTGACGTGGATGATCCCCGCCTGGACCACGTCACCCAGCGCATGCGAAAGCGCCAGCGCCTGATCGAAGTACTCTTCGGCCGGCTCCAGGCGCCCCAGGTCCACGTGGAGCATGCCCAGGTTGTTGAGCACCGAGATCTGGGGCCCCACGGTGCCGGCGGCCTGCAGGTGGGCCAGACCGGTGCGGTACAGATCCGCCGCCTTTTCCAGCTCGCCGCGGATGTTGGCGACGATGCCCAGGTTCTGCACCGCCGCGCCCAGCAGCCACGGATCCGACAGCCGCTCGGCGCGTGCGCGCGCGGCGCCGAAAAACGCTTCGGCGCGATCCAGGTCGCCGCGGCCCTGGGCCAGCTGTCCCAGCCCGTTGAGCGCCCGGCTGGCCACGTCGCCGGCCGCGTGCAGTTCGGCAAGCTCCAGCGCCAGGCCGAACAGGTCCGCAGCAAGCTCGTGCTGTCCCGCGCGGCGGCAGCAGTGGCCCAGGCGCACGACGACATCCAGCAATCCCGCCACGTCGCGAGCCGCCACGTGCGCCCGGTACACGGCGTGGTAGGTATCCGCGGCTGCGGTCCAGTCGCCGGATCGCTCCTGTTCGGCTGCGCGCTCCAGCAGTGGGTGCGGGGAAGGATTCAACACGTCGGCTGCGTTGGCGATAACGTAACGAGGGGTCCCTGCGCACCGGCGCCGGGACCCCCGTCATGCGGGTCGACTTGGGCCTTGCGAAGAGGCGACTTCAGTCCCCGACGGAAATATAACCCGACTGAATCGTTACGGTGCCACCGGTGGTCGGCTTGCCGTTACCGGTCGGCTTCGACTCGCGGTTCTCACTGACGGAGCCCTGCTCGGCCGTGGCGGCCTCGGGAGCGGTAGCCATCTCGGCGCAGCCGCCGGTCGTGATCAGGATGCCGGCACAGGCCAGGGCATACAACGTACGTAAACGGGACATGCAGCCTCCAATCGGGGGGAAAAGGAGCAGGAAACGTATGTGTCTAGTCCTGCACTAGCACTTGGGAAGTGACACACGATACGTCGCAGAAGCCTCGCTGTCAACCTTTAGAGCGCGCTCCTAATCAGACCTGCCGTTTTTCGTCGCCGGCGAGGGCACCCCGCGGGAGGAGATTGGCCTCCCCTGGGCGGCCGCCGCTCCCATCCGGCCGGCGTAAAGACCGGCCAGACGGAAGCCGACGATCAGTGATGCTCCGGCGCGTCGCCCGGGATGATCCGGAAGACGTGGTTGTACGTGGCGGCCAGGGCGCCAAGCCCCGCCAGCAGCAGAAAGAACGTGGCGATGGAGTAGCCCACGGCGGCGCCGCTGCGGTCGATGCGCGCCCACGACGCGGCCGCCGTGCCGGCCACCAGGGCCAGCAGCAGCAGCAGCGCGCCGGCCCCGAAGCCCACGGCCATCCCCACCATCTTCTCGGCGCTGTCGCTGAGGACGGGGATCTTGAGCGCCGAGGGCCCGCGACGGCGCGGGTTGGCGTCGCTCCACTGCTCGTAGCGGTCTTCCACGGTGCCGAACGTGTCGTCGGCCGGGTTTCTGCGGCTCATGCGCCCCCCTGATGGCTCAGCGCGTACACGTAGGCGGCAATGGCGGCCACCTGCTGGTCGTCGAAGCTGCCGCCGCCCTTGGGCGGCATCATCCCCGGGAACTGCTTGGGAGCGGCCACGCCGCTGTTGATGATGCCCACGATCTCGGGGTACTGACCCGAGATGTTGAGCCACGTGGCGTCGTTCAGCGCCGGACCGGCGGGGCTGCCCACACCCCCCTGCCCATGGCAGGCGGCGCACACGGTGCCAAAGTTGTCCTGCCCCGCGTCCACCATCGCCTGCGTGAGCCCCTGCGGCAGGTTGGTGGCCACGATGCGCGCGGCGGTGGCGCCCACGGTGGTGCCCGGCGTCACCGCCGGCGGGTCCGGGTGCGCCACGCGCGGCGTCTGGGGCTCGCCGCGGTACGCCACGCGGTCAAAGCCGCCCTCCGCGCCGGGCTCGCACCCGGCCAGCAGCGCCACGGGGAGCAGCCACGCGGCGCCGCGCGCCCACCGCCGAAACACGTCAGCCTTCACGAATCGCTCTCCTGAGGGTCTTCACGCGCGGCCAGGAGGCGTTTCTCCCGGCCGGGCCGGTAAAAGAAGCGCTGCCCCGTACATGCGCAAGGGGCGCGCCGCGGGCGGGTGCGCGCGCGCCCGCCGCTCCAGCTTCTGGCAAGTGCCCGCGCAGACACGAGATCCGCGCTTCTGTACGGATGGTCGCGGTGGGCCGTCCGCGGCTCACGCCGCGTCCGGCTTCCGGTCGGTGCCGCATTCCTGGACGGCGGCGCGGGCGGCGCGCTTCAGCCGCTCCACCATGGCGGTGAGCCCCGCCTCGCGCGCGGACAGGCCGATCTTGCCCATCACCTGCCGCACAAAGTCCTGCGGGATGCCCAGCACCGTCTCCGGCGGCTGGCCGTTCACCGCTTCGAAGATCATCGCCAGCAGCGCGCGGATGGCGGCGCTTTCCCGCGGCACCTCGGCGTGGTAGTACATCTTTCCATCCACCACCTCGGGAAAGATGGCCACGGGCGTCTGGCACTCGTGCACCCGGTACTGCTCCAGGTCCACCCCGGCCAGGTGCCCGGGGAGGGGCGGGAGCCGGTTGGCGTACTGCACCAGCGCCTGGCGCGTCATGTCGGGCGACAGCGTGGCGAACCGCCGCAGGATCTTCTCGATCGAGGGCGGCATCTGCTGGGTCGTCGGCTGCGTCTCGCTCATGGGGCTGATGCGGGTTTCCGGGGGCGCCGGCGGAAATCTAATCGTCCGGCGGCCCCCGTGCGACAGGGGAGGAACGGAGAGCGGGCCGGAGCGCGATCGGCTCCGGCCCGCCCCCTCGTCATCCGCCGAACCAGCGCTTTACGAGGTCCTGGGACCGGCGTTGCGAACCGCCTCCGGGACGCGGTCGGCAAAGCGCTCGAAGTTTTCGGCGAACAGCCCCGCCAGCTTGGCGGCCTGCGCGTCGTAGGCGTCCTTGTCGCTCCACGTCTCACGCGCGTTCAGCACCTCGGACGGCACGCCCGGCACGCTGGTGGGGATCTCCAGCCCGAAGAAGGGCGCGGTGGTGGTCTCCACGTCGTCCAGCTGGCCCGCCAGCGCGGCCCGCACCATGGCGCGGGTGTAGGCCAGCTTCATCCGGCTTCCCTCGCCGTACGGGCCGCCGGTCCAGCCGGTGTTCACCAGCCACACGCGCGACCCGTGCTCGCGCAGCTTCTCGCCCAGCATCTCGGCGTACACGCCCGGGTGCAGGGGGATGAAGACGGCGCCAAAGCAGGCGCTGAAGGTGGGCTGCGGCTCCTTTACCCCCCGCTCCGTACCGGCCACCTTGGCCGTGTAGCCGGAAAGGAAGTAGAACATCGCCTGCTCGGGGGTCAGCCGGGCGATCGGGGGAAGCACGCCGTACGCGTCGGCCGTGAGAAAGACGACGTTGCGCGGATGCCCGCCCTGCGCCTGCGGCACGTGGTTGGGGATGTAGTGCAGCGGGTACGAGACGCGCGTGTTCTCGGTGATGGCCTGGCTGGCGAAGTCCACCCGGCGCTCTTCGTCCAGCACGCAGTTCTCCAGCACCGTGCCGAACATACGCGTGGTGGCGTAGATCTCCGGCTCGCCCTCGGGGGAGAGGTTGATGGCCTTGGCGTAGCAGCCGCCCTCGTAGTTGAAGATCCCCTCGTCGCTCCACCCGTGCTCGTCGTCGCCGATCAGCGCGCGCTCGGGATCCGCCGACAGCGTGGTCTTGCCCGTGCCGGACAGGCCGAAGAAGAGCGCCGTGTCACCCTCGGGCCCCACGTTGGCCGAGCAGTGCATGGACAGCACGCCCTGCTTGGGAAGCAGGTAGTTCAGCAGGCCAAAGACGGACTTCTTGATCTCGCCCGCGTAGCGCGTGCCGCCGATGAGCACTTCCTTCTTCCCGAAGTGGATCAGGATGAAGGTGCTGGTGCGGGTGCCGTGGCGCGCCGGGTCCGCCTGGTACTCGGGCGCGTGCAGGATGGTGAAGCCGGGGGTGAAGTCATCCAGCTCTTCCGCGGCGGGGCGGCGGAACATGTTGTACGCGAACAGGTTGTGCCACGCGTTGGGCGTCACCACCCGCACGCCAAGGCGGTAGCGCGGGTCCGCGCCCGCCCACATGTCGCGCACGTACAGGTTCTGCCCTTCCAGGTGGCCCATCACGTCTTCGCGCAGGCGGTCGTAGTTCTCCGCCTCGAAGGGGATGTTGACCTTGCCCCAGTCGATGTCGGCCTCCGACGACGGCTCGCGGACCACGAAGCGGTCCTGCGGGGAGCGGCCGGTGTGCGGTTGGGTGACGGCGTTGAACGGTCCGCCGTCCACCAGCGTGCCCTCGCCGCGGCGGATGGCGTGCTCCACCAGCTCCACCGGGTTCAGGTTCCAGAACACGGTGCCGGGGTTCCGGATGCCGTGGTTTTCCAGCCCGTAGCGGCTTTCACGCCCAATCACGGGCGCCGCGGCATCGGCGTTCAACGTAGTTGACATCGGTCGGATGATCGGTTCGTTCGTGCGGCCCCGCCTGACGTTCCGGCCCGGGGCGGCGGGGCAGAAACGGCAACTCTAGCACGGGGCGCCCCCGGCGGCAAGGTGAACGGTATCCCCGGTGCCCACCTTCACCGCGCCGGTGCTCACGATTCCGGCATTCCCAGCGTCAACCGGACGCCCGCGTACACCGTGCGTCCGGGCCCCGGCTCGTAGTAACGCCGGCCGAACGCGTTCACCACCACGGAGGTGTTGTACACGCGGTCCGTCACGTTCATCACCCCCACGAACGGGGAGAGCGCGACCCGGCCGGCGCGCGCGCCCTCCCACCCGCCGCGCACGTCCAGCAGCGTGTACGCGGGGGAGCGAAAGCGGCCCTCCGCGTCGTCGTCCGCCACCGGCGTGCTGGAGACGTGGCGCAGGTCCATCCCGGCGAAGGGCCCCCGCTCCGGCGACGCCAGCAGCGACACGTCGAGCCGGTGCGGCGCCACGCCGGGGACGGGATTCCCCTCGCGGTCCTGTCCGTCGACCACGTAGCGGCCGAAGCGCGCGTCCGTCCACGTGTACGCCGCCCGCGCCGACCAGCCCGGCCGCGGCGCGACGATGGCGCTGGCCTCCACCCCGCGGTGCCGCGCGTGGCCCGCGTTGCGGTAGAATACGCGCCCCGGCGCGCCGGCCACCTCGAAGGGGATCAGCGCATCCTCCACGCGGGCCCGGTACGCGGCGCCTTCCAGCCAGAGCCACGGCGCCGGCCGCGCTTTCGCCCCCACCTCCGCCGAGACGGTGCGCTGCGGCTGCAGCTCCGGGTTGAACCCGCCCGCGCCCGTGGGCCGGTTGGCCAGCTCCGTGGTCGTGGGCGTCTCGAACGCCGTCGCCACGTTGGCGTAGATGGAGACGGCCGGCGTGGCGGCGAAGGATACGCCCAGCGCGGGGCTCACGCGCTGCAGCGTCCGCGCTCCGGAGTCGTCCGGATTCGCCTCCGAGACCAGCCGGTCGCGCACGGAGAAGCGGAAGCGGTCGTAGCGCAGCGCCCCCAGCACCTCCAGCCGGCCGAGCAGTTCCGCCGCCCCCTGCGCGAACGCGGACGACGACGCCACCCGCTCGCGCTGGTCCAGCGTCCGCGTCCCCCGCTCGCCCGCCTGGTTGGCGAAGTTCAGCCGGTCATCGCGCTGCCCCTCCACCTCCGCGCCGGCCAGCCAGCGCAGCGGCCCCGCGTCCGCGGACCAGGTGGCCCGCACGCCACCCACGCGCCGGTCCAGGTCGATGACGGCAGTAGGGATAGGGTTGTCGATCGAGCGCGCCAGCGCGTACGCCGCCACCTCCAGCGCGCCGGGCCCCGCCTGGTGCCGCCACCAGATCCCCGCCTGCCCCTGCCGCCCCTCCTCGCCCGTGCGCTGCTCCACGTTGCGCGCGAAGGCGGCGCCGCGGTCCACCCGCAGCAGCGAGTCGGAGAGCGAGCCCGGGTTCAGCGCGTCGTAGCGCACGGCCGTGAACGACAGCCGCACCTGGTCCGCGCCGCGCGCCCAGGAGAACGTGCCGCCGGCGTTCAGGTTTTCAGCGGATGCATGCTGCCGGTAGCCGTTGTACGACAGGCGCGACACCCAGGCGCGGTACGCCGCCGCGCCGGCACGCCCGCCAGCGCTGGTCTCCATCCGCAGCAGCCCGTCGCTCCCCGCCAGCACGCGGTGATCCGACGCCAGCGGCGCGTCCGGCGGCGCGGCCGGCGCAAGGCGGATCACCCCGCCCGACGCGTTGCCGTACAGCGCCGACGCGGGCCCGCGGATGACCTCCGCCCGCCCCAGCGCGCCGGGATCCACGTGGTTCAGCGTGGTCTGCCCGTCCGGCAGCGTGGCGGGAATCCCGTCCACCAGCACCCGGATCCCGCGCACACCGAACTGCGCCCGCGCACCCTGCCCCCGCACGGAGATCCGTTCGCCCAGCGCGTAGTTTAAGCGGTTGTCCACCTGCACGCCCGGGAGTGCGGACAGCGCGTCCGTGAGCGCCAGTGCCGGCCGCGCCTGGCGGATCTCCGTCTCCTGCACCACCGAGACCGGGAACGGCGCCCGCAGCGCCGGCCCGGGCGTGCCCAGCCCCTGCACCGTCACCGTATCGAGAGGGACGATCCGAACGGTGTCCTGCGCCCTAACCGGAGTAGGCGGCGCCGAAAGGAGCGCGGCGAATACGCCCGCCGCGAACGCGTTGCGAAAAATCATCGATGCCTGGAGTGGTATCGCGAGCCAAAACCTGGCGCCGCAGCCCGCAAGTCCTCTGCCCCGCCCCGGATCAGGCCCTGGATCGCAGGCGGAGCGACAGCGCACAATGGCCCGAAAAACTCGTTCGCGTATTGGCGGCTCGCGGTTTTGAGGATCGATGATCGCCGGTTATCCTCTGGTCCGGCGCGCGTTCACCCCGTTCACGTACAAGGCGAATCGCAAGCCACATCAACCCCCTTGACTGATCTGGCCGACGTGTTTAGCTTCGGTTTGACGGTCGCCCCCTGCCTGCGGGCAGTGTGGGTAATTATCTCCGGGGGGTTGTGCCAGCAATGGTGCAACCCCTCGTTATTTACCGTCAGATGACCGCTGATCCACCAAAGACGTCGCATCCGCCCCGGCTTGAGATCTTCGTCGACGGGACGAACTTCTATCTGTCGCGCCTGGGTGAAGGCATTCCCTACCGGGTGGATCTCAACCTTCTGGCGACCCGGTTGAGCCGAGGGTACCACTTCGCCAAGCTTCGCTACTACACCTCACCCATGCCTCACTACAGCAGCGAGGCATACAGGCGCCAGCAGAAGTTTTTCGACGAGCTCCGCCGCAGCAGTCGCATCGACCTTGTACTGGGCCGCCACGAGCCGAGATCGGACAGCGAGGGCCGCCGGTACCACGTCGAGAAGGAGACGGACGTGAACCTCGCCGTCGACATGGTGGTCGGAGCCTACGAGGACCGGTTCGACGTGGCGATGCTCGTGGCGGGAGACACCGATTACGTGCGCGCCATCCACGCCGTGCAGTCTCGCGGCAAGCCTGTTGTCTGGTGCCACCTCCCCGGCCAGCGCCATACCGATCAGCTCGCGCAGGTCTGTCAGGAGAAGTACGAGCTGACGGAGAAATTCCTCCGCACCTGCACGTTGGGCGTGCAGGGAAGATGAGCGTTCGATCGCGTCGTGGGTTGGAACCGTGCCCGCGCCGTGTTAACCTCCATCCGCGATCGGCCGGCGACGGCCAGGGAGGACCTTTGAGCAGTGCGACCATGGATGTCTCCATCGACCAGCTCCGCGGCCTCCCGCTGGGAGAAACGCCTCGAGATCATCGAAGCGCTCTGGGACAGTGTGGAAAGCGAAGCCGGCCTGTGCCCGATCCCTGGCGAAATCGCGGATGAAGCCGATCGGGAGTTCGGAGCGCACCTCACCGATCCCTTATCATCGATACGTGGGACACGGGTCGTACACGGCTTCGTGAGCGGTAGCGGGTAAGCCGAACGATCGTCCTGCGTCCCAGAGTGGAGAAGGCGATCGACCGCGCTGCCGAATGGTCCGAGAATCCCAACCACGTGCATCTCGGGCGTTTGGGGATGCGGTTGACGCGGCGCTGGAACGGGTGTCCATCAATCGCCGCGGTTTCAACCGCCCGGGTGAGAGGCCGGCTCCGACACACCACCGCCGCCGTTACTCCCCCGCCGCGCCTCGATGCGCGCGATCGCCTTCCTCGCCAGCCCGCGCAGCACGTCCATCTCCGCCTCGGTGAACGAGCGCGGCTCGTTGCCGATCACGCACAGCGTGCCCAGCGTGTGGCCGGTGGACGTCACCAGCGGGATCCCCGCGTAGCACGCCAGGTTGTCGAAGCGCACCAGCGGGTTGTCCTTCGTCACCGGGTGCGTGGTGGCGTCTTCCACCACGAACGGCTCGCCGCTCTGCACCGCGTTGGCGCAGAACGACCACTCCACCGGCGTGCCGTGCGCCTCCGCCATCCACCCCGTAAGCCCGTGCTGCGCCGCAAAGTACTGCGCCTCGCCCATCACCACGCTCACCAGCGCGGTGGGCAGGTTAAGCGCGGCCGCGGCCTCGTCGACCGTCTGCTGCAGCACGGCGTCCACCTCGGGCGCGGTAAGCCCCAGCGCCGCGATCTCCGCCAGGCGCGCGGGATCGCGCAGCACGTCGCCGCCGTCGGTCATCGTCCCTCTCCCTGCAGCTGCCGCGTTTTTTCCAGCAGCCGGTACGTCCGCAGCCGGATCACCAGCGAGTTCCCGATCACACCCGCCACCCCTTCCTGCCTGGCCAGCGCCTGCGCCGCGCGCTCCAGCTCGTCCAGCCCCAGCTTGCCGCTGCGCACGCCGGCTTCCTGGCAGGTGCGCACCCACAGGGACACCGCGCGGTCGGGTCCCAGGGCGCGTGCCAGAAAGGTGATGGCGTCCTGCTCGGTGGGCGCGGCGAGCGCGTATCCGGGAACGGTGTTGGGCGTGGGCGTGGCCATGGCTCCGGGTGTCTGGTCTGGGGGAGCGAGTCTACGCCCGCGTTCCCTTCGCGTCAACCGCCGGCCGCACCCGTTTCGCGCCTGACGCTGCCGCGGTATCGTTCTCGCCAGCGGGTTGCGCAACACGCGACAGGACGGTGGACGATGAGCGATACGGCGATCCTCAGGGTGCCGCACGTGGTGGTGGTGGGCGGCGGCTTTGGCGGGCTGTGGGCGGCGCGGGCGCTGCGCCGGGTAAACGTGAGCGTTACGGTGCTGGACCGGCGCAACCACCACGTCTTTCAGCCGCTTCTTTACCAGGTGGCCACCGCGGCCCTTTCGCCGGCGGATGTCAGCGGGCCCATCCGCAGCATCCTGCGCAAGCAGAGCGCGACGGAGGTGCGGATGTCCGAGGTCACCGGCGTCGACCTGTCCCGGCGCGAGGTGGTGCTGGCCGACGGGCAGCATCTGGCCTACGACTACCTGATCGTGGCCACCGGCGCCACGCACGCCTACTTCGGCCACCCGGAGTGGGAGCCGCTGGCGCCCGGCCTCAAGACGATCGAAGACGCCACACACATCCGCCGCCGCTTTTTGCTGGCCTTCGAGGCCGCCGAGCAGGAGGAAGATCCCGACGAGCAGCGCGCCCTGCTCACCTTCGTCGTCATCGGGGCGGGGCCCACCGGGGTGGAGATGGCGGGTGCCTTCGCCGAGATCGCGCACCACTCGCTGGTCAAGGACTTTCGCCGCATCGCCCCGCAGACGGCGCGGGTGATTTTGCTGGAAGGCGGACCTCGCGTGCTGGCCGCGTACGACGAGGACCTGTCCGCCTACGCCAGGCGGGCGCTGGAGCGGGTGGGCGTGGAGGTGCGGACGGATTCCATCGTCACCGGCATCGAGCCCGAGGCCGTGTACGTGGGCGAGGAAAAGATCCGCACCCGCAACGTGGTCTGGGCGGCCGGCGTCACCGCGTCGCCGCTGGGCAAAGCGCTGGGCGCGGAGACGGACCGCGTGGGACGGGTGATGGTGAACCCGGATCTGTCCGTCCCCGGCCATCCCGAGGTCTTCGTCGTGGGCGACCTGGCAAACCTGGCGGGGCCGGACGGCAAGCCGCTCCCCGGCGTGGCGCAGGTGGCCATGCAGGGCGGCGAGCACGCGGCCAGGATCATCGGCCGCACGCTCCGGGGCGAGCCCAGGACGCCGTTCCGCTACCGCGACAAGGGGAGCATGGCCACCATCGGCCGGCGCGCCGCGGTGCTGCAGGGGATGGGGATGAAGATGAAGGGGTGGTTCGCGTGGATGGCGTGGCTGCTCATCCACATCCTCTTCCTGATCGGCTTCCGCAACCGGCTGGTGGTGCTGATGCAGTGGGCGTGGAGCTACCTTACCTGGCAGCGCGGCGCCCGCCTGATCACCGGCGAGGTGGGGGCCGACCTGGCCCCCCCCGGCAAGCCGCTGGGCACGCCGGAGAACGCGGAGGTGCCGCCGTCGGAGGGCGACCCCATGTCGCGCGACGTGCACCGCGCCCACGCGCAGGGGCAGACGGTGCCCTCCGACCGCGAAGGGACCGGCTGGGACGTGGCGGACGCGCACCAGGCCCGCGGCGGCCCGCCGGTGTGACGCGCGGGTACGGCGAGCGGCTGTCCGCGTGGGCCGGGCGCCTGGGCGCACGCGCGGAGGACGAGCGCTACCCGCGGCCGGAAGCGGGCGGCGAGGTGTGCGCCGTCCGCCTGCTCCCGGCGGATGCGCCGTGCGCTCGCGTCCTGGTGGCGCATGGCGCGGGGAACGACGCCGTGTATCCGCTGCTGGAGCTGTTTCGCGCACTCCTTTGCGCCGGTTGTGAGGTGTTTTCGTTCGACGTGGACGGGCACGGCTGCGGCAGCACCACCACGTTCGCGTCCGGTACCGTGCGTACGGCCGTCGCCGCGGCGGCGGATGCGGCGGAGCGGGAGCGGCCGGCGCTGCCGCTGCACGTGATCGGTCACAGCCTGGGCGGGTCGCTGGTGCTGGACGCGCTGGCGTCCGGCACGCTGGACCGCACCGTCTCCGTCGCGATCCTCTCCGCGCCGGTGGACGTGCGCATCGGGGCGCGGACGGCGGTGGCGGAGGTGCGCGGCTTCTTCAGCCGCGCCACGCTCACGCAGCGCGAGCACTACGGCCTGTGGGGTCTGGTCCCCGCCTTTGGCCCGGTAAAGCGCGCGGCGTACCCCTTTCGCCGCGTAGACGCGGACGGGCGCGCGTGGAGCTACGTGGCCGCCGTCCAGCGCCTGCTGGGGGAGATGGATCTGGAGGATCGTGTATCCGCCATCCGCATCCCCACGCTGCTGGTCTACAGCCACGCCGACGCCATTGTCCCCCACGCGCAGGGGGAGCGGATCGTCGCGCGGATGGAGCCCGGGGCCGGACACTTGCGCTCCCTGCGCACCGCGACGCATTACAGCCTGCCGTTCGACGCCGCGGCCGTAAACGCCGTGCTGGGCTGGATACGGGAGCCGCGCCCCGCCATGGAGACTGCTTGACGCCAAAGATCGACTGCCACGTGCACCTGGCCGGCCAGGGGACGGACGAGTCCGGGTGCTGGGTCTCGCCCGCGTTCACCCGGCGGATGACGTACAAGCTGCTGCGGCTGCGTCACCGGCCGTCCGACGCCGCCCACGCGGACGCGGAGTGGGCCGCGCAGATCGCGCAGCGGGTGCGCGGCAGTGAGCTGGACTACGCGGTGGCGCTGGGCTTTGACGGCGTGTACGACCGCGCCGGCGCGCTGGACCCGGTGCGGTCGCAGATGATCGTCCCCGCGTCGTGGGTGTTCGAGGTCTGCCGCCGCCACCCGGAACTGCTCCCCGGCCCCTCGGTGAACCCGCACCGGCGCGACGCGCTGGACGCGCTGGAGGCGTGCATCGAGGGCGGCGCCACGCTCATCAAGTGGCTTCCCGCCACGCAGGACATCGATCCGGGCGACCGGTCGCTGGGCCCGTTCTACCGGCGGCTGGCGGAGACCGGCATCCCCGTCCTGGTGCACTCCGGCGGCAGCGAGAACACCTTCGCCGAAGTCTCACCCGACCTCAAGGACCTGCGCCGCATCCTGTTTCCGCTGGAAGAGGGGGTGCGGATCATCGTCGCCCACACCGGCGCGCCAGTCACGTACGCGCGCGACCCCGACCAGGTGCCCATGCTGCGGCGGATGATGGAGCGCTTTCCGCACCTGTGGGTGGACAACTCCGGCATCAGCAACCCGTCCCGCTTTCCGCACCTTCCCCGCTTTGCCCGTGACGCGCAGCTGGTGGAGCGCACCCTTCACGGCAGCGACTTTCCGGTGCCATCCAACTCGTTCTACTACCGGCGGCAGCTGGGCGCGCGCGGGGTGATGGCGCTGGAGCGCATCCGCAACCGCATGCAGCGCGACCTCGAGATCAAACGCGCCCTCGGCTACCCCGACGAGGTGCTGACCCGCGCGCCGGAAGTCCTCGCCAACCTGGACCGGTGGATCCCCAGCGCCGCCGTCGCGGATTGATTCGCCCTGCGCGCGGATTGCGAGCGGTTCGATTGCGGCGGCACACCTTCCGTGACCGGCTGTTCCCCGCACGTGTGCAAGCGCGAGCCTGATAACATTTCTCGCAGTTCGTTGTGCAATCAGAGGGAAAGACGGAAAAACATCACGGTAGAGTAGACCCCAGGGCAGTACCCTGGGGCCCCTCATCGAACCGGACATGCAGATTTCCCGCATCCGGCTCACCCGATGGATTCACCTGTTGGCTATCGGAGAGTTGCGCGCGCGGCCTACAACAGTTCCAAGCCCAATCGCTTGGTCAGGAAACCGTAGTAGGTCATACCCGCCGGTGGTCGGCAGGCGCGCTGGCTCCTACGTTTGAGGTGCCGGGTCAACCGCCCGACCACGAACGCGTTCACCTTTCGATGAGCACGGCGCGGGTGCCCGTAGCTGAAATACGCTCCCCAGCCACGAAGCTCCTGATTCATCTGCTGAACCAGTTCCGGCAGAGGCACGAAGCACCGCTTCGGCCCGGTCGCCTCCCGCACGCATTCTTTGCGGTGCGCCACCGCCTTGTCAGAAGGAACGGCTGTGAGATACCGAAACCTCCTTCCATGACGATCCCAGTCGTACCGGAACGTGTAGCCCACAAAATCCAGGCTGGCGCCGCTCGTCTGGGTCACGCTCACCACCCGGGTCTTGCTCCGGTTGATCGTCAGGCCAAGCCATCCTTCCACGGTTCGCTCCACCCAGCCCGTGATCTGCGGCCCTACGTACCGCGCCATGATGACGAAGTCGTCGGCGTAGCGGACCAGACGGGCTTTCGCCCACGTTCCCGGCCCTTCGGGGCGGTGGAATCTCGTATCGAACCAGTGCAGGTACAGGTTGGCCAGCAGCGGCGAGATAACCCCGCCCTGCGGCGTCCCCTGCTTCGGTCGGCTTACCTTCCGCCGGCCGTCCTCGTCGCGATCCTCCACAGGTGCATCCAGCCACATGCGGAGCAGGGCGAGGACCGAACGGTCCGCCACCCGCCGCTCGACCGCCTTCATCAGCTTGTCGTGCGGGATCGTGTCGAAGTAGGCTTGCAAATCCGCGTCGTAGACTGCCGTGTACCCCGCGCGCAGATTGTCCTTGATCTGCACCAGCGCGTCCTTTGCGTTGCGTCTGGGACGGTAGCCGTGCGAGCACTCCAGGAAATCCGCTTCGAAGATGGGCTCCAGGATCAGCTTTGCTGCCGTTTGCGCCACCCGGTCGCGAACCGTCGGAATGCCCAGCGGCCTCAACCTTCCGTCCAGCTTGGGGATGTACACGCGCTGCACCGCCTGAGGACGGTACGTCTTTGCCTTCAGCGACTGGTGCAGTTCCGCCACCAGCGCATCCGGCCCCCCAGGTGAGTTCTCGATCTGTTCGATCGTGAGCCCGTCCACCCCTGGACCGCCGTCGTTACCGGCAACCAGGGCCCAGGCCGCCTCAAGCACATCTTGCCTGTAGATCCGGTCGTACAGTGCGTAAAACCGGAACTTCGGCTCTCGCTTCGCCTTCAGGTACAGCTTCTGTCTCAGCGTGAAGAGCTTCAGGGGCAGGCCCTGCCGGTTGACCGCAAAGGCCTCCGGCAGTTCCTCCCCGTCTCCCGTAGTGGCGTCATGACGCAAGCGGTCTCTCCTCGTTTCTGACTCCGCATCCCACCGGCGGAGGCCCTTCGCTCCACGGGAGTTACCCCGCTTCCCCGCTACTATGGCCCCCTCCGCCGCCCGGCCGTGCAGCGCCGACTGGTTATGGATTCCCAGCCGCGCCTTGGGGCACGACCCCGCACGCCGGGCGCTTCTCAGGTTCCTCGACCCCTCTCTCGGTACGCGCTGTCCCCTACCACCCCGGAGAGCCCGACGGGTGCACATGCCTGTGGCTTCCCCGCCAGTGCTGGCTTCACCCTCTCCGAAGGGCTGGCCGCTCTCATCTTGGCGTTTCGAGGCTGAACCGGGTTCGCTTTCGCTATGGCTCGCACCGTGCGCCTCGCAGGGCTTCAGCGCTCCGGTTGCCCGGCTACACCGCCTGCTCGGCTACATGTGTCACAGGCATTTCACATGGTGAACTCCTTTCAGTTCACAAGAGAGGTCAGGCTTCGCCTGACGCACCGGAGGCGCGGAGGAACTGATGAGGCGCGGAGGCGTTTTGGGCGTTTCCTCCGCGCCTCTTCTGTTTTCTCTGCGCCTCCGCGTGAAAATCGTTCCCCTCAGTGCACATCGAAATCCGGGAGATGGTATGATGCACTTCCCTCCACCGGGTGGGCAAACGCGGCGGGCGGGTCTTCGCCCGGGGGGCAGGGTTGCCGGGGGAGCGGCGCCGGGGCAGGTTAGGACCATCAGGAATGACGCGGGCAAAGAGGTCCATCCGGGGAGACCGATGATCGAGGCGCTGCTGGAGCACGTGTCGGACGGCATTCTGGTGCTGGATGAAGAGTGGCGGGTGGTGGAGATGAACCGGCGCGCCGAGCTGCTGCTGCGCCGTCGCCGCGCCGACGTAGTGGGAACCCTTGTGTGGGACGCGGTGCCCGACGCCACCGACACCCGCTTTCAGTCCGAGGTGAAGCGCGTGGCGCAAACGCGGCTGGCCGCCGTCTTCAAGTTCTTCTACCCCTCGCTGTACGCGTGGCACAACGTGCGGGTGGTGCCCACGGGCGATCGCATCCTGCTCTTTCTTTCAGACATTACCGAGGTCGCGCGCAAGCAGCAGACGGACGCGGTGCGCGAAGCCGTGCGCGAGCTGGTGCGCCAGGCGCCGCTGGCCATTTCGGTGGTGCGCGGCCCCGACCACCGCTTTGAAGTGGTGAACGAGATGGCCCGGCGCCTGTTGAACGGGCGCGAGCTGGAGGGCCTTACCGCGCGCGCGGCGCTCCCCGAACTTCAGGGGCAGGGCCTGTTCGAGCTGCTGGACGAGGTGTACCGCACCGGCCAGCCCTTCGAGGGGCGTGAGATGCAGGTGCGCTACGACCCCACGGGTGAAGGCGACATGGTGACCGGCGTGTTCAACGCCATCTACCAGCCGCTCTTCGAGGTGGACGGACGCGTGTCGGGCGTGCTGAGCCTGAGCGTGGACGTGACGGACCTTGTGGCCGAGCGCAACCGGCTGGCCAACGCCTCGCGCGAGACGGCCGCCGTGCTGGACCAGATCGCCGAGGGCGTGATCGTCACCGACGCGGACGGGCGCATCCGCGTCGTCAACGAGGCGGCCAGAGAGATGCACGGCGCGGCGGTGCTGGACGTGCCGCCCGACCAGTACGGCCAGGTTTACAACCTGCTTACCGAGGACGGGCGCCCGTACCCTCCGCGGGAGCTTCCCCTGGCGCGCGCGGTGCTGGCCGGCGAAACGGTCACCGGCGCCCGATGGCGCATCCGGCGCCCCGACGGCAGCCAGGTGCTGGTGGAAGGGAGCGCCCGCCCGGTGCTGGGCAGCGACGGAACCAGGGTGGCCGCGGTGCTCACGTTCCGCGCGGTCGGGCCCGTGGGCGCCTGCTGAGCCCCGCCTCCGCAGCCGATCTCCCATCATTCCGAAGCACCTGCCACGATGCGCTTTCGCTCCGTCGCCCTCGCCACGTGCGCCGCGTTGGCCTGCGCACCCGCCGCGCGCGCGCAGCTGCGGCCGCTGGAGCCGTTGGAGTGGCGAATGTTCGATGCGGGGCGCACGGTGTCGGCGCAGGTGGGGGCGGGGTGGATGCGGGACCAGCGCGCCTCGCTGGCGGGGACGGAGGGCACGCTGGTGGAGGCGGGCAACTTCCGCGCGTTCTGGCGGACGGGGCGCGTGGTGCTGGAAGCGGGCGGCACCGTGCAGCGCATCTTCGACGAGGCGTCGCGCTTCGCACCCGCGGAGCCGGAGGTGCGGGCGGATGACGACGGGACGCGCCGCGACGCCGGCGACTACCGCGTCCTCACGGCCGTGCGGCTGACGAACGAGGGCGCGCCGGTGGCCGCCGCCCTGCGCTTCGGCGCGCGCCTGCCCACCACGGACAACACCGTGGGGCTGGACCGCGACGCCACCGACTTCTTCGCCACGCTCGCCGGGCGGGCGGTGCGTGGGCGCGTCGCCGTACAGGGGGAGGCGGGGATCGGCATCTTCGGTACGCGCGAGCAGCGGTTCGAGCAGGACGACCTGCTGGTCTACACGCTGCGCGCGGAGCTCGCGGCCGCCGGCCTCCAGCCGATGCTCACGATCGTGGGCCAGCAGGTGGGGACGGGGCACAGCGAGATCCGCGGCAACGAATCGCTGGGCGAGGTGCGGCTGGGGGTGCGCGCGGGTGGACGGCGCTGGCTGCTGGCGGAGGTGGTAAAGGGGTACACGGACTTCAGCCCAGGACTGGGCGTCCTGGTCTCCGCCGGGATGGACTGGTAGAAACGCCTGTCGCAACCCGGCCCACCCGCGCGTTCTCCCACCGAGCCTTCCTCCGCACCCGAGACTGCACACCAAGCCCATGAAACGCGCGCTGCTCCCCGCCCTGCTGGCCCTCCTTGCCTTCTCCGCCGGCTGTGACAAGGAACCCACCGCCCCCGTGGACCAGGGAACGTTCGCTGCCACCCTGGACGGCGCCGCCTGGGTGGGAGACGCCGAGTCGGACGTCGCGCGCGACACCTTCGCGATCTACTCACGGCGGCGGACCGCCGGCGCGGATGAGCAGTGGCTGACCATCCGTGCCGTGGAAACCTCACCCGGCGTATTCACCGTGGTGACGACGGCGACGTCGGGCGATCCGAGCCACTACTCGGAGACGGTGGGAGGCGACGTGCTGACCTACCGCGCCGTGGCGACCGCCGGCACCATCACTTTTCAGGAGCTCGACCGCGTCCGCGGCGTCATGCGCGGCACCGTGTCGCTTACCCTTCAGGGCCCGCGCGGCACCTCGCGCCTGGAGGAGGGCACCTTCGAGGCAGGCCCGTGGCGGCGTACGAACCAGCGGTAGGCGATCGGCCGCCGATGCAGATGCGTCGAAGGGCGCAGCACGGTTCTACGCGCTGCCCCTTCGAGTTCATCCCGCATCGCCGCGGTCAGCTGCGCGGCACCAGCCCCACCACCTGCACCCCCGCCAGGCGGCTCGCGTCCACCGCGGCGATCACCTCGCCGTACGGAAGCGATTCAGCGCCGCGGACGAACAGCACCTTCCGCGTGCGATCCGCGAACACCGCCCCCAGCTCCTGCGCCAGCCGCTCGCGCGCCACGGGCTGGCGGTTCAGCCGGTAGTCGCCGCCGGGCGCAAGCTCCAGCACCAGGTTGGCGGTCTGTGCGATCTGGGTCTGTCCGTCCGGCGGCGGCGGCACCTGCACGCTCAGCCCGCGCTGCAGCCCCTGCTGCACCACCATGAAGATGATCAGCAGCACCAGCAGCACGTCGATCATGGGCGTCATGTTGATCTCGCCGATGCTGCCGCCCCTGCGCCCGCCCGTCGTCATCGCCATCGCCGCCTCCTCGCTGAGTTGGTGAATCGCAGTTCCCCGTCCATCCGCCCCGTCAGTTCCGCCGCGCCTGCTCCGTGATCACCCCCAGCCGCCGCACTCCGGCGTCCCGCGCCGCGTCCACCGCCGTAAGCACCGTGGCGTAGGGCACGCCGTGGTGGGCCTTGAGGTAGAGCACGTGGTCGCCGTCCCGCGCCGAATACGCGGCCGCCAGCCGCGCCGGCAGCTCCGGCGGCGCCACCCGCGCCCGGTCCAGCCAGTACGCCCCCTGGTTGTCGATCGCCAGCGTCACGCGGTCTTCAACGGCGGGCGCGGCGGTGCGGGTACGTGGCAGCTGCGCCGTGTAGGGAAGCGAGACGGTGACGACCATGAAGATGATGAGCAGCACCAGCATCACGTCCACCATGGGCGTGACGTTGATGGACGACGCGAGCTCGTCGCGCGTGTGGCCGGGAGGGTTCTGCATCCGTGCCTCCGTCCGTGTGAGGGTGTGGAGATGGAACGGATGGACAGGGCGGGATTCTGACGGGTGCTACGGAACATGTCCGCCGACGAGAGTCGTCTCGTAGAAGGCGCCGCTCCGCAATCTGCTGATACACAACACTTTGGCGCCGACTGAAGGACCTTGCCCGCAGAAGCAGGAGCCTTGAACGGCTCCCGAGGGCTGGGTCTCGCGCGACCCGACAAAGATCCTTCGGTCGCGCGCAAGCTTTGGTGGCTATGATGGCTCAGGCGTGCGCTCCCTCAGGATGACAGTGTGCTTCTTGAGGAACAACTGAGGTTTCCAACACCCTCTCAGGATGACAGTGTGCTTCTGGGGAACAACGGAGGTGTCTCAACACCCTCTCATCCTCATCCTCATACTGAATCCGGAAAGACAACATCGGAAGGTACAGAGGGACCGAGCGCAGCTAGAGGAACAGAGGTGATCCGCATTCCGTCCTCTGTTCCTCTGGCTGTTGTCTGTTCCTCTGTACCCTGACCTCTGTTTCCCATAGTCCGACTGCCGAAGTTGGGGAGAGGTCGGGTGAGGGGCCGCCGGCGGACGAAATTCGATTACTTTGGACCACGCGAGGTTCAGCCCTCCCAGAAGCAAGAAAACCGGCGGCCCCCGTGAGGGACCGCCGGCTTCCGGCGAGCGTATCGAATCCGAGATCCGGCGTTACGGCGCCGCCGCGGGGGTTACCGTGGCCGGCCCCTGCTCGGGGCGCGGCACCAGGCCCACCAGCGTGATGTCGGCCGCGCGGCTGGCGTCGACGGCGCGAACCACCTCGCCGTACGACAGGTTCTCCGCGCCCTTCACAAAGATCACCTTGCGCGCGCGCGGCGCAAAGGTCTCGCGCAGGAAGTTCTCCAGATTGGCCGACTGCACTTCCTGCTTGTTCACGAAGTACTTGGGCCCGGGCTCCACCTCGAGCACGATCTGCTGATCGTCGGGCGGCTTCTGGGCCAGCTCTTCCTTTTCCTTGGGCGGCGGGACCTGAACGCTCAGACCACGCTGCAGCCCCTGCTGCACCACCATGAAGATGATGAGCAGCACGAGCAGCACGTCGATCATGGGCGTCATGTTGATCTCGTTCATGGCGCCGCCCTTGCTTCCGCCAACTCCCATCGACATGGGATCAATCCCTCCAGATCGGTTGTCGGTGCCCGCCCCGCCGCGCGCACGCCGCGGGACGGGCAAAGGGCTTCATTCTTCCTTGGTGACGACCCGCGCGCCCTTGGGCAGCTCGGTGATGGTGCCGATGCGGCGCACCCCGGCGTTGCGGGCGGCGTCGATGGCACTGAGCACCACGGAGTACTCGATGTTGTTGTCGGCCTTCAGGTAGAGCGTGTGGTCATCGGGGTTGCCCTTGGCCACGTATGCTTCCTTGAGCCGCGCCTCCAGCTGGTTGAGCGGGATGGGTCCCGGGTTGGGGACGTCCTCGATCCAGTAGGCGCCGTCCTTGTCCACCCCCAGCGTGACCCGCTCGTCCTTCTCCGGCGCCGACATCTTGGCCTTGGGCAGCTTGGCCTCGTACGCCAGCGCGGGGGTCACCACCATGAAGATGATGAGGAGCACCAGCATCACGTCGATCATGGGCGTGACGTTGATGTCGGCGTTCACGTCCGAATCCACCCCGGCCACCTTCGGGAGAATGGATCCGCCGAAGGAGGCGCCTCCGCCAAAGCCTCCTGCCATGGTCAGCCTCCGTAGTTGGCGGTACCGGCGCCGATGTCGCGGCGGGCCTGGCGCGTCATCATCCAGTCGATCATCTCACGGCCGGCGTAGGCCAGCTCCGAGAACAGCGTGTCCAGACGCGCCGTGAAGTAGTTGTACAGCCACACCGCCGGGATGGCCGCCACCAGGCCGATGGCCGTGGCGATCAGCGCCTCGGCGATACCGCCCGACACGGCCTCGAGGCCGCCGCCCTGCTCGGCCATGCCCATGAACGAGTTCACGATGCCCAGCGTGGTGCCCAGCAGCCCCACGAACGGCGCGGTGGCGCCGATGGTGGCCAGAATGCCCAGTCCCTGCTTGAGCTCGTTGGCCAGCAGGATCTGCTCGCGCTCTACGGAGCGCTCGCAGCTCACGATGGCGGCGCCGGCGGCGCGCGGATCGTTCAGCAGCGGCGCAACCTCGCGCAGGGCCTCGCCCAGCACGCGGGCCACGTGGCTCTTGGGGTACTGGTCGGCCAGGGCCAGCGCCTCGGGGATGTTCTCGGCCTCGAGCGCACTGGAGAACTGCGGCGCGAACTGCTTGGTGTCCCGGGACATGCGGCGGAAGATGAGCCACTTCCAGATCGCCACCGTGAGCGAGGCGATGCTCATGAGGATGAGGAAGATCACGATCCCCCGGTTGATCATCCCCGTATCTTCCCAGATCTTTGCGAAATCCATTTCTGCGTTCTCCTCAGCGCGCCTGCGCCATCCGATTGGTGTTGTCCTCGCTGTTCCGGCGTGGCCCCGTCCGCGCCGGTCTTCCATACGTCGTGTCTGCCTGAACCGCCGGGGTGCGCCGCGCGGCTCCCGTCCGCGCGGCCACCGTCGTACTGCCTCCCCGCCTTAGCGGGACACCGTCCACTGGATCGGCTGCTCCACCCACACCTTTACCGGGCGCCCGTTCACCTTGGCCGGGCGGAACCGCAGCGCCCGCACGGCGCGCGAGGTGGGGTCGTTGAACTGCTCGTGCGTGGAGCTGGTGATCTGAATGCTCTCGGCATCCACGCGGCCGTCCTCGAGCACGCGGAACCGCACCTGCACCGTGCCCGTGACGCCCGCGTCACGCAGCAGCGGCGGGTAGTTGCGGGCCAGCTGGCGCTGGAAGTCGGCGCCGTTGGTGGGCCGCGGCAGCTCTTCCACCGCCGACAGCTCGTACGTGCCCTCGTCGGCCGGGGCCTCGCGCTCCACCGTGCTCTGCGCCACGCCGCTTTCGACGCCCTTGGCCACGCCGCCCTCGGGGCCCTGGCCGCTGAAGTCCTCCTCGTTCACCGCCTGCTCGTTCGCGCTGGGCGGCGCGATCGTCGGGGGCGGCTCTTCGGGGGGAAGCAGCGTCTGGGTGCCCTTGATCACCGGGGGCGGAGCTTCGGGCTCCGGCTCGGGCGGCGGCGGCTCCGGCTCCTTGGGCTTCTCCGGCTCCGGCTCCTTGGGCTTCTCTTCTTCCACCTCGACGAAGTCCACCAGCTCCTCGCTCTTCTGGCGGCGCTGCTCGGCCGATACGCCGGCCGCGAGCAGACCACCTACGAGGACAAGGTGGAGGATCCCCGAGATGACCATGTTTTTCGGCGACCAGAAGCCCGTGTTCTTGCGGCCCTCCGATGCCACCAGCTTGTTGAACATGCCCTTCCTCCGCGTGGATCAAGACGGTTGCGCCCCCGGCGGACGCGGCAGGGGAACTTCGCGCTCCGGAGTGCCTAACGCACGGCCCGCTCCGATTCTGACCGGTTAGCGAACGTTAGATCGAAACTCCGCCACACGCCCCGAAATGCGCATGACGGAGGAAAAGCGATCGTTGCGTACCGCGGCCGAAACGCGAGCCCTCTCTGGCAGGGTTCGCGTTAAGGTGCAGTACATGATACGCGCTGTCAAGGCGCACCGGGCACACGTGCGTGCACGGGCTGGAACGGCTGTTTCCCGCCAGGGGCTCGGTACCCCCGCGTGGCTTTCGCGTTCCGCGCAAAATGCACCTCCGCTTCAACTTAGGGCTGATACACACCCCTTCCGCCTAACCCTGCATGCATAATCCGTACACTGGCTGGCCACGGCTGGCCGGGACGCAATGAGCGGTCCACCTGCACGCACCTATTACGACTTCACAAATTCCTCTTGCCGGGGCTCCATCCCCAGTTCCGGACGCGCGTCCAGCGCCTCCTCCAGCGCGGCGAAGCTTTCCGGGCACAGCGCGGGGCCCGCGTCGCCGCGCATGATCTGCAGCACGCGCTCACGGGGCATGGCGCCGCGGTACGGCCGCTCGGCGGACAATGCGTCGCAGACGTCGGCCACGGCCAGCACCCGCGCGGCGAGGGGAAGGGTGCCCGCGGGGATGCCGCGGTGGTATCCCCGCCCGTCCATCCGCTCGTGGTGCGAGGCCGCCGTCTCGGCCAGCGCGCGCAGCGGCGCCACGCGCGCCAGGATGCGGTAGCTGTACTCCGGGTGCCGGCGCACGGAGACAAACTCCTCTTCCGTCAGTTTTCCCGGCTTATCCAGGATGCGGTTGCTCACGCCCAGCTTGCCCACGTCGTGCAACAGGGCGGCGCGGCGCAGGTCGCGTAACGTTTCGGCATCGAAACCCAGAACCTGCCCCACGGCCTCGGCGTACATGGCCACGCCCTCGGAGTGGCGGTAGGTGTAGGGCGACTTGGCGTCGATCACGCGGGCGAAGGCGTGCGCGATGCGGTCCAGCCGTTCGCCGTCGGCCACCAGCACGCGGTCGGCGGGTTCCAGCAGGGCGGCCTGGGCGCGGCAGTCGCCGGCCAGCCCGGCCCAGAAGGCGCCGTCCGCGCGCAGCCCTCGCAGCGCGCGCACCAGCTCCGGATCGAACCAGCGCCCGGAGCGGTCTTTCGCGACCGCGAAGGCGGTCTCCACGCCGCGCGTGGAGTGAAAGATCTCCACGGTCTGCGCCAGGCAGGCGATGCGCGCCAGCAGCGGGATCTCATCGCCCCGCAGCCCCGCGGGGATGCCGCGGCCGTCCCAGTGCTCGTCCAGGGCGCGGATGGCGGCGGCGGTATCGTCCGACATCTCCAGCATGCGGGCGATCTCGGCGCCGCGCTCGCAGCGGGTGCGCACCAGCTCCGTCCCGGGCGCTTCCTGCCTGGTGAACCCGGCGACCTGCTGCGCCTTGGTCCGCAGCGATGCGCCGGGGCGGACGTTGCGCACCACGTGGACGATGGATTGCCAGCGGCTGGACCAGTCCACGGTCTTCCACGTCCGTTTGACCACCTGGTCGTCCGCGCCGAACAGCTCGCAGGTGGCGGCGGAGTTGCTGGAGCACCCCGCGTCCTTGAGCAGCAGCGCGTAGAACAGCGACGACCGCGACTCGGCGTCCAGCCCCAGCTCCCGCCCAATGCGCATGCCGATCAGGCAGGTGCGCACCGCGTGCCCTTCCGGCTGCCCCTCCGTAAGGTCCAGCGCGTACGACAGCGCGGAGATCACTTCCGACAGGCGGACGCGGTCGTCGGCTGGGGCGGGCGGGGTGGAGGGGTCGGGGAGCATAAGGAACGGGTGGATGATGGATGCCGATGATCGGGGTTCGCGGCGCGCCGCGAGCGCCCCTCCGCTCGCTTGGGCTCGCACCTCCCCCCAAAAAACCCTGGGGGTGGTTGGGCTGCCGAGGGATCACGGCTCGGCGAAGGGGGATACGCTGGCGCTTGACGGTGCCCCTCCCCCGGCCCCTCCCCGTTCGTTCCTCACGGAGAGGGGAGAAATTCGATCCCGTTCGCGCACGCGTGGTGTGTAGGCCTCGATCACCCCGCCCCCGCAGTTTGGGGGAGGAGTCGCCAGCCGTCGCGAGGAACGAGCGGCGGGGGAGAGGGCCCGCCGCGACGCGGACGCGGCCTGTCAGGCGCGGGGGACGCGGGGGCGGGCCTGGCGCAGCAGGCCGGCGGCCATCATGTCGTACGGGATGGACTGGGCGTAGCGGCGCACCAGGTCCGCATCGTCCGCGGCGGCCAGCAGCTCGGCGTCGGCACGGGTGCGCAGAAGCGCGGTGAGCACGGCGGGGTCGGCGTTGGCGGGCTCGGCGGCCCAGCGCGTCCAGGCCGTCAGGCGCGCGGCAAGGTCGTCCAGGTGCCACGCGGCGTCCTCGACGCCGCCAAAGTGGGTGGGGAGCAGCATTCGCGGCTCCAGCGCGCGCAGCCGGTCGATGCTGGCCATCCACGCGGGCGTATCCACCTCCGGCGGCGGGGTGGGCGGACGCACGTGCCGCGCGCCCGCCAGCCGGATGCCTCCCACGTCGCCGGTGAACACCAGGCCGGCGTCGGGATCGTGAAAGGCAAAGTGGTGGATGGCGTGCCCCGAGGTTTCCAGCGCCAGCAGCGACCGCCCCCCCACGCGCACCGCCTCGCCGTCCTCCGGCGTGTGGATGCGCGCGGCGGGGACGGGGAGCATGGTGCCCCACATCGCATCCATCCGGTCGCCGTACAGTCGCCCGGCGCTGGCCAGCAGCCGCGACGGATCCTCCAGGTGCGGCGCGCCCAGCGGATGCACGTGAATGGTGGCGTTCGGCGCGATGCGGGCGAGCTGGCCGGCGCCGGCGGCGTGGTCCAGGTGGATGTGCGTCAGCAGGATGTGCGACAGGTCCGCCGGATCGTAGCCCGCGGCGCGAATGCCGGCCAGCAGCGCGTCCAGCGTGGACGCGGGACCCGCCTCGATCAGCGCCAGCTCGCCGCCGTCCTCGACCAGATACGACGCGATGAACCCCGGCCCGCCCCAGCCGTGGTCGATGCGCGTGACTCCCGGCGCCTCCTGATGGATCATCCCCTCCGCCATCCACGTCCCCCGTTCGTTGGTCGATGCTTTGTGCAGGGACAATGTAACCGTGGGTGGGCGGGGTTCGCGATGGGGCTGGTGGATCGGTGTTGGCTGCGATCGAACTGCGGCCGCGGGGTGCCCCTCCCCCGGCCCCTCCCCGTTCGTTCCTCACGGAGAGGGGAGAACTTCAGGACGCTTCGGATGGAATCGAGCGGCGCAGGCTACTCCTCCATCGCCCACAGGCTGGGGTAGCTGCGCACAAAGCCGGATTCCGCGATCTCGAGCATGGCCTCGTACGGCCCCTGGGGCGACTCGTACCAGAAGGTATAGGGCGTGCGCTTCTCGTAGCGCTGGGGCAGGGCGACGAGCGTGGAATCGGGCACGTCCATCCACGCCACCGGGAACTCGGCGGCGTCACCCACCTTGAGGCCGGCACGGTGCAGCTGCAGGTAGTTGGTGGCGGGCGTGAATCCGAAATCCACGTCCAGGCACTGCTCCAGGCCGCCCACCGCCTCTCCGTTACGCTGCCATTCCCCGGCCTCGCTTCGCGACACGTCCACGTCGCAGCGCCGGTCGCCCACCCAGCCGGTGACGCGCGCACGGCGGGTGGTCCAGTCCGGGGCGCAATCCACCCAGTACTGGATACGAGCCGGGCCAAGCTCGTGCCCGAACACCGCAGTGCCTTCCAGACGCCAGCCATCCGCCGTGCGGCTTACGCGCGCCGCGTCATGGCCCGGAGTATCGAGCCGCCGCCACAATGCCGATTTCGTCATCTTAGTGAATCGAGATAGTGGATCAAGTGGAGTCCGCGGTACAGTCCCGTACCTGCAGGGTGCCCGCGTCGGCAAGGGGTGTACCCGCTGCAACGGTCGCAGGGGAAATCCCGCGGTGGCGGGGAGAGTTCGGAGCAGGTGAAGCCCCGTCCGGGGATGCCGGGACGGGGCTTCAAGGCTGCGGATGGGCCACTCAGGCGGTGTTGCTAAACCTCCGCGGCGGACCAGTCGTCCTGAGAGGATGTTGAAACAGTCATCCTGAGGGAGGCGCCGCTCCGCAATCTGCTGATACACAATGCTTTGGCGCCGACCGAATGACCTTGGCCGCGGAACCAGGAGCCTTGAACGGCTCCCGGAGGCTGAGTCTCGCGCGACCCGACAAAGATCCTTCGGTCGCGCGCAAACTCATGTGGCCAAGATGGTTCGGTCGTGCGCTCCCCAGACTGTGTCAGAACTCGCGTGGATCGTGTAAGTTGTCAGCGAGCACAGGCCAGTCTCGGGGAGCGCGCGTGGCATACAAAGCGGGTGTAGACCGGAAGCAGCAGATGCTGTTTCCGGAAACGGTGGAC
>NZ_JBMDXM010000222.1:0-5345 GCF_048594345.1 Longimicrobium sp.
CACTTGCGTGTTTACGCGGAGCAACCTTACACTCGAACCAACCCGGTTCGAGAGGAGAGCATGGCTACGGCTGCCCTGACCTATTACACCCCGGAAGAGTACCTCGCGCTCGAGCGCCACGCCGAGTTCAAGAGCGAGTACATCGACGGCCGCATCGTCGCGATGACGGGTGCGTCGGCTCCGCATAACCGCATCGCCGGCAGCGTGCATGCGGAGCTGCGAGCGCGCTTCCGCAACCGTCCCTGCGAGGCATTCATCGGCGACATGCGCGTTCAGATCGGAGAAAGGCGCCGGTACACCTATCCGGACGTCGTCGCGGTATGCGATGAGCCAAAGTTCCAGGACGGAACGCTGGACACGCTGATGAACCCCGTGCTGATCGTAGAAGTGCTCTCGCCCACGACGGAGGCATACGATCGCGGCGAAAAGTTCCAGCACTACCGCTCGATTCAGACGCTGCAGGAGTACGTGCTCATTGCGCAGGACAAACCACTCGTGGAGCAATTCGTCCGGCACGGGGAGTTCTGGCACATTGGATCGGTCACCGGCCTGGATGCCTCGCTGGAGTTGGCGTCCGTCGGGTGCACCATTCCGCTCCGGGAGATCTACGAGAGAGTGAAGTTCCCCGTCCCGGCACCCGAGTCAGGTTCCTGACGAGACGCAGGCGAGGACCGGGTTCGATCCTCGCCTGCGGGATTCCAGATCCGTGGTGTCCTACACGGCCGGGACGGGCTCGGCCGGGGCGGTGCCGGGGCGAAGGAGCGCGCGTCCCAGTTCCGCGAGCGCCACGTAGCCGTATCCAAACACCAGTGCGAATCCCACAAAGGTCCCCAGCGAATCCGAGCTGTTCGACAGCGTACCGTCCACCAGCAGGAACAGCGTAAGGCAGATGACCAGCACCACGGTGTACGTCAGCGGAGCCAGCAGGATTCCACGGTGCACGCGCGCGTCGGAGGCGCCACGCATCCAGAGCAGAAATCCGATCGCGAACAGCAGGTACGGCACGCCGCCGATCACCACCGACATGAACAGCAGGTACGCCATGGCCGCCGCGGACCCGGGCAGCAGGCCCTGCAGCAACCACGCGAGCGCGGGCACCAGCAGCGGGAGCAGCAGCGCCCAACGATAGTACGTCTTGACCGACATCGGAGCCTCCACGGGAGGGTTGTTGAACACGTTCAACCACATCCCCATGATAATCGCTTGCCTGCCCGCGCGAAAGAGTTTTATTTGACGGTGGAGAATGTCTCAACTCCACAGCGTCAAACGTTCTCGGCACGCCCGGTGTGCGCGGCAACGCCGCCGCCGATCGAGCATCGAACGGTGACGGAAACACCCTTTCGGACGATGAGCATCATGCGAGCGACATCCGCACTCTGCCTGCTCCTTCTCTCCGGCTGCGCGGCCGGCATGCAGCAGCCCCAGCAGACCACGGTGTCCCTGCGGCCCCGGGCCGCCTCCGCAAACGGCACCGGAGAGCCGGCGGCGCCCGCGGTGGTCAAACAGCGGGTCGCGGCGGTGGTGCTGGGCCGTGAAGCGTGCCAGACCAACGATCCCATGCCCACAGGACAGTTCCAGCAGTCGGCCCCGCGGATGCCGCACTCGCGTCCGCTGCGCGTGGCGCCGATGCCGAACGCCTGCCCGGTCACCGTGCCCATGACCGGCACATCCGTCCTTACCAGCACGCCGCTGCCGGCCAAGGTCGTGCCGGTCCCCGTTCTCACGGAGCCGAACCCGTAGCGCAATCCGCAGGGCAAAGCGACGCAGGGGCGAGGATCGCGGTTCGATCCTCGCCCCTTCGTTCCTATCTGCCGCGCAACCTCTCGCAGCATCCCGAATTGCAAAGGAACAATCGTGTAACGCGGAAGCATGGAGGGGCGCGGTGGCCCATATCCGCGCCTCCGCGTCCTCCGCGCCTCCGCGTGACATCTGTTCTTTGGGGATCCGGATCAGCCGCGGCGCGTGCGGCTCACGGGCCGTCCACGGCGGCGCCGGAAGACAGGCCGGCCGGCTCGTGCGGGGCCGCGCGGACGCGGCGGCGCGCGCGAAAGAACGCGCGCAGCACCTCGCCCGCTTCGTCGGCAAGCACGCCGGTGGTGAGCTGCACGCGATGGTTCAGGCGCGGGTGCTGCACCAGGTTGGCCAGCGAGCCGCCCATCCCCGCCTTGGGGTCGTGCGCGGCAAAGACCAGGCGGGGGATGCGGGCCAGAACGATGGCGCCGGAGCACATGGCGCACGGCTCCAGCGTAACGTAGAGCGTGCAGTCCAGCAGCCGCCACTCGCCCACGGCCGCCGCCGCGCGGCGAATGGCCACCATCTCGGCGTGGGCGCTGGGGTCCTGCAGCGTGTGGGTAAGGTTGTGGCCCGTGCTAAGCAGCGCCCCGGCGCGCACGATGGCGGCGCCCACCGGCACCTCGCCCAGCGCCTCGGCGGCGGCCGCCTGCTCCAGCGCCACCCGCATCCACCGCTCGTCTTCAGCCAGCGCGTCGTGGTCCGTCGTCATACCCGAAGCGATGAAACGAAAAAGGACCCCGGCGCGTGCCAGGGTCCCCGTCCGATGCGGAATGCCGACTCAGTGCGCGCCGGTGACGATGGCCTCGGTCTGCTCCCGCGTAAAGCGGCGGTACAGCCCCGTGACCCGGCCCAGCACCGTAAAGTCCTGGGCGTCGTGCACCAGGATGGGCGCGTAGTCGGGGTTGGCCGGCTCCAGCACCACCTGGCCGCCATTGGCAAAGTAGCGCTTGACGGTGGCGTCGCCATCCACCCGCGCGGCCACGACCTCGCCGTTCCGGATGTCGGACTCCTCGGCCGGCTCCACGATCACCAGGTCGCCCTCGACGATGCCCATGGCGTTCATGCTGTCGCCCTTGACCTCGAGCATGAAGGCGTCGGCGCTGCCCACCAGCTTGCGGTCCAGCTCGTACTCCTCCGACACGTCGTCGCGCAGCAGCGCGGGGACGCCGGCGGCAATGCGGCCGTAGCAGGGAACGTTCAGCACCTCGGGGGCCAGGTTCATCCCCAGGATCTTTACTCCGCGGGAGCGGGACGCGTCACGCTCGATGAACCCCTTGTCGGCCAGCGACTGAAGGTGCTCGGAGACGGTCTTGGTGCTCTTGATCCCGAACCGTTTGCCGATTTCGCGAATGCTCGGCTGGTACGTGTTGTCCTTGAGGTAGTCCACAAGGTAGTTCAGGATCCTGCGCTCGATTTTGGAAAGCGCTTCAGGCATGGCTGCCTCCGCGGTTGACGAGGGTTACTGCCTCCCCGATGGTGATCCAAGGTTGTTCAGGAGTCGGTTTGCTGCGAGAGACCGTCCTGCGGAAACGACAAGCGGGAGCCACAGCGTACTGCGCACCCCCGCACATCCACCGCCAAGTTGTTTCCCCGCCGCGCGATGCGTTCCTGCGTCCGCCGCGGGAACAAGGTGCGTCTGTTTCCGCGTTACGTGGCCTCATCGCGCAACTTAGGCGCCTCCCCGACCGAAGTCAACATTCCTGTACGGCAGCCTCCTACGCGGCCGTACCCGCCGCCAGGCGTTCCCGCGCCCGGTCAATCCGGCGCAGGGCGCCTTCGCGCCCCAGCAGAAACACCACGTGGTCAATCCCCGGGCTGGCGGACGATCCCGTAAGCGCCACGCGCAGCGGCTGCGCCACCTTGCCAAAGCCCACGCCCACGCCCTCGGCGGCGGCACGCAGGGCGGGCTCGATGGCCTCAACCGTCCACGGCTCCAGCGCCTCCAGCGCGGCGCGGGCGGCACCCAGGCGCTCGGCGGTGAGCGGGTCCTTCCACTGTTTCGCGACGGAATCCGCGTCGTACTCCACTTCGTCGCCCAGGTAGATCCGCGCCTGCGCGGGAATGTCCTTCACGCTGCGCGCGCGGGTCTTGAGCAGCTCCAGCAGGTGCAGCAGCCAGCCGCGCCGCGTCTCGACCTCCGCCTCGGTGATCAGCCCCTGCGCCACCAGCAGCGGCGCCACGAGAGAAAGCAGCTCCTCCGCGGGCTTCTTTTCCAGGTAGCGGCCGTTCATCCAGAACAGCTTCTCGGTGTCGAACACCGCGCTTTTCTTGTTGATGCGCTCCAGCGAGAACGTCTGCACCAGCTCCTCCACGTCCATCACCTCGCGCTCGTCGCCCGGGTTCCACCCCAGCAGCGCCAGAAAGTTGAACAGCGCCTCCGGCAGCACGCCCAGCTGCGCGTAGTCGCCCACGGCGGTGGCGCCGTGACGCTTGCTTAGCTTGCGGCCGTCGCCGCCCAGGATCATGGGCAGGTGGCCGAACGCGGGGACGGGCGCGCCCAGGGCCTGGTAGAGCAGGATCTGCTTGGGCGTGTTGGGGATGTGGTCGTCGCCGCGGATGACGTGGGTGATGCGCATGTCGATGTCGTCGGACACCACGGCCATGTTGTAGATGGGCGTGCCGTCCGTGCGCAGGATGATGAAGTCCTCCAGGCTGGCGTTCTCGAAGCGCGTCTCGCCGTGCACGATGTCGTCCCACTGCGTAACGCCCTCGGGCACGCGAAAGCGGAGGGTGTGCGGCTCGCCGGCGGCGGCGCGTGCGTCGCTTTCCCCCGCCGGGATGGCGCGGCACTTCTGGTCATAGCGGTACTCGTGCTGCAGCTGCTCGCGCTTGGCGGCCAGCTCCTCCTGCGTGCAGAAGCAGCGGTACGCCGTTCCCTCGCCGAGCATCCGGCGCGCGTCGGCCTGGTGGCGCGGCAGGCCGTCGGCCTGGCGCACGGGGCCCTCGTCCCAGTGCAGCCCCAGCCACGTCATCCCCTCCAGGATGGTGCGCGTGCTGGCGTCGGTGCTGCGCTCGCGGTCGGTATCTTCGATGCGCAGCACGAACACGCCACCCAGCTTGCGGGCGATCAGCCAGTTGAACAGCGCCGTGCGGGCGCCGCCCACGTGCAGGTAGCCGGTGGGGCTGGGGGCAAAGCGTACGCGGATGGGGTCGGACATGGTCGGCCGGTCTTTCTCGAATCGGAACGTCGCCAATGGGAGCGACGGGTTGGTCAGCGATCTTGACTGACCAAAGTAAATCCTGTCCCGCGCGTCGGGCCAGTGCGCGACCCGCCGGACCCTCTCCCCCGCCGACTTCGCCGCTCGTTCCTCGCGGCTCGCGGCGACCCCTCCCCCAACCCCGGGGGAGGGGTTGGGTAGCGGAAGGGTTTCGGCTCGTCGACAGGGATCAAACGGCGCTCGACGCGGCGCCCCTCCCCCGGCCCCTCCCCGCTCGTACCTCGCGGAGAGGGGAGATCTTAGATCCCGTTTCCCACGGACTGCGTTCTTTAATCTGGTTCCCACGACGCGCCAGAGATTCGGCTCGAGTCACCTCTCCCCAGAAGTTGGGGG
>NZ_JBMDXM010000223.1:0-3646 GCF_048594345.1 Longimicrobium sp.
GACGGGCAGATCTTCCTGGAGTCGAACCTGTTCTACTCCGGTGTTCGCCCCGCGGTGAACGTGGGCATCAGCGTGAGCCGCGTGGGTGGCTCAGCGCAGATCAAGGCGATGAAGAAGGTGGCCGGCAAGCTCAAGGGCGAGCTGGCGCAGTACCGCGAGCTGGAGGCGTTCGCCGCCTTTGGCTCGGAGCTGGACGCGGTGACGCAGCGCCAGCTGGCGCGCGGCGCGCGGTCGGTAGAGATCCTCAAGCAGGGCCAGTACGCGCCCGCGCCGGTGGAGCACCAGGTGGCGATCATCTACGCGCTCACCAACGGCTACATCGATTCGGTGGACCTGCCGATGGTCAAGGCGTGGGAGCGCGACTTTCACGTGTACCTGCGCACGCAGCACCCGCAGATCCTGGAGTCCATCCGGACCAACCGGGACCTGACGTCCGACAACGAGGCCGCGCTCAAGAAGGCCATCGAGCGCTACGCCGAGCTGTTTGCCGATCCGAACTCGCCGGTGGGCACGGACGACTACAGCAACAGCGCGATCCTCACCGAGACGGACGCCGACCGGCGGATGTCGGAGGAGCAGCTGCGGATGGCGTCCAAGCCGGAAACCAACGCGGCCGGCGCACGGCAGAGCTACTGAGGTACGAAAGTACGAGAGTACGAAGGTACGGGAACCGTCCCGCATCCGTACTCTCGTACCCCGTACTTTCGTACTGACCACGGGATAACATGGCCAAAGCCAGAGAACTGAAGGGCCGCATCCGCACGGTCCAGAACACGCGCAAGATCACCCGGACGATGGAGATGGTGTCCACGTCCAAGCTGAAGCGCGCGCAGGACCGCGTGGCGGCGGCGCGGCCGTACGCCGAGCGGCTGTCCGGGGTGATCAGCCGGCTGCTGACCCCCGAGCTGGCGGGGCGCTACCCACTGCTGCGCCAGCCGGCGCAGGTGCGGCGCGCGGCGGTGCTGCTCATCACCAGCAACCGCGGCCTGGCGGGCGCCTTCAACGCCAACCTGATCCGCGAAGCCCGCAACCTGCTGGCCCGGCTGCGGTCCGAAGGGGCCGAGGCCGAGCTGCACGCGGCGGGAAAGAAGGGGATCCAGTTCTTCCGCTTCGCCGGCGAGGCGCTGCACACCTCGGTGAGCGACGTGGGCGACCGGCCGGGCGCCGAGGACGCGCAGCGGCTGATCGACGGGCTTACGCAGCGGTTCATCGACGGCGAGCTGGACGCGGTGTACGTGGTGTACGCCAAGTTCAACTCGGCGCTCAGCACCCCGCCCACCACCATGAACCTGCTCCCCGTGGTGGCGCCCGAGGGCGCGGAGGGCGGCGACCTGGACTACATCCTGGAGCCGGGAGCGGACGAGATCCTGGGGCGCATTCTTCCGCTGTACGTGCGCAACAGCGTGTACCGGGCGCTGGTGGAGACCAGCGCGGCCGAGCACGGCGCGCGCCGCACGGCCATGAAGAACGCCACCGACAACGCCACGGACCTGCTGGAAAGCCTATCGCGCACGTACAACCGCGTTCGCCAGGCGGCCATCACGCAGGAGATCGCCGAGATCGTCGGCGGCGCCGCGGCGCTGGAATAGACACGCGAGAGTCCACGAAAAGGAGAATCATACATGGCAGCCATTGCCCCTGAGCGGGCCACCGTGCCCGCGGGCACGCCCAACGTGGGCCGCGTGGTCCAGGTCATCGGACCGGTCATCGACGCCGAGTTCGAGGGCCAGCTCCCCGAGATCTACAACGCCCTCGTCATCAACCAGCCCGCGGCCGAGGGCCGTCCGGCGCTGCAGGTGACGCTCGAAGTGCAGCAGCACATCGGCCGCAACCAGGTGCGCGCCGTTTCCATGGAGCCCACCGACGGCGTGGTGCGCGGCATGGAGATCGTCGACACCGGCAGCTTCATCAGCGTTCCCGTGGGCCCGGCCGCCCTGGGCCGCATTCTGAACGTGCTGGGCAACCCGGTGGACGAGCGCGGCGACATTCCCGCCAGCTCGGAGCGCTGGCCCATTCACCGCAACGCTCCGGCGTTCGTGGACCTTGAGCCCACCACCGAGGTGCTGGAGACGGGGATCAAGGTTGTGGACCTGCTCACCCCGTACGTAAAGGGCGGCAAGATCGGCCTGTTCGGCGGCGCCGGCGTGGGCAAGACGGTGGTCATTCAGGAGCTCATCCACAACATCGCCATGGGGCACGGCGGCCGCTCGGTGTTCGCCGGCGTGGGCGAGCGCACCCGCGAGGGCACCGACCTGTGGCTGGAGTTCCGTGAGGCCAACCTCATCAAGGACGACAACCTGGCCGAGTCCAGCGTGGCGCTGGTGTACGGGCAGATGAACGAGCCGCCCGGCGCGCGTCTGCGCGTGGCGCTGGCCGGTCTGACGGTGGCGGAGTACTTCCGCGACGTCGACAAGCAGGACGTGCTGTTCTTCGTGGACAACATCTTCCGCTTCACGCAGGCCGGTTCCGAGGTGTCGGCCCTTCTGGGCCGCATGCCGTCCGCCGTGGGCTACCAGCCCACGCTGGCCACGGAGATGGGCGGCCTGCAGGAGCGCATCACCTCCACGCGCGAGTGGTCCATCACCTCGGTGCAGGCCATCTACGTGCCCGCCGACGACCTTACCGACCCGGCGCCGGCGACGGCGTTCGCGCACCTTGACGCCACCACGGTGCTCAGCCGCGCGCTCACGGAGATCGGCATCTACCCCGCGGTGGACCCGCTCGACTCCACGTCGCGGATCGTGGACCCGCAGTTCATCGGCGAGCGCCACTACAACGTGGCCACGGCGGTGCAGCGCATTCTGCAGCGCTACAAGGAGCTGCAGGAGATCATCGCCATTCTGGGCATGGACGAGCTGTCGGAAGAGGACAAGGTCACGGTGGGCCGCGCCCGCCGCATCCAGCGCTTCCTTTCGCAGCCCTTCCACGTGGCCGAGCAGTTCACGGGCACGCCGGGCGCCTACGTAAAGCTGTCCGACACCATCGAGAGCTTTGAGCGGGTGGTGGCCGGCGAGTTTGACCACCTGCCCGAGCAGGCGTTCTACATGGTGGGCGGCATCGAGGGCGTCGAGGAGAAGGCCCGCAAGCTCGAGGCGGGCGGCTGATGGCGGCCCCGGCGGCGGGCGCGGAGACCGGCGGGGCGCTGCACGTGACGGTGCTCTCGCCGGAGCGCACGGTGTTCGAGGGGACGGCGGATTCCGTCATCGCCCCCGCGTTCAACGGCAGCCTGGGCATTCTGCGCGGCCACGCACCGCTGATGTCGCTGCTGGGCGAGGGAAGCCTGCGCATCACCACCGGCGGCAAGGAGCTGCGCTACAACGTGGCGGGCGGCTTTCTGCAGGTCGCCAACAACGAGGTCACCGTCCTGAGCGAGCGCGCCGACGAGGCCTGATCGCTTTCGGTGGATGACGACGGTCCGGCCCCACTGCCTCCTACGAGGTGGCGGGGCCGGATTGCGTTCGCAGGCACGGGAACGGCATGTCTCACACAGAGTCAGCAGAGTCAACAGAGTTGAGTCCAGTCTAAAAAGCCTCTTGGGTTTCTGCAGATTCTTCTTGGATATTGCCTAAGTCAATGATATATTGTGATTTAGACATCGTTCCCCCTCTCCCCGCCGCCCCTGCACCTACCGTGTTTCGTCCGAACG
>NZ_JBMDXM010000224.1:0-32913 GCF_048594345.1 Longimicrobium sp.
GAGCCCAAATGGGTGCACGGGAAGAAGCAGGTGGTGGAGCCCACGCGGAAGCTGAGCGCCACCGAACTGAAGCAGCGGGTTTGCAGCTACTATGCGTGCGACCTGCTGGACCCGCTTGCAAAGCAGGTCGCGTGAGATTGCACTAGAGCCTTCCAAACACCTGCGCGTCCGCAACCAGGATAGCGGCGGCACCTGTGCAGATCGAACCGCCCGATACCCGCGGCCACGGTCCACGCAGGTGGACTTCGCGCTTTCCCAGCGGCGAATTCATTCGTTCCTGGGGTGGACTCCCCGACTCGCCTGCGCGGACACGGTGGCACGGGAGTGTGCGACGTTCCAAACACCTGCGCGTCCGCGACGGTGTGCTTCTGTCGAGAACCAGGCGACTCGGCACCGGCCGACGGCACATCTTCGACCAACTCGCGATGCGCTCAGCTTCAATCGCCCGTCAGTACTCCAGCAGCGCGTGGACGGGGAGGTCGGGAAGCGCGGCGCGGCCGTTGAGAAAGGCGAGCTCGATAACGAACGCCACCTCGGCGATCTGGCCGCCCAGCTCGTGGATGAGCTGGGCGGCGGCGCGGGCGGTGCCGCCGGTGGCAAGCAGGTCATCCACCAGCAGCACGCGCTGGCCGGCGTCCACCGCGTCGCGGTGCATCTCCAGCGCGTTGGTGCCGTACTCCAGCGCGTACTCGCGGGTAATTCGATCCGCTGGCAGCTTTCCCAGCTTGCGGATGGGGACGAAGCCCACGCCCAGCGCCAGCGCCAGCGGCGCCCCGAAGATGAACCCGCGCGACTCGATCCCCGCCACCACGTCGATGCCCTGGCCGCGGTAGCGCCCGGCGAAGGCATCCACCACCTGCTTCAAGCCGGCGGGATCGCGCAGCAGCGGGGTCACGTCGCGGAACAGGATGCCCGGCATGGGAAAGTCCGGCACGTTGCGGATGAGCGACTTCAGGTGCTCCATCGGGGTATCCTCGGGGCGGGAAGCGGATCGATGGGAGTGCGCGGGACGCGGCCCCAATCTAGGCGCCGCCTGCGCGCCCGCAAACCGGCGGCGTTGACCGGCCGCGGCGCGGGGCGTATCCTCCCGGCGGACGCCACGCTCTTTTCCCGCTCCTGACCCATGCTCTTTCACCGCGTAACCGAGGGCATCCGCGTCACCGCGACGCCAGCCTACCTGCAGGCGCGCTCCGACGCGCGCGCGCCGCGGCACGTGTTCACGTATCGCATCCGCATCGAGAACGTGGGTGACGTCGCGGCCACGCTGCGCTGGCGGCACTGGTTCATCCACGATTCGGCGGCCGGCGACAGCGAGGTGCAGGGCGAGGGCGTGGTGGGCGAGCAGCCCACCCTGGCGCCCGGCGAGGTGCACGAGTACGAGAGCTTTTGCGTGCTGCAGGGGCTGGAAGGGCACATGGAGGGATACTACGTGATGGAGCGCCCCGACGGCTCCAGCTTTCGCGTGGACATCCCACGCTTTCTTCTTCGCGCGATGACGGAATGATGCGACGGCTCCCCCTGGTCCCCCTGGCGGCGCTGCTGCTGGCCGGCTGCGGCGGCGGCGCAACCGACAGCTCCGACCTGCCCCTGCGGCTCACGGTGCAGCCCACGGGCGACCTTGTGCCCGGCGACACCCTGCGGATGACGGCGTACCTGGTGAACCCGGGAAGCCAGCCGGTGCGGCTGGAGTTCGACAACCAGTGCCAGGTGGAGTTTTACGTGCAGGCGCCGGACAAGACGGTGCTGCACCCGCCCGGCGGCGGCACCTCGTGCATGGGCGGCCCCACGGCCATTGACCTGCCGGCGCGCGATTCGGTGCGCTTTACGGACACGTGGCTGGTCACGTCGACCTTCGCCAAAGAGCACACGGCCTACGCGGTGCTCTGGGAGCACCACGAGCCCAAAGGCGACGAGCGCGAGTACGAGGAGGGCCACCGCTCCAACATCGCCACCTTCCATCTGGCTACGGCCAGGGACTCGGCTCAAGCGGACACGAGCCGCTGATTTCGTGAGGCCGAGAGAGTGTTGCCAAACCTCACCTGCTCCCAATGAGGGCACACTGTCATCCTGAGGGCGCGCACGCCCGTAACCTTCATAACTACAAAAGCTTGCGCGCGACCGAAGGATCTTTGTCGGGTCGAGCGGGTCCCAGCCATCGCGAGCTGTTCAAGGCCCCCAGTCAGGCAGACAAGGTCCTTCGGTCGGCGCCAGGCATCTTTGTACAAGCAGGATGCAGAGCGGCGCCTTCCTCAGGATGACTGATCGGGTGGGACGCTGGCAAATACGCTCTGCGAAAGAGGCGCGGGGAGGAATCATCCTCTCCGCGCCTCGTTGCGTCTGCCTGAACTGCCGCTACAGCGCGCCGGCGGGGGCCATGCGCAGGTTGTGGCAGGTGGCCAGGTCGCAGCCGTCCAGATCGGCCCCGGTAAGGTCCGCGTCGCCCAGGTCGGCGCCGTTGAGCGTGGCGCCGCGCAGGCTGGCGCTGTTCAGCCGCGTGGCTTCCATGCTCGCTTCCGTAAGGTCGGCGCCGGAGAGGTCCGCGCGCTCCAGGTTGGCGCCCGACAGGTTGGCCCGCGACATCCGTGCACGCCCGAAGCGCGCTCCCACGGCGTGCGCGTTGGACAGGTCCACCGTTTCCAGCTCCGCGTCGGTGAAGTCGGCGCCGTCGGCGGTGGCGTGGCGCAGGTTGGCGCCGTCCAGGTTTGCCCGCTCCAGCCGCGCGCCGGTAAGATCGGCCTTGTGCAGCCCCGCCTCGCACAGGCGTGCGCCGGTGAGCGTGGCGCTGCGCAGGTTGGCGCGCGTGAGATTGGCGCCGGTGGCGTCTGCGTCCGTGAGGTTGGCGCCCTGCAGCACGGGCGGATGCATGGAGCCGGTGCGGGTGCCGTTGGCGTCGCGCAGGACGGCGCCGGCCAGGTTGGCGCCGGTAAAGTCCGTCTCCTGCAGGCAGGCGCCGGTCAGGTTGGCGCCCGACAGGTTGACCCCCGCCAGCTTTGCCCTGCCCAGCTCGGCGCCCGACAGGTCCGCGCCGGACAGGTCCAGGCCGGTGAGGTCTGCCCCGCCCAGGTTGGCCGCCGCGAGCGAACGCCCGTCCCGCCGCAGCCGCTCCTCTACCTGGACGCGCGACAGGGCGGGGGACGCGGACGCGGCGGTGGCTGCACCGCCCCCGTTGAACAGGCCGGAGATCTGGTCGAGCAAGGGCATGGGGCCTCCCGGGGTGAGCCGTGGGCGTGCCGCCGGGGACGGCGGCGGAAAGGCTCGGCGTGGCCGCGATCGCGGCGCTCCGCCGATCACGGGGAACGTTGCCGCACGCTTCGTTCCGTCAGGAAAATCCCCAGCTCCTCGTCAGGAAAACCCCTACCACGCGCGGTATCCTCCACCGCGCCGCAATCTGCTGATACACAACCCTTTGGCGCCGACCGAAGGACCTTGCCTGCAGAACCAGGAGCCTTGAACGGCTCCCGAGGCTGGCTCTGGTGCGACCCGAGAAAGATCCTTCGGTCGCGCGCAAACTTCTGTGGTCATGAGGGTTGCGGATGTGCGCTCCCTCAGGATGACACCGCGCTTCTGTGGGGACTTCCAAGGTTTTCGATACCCTTCCGAATGACAGTTTTGCCGGATTCGGTATTACCCGATCCTTGCCCGTTACGCTGCTTCAACTGCGACAAACGCGAAACCCCGCGCCAGGGGCGGCGCGGGGTTTCGGCGTATCATCAGCGAACCGGTGGTCCGCTACGACTCCAGCGTGGCCTGAAGCTGGATGTCGACGCTGGAAAGGGCCTTGGAGACGACGCAGTTCTTCTTGGTGTCCTCGGCGGCCTTCTGGAAGGTCGCGTCGTCCACGCCGGGGATCTGGGCGCGTACGGTCAGGCGCATGGTGGTGATCTTGAAGCCGTCTTCCACCTTTTCCACGGTGCACGCCGCGTCGGTGTGCACCCGCGTGGCCGGCGTGCCCGCCGCCTCGAGCCCCGCCGCCAGCGCCATGCTGAAGCACGCGGCCTCGGCCGCCGCCAGCAGCTCCTCGGGGTTGCTGCCGCCCGCGTCCGTAAAGCGCGAGCCGAACGAATAGCTCGCGTCGATGGCCCCGCTCTCGCCGCGGAAGCTTCCCGTGCCGCCCCGCAGCCCACCCTCCCACGTCGCGCTCGCCTTGCGTGTAGGCATCCGCCCCTCCCTGGTTCACCGTTCGCGCGGGCGGTTCCGGTTGATGCGCCCGCATCCCGTGAACCTACGCGCCGGGGCCGTCTCCGACCAGACGCCGCCGCGCCTTCCGGCGAGAGGACGATCGGCGGTCAGGCCTGCGCCACCTCGGCGGCGGCGGGGCGCGACGGCGGCACCTCGTCTTCGGGAAAGGCGCTGCCGTCGGCGGTTTTCTGGACGATCTCGGCCAGCCAGCCGGGGGCGGTCTCGGTGTGCATGGCGTACAGGTCCTGCAGGGTGCCCAGGAGCGTGTTTATGGAGTGCTCGCGCGTGTCGGGCGGCAGGTCGCGCACCAGCGAGCCCAGGGCGGCGGCAATGCCGTCGACGGTAAGGTCGGCGCCCAGGTTGTTGCGCTCGCGGTGCAGCCAGTCGAACAGCTTGCGCCGGCTCTTCTGGTACGGCATGCCGCCGGCCAGGAACTTGTCCAGGCCGCTGGGGCTCATCCCCACCTGCCGCGCGATCGCCCGCAGCGAGGTGGCCTGCACCCGGATGGTGACCGCCTCGCGCAGGCGGCTGATGGAGGTTTGCGGACGATCGGTGGTCATGGAGCCCTCGCGGCAGAATTTTCAGACAAAGTGGACGTGCGCACCTAGTCTACTTTGTCGCGTTTCGCCGCGCAAGGCCAGCGTTTGTGCGGATGATGGCGCAACGGGGGCGGTCTTGTTCGGGTGTAGACTGGCCGCCGAACGGCGCTTAGAATGAGCCGGAACGCTGGGGCTCGCCTCCGGCGCGATCATGACCACACTCATAACCCGACGCACTCCGACAGGAGGCCCCATGCGCGCTACCCCGCCCCGCCCAGGCTCCGTCCATCGCACCGCCGATTTTACGTCGCCGCTCACCGTTCCTGGCGGGGAGGTGGCGGGAACGGAGATTGTGCGCGAGCTGCCGCCGGAAGTGGCGCTGACGGTGTGGCAGGTGCTGCGTACCGTGCTGCTGTGGGCCGCCGAGATCCCCGCGCAGCGTGGCGACCTGTTTGAGCGAAGCGCCATGGAGCAGTGGGAGCGTGAGCTTCTTGAAGGCACGTTCGATCCCGAGGTGCGCTACCCGCTGGCGGTGATGGTGGGCGAGCTGGCGGCCCTGGAGGATGCCTCGCCCGAGGCGATGGCGCACGCCTGCCTGTGCGCGGCGGAGTGGGGCCTCGCGCACAAGGCGACACGCACCGCACTCGCCTTTACCGAAGCCGCCGCCCTGTGTCTTCCCGATCATCCGCGCTACGCGTGGATGGCGGGTCGCATGTTGAGGAAGCACGGCTACCGCAGGGAGGCGGAGCAGTGGATCAAGCGTTCCATTCGCGTGGCCGGCAGCAAGGGAGACTGGGAAACGCAGACGCTCGGCCTCAACAGCCTGGGAAACGTATTCTATGAGGCAGGCAAGTATCCCGAGTCCGTGCGCACACTCGAGGATGCTCTGCGCGCTTCGCGGAAGCACCGGCTCCGCGCGCGTGAAGGGGAGATCCTCCACGATCTTTTTGCCGTGACCGTGTGGGGGGGTGACATCTCCCGCGCCGAAGGGTTCGCCCAAGCTGCTTTCGAAATCTATCGCGACGGGCACCACCGTCTTCCTGCGCTGGCGCACGACGTAGCGGTGCTCTGGATCCGGCGAGGGCAGTTCGCCCGGGCGTTCAGCGTGCTCAAGGACCTTCCAGCATTCTTCGAGTTTCCGGAGGAGAGGATTCGAGTACTCGCCTCACTTGCCCGAAGCGCCGGCGCATGTGGCGACCGCGTGATCTTCCTCCATGCGTGCCACAATGCAGAATTACTGGCCATGGACGACTACATCAGCCTTCGATCCGCACCTGCACTAGTCGAGATCGGCCTTGGAGCGTGGGATCTCGGCGAATGGGAGACGGCGGAGCGAATCCTGGAAAGCGCGCTCCGCTTCGCGACGATCGCAGGCGAATCGGACGCTCGCCTGCAGGCGGAATCGGCTCTGATCGCAGTGCGCGATCGTACGTATCCGGAGAAAGAGCAGAACCCCGTAAACAGTCGCACCGCAATCGTTGACGACGCGCTGGCCACGGGGTTCCTGTCTTCGTTGCAAACGGCGGAATTTACCGCCGCAGGGGTCTAGCGACGAGGCTCGCGCGGGACCTTTCTCAATTTCCGGAGCCGAGAGTGTTCCCACCGCGGCTCGTCGTGTCGGCGCTCGCAGTGGTCTGGTTGCCCGAGCCGAGGGTGTTTCCCCCGTCCTCTGTGCCGCCGTCGAAGCTGGGGCGCGCGGCGCTCGCGGCGGGATCGGTGGGCGAGGCGGAGGAGCAGGCGCCGAGGACCAGGGCGGCGGCAAGGACGGAAAGGCGCAGCGACTTCATGGAATCATCTCCTGAGAACGGGATACGGGGCAGGGGTGCGGCCGTGCGAGGAATTTTGTCTACTTTGTCCATTGGTCAACGCGATACCTGTCGCAGATGACCGCCCTCATGGCGACATCACTGCCCGACGTATCGGCTAAACCGCGTCCAGTGCTTGCGATGGAGCCGGAGCTGGTGCCGGTATTCGAGACGGCAGGCGCACCGTTCAGCGTGACGGGGCACGTGCCGTGGACGGAACTGGATGCCTGGCTGCGGCGCGCCCCAGCCAGCACGGTGGTGGTGGTGAACCCGTACGCCGGCATCCGGGGCGACCGCTTTCCGCGGGTGCGCGACCTGCTGCGCGGCTTCCCCTCCGTCCCCGTGGTGGCGGCAATGGAACTGCGCCCGGAGATGGTGGGCGACGTGGCGCTGCTGCTGGAGTGGGGCGTGTCGGAGGTGGTGGCGCTGGGGACGGAGAGCACGCCGCGCGCGCTGGCCGCGCGGCTTCGGCAGGCGCACGTGCGGCCGCTCAAGCGCGCGCTGGAGGCGGCGCTGTCGCCGTACGCGGGCGCGGAGGCGCGGCAGATTCTGCTGGCGGCGGCGGAGGTGGCGGCGGAGGGCGGGCTGGCACCGGAGCTGGCGGCGCGGCTGGGGGTGACGGCGCGCACGCTGACGGTGCGCTGCGCGCGGGCGGACCTGCCGGCGCCGCGGCAGGTGCAGACCTGGCTGCGGGTGCTGCTCGCCTGCAAGCTGCTGGACGACCCGGCTCGCACCGTCTACGGCGCGGCGTACGCCAGCGGCTACCAGACGGAGCGCTCGCTGCGGCGCGCCATCACCACCTTCCTGGGCGTAGACAGCACCACGCTGCGCAAGGCCGGCGCGTTCGGCACGGCCGCCGCCGCGTTCAACGCCGCCCTGCGCGACGCGCGCGAGACGGCGCGGGAGCGGCGGAGGGTGTGAGGGTGTGAGGGTGAACGGGTGAACGGGTGAACGGGTGAACGGGTGAACGGGTGAACGGGTGAACGGGTGAACGGGTGCCGCGAGGCAGCAGGGGGCGTGGGAGACGCCCGGCACTGTCCTTCCGAAGGTGAGGGTGTTGCTTCCAGGAGGCGCGGTGTCATCCTGAGGGAGCGCACACCCGCAGCTTCAGCAACCACAGGAGTTTGCGCGCGACCGAAGGATCTTTGTCGGGTCGCGCGAAACCTAGCCCTCGGGAGCCGTTCAAGGCTCCTGGTTCTGCAGGCAAGGTCCTTCGGTCGGCGCTAAAGCGTTGTGTATCAGCAGATTGCGGAGCGGCGCCTCCCTCAGGATGACTGGGCGGGTCGAGGTTTTTCAACATCCTCTGAACGTCAGGGAGCGCACGCCTCGTAATTTTCGTAACCACAGAAGCCTGCCAGCGACCGAAGGATCTTTGTCGGGTCGCGCGGGACCCAGCCCTCGGGAGCCGTTCAAGGCTCCTGGTTCTGCAGGTAAGGTCCTTCGGTCGGCGCTAAAGCGTTGTGTATCAGCAGATTGCGGAGCGGCGCCTCCCTCAGGATAACTGGGCGGGTCGAGGTTTTTCAACATCCTCTGAACGTCAGGGAGCGCTCGCTCGTAGTTTTCGTAACCACAGAAGCCTGCGCGCGACCGAAGGATCTTTGTCGGGTCGCGCGAAACCCAGCCCTCGGGAGCCGTTCAAGGCTCCTGGTTCTGCAGGCAAGGTCCTTCGGTCGGCGCTAAAGCGTTGTGTATCAGCAGATTGCGGAGCGGTACCTCCCTCAGGATGACTGGGCGGGTCGAAGTTTTCAACATCCTCTGAGCGTCAGGGAGCGCTCGCTCGTAGCTTTCGTAACCACAGAAGCCTGCGCGCGACCGTCAGCCTGCGTCATCGGCGCCCTGTCGGAGCGCAGAATCGGGGAGGTCGTTCCGGTGTGGTGGGGCGGGGAAGCGGAAAGAGCCCGCCCGGCGGACGGCGCCGGGCAGGCTGTAACCTGTTCCGTTTCCCCGTACTGCGAGGGGATTACTCCGAGTACCAGCCCCGGACTTCGGCGATCCAGGCGGGCACCGGCGTCTGGCTGTCGACGCAGCGGCGCTCCAGCACGTCCACCAGCTCCAGCGTGGTCTCGCGCGCAAAGCCGGCGGCAAAGTGGCCCACCAGCAGCCGAAGCGCGTTGTTCGCCGCTTCGGGCGAGACTGCCTGCACCTGGCGCTGCGCCTCGCGCAGGTACCACGCGCGCAGCTTTCGCTCGGTCTTTACGTACGGCGCGGCGCCGTCAAGAAAGCCGCGCAGACCGGTCGGGCTCATGCCGATGTCGCGCGCGGCCTGGCGCAGCGACGTGGCGTCCATGAAGGTGCGTGCGGCCTCACGAAGGGTCTCGACGGAGGCGTCGTCTTTACGGGGCGGCATCCGTATCCGTTCCGTCCCGCCCGCGGGGGGCATTAGGGGTTGTCGTCAGGGGCCTGCGTTCAGGGCGATAGAGTAGAGCCATGCCCGCTCCTTCACAAGAGGAGCGGGCTATCTGCGCCACGCGTGTCCCCGAGTGGCCACCCCGAAGAAGGCTGTGTGGACGGCGTCCCGCACCCGGACGCCGCCACGGATCCGCCGTTCTTCGGCGCATGATCGCGACAATCCACGGGCGGGGCAACCACCGGGGGGCTCGCGCCCCGGTCCACGCATACCGTCGGATCACGGCAGATTGCCTCCACGCTCCCATCCTCCGGCGGGGGGCTCCGGCGTACGCAGGTCGAGTTCTGCTTCCCTGTCCGGGTACTCTCGATCCCTCAGGCACGAAGTCCGGAGGATGGAAACCCAGCACCCCTCCCCCCGCACCCCGGACCAACTCGGGCGAACCCCTGACCGCTCCCGCCGATCCAGGCTGCTGGAGACGCTCGATCGCACCAGAACGGTGCACCTTGCATCGAAAGGGTGCGATCGCTTACACTTTCATGTAAGTGGTCAAAGTGGTCTGACTGCAAGGGGCGCTTACGTTTAGCCGCTTGCTCACGAACGGGCCTATAACGGACTCACGTTTGCCGTAGCAAGGAGTTGCGCGGTCCCGTGGCGTCCTGAAATGGACGGCCGCATCGTGTAGTTTAAAGACCATTTTCCTTGAGGATTTTCCCATGAAAAAAGTGGCACGTCTTGTGAGCGGAGTTTCGGTGGGCGGCGCGATGCTGTCCCTGGGCCTTCTCGCTTCGCCCGCCCGGGCAAGCTCCCCCGGCGGGTTCTGCGACGAAACACCCAATTATGTCTGCTGCTGCTCGACGAACGCCGACGGGTCGATCATCGACTGCTCGTGCATGCCCAGAACAGTCCAGGTAACCTGACACGGGAGCCCGGGACCCTGTAGCGCCGGGGATCGCGCAATCCTTCCGGTGCTGCGGCTGGCGGCGCTGAATATCCGCCGGGCGCGCTCACGATCCAGACCTGGAGACCGATCATGAATCGAGTAACGCGGCTGGCCAGCGGAGTCCTTGTAGGCGGTGCCCTGCTTTCCTTCGCCCTTCCGGCGGCGCCCGCGGCGGCCGCCACCGGGGGCGGCTTTTGCGACGAGACGGCCAGCTTTGTCTGCTGCTGCACCACCAATGCGGACGGAACCATTCAGTCGTGCCTCTGCAAGCCCAGAGAGAGCTAAGGTACAGCCCACCTGACGCTCCCGGCGGACCGTGCGACAGCGGTGACCCGGAAAACGCGGCCGCGGCACGGCCACGAAGCCTTCGTGGCCGTGCCCGCCGATCCCTGAATGGAGGCAGACTTGAATCGGCCGATCCTTCGTCTCGACCCTTATTTTGTCGCCGGCGTGGTCGCGGTGCTGGTCTCGGGTCTTGCGTACCGGGCCCAGCTCCCCCGCGCCCAGGCCGAGCCGCTTCCGCTTTCCTCGCTTGTCAGCGGGTTCACCGCCGGTCTCGACGCTCTGGGGGCAGGGCGCTCGCTGGGCGCGCCCGGCGCCCCGGTGCAGGTGGTGGAGCTGTTCGACTACCAGTGCCCCGCGTGCGCCGTGGCGCACGATTCCGTCTGGCCGGGGCTGGCTCGCCGGATCGGCGCGGGCCAGGTGCGCTACACCGCGTACGACCTTCCCCTTCCCGGACACGGCAACGCGATCCCCGCCGCGGTGGTCGCCCATTGCGTGCTGGACGATGCGCCGGAGCGGTTTGCCCAGGTGCGCGGCCACCTGTTCCGCGCACAGGCCGCATGGTCCGAGGCGTACCCGGCCGAGCCCGCCCTGCTCGCCGTGGTCGCCGGCATGGGCGTGGATTCCGCGGCCGTACGTACCTGCGTGGACCAGACTGGCCCCGCGCGCGCCGCCGTGTATCGCCAGACCTGGACGGCCGCGCGCGCCGCGGGCGTAACCTTTACGCCGGCGTGGGCGGTGAACGGAAAGGTGGTCCCGTGGAACGCCCTGGAGGGGGCGGTCGCGGCCGCCCTGCGGACGGGGGGCTCCACCCACGGGCGGTGAACGCCTGCCCGCTTGCACTTCATCCCGCGCTTGTCTTATGAGAAATCCCATCACGTCCATTCTCGCCGCCACGCTGGCGGCGTCCGCCTGCGGCCGCGCGGCCGCCGAGGACTCCGCGTCGCCGGCGCCACGCTGGACCCTTTCCGAGCGGCCGGTGGTCGAGATTGGCGTCGCGGACGGCGACCCGCACTACCAGCTTTACAGGGTGTCGGCCGCGACGCGGCTTTCGGATGGCCGGATCGTCGTTCTCAACGAGGGAAACGCGTCGCTCGCCGCGTACGACTCCCGCGGCAGGTTCCTTTTCACGGCGGGGAGAAAGGGCCAGGGGCCGGGAGAGTTCGAGTCGCCGACCTGGCTGGGCCGGGTGGAGGGCGACACCCTGGCCGTCTGGGACCAGCGCCTGAAGCGGCTGTCGTTCTTCAGCGGCGAAGGCACCTACCGGCGCGCGGCGAACGTTCCGGACGCGGACGGCATGTTTCCCCGCGCCGTCGGCATCTTTGGCGACCGCAGCCTGGCGGTCGATCCCGGGCCGGACGTCTTTGCCATGATGCAGGGCGAGCGGGGGGTGCGGCGCGATTCCGTCACGCTGCAGCGATTTGCGGCGGACGGTTCTCGCGCCGGCGTGCTCGCGCGCTACGCGGGCAACGAGGTTCACGTCGCCGACCGGGAAACCGGCTTTGCCTGGAACGACGTTCCGTTCGCCCGGCAGGCGTATGTCGCCGTCGCGGGGGAACAGCTGTACGTGGGCGACAGCGGCTCGGGCCAGATCACGCTCTACTCGCCCGGCGGCGTTGCGTCGGCCACGCTGCGCAGTCCGATGGCACCCTGGCGCATCCAGGCGGCGGACGTGGCGCAGTACCGGGAGCGGCAGCTTGCCCAGATCGAGGACGCCGAGCGGCGGCGCGAGATGCAGGCCACCCTGGACGCCGCGCCCGTTCCTGAGCTGTCGCCCGCCTTTGGAGGCCTGGCGGTGGACCCGGACGGCAACGTCTGGGTGCAGGCGTATCCCCGCCCCGCCGAGGAGGCCGTGACCTGGGCCGTGCTGGGCCAGGATGGTGCGCAGCGCGCGGAGATCCGGGTCCCGCGCCCGTTGCGGGTGATGGAAGTGGGACGGGATTACCTGCTGGGGATCAGGACGGACGAGCTGGGCGTCGAGAAGGTGGAGATGTACACCGTCACGCGTGAAAGCGGGAGCGGATCATGAGGGTGTCTCGTCCGGCACGGCTGCTCGGTGCCCTTTCCTTTGCCCTCCTGGCGGGGGCGCCCGCCCAGGGGCAGACCGAGCTTCGCCGGGTGCGCGTGCTGGGCGCGCCGGGCGGCCCGGTAGACTTTCACCAGGTGCGCGCGGCGGCCTTCAGCGGCCGCGACCTGGTGGTGCTGAGCGCGGGTGCGCCGGCGCTGCACCTGTTCGAGAGCGGGCGCCAGCGGTCGTGGGGCGCGCGGGGGCGTGGGCCGGCCGAGCTGACGAGCCCGCAGAACGCGGTGTGGGCGGGAAACCGGATCCTGGTCCGAGACAGCGAGCTGCGGAAGATCGCCACGTACGACCGCTCCGGAGCCTTCGTGGGCTCGCGGCCCCTGCAGCAGGGAATGGCCGTCCGGCTGGAGATGGCGGGGCGCGACACCCTGGTGGAGCTGTTCGGGCAGCAGAGCCGCGTGGTCGTCCGGCTTCGCGGCACGCGCCAGGATACGGTGCTGCGGTACGAATCGTCCCCGGAAACGGTCCATCTTGCGGCGCCCGGGGCACCGTCGCTCACCCTCCCCGCGCCGTACGCCGCACAGCCCGTATGGACGCCTTTGCCGGGTGGGGGGATCGCCTACTGGAGCGGCCAGGAGGGCCACGTCCGCCTGCTGGATGCGTCCGGCCAGGTCACGGCCCGGCTGCCGTTGCCCACCACGCGGTACGCGGTCGCCGCGCCCGACCGCGAGGCCTGGTTCGCCGCCTCCATCCCCACCGAGATTCGGGGACAGCGCGTGTTTGAGCCGGTTCGCGAGCGGGCGCGCTCGCAGGTGCGGTTTCCTGCCCACTTTCCGGCCGTCCTTTCGCTCCGTGCCGATCCCGCGGGTGGCGTATGGGTGCTGCAGACGGGCTCGGCAGCCGGCCAGCGGTGGGTTCACCTCGCCCCCGGACGCCCGGCCACCCGGATCCAGCTGCCGCCGCGCCAGTCGCTGCTCGCGTTCGGCGAGCACGAAATCGCGGCGCTGGCGCGGGATGAAGACGACGCGGAGTCGATTCACGTGTACGCGCACCCCCTGCGCCGGCCCTGACACCCAGGTCCGACAACACCTGCCTGCCTCCGTGTGACAGGAAAAACGGGTCTTATACAGGGTCAGGATCGGGTGTGAACGTGAAACGCGCGCTTTGCGGATCCGGCTGAGCGACTGCCGCGGCGGGAGGGTGCCGGTGAGACGGACAATCGCCAGGGGAGCAGAGAGGACCACCGTTCTCTGCTCCCCTGGCTTTTCTCTGTCCAGGTGGAAGCGGCGATGCGGGATTGCGGCTACTTCTTTTTGCTGCTGCCCTTCCGCTTGCGGCGGGCCACGTCAATGGCGTTCTGGATCCACGGGCGCAGCGCGTCGGCGTCTTCCAGCAGGTCGGCGGAAAGCTCGTAGTACTGCATGGGCTGGTCGCCGCCGAACGGATAGAAGGGCCCCATCCCGGCCGCCTCGAAGTCGGGACGGTTTACGTCGTCAGTCTTGAGGTAGACGGTGTCGCCGGCCATCAGGGCGAAAAAGAAGCCGCTGGAGTACACGCCCACGCCGCCGAACATGGCGCGCGAGGTGATTGCCGGGGCCACGCGCCCCAGCTGCTCCAGCACGAACTCCCGATACTCGGCAGAGACGGCCATGGTGCGCTCCGGATGGGTCAGCCGCGGCCGCCGGGGCGGCTCCAGAAGTACGCGTAGTGGGTGCGCGGGTCCACGGCCAGGTAGCCGCGGTCCGGGCCCGCCGGAACCTCGTACACGTGCAGGTAGCCGCCCTGGGTGCCCGACAGCGTGCGCGAGCTGATGGGGAACCACTCCACCCATCCCGGCGCGGGCACCAGTACCTTCTCCACCTCGGCGTGCGGAAGCCGGCGCATCCCCCGGGTCATGGCCGGCACGTCCGCGTCCACGAAGGTAAAGCGGACGAACCGCTGCCCGGATTCGCGGTTGTTGCGCGAGTGGATCTCCGTCGCCGTCGCGGGGACGAAGCGCGGCACGTCGCCGCGCTCCACCGCCTGCGCGGTGACGGCTTCGGCGTGGGTGTTGAAGTACGTCTCTGGCTGCTGCACGCGCCGGAACGCGACCGGAATGGCGATCAGGATCGCCAGCACCACGGCCACCACCGCCAGCGTCTTGATGTTCTTGCGGCGGACCGCCGGATCGTACGGATCCGGCCCCGTCGCGGGCGGAAACTCTCTATCGTGCGCGTACATCAGGGTTCGTTATGCGTGTGGGTGCTTCGGCGCGGGTTGCCAGGGATCGGTCATCCTGAGGGAGCGCCGCGCCGGATTGTACGGCTACACCGCCGTTTGCGCGCGACCGAAGGACCTTCTCTCCGCCGTCGTTGGGCAGGCTACTGGGCATAGATCCAGCCCCTCGGCTCTGCCGGCAAGGTCCTTCGGTCGGCGCCCGGGCTTCATCGTTCGTCAGGTCCCGCGCGGCGCCTCCCTCAGGATGACGGTTCCTGTGGAAGGCGGGGCGAGCTTTTCGTCCGGATGCCCGTTGGCGGCACCAAGATACGCATCCGCCGCCCGTGCCGCGAGCAGGCACGAAAAAGCGCCGGCTGGATCACCCAGCCGGCGCCAACATCACCCTTTGACCCCCACACCCGTACACCCCCACCCTCACACCCGTTCACCCCCACACCCGTTCACCACCTACTCCGCCTCCTGCACCCGCGAGCAGTCATCCCGCTCCGGCGAGGGCGCACGGGCGTCCAGCAGCTCCGTGACGGCCAGGGCGCGGGGATATCCGCCCAGGTGGCCCCAGTGGCCCTCCGTGGTCAGGTCCACGCGCACGGTGACGAAGATCGTTCCCCAGTCGCCCTCCACGAGGTCGGCGTACGCGCCCATCATGGGCCCCGGGTTGTTGACCCACCACTTGCTCCGCTCGCCGCAGGGGCGAAACGACTGCTCCTCCCAGCCCACGGTGTAGTAGCCGGACACCACCCGCTCCTCCGACGCCGGCGCGGCGGAGGAGGAAAACAGCGAGAGGAGGGGAAGAAACAGGGCGCGCAGACGCATCTTTCTGTCATCCAACGGGTTGCCGTCATCGTCAGCACCCGGTTGGAGCCCCGGGCCGTCCGAATGGTTGCCCGTCATCGTCCGCGCTCGATGGTTTTGCGGGCGATGCGGTCCACCACGCCGGGTGCGATGAGCTTGATCCACTGGCCCACCTTCGCCCGCCCCGTCATCACCACCGACCGCCGCCGCGCCGCCGCCGCCGCGACGGTCTGCCGCGCGCACTCCTGGGGTGTCATGACCTCCGACTCGCGCACCGGGCTGGCCACCAGCGGCGTGCCGTCGGGCCCGTAGGCGCGCGTGCGGATCCCCGTGCTCACGAAGCCGGGGTAGATCATCGTCACGGTGACGCCCTCGTCCGCCAGCTCGATGCGCAGGGAGTCGAAGAAGCCCGACATGGCGTGCTTGCTGGCCGCGTAGCCGCTGCGCGTGGGCACGCCGGTTAGGCCGGTAAGGCTGCTGATGCCCACGATGCGGCCGCGGCTGCGCTTGAGGTGGGGGAGGGCGGCGTGCGTGCACCACACGCTCCCCATGTAGTTCACCCGCATCATGGTTTCGAACGGCACCAGGTCCGTCACCTCGTCCAGCCGCGCCCACATGCTCACGCCGGCGTTGTTGACCAGGGTGTCGATGCGGCCGAACTCCTCCACGGTACGGTCGATCAGGCGCCGGCACTGCGCCGCGTCGCCCACGTCGGTGGGGATGGCGACGGCGCGGCCGCCGCGGGCGCGGCAGTCGGCTGCGGCGGCCTCCAGCCTGGCGGTGTCGCGGGCGGCCAGGGCCAGCCAGGCGCCCTGCTCCGCCATCTGCAGCGCGATCTCGCGCCCAATGCCGTCGCTGGCGCCGGTGATGACCACCACGTTGTCGCGAAAGGGCTGGGCCATGGCGGGCTCAGCGCCTGGGCGTGGTGGTGGGCGCTTCCTCCTGCGCTTCGAGCACTTCGGTGATGCGCTGGACGAGCACCGGCATCACCGCCTGCAGCCGCTCCTGCACGATGCGCTGCGACTCGGCGGTGAGCTCGGGCAGCGTCTCGATCATCCGCTGGCCCAGCGGGGTGCGGTAAAAGGCGATCATCCCGCGGATCTCCTCCTCGGTGTAGAGGTCCGCGTACATCCGCGCCATGTCGGGCTGCAGCTCTTCGTAGGGAAAGTGCTGGTCCAGCACCTCGCGAACCGCCGCGCGCACCTCGGGCGTAAGCTCGCCCATCCCGCCCATCTCCATTCCGATCTCCATGCCGCGGATAAAGTTTTCGCGGCTGCGGCTCACCTCCAGCAGCTCGTTTGCCGCGGCCAGCTCGCCCGGCGTGGGCTCAGGCTGCGCCGCGGCCGGTGCGGCGGCCACCACCAGCGCCAGGATCATCAACCGAATCTTCATCGTACGGACTCCGGGAAAGGGTGTAGGGAAGGATGATCAGCCGCGGCGGCGCTCCAGCAACAGCAGCATCAGCAGGCTAAGCACGCCCAGCGCCTCGGCCTCGGTGCTCAGGTCGGCCATTTTTTCCACCGTGTACTTGCCCTCCCACAGGGCGGGCTGCTTGGTGGCCAGCAGCACCTCGGTGCCGTCTGCGCGGGTGACGGTGTAGGCGGGGTGGAACAGGTAGCCCGCGAACATCCCGATGACGGGGATTTCGCCCATCAGCGCGTCGGCCACCTTGGTCCACGGGTTCTTTTCGCGGATCAGCAGCACCACGTCCTCGCCCTGCATGACCTCGTAGTGCGCGCGCAGCAGCGACCGCGCGCCGCGCCGGCGCACGGCGCCAAACTCCACACCGTTGCTGGTGCTGAAGTTGTAGCGCGCGTTGAAGTCGATCACCCGGTCGGCCTGGATGTGGTAGATGGGCTGGGTCTGCCCCTCGTCGGCAAAGACGGTGATCTTTTCCTTGAGCTTGAACAGCTTTTGCTTGACGTACATGCGCAGCGACCCGGGGGCGTCGCGCACGTAGATCTGCGGCGCCATGGCCATGAGCTTGAACGAAAGCTGCAGCGGGTAATCCATCCGGCGCTCCTGAAGGTGCGGCTTGGGCTGACGTGGGGACTTCTGCGGCGGGATGAATGGTACGCGCGGGGAGGATGGGGACGCCAGAGTGAAGGTGAGCGGGTGAACGGGTGAACGGGTGTGAGGGTGTGAGGGTGTGAGGGTGTGAGGGTGTGAGGGTGTGAGGGTGTGAGGGTGTGAGGGTGTGAGGGTGTGAGGGTGTGCCGAGGGGGCAGCACGGGTTCAACCGCCGGCGTCGTCCTCGGTCTGGCGTGGATTCGCGTGCAGAAGAAAGGAACGGAGATGATGGCCATCTCCGTTCCTTGGCGTGAAACCGTCTTCTTCCGGACCCGGCGTCAGAGCCAGAAGCGGATGTAGTGCGGCGGCGAGGCGTTGCTGCCGGTCACGGCTTCGCGCATGCGCTCGTCGGATTGCGGGCGCGGCGACAGGCCCACGGTGATCACGTTTTCCCCACGCGGCAGGCCGGCTACGGGAATGTAGGCGATGATGCCGCGCAGCCCGGTGCCCGGCTGGGTGTAGAAGCGGAACTCCTGGCGCAGCGGCGCGCCGTTGAGCGTGACCGGCTGCAGCCGCATCCAGCAGTCCAGCACCGCCTTGACCTGCGCGGCCGGCGGCGGGTCGGCCACGTCCATGCGCACGCCGGCGCGCGACAGCGGCTCCACCCGCGGGCACTGCTCCGCGAACGACGCGCCGTGCCGGATAGGGGTGTAGGGGATGAATAGCTTGACGTACGGGTCGCGCACCACGTCCGACTGGATGGAGGGCGTGCGGTCGTACACGGCGCCCGGCTCGCGCTGGTTCTCGTAGTACGAGGCGCGCACGCCAAATTCGCCTGCCTCGTCGGGAAGGTACACGTGGTTGCTGGCCAGAACCACGCCCTGGCGAACGAAGATGTCCTTCATCATCGTGAAGCCGAACAGCACCGCCATAAGCGCGTAGATCATGGGGTAGCGCGCGGTCTTTCTGGCGTTGCTGAACAGCGTCATCAGCACCGTGCCGTACGCCGGCATGGCGCTTACGTAGTACGCCATCAGCGACATTCCGCGGATCACCTTCTCCATGCCGCTGCCCGGCGCGGCGCGCCCGCCGTACGCCCGGTCCAGCGCCCACGCCGTGAACGGTATGAACATGAAGACGGCCAGGAAGGCCGCGCAGATGATGCCGAAGTACTGCCCGCCCAGCAGCAGCCGCGAAATGCCGAACGCCAGCAGCATCACCGCGCCCAGCATGACCACCGAGTAGGCGAAGATCATCACCAGCGTGAACGCCAGCGGAAACAGGGTGCTGGCAAAGCGGTCCGCCGCGTCGATGCGGGGCTGCAGCCGGCCCAGTTTTTTCCTGTACACCTCGCCCACCACCCGCCCGTACGTCAGCTCCTCCCAGCGCACGCCCTGGGGAAACACCGTCTCCAGCCCGATCAGCCCCACCCAGTACGCCCGCGTGCACAGGTGCAGGATAAAGCATGAGATGAGCGTGTACAGGATGAGCTTTACATAGGTGTAAAGCATGAACACGCCAAAGTGGGCGCGCTCTCCCAGGTGCGTCTGCGCCCGGTCGAACAGCCCGTCCACTACGCCGGGCACCTGCAGCAGCGAGAACACCACGGCGCCGGAGATGAGCAGCTCCAGCTCCCACGGGCGAACCGCGGGCTCGTGCACCGAGGTTTCGGGATAGGTGATGATGGGCGCGGGCGGCGCGGGGGCGTCGGCTTGCTTGAGGTCCATCAGGGGACTGCCGGGGAAGGGATACGGACGATGTGGCGGCGTGGATAAAGGGCAAACACGCGTGTAAAGTCAAGGCCCCGCACGCGTTGCGCCGTCCCGGCGGCGCCGCTGGTCATCTGGCAGAGGGTGCTGCCAACCCTCACCCTGCTCTCAATGGGAACCCGGTGTCATCCTGAGGGAGCGCACACCCGTAACTTTCATAGCCACAGAAGCTTGCGCGCGACCGAAGGATCTTTGTCGGGTCGCACGAGTCCCAGCCCTCGGGAGCTGTTCAGTCCAGCAACAACCATCTGAGGACCTTGGGGTAGGGCAGGGTTTGAGGCGCTTCGGATAGAGATCCTTCGGTCGGCGCACGGGCTGCCGTGCGTCGCCGACGGTTCTGGGAGGCGCCTCTCTCAGGATGACAGGTGGGGGCCGGAAGGGACGGAGGGGGCAATGACAGAGGTGTTGCCAAACCTCGCCTGCTCCAAAGGGGAGCACACTGGTTCTGGGGGGCGCCTCTCTCAGGATGACAGGTGGGGGCCGGAAGGGGCAAAGGGGGCAGTGACAGGGTGTTGCCAAACCGCGCCTGCTCCAAAGGGAGCACACTGTCATCCTGAGGGAGCGCACGCCCGTAGCCTTCATAGCCACAGAAGCTTGCGCGTGACCGAAGGATCTTTGTCGGGTCGCGCGAGGCCCAGCCCCCAGGAGCTGTTCAGGTGCCTACGTCGCGCAGACAAGATTCTTCGATCGGCGCTAAACGCCTGCGCGAAAGTAGTTTGCGGAGCGGCGCCTCCCTCATGAAGTCGATTCTGTGGGCGGATGGGCAACACCCAGTGAGGAGCCTGGGGCAGGGCAGGGTTTGAGGCGCTTCGGATAGAGATCCTTCGGTCGGCGCACGGGCTGCCGTGCGTCGCCGAGGGTCCAGGGGGGCGCCTCTCTCAGGACGACAGGTGGGGGCCGGAAGGGGCGGAGGGGGCAGTGACAGGTGTTGCCAAACCTCGCCTGCTCCCAAAGGGAGCACACTGTCATCCTGCGGGAAGCGCACGCACTTAACTCTCATAGCCACGGAAGCTTGCGCGCGACCGAAGGATCTTTGTCGGGTCGCGCGAGGCCCAGCCCTCGGGAGCCGTTCAGGTGCCTGCCTGCAGGTCCCGGTACCAGAGCAGCTGCACCTCGTGCGGAAGGCCGGGATAGGCAAAGCGGTGGATGCCGCCCAGCACACACCCTTGCCGCGCGTAGAAGCGGCACGCGGGCAGGTTGACGTTCTGCGTCTCCACCGTCAGCTGGCCGCACCCGTGCGCGGCCGCCCACGCCGCCGCCGCCCGAAAGAGCGCGGCGCCCACGCCTCGGCCGCGCGCCTCCGGCGCCACGCGGATGTCCCAGAGCACGGCCAGGTCGCCGCGCCCCTCCAGCATGGTCACCTCCGGCGTATCGAACGCCACCGCCGCGCCGCCGATCAGCCGTCCGTCCACGCGCGCGCCCAGCAGCCCCCACCGGGAGAGGTCAAAGCGCTCCGCCCAGCGTGCGGGGCCGCCGCCGTCCGCGTCGTAGTCCTTTACGTACGGCTCGACGGCGCGCTCCGACAGCCAGAATCCGCCCATCCCGCCGTCGACCACCTCGAGCGCGAGAATGCGCCGCACCTCGAAGGCGATGGGGACGGCGGCGTACTCCGCGAGCGCGGACAGCGGCTCCTGGCGGACGTCGATCAGCATCTTCGCTTCCGGTGTTCAGGCGGCGGCCGCGGCTGGCCCGGCGATTGGGCGCGTGGAGATCAGCTTCCCTGCATCATCTCGTACACGGGGACGCCGTCGTCGCCCACCTCGTCGGTAAAGAAGAGGCCTTCGTAGTACGAGTGGTCCATCCCTTCTAGGCGCGGCGCGACCACGTTGTTGAGCTTCAGCAGCAGCTCGCGCGCGGTAAAGTGCGTGCCGGTGTCGCTGGCCAGCTCCGCCTCGAAGTCCGTGTACTCGTCGTCATCCGCCGACTCCATGCCGAAGTACCGCACGCGGACGCGCGGCACCGGCAGCACTACCTCGTCCGGATCCCACGTGTCCTCGCCCGTGATCTCCACGTGATAGGCGCGCACGCGGCGGTCGAACTCCGCGGGGTCGGAGAACGTCTCGCCCTTGAAAAAGCTCCAGACCACGGCCACCAGCACGGTGGTCGGGAACGGTCCCTCGTCGTTCGTATCGTCCGTACGGTCGGTCATGCGGCTCCCTTGTTTCAGTGCAGGCCCGGCTCAGCGCGATGCCGGGGCCGGGGTTTGCTGCCCATCCATTCACCTGTCGAAGCGGATGGAATCGTCACAGGATGCTCTCCGCCAGGATGGCCTCGATCGCCTCACCTTCGCGGACGCGGGCGCGGCCGCTGTTCATCGACCGGCGCTCCTCCATCGCGCCACTGGGCAGCCGCACGCGCACCCGCACCTGCGCGGCGTACGTCATCCCCGGGTTCCAGGTGGCGACGCGGCCGTCCTCGCTGATGCGCGCGGGGATCGGCCGCGGCTCCGGCGCCGGGCTGGATGGATGTTCGCTCACGGCTGCCGGTCTACCCAGGCGCGGGCCCGATGGTCCCGGCATCCAAAGCCGCGGATGTGGCGCCGGACCAGGGGATGATACTCAAAGGTCACGTACCACAGGGTGTACACGTGGTCGTCCCAATACAGGTCCAGGGTAACCGTGTTTTCGTGCGCGTTGGCGTGCACGCTGGAGATGCGCGGCTCGCCCAGCAGGCACGCCGCGCGGGCGTTCACCATCCGCTGCACGTGCTGCACCGCTTCGGCCAGCAGCGCGTGGAGCTCCGGCAGTACGCGCGCGGCAAAGGCCAGCGACGAGGGATGCGGCGCGTCCGCCCAGTCCGGCACGGTGACGGAAAAGTCCTCCCCCTGGACGCCGGCCTCCCAGGGCGGCCACTCCTCGTAGCCGTCGTGCCGCCGAAACCGGTCCGGCGAAGGCATCTCCATGGCGCTGGCGGCTGAAGGGTGAAGCAGACGCAAGGATGACGGGCGGCCCGGTGTGACATCATGAAGCCGACATCGCCCCCGCGCAACGAATCGGCGAAGCACTCCCGCACTCCCGAACTTCCATTGGACGCAGACTTGCCGCAGACATTAGATTCGGTCGCGGTCCGCGGCAGGCGGGCCCCTTCAATCATCCACAAGGATTTCAACCGATGGCCGACGTCACCTGCGCGCGCTGCGGACAGACCCGGGCCGGGCTGCCGTACGCGCCGTTCAACAACGACCTGGGCAAGCGCATCCAGTCAGACATCTGCAACGTATGCTGGCAGGAGTGGCTCAAGCACCAGACCATGCTCATCAACCACAACGGCCTTAACGTGCGCGACGCCGAAGCCAAGGCCTTTCTGTACGAGCAGACCGAACGGTTCCTGTTTGGCACCGGCGAGGCCGACCAGGTGGACACCAGCAAGCAGGGCACCATCCAGTGGTAGCCTGACCCCGACGCCCGCGTCCCCATCATGATCGCTCGTTCATTTCCGCTGTTCCTGGCGGCCGCGGCCCTGTGCGCCGCGCCGCCTGCCCGCGCCCAGACGCTGCATCAGGCGCTTGCGATCTACTTTGAGAACGACGTCGAGGGGGCGCTGCCGATCTTCGAGGCGCTGTCGGCCAGCCGCCCGGACGATCCGGACCTGCGCACCTGGCTGGGCGACGCGCTCATGCGGCTGGACGAAACGGACGCCGCGCTCGAGCAAGGGCGCGCGGCGCTGCGGGTGCGCCCCTGCCACTCGGGCGCGCACAACCTGCTGGCGGCGGTCTACATCCGCCATCTGTACATGGAACCGGGCGGGCTGGATTCCATGTGGACGCACGCGAGCCGCGCGGTGGAATGCGAGCCGAACGACGGCAACGTCTGGCTCAACTACTGGATGGCGGGCATCATGCGGCGCGACACCGCGGCCCCGTTGCGTGCCCAGCGGCGGCTGAAGGAGCTGGATTTCTTTACCGGGCCGGTGATGGAGCGCGCGCGCTGGATGCTGCGCTCCGCGCCGCCGGGCGCCGTGCTGGTGGCCAACGGCGACACGGACTTTTTTCCCATGGGCATCGTCCAGGCGGTGGAAGGGCTGCGGCCGGACGTGGAGCTGGTGCAGCGGGTGATGCTGGAGTTTCCGTGGTACGTGCGCCGGGTGTCGGCGCGCACGGGGCTGCCCATGCCCGCGCAGGTGCAGGGGCTGGGGGACGACGAGTGGGAACCGGCGGTCTCAGACCAGCCGCTGCCGGAGGCGGCGGGCGCGGCGTGGGCGGCCGCGACCCTGGCGGGGAGCGCGCGCCCGCTGGTGCTCACGGCGACCTCGGGCGTGGAGTGGGTGCAGGGTGCGGCGGCGGTGCGGCCCGACGGCGGTGTCTACACGCTGCACCCGCTGGCCGCGCGTGGCGAAACGGGCTTCGCGGCGCCGCACATCGGCGTGCTGGCCGCGGCGATGCGCCAGATCGACGTGGAGCGGCTGAACGGGCCGCAGGCCAGTCCCGCGGACCGCAGCCCCGTTCGCTGGACCGAGGCCCACCCCGCGGACGTGGTGATGTGGATGGCGACGTACCTGGCCGCCGTCCGCTACGATGCAGGCGACGACGGAGGCGCCCGCGAGGTGCTCGTGGTGGCGGAGCGGATCCTGGCCACCGGCGGCGTTTCCGAAGGCACGGCGGCCATGTACGCCCAGTTGCGCGCCCTCATGGGACCCCCCGAGCTGGAGCTTCCCCCCGAGCTGGAGATTCCGTAGCCGCGCCGGCCCGTACTCACGTCGGACTACGGGAAACAGAGGTCAGGGTACAGAGGAACCGACAACAGCCAGAGGAACAGAGTAGGGAATGCGGATCACCTCTGTTCCTCTGGCGGTTCCCGGTCCCTCTGTACCTTCCGATGTTGCTTTTCCGGATGGCCAGTCTTTCACTGACTTGCGGCCACCCCCTCGCGCTTTGCCGCCGCGCCCCGTAGGATCGCCTCCGCCAGCGGCTCCGCGCCAAAGCGGACGGGGTCGGTGGTCGGCAGGCCGGTGACCTGCTGGATGCGGGCGATCTCGGCGCGGGCGGCGTCCTCGTCCATGTCGAAGGTCACCAGGGAGATGCCGATCACCTTCGAGGGGCGCAGCGGGGCGATGGCGCTTTCGCAGAGGGCGATCATCTCTTCCACCGAGGGAAGCGGCATCCAGCTGTACGCGCTGCCTCCGCCGTACGGGCACTGGCGGGTGGGCTGATGGCACAGGATCATGGCGTCCGGCATGGACCCGTGCAGCAGGCCCAGCGTTACGCCGGAGTAGCCGGGGTGGACGAGCGAGCCCTGTCCCTCCACCAGCACCACGTCGTTCCCCTCGGCCGCGCGCAGCACCAGCCGCTCCGCCGCCCCGCCAATGAAGTCGGCCACCACGGCGTCCACCGCGATCCCCCATCCCTCGATCAGGATCCCCGTCTGCCCCGTGGCCGCAAAGCCCACCTTGGTCCCCCGGTCCGTCAGCGCGTCGCGGATGCGCAGCCCCGCCGTCATCTTGCCGATGTTGCAGTCCGTGCCCACGGTCAGCACCGAATAGGCGTCGATCAGCCGCGCCTTGCCCTGGCTTACCGGCAGGTCCGCGGGCGGCTTGCGCAGGTCGTGGATGCGTACACCGCGCTCCGCCGCCAGCGGCCCCAGCTCCGCGTCGTCGCCCAGGTGCAGGTGCAGCCCGCTCACCAGGTGCAGCCCGCCGGCGATGGCCGCGCGCAGCATGGGCCGCCACGACTCCGGCAGCCACCCTCCCTGCGTGGCGATGCCCACGAGCAGCGCCGTGGGCCCCAGCCGCAGCGCCTCCTCCACCGTTCCCACGATGGGGATGGCGCCGCCAAAGCCCAGTACGTCCTGCACGGTGCGCCCGGCGTGCGTGGAATCCAGCACGCACACCACGCGGTCGGGGATAAAGCGGACGGCGCTGTTGGCCGTCTTGCTGGTCAGCGGTCCGAACTGCCCTTCGGCGACGACGACGTAGCGGTAGGTGGAGAGGTCGTGGTTCATCGGAACGCGGGTACGAAGGTACGGGGTGCGAAGGTGCGGTACGAAAGTACGAAAGTACGAGAGTACGGAACAGAAGCGAGCCGAACTCCGTCGTTCCGTACCCTCGTACCCTCGTACCTTCGTACCTCTTCTACCTCGGAGCCGCCCCGGCTTCTTCCAGCACGGCGGGAATGCTCACCCCGGCGGTGCCCAGGCGCAGAGTGCCTTCGGGGAGGCGGATCTCCGAAGGCGTGTCGCGCACGAAGCGGCGGAAGCCCTTGCCCTCCAGCAGGCGGTGCACGTAGATGCGCCGCGTGATCACCATCACCGTCGCCAGCACGGGGACGGCGACCAGAAGGCCCACGGCGCCCAGCAACTCCGCCATCACCAGCACGCTCAGAATGCTGAGCACCGGCGGCAGGTGCACCCGGCGCTCCATGATGAGCGGATGGACGAAGTTGGCCTCGATCAGGTGCACCACCAGCCCCAGCAGCACCACCAAAAAGGCGTGCCACACGCCCCCGCTCCCCAGCACGAACAGGGCGGGGAGGAGCGTGGAGATCAGCGTGCCGAAGAAGGGGACCATCACCAGCACGCCCGTGAACACGCCGAACGCAAGCGCAAAGGGCACGTCCAGGATCTCCAGGCCGATCCAGGTAAGCACGCCCAGAAAGACCATCGCCAGCATCTGCCCGCCGATCCACGCGCGCAGCGAGCGGGCCAGGTCCGCCAGGATGTCGCGCACCAGCTCCCGGTGCACCGGCGGCGCCAGCGAAACGATGCCGTCGCGGTACACCTCCGGCCGCAGCGCCATGTAGATCCCCATCACCAGCACGCTGATGCCGTTGATGAGAAAGTGCAGCGTGTCGAAGACCACGGGGAACAGGCCGGCCGCGTACTGCCCCGCGTTTTGCGCCAGCCCGGACAGCTGCTCCGACAGGCGCTCCGGCGGCAGCACGGCCGCCAGCAGCGGATACTCCGCCGTAAGCTCGCGCAGGCTGGCCATCCACACCTGGATCTGCCCGGGAAGCGCCGTGATCAGCGCCTGCGTCTGCCGCGCCACGGGGGGCAGCACCAGCCACCCCACCGCCGTCACCCCGATCGACGTGATCACCAGCGCCGCCAGCAGGCCGGCCACGCGGGGCACGCGGTGGCGCTCCTGCAGGTAGTCGATCACCGCGCCCAGGTACAGCGCGAACAGCGCGGCGATGAACAGCAGCAGCAGCACCTCCGCCACGCTGTACACAAACCACAGCAGCAGCACCGCGAACACCGCCGCGGTAAGCACCGCGAACGGCGAGGGGCGGGTGGGCTGCTGCGCGTTCTCTCGGCCGGTCATCAGGTTCCGGATGGCAATGAACCGCGGGTCCGGCGTGAGTGCCGGACCCGCGGAACGTAGTGCATCGGCCGCCGTCGCGCCAAGTGCCGGCTCAGAGGGTGTTGCCAAACCTCCAATCAAGATAAGAGGCCAGTCATCCTGAGGGAGCGCACCACGTGTAACCAGACGTCACACCATGACCTGCGCGCGACCGAAGGACCCTCTCTCCGACCGCGGAAAGGCATGCCTCCACCCCGGAAATCCAGCCTCCCGGTTCTGCTGGCAAGGTCCTTCGGTCGGCGCCAAAGCTCTTTGTACGAGCAAGATACGATGCGGCGCCTCCCTCAGGATGACTGATCCCGGCGAAGGGTTAGCACACCCTCTCAGGGTCGCAGCGAGTTCACCCACGCGCGCCACAGCTCCATCTCCAGGCCAAAGTCTTCGCCGCGCAGGGCCGCCAGCAGCTGTCGGGCGGTCAGGCTCATCTCCCAATGGTCCGCCCCCGCCAGCGCCAGCAGGCCGCGCCCGCCCCCCGCGAGTAAAGGCACCGCCCAGCGCTCGTCCACGCCCGCCTGCAGCAGCACCTGGGCGGCGGTGTCCAGCTCCCGCGGGTTGGCGCCGTCCAGCACCGCGTGCACGTCGGCCACGATGGGGCTCCAGTCCACCTCGCGGGAGTCGCGCAGGGCGGCTTCAAGCGCGGTGGCGGCCGTGCTCGCCACGTACTCGCTTTCGTCCAGCAGCGCGGAGAACAGAGCCAGCCACCGGCGATCGCCTTCCTCGCGCGGGGTGTACGCCAGCAGCGACGCCGCCACCATGCGGTCCTGCACGGTGGGGTCGGATGACAGGACCTGGATGGCCACGCTGTCGGAGCGGTCGCGGTCTCGGCTGGCCGTCCAGAAGTCCCAGGCGAGCCGGAACTCCGCGCTGTCGGCCGCGGCGTACCCCGGCACCTCCTTGCGGGGCCATGCGTACAGCGCGGCGATGAAGCGCCACTGCTTGCGCCGCGCGAAGTCGGCCACCGCCGCCCACGCCGGACGCACGTCCGCCGTGTCGGCACCACGGCGGTGCAGCCGCACGCGCGCGGAATCCGCCGGCTCCACCACGTGGATCAGCGTATACGGATCCTCGCTCGGCGACATGAACGTCCGCATGGCACTGGCCGGAAAGCGCAGCCGGTCGTGGATCACCCGCTGCGCGTCGGGCGAGTCCAGCGTAACGCCATCCCCGTACCGCGCCACGGAGTCCGCCAGCATCTGCAGCGTCCAGTCTTCCAGCCCGATCACCTCCACCGTCTTTCCCGGAAAGCGCAGCACGTTCTGCGCGGTCGCGCCCGGCGCCCACGCCAGGAGGGCCAGAACCAGTGCCGGGGCGATGCGGGATGCGCGTGGATCCATGGACGGGTGGGGAAGGGGTGGGAAAAGAGGGACGCGAAGGGGCCATGGTAGCCCTTCGCGTCCCTCGATGTTCCTCTGCCCGACCTGCCTTGCCGCGCGTTCGCGGCGCGGTCAGCCGCGATTCAGCGCGTCGATCTGGGCCGCGAGGTCACGGTCGTTGGCGCCCAGGCCCCCCTGACCCTGGCCGCCCTGCCCCTGGCTGCCCTGTCCCTGCGCCTGGGTGGCGTTGGGGGAGGGGGCAAAGGCGGTGCGCTCCTGCGCCGTGTGCGCGCTGCCGTCGTCCAGCACGATCTCCGCGTCGTGCGCCGTGGAGCCCGCGGGTGCCGCGGCCGAGGCACCGGCGCCCAGCTGCGCCGGCGCGGCCGCGGAAGCGCCGGGGGGGAGCGCCAGCCCCATCTTCTGCTTCATCTCCAGCAGCCGGTACTCCAGGTCGTCGGAGCTGGTGCCGGCCTCCAGCGCCTTGAACTGCTTCTCCAGCGGGTCGCCGGACAGCTCCTCCGACAACTCGGCGCTGGCCAGGGCCAGGCGCTCCGTGTGCTCGATCTTCTGCGCCATCCGCTCGAACGTCTCGAACGCGGAGGTGTCGGAAAGACCGGCCATGGTCTCGTGGATGCGCTTCTGGGCCTGGGCGCGCTTCTGCTTGGCCACCAGCAGGTTCTTTTTGCGCTGGGCCTCTTCGATGCGCACCTGAAGCTGCCGCAGCGCGTCCTTCACCTTTTCGGTGTCGGCGGCCTGACGGCTCCACGTTTCGTGCATGCTGCGGGCGCGCTCGCCGTACTCCTGCTGGCGAAGCAGCGCCTGGCGGGCCAGGTCGTCACGCCCCTGCTGCAGGGCCAGCATGGCGCGGCGCTCCCACTCCTGCGCCTGCCGGGCCTCGCTCTCCACCTGCGACTTGAGCTTGCGCTCTTCCGCGATGGCGAGCGCCACCTCCTGCTTGGCGCGGGTCTGCTGCTCTCGCATGTCGATGATGACCTGCTCGAGCATCTTTTCCGGGTTCTCTGCCCGGGCGATCAGGTCGTTGAGGTTGGACCGGATCAGCAGCGAAAGCTTGTCGAAGATTCCCATCGCTCGTTCAGCCGTATCTGGTTCCCCGACGGGGCGGCCGGGCCGGGGGCCGGGCCTTTCGCCGGGGGATTCGTAGTGCGGGGTGCCGCCGCGTCAGCAGTCGCGAAACGCGGACAGCGACTCCATCTGGGTGGCCATGGCCATGCCGAACGAGTCGATGGTGGCCTGGAACTCGTTGAAGTCCAGGTTCTCGATCTCCAGCGACTCGGTAAGGATCACGTCGTCCGATTCAAGCCCGTACGCCGCGTGCACCAGGTCGCTGGCGTTGGCCTCCAGCAGGCGCCGGTACAGCTGCGAGCACTTTTCCCCGTCCTGGGGCACGTCCAGCACCTTCATGCGGAACACCAGCAGCGGCGGGGCGTGGCTGATGACCACGGGGGTTTCGCCGTCCGCGCCGCCGGGATACGCCAGCCACATGCCTTCTTCCACTTCCTCGAATTCCAGCTCCATCCGGTTGAGGAAGTTCACAACGTCCTCGCGGGTCACCATCACGTTGTCTCCGGGTTGGGGCCGTCGGGCCGCTCGGGTGCGGAAAGCGCCCCGCCGGCGGGTCGTGCGCCGCCCTCGGCGAGCAGGCGCACCATGAAGGACTGCTCTTCGGCCAGCCGGCGCACCTCGCCGTGCAGGCCATCCATCTCTTCTCTCAGGCGCTGGATCTGGGCGTCGCGGCTGGCCAGCTCGTAGCCTCCACCGCCGCCGCCGCCACCCTTCAGAGCGCCGATCACCCACTTGGCCGCAAGGCCCAGGGCGATGATCATCGCGACTGTCACAGTTCCCATCGTGCGTCGGGGTACGGGGTGCCGTGAGACAAAGTTTCACCCGCGGGGCGGCGTGTCCAGTGGGGCGGGGTAAGAGGCCGAGGGATGTGGAGGTCGACGAAAGGCATGGAACTGGCGCCCGACGGTGCCCCTCCCCCGGCCCCTCCCCGTTCGTTCCTCACGGAGAGGGGAGAACTTCAGGACGCTTCGAAGGGCATCGAACTTCGTCCGCGGGCGCCCCCCCTCTCCCGGCCTCTCCCCCCCCGAACTGCAGGGGGGAGAGGAGAACTCAATTGCGCTCCGGAAGGGACCCTCACCCGCTCGCTTAGGCTCGCACCCTCTCCCGCAAGCGGGAGAGGGTATAAAACTTCGGTCCCGCTGCGACGGTTTTTGTGCCGTTCTCCCTCCCCCGCGCAGTTTGCGGGGGAGGGTCGGGGAGGGGGGCGGCTCACCACCCCGCGCCACCCCATCCGAAGCTCACCGCCGCCTGCCCCACATCAACCTCCCCCGGCAGTTTCGGGGGAGGTGGGCCGGTGGTGCCGGCCCGGAGGGGGCCGACTCGGAGCCAGCCGAAGCGCCCAGATCCCGGCCCTGCACCCAACCTCCCCCAGTCTTTTTTGGGGGAGGTGCGAGCCTGAGCGAGCGGAGGGGGCGCCGCGGAACGGTCCGAAGCGCGCCGAACCCCGCCGTTACCGGCTGGCGCCGGAGGGCCGGGAGGTGGGGCGGATCTGGATCAGGCGGCGGGCGGAAGGGGTGGCGGCAAGGCCGCCCATGGCGGTTTCGCGGTAGGCGCTGGGCATGCGGCGCCCCACCTCGCCCATCACGTCGATCACCTCGTCCGCGCTTACGGGAAAGTCCAGGCCGGCCAGCGCCATCTCGGCCGCGGCGATGGCCTGCATGGCGGCGCTGGCGTTGCGGTAGATGCAGGGGATTTCCACCAGCCCGCCGATGGGGTCGCAGATCAGCCCCAGCATCCCCTGCAGGCACAGCGCGACGGCGGTCTGGATTTGCTCGTGCGAGCCGCCGTGCAGCCAGGTGACGGCGGCGGCGCCCATGGCGGCGGCGGTCCCCGTCTCGGCCTGGCACCCGCCCTCGGCGCCCGCCAGCGACGCCCGCTGCGCGATCACCCCGCCCACGCCGCCGGCGACGAGCATGGCATCCACCAGCCGCTCCTCGCCCATCCCGCCGTCCGCGAAATCATCCACGGAGATCAGGATGGCCGGCAGCACCCCCGCCGCCCCGGCCGTGGGCGCCGCGACGATCAGCCCCATGGCGGCGTTCACCTCCAGCGTGGAGATGGCGCGCGCCAGCGTCTTCGTCACCCGCTCGCCCAGGATGTTGGGCCCGTTGTCCCACAGCTTCTTCGACCGGCCGCCCGTAAGGCCCGAGGCGGAGCGCACCTTGCCCTCGAGCCCCTCGTCGATGGCGCGCCGCATGATCTGCAGCGTTTTGGCGATGCGGGCGCGGATGGCCTCCTGGGGCACGCCGGTTTCGGCGGCCTCGGTGTCGAGCACCACCTGCGGCAGCGGGCGGCCGCTCTGCTCCGCGTCCTGGACGAGGGATTCGATGGACTTGTGCATTGGCGAACTGCAGGGAATAGGGAACAGGTAACAGGGAATAGCCTGCAAGAGCGGTGCTCCGCCGGGAATCTCTCGGGCCGCAGGGCCCGCTATTCCCTGTTCCCTGTTCCCTGGTTTCTACGCGATCTTGGGAACGGCGCGGGCCCAGCGCAGCCACGGAAATCCGCGGATGGCCGCCAGCGCGGCGTCGCTTACCGGCTCGTCGGCCTCGATGGTCATCATGGCGTCCTGGTGCCGGCCGGTGCGGTCCACGCGCATGGTGGCCAGGTTCACGCGGTGGCCGGCCATGATGGTGGCCACGGCGGCGATGGTGCCGGGCTCGTCGTGCGCCAGCAGGACCACGGTGTGGTAGCCGCCGGTAAGCGCCACGGGAAAGCCGTCGATCTCCGACACCTCTACCCGCCCGCCGCCCAGCGACGCGCCGCGCACCACCACCCGGTCTTCGCCGCGCTCCAGGTGAAAGATGGCCGTGTTGGGATGGGCGTCGTCGCCCAGGTCCACGTCCTCAAAGGTCCACTCCAGGCCCGCCGTCCTGGCCTCGTCGTACGCCTCGCGCAGGCGCATGTCGTCCGGCGCCAGGCCGATCAGGCCGCCCACGATGGCGCGGTGCGTCCCGTGCCCCTCGCCCGTGGCGGCAAACGAGCCGTGCAGCTGAATGCGCACGCGCTCCGGCGTGCCGCCCGTGACGGCGCGCGCGATCAGCCCCAGCCGGCAGGCGCCCGCCGTGTGCGAGGAAGATGGCCCGACCATCGTGGGTCCCAGGATGTCGAAGAGAGATACCATGCGCGCAAGATAGGCTGAGTAGACGGAACGGGCCAGACGGGCGGTGAGCGGTCGATATCAACGTGCGATGTTGTTCAGTATCCGCACAGCGATCGTGCCGCCCTCCCGCGGGAGCGAATCATTCACCGCGGGAAATTCGCAAAGTCCGCCTGCGGACTCGGCGGTCCGGCCGTGTGCGGCGATCCACGCTCCTGCGCGTCCGCAACCGGGGCGATGGCGGCTTCGTCACTCCCGTAGCGGGAGCCCGCGCAGGCGGACTTTGTGCCGTTCCAGCCGCGATTTCGATCGCCGGGACGGTGCCGGCCTCGTCAATCCGGCTCTGGATTCACCGACGATATGAAGAAACCCACCCGCCGGAGTGGCGAGTGGGCCTCGTACGAACGGAGCCGCCGGATTATTCCGCCGGGGCCGGGAAGCGGATGCCGCTCAGGCGCCACTCCAGGCCCTCACGGCGCATGACCAGCGCGAGCCGGTCGTCGCCCGACTTGCGGTCGCTGTACTGCACCACGAACCGGTCCGGCGCCTCCCAGCGGCGCGCGATCTTCACGCCGTCGCGCCAGCTTTCGTCGTCCGCATCCCTGTCGTCGTCACCCGGGCTCTGGCCCTTCATCAGCAGGCTGATCCCCTCGGGGGTGACGGCGGCATCGACCACCGGGCCCACCACAAAGCCCGCCGCCGCGGCGCCGATGGCCGCGAACACGCCCCCGTCCTTCTGAATGCCGCGCCCCGTGGCGCTCTGGATCTCCGTCCGGATGCTGGTGCGCAGCGCGGGAAAGTCCACCATCTCGTTCAGCGCCTGGGCATCGCCGCGCTCGGCGGCGGTCTGCAGCTTGTTGACGGCCATGTACGGCGTAAAGTACAGCCACGCGGCGGCAACGCACAGCGCAAGCGAGAGGAGGGGAAGCTTTTTCATCGCGGGAAACTCCGGGAGAACGTCGGACGGAGGGAGGTCTGGGCGGAACGCGGAAACCGATGTTCAGATCCGCGGCGGCCCCTGTACACCGGATGCCGGAGCAGGTGCCCGCCGATGGGACTCGACTTTGATCGTCGCGGATCGATGGGTGCCGCGTCCGCCCGCTAATTCGCCGCTGGAACTTCGCCGAGTCCGCCTGCGCGGACTCGGCGGCCCCGCGGGGGGGGGGGGGGCACGGCGGGGCGGGCGCCGCCCGGGCCCCCCCCCACACAAGTGCAACCACA
>NZ_JBMDXM010000225.1:0-17981 GCF_048594345.1 Longimicrobium sp.
GCTCTTCATCGTCCCGAAGGTGATGATCTGCCCCACCGCGTCGCGGCCGTACTTCTCGCGCACGTACTCGATCACCTCGCCGCGCCGCTCGAAGCAGAAGTCCACGTCCACGTCGGGCATGGACACGCGCTCGGGGTTCAGGAATCGCTCGAACAGCAGGTCGAACTTGATGGGGCAGCAGTCGGTGATCCCCATGCAGTACGCCACGATCGACCCCGCCGCCGAGCCGCGCCCCGGCCCCACGGGGATGTCGTGGACACGCGCCCAGCGGATGAAGTCGGCCGTGATCAGGAAGTAGCCGGAGTACTTGAGCGAGGTGATCACCCCCAACTCGTACTCCACCCGCTCCACGATCTCCGCCGGAAGCGCCGCGCGGATCTCGTCTTCCGCCTTGCCCTGCACCTCCGCCGGCTCACCGGTGGTGCCGCCCGCGCCGCCGCCGTAGTGCTTGAGCGCCCCGCTCCACACCCACGCGCGCAGCATCTCGTCTTCCGTGACGAAGCCCTCTTCCTGCGTGGGAAAGGCGGGGACGTGGTAGCCCTTGGGATAGCTCCAGTTGCATTCGTCGGCGATCTGCAGCGTGTTGGTCAGGACGTCGGGGCGTCCCGGGAAACGCGCGGCCATCTCCTCGTGGTTCTTGAAGTACAGCTGCCCGTCGTACTTCATCCGGTTGGGGTCGCTAAAGTCCTTGCCCAGGCCGATGCAGAGCAGGACGTCGTGCGCCTGGTGGTCCTCGGCCTTGAGAAAGTGCGCGTCGTTGCTGGCGACGATGGGCACGCTCATCTCCTCGGCCAGCCGGAAGATGCGGCGGTTCAGCTCTTCCTGGCCGGGGCTGTCGTGCCCCTGAACCTCCAGGTAGTACCGGTCGCGGAAGGTTTCCTGGTGCCATGCCACCGCCTCGCGTGCCTGGTCCCAGCGGTCCTCCATCAGGTGCTGCGCGATCTCGCCCGCCAGGCAGGCGCTGGTCACGATCAGCCCCTCGCCGTGCCGCTCCAGCACCTCGCGGTCGATGCGCGGCTTGCCGTAGAACCCCTCCGTGTAGCCGATGGAGGTGAGCTTGCTCAGGTTCTTGTAGCCCTGGTGGTCGCGCGCGAGGAGGACCAGGTGGTAGTAGCCCTTTTCGCCCTTTACCTTGCTCCGGTCGTGGCGGGTGCCGGGGGCCACGTACGCCTCCATCCCCACGATGGGCTTGATGCCGGCCTTTTTGGCCGCTTCCTGGAAGACCCACGCGCCGAACATGCACCCGTGGTCGGTGAGTGCGATGGCCGGCTGCTCGAAGTCCTTGGCGCGCTTGATCAGGTCGCCGATCCGGTTCGCGCCGTCCAGCAGCGAGTACTCGGAATGGCAGTGCAGGTGAACGAACGACATCGGCCCTGGAAGCTCCCGAAAGGATGGCGAAGCGGATCTGGATCTGCTTGATACCCAACGATTTGCGTACGGGTCGCGCCCGTGCCGCGCAGGTGGGAAGGCTGGCCCGGACTATGGGGCCCCGGGGCCCTGAGCGGAAGGTGAACGCGGGTTGTTCAGGCGGGGCGCGGGGTTTCGCCCGGGAGGGTGCCGCGGGATGTCGGGAACCGGTCCGCCTCGCACGCGCGCGCGAGACGGCGAAGATGGTTGTTTCGGAGACGGTTCGCCCCTACTCTCCTGCAGTTGCGCTTCACTCCGCGAATCTGCCACCCGATCCTGACGAAAGCCCGTACCGGATGCCCACGACCCGCACCGCTCCGCACTCGCGCGCGCACCTGCTGACGGCCGCTTCCGCCCTGCTCCTGCTCACCGCCGCCTGCGGGGGAGACGACGAGCCGGAGGGCACGCCACTCCCGGAGGGCGTGTCCGCCCTGGCCGCGGATGCGCGGATGGCGATGCCCGCGGCGGAGCGGCCGGCGTGCCAGCCCGCGTCCACGCGCAAGGTGTTCCGGATGGAAGCGGAGTGGAACGGCTTCTGGGAGTACGGCTTTGCCGCGGGGTGCCCGCGCCCGCAGCTTCCCGCCGGCTTCGACTGGAACAAGGAGATGATCATCCTGGCCGCCATGGGGCGCCGGGAGTCGGCGGCGGACAGCATCCAGGTGCGCGGCAGCGGCGTGGTGGGCGATTCGGTGCTGGTGGTGCTGCGGCGCACCTCGCGGCAGGACGGCTGCACCGAGCCCAGGGTGCGCGTGTGGCCCCGCGACATGGTTCGCATCCCCGCCGACACCCTCCCCGTCCGCTTTGTCGAGGAGCAGCGCAAGCTACCCTGTCCGGGGCCGGCGTGAGCGAGGCGTAGAGGCAGGATCGAGCTGCGTCGGCGGGCAGGTGGGCGGGCGGGGATCACGGCGGTTCGGCAGACATCGAACTGCGTCCGCCGGCCGGCCCCCTCTCCCGGCCTCTCCCCCAACTTCGGGGGAGAGGTGACGCGCGCCGATAGTGCAGAGCGCTTCGGGGAAGGCTGCGCGAACACAGCCTTTCGAAACGGGATCGAATTTCTCCCCTGTCTCCCGCGACAGCGGGGGAGAGGGACCGGGGGAGAGGGGGCCTTTCGGGCGCCAGTGCGATGCTCTTCGTCGAGCCGCAGTCTCCTCGGCAACGCCAACCTCCCCCAGGGGTTTTTGGGGGAGGTGCGAGCCTCAGCGAGCGGAGGGGGCGCCGCGGGCGCAGTGCGATCCCGGTCGAAGCGCCCCCCTTCCCACTACAGTTAGATTCAAGTCGCAACGGTTCGGCGCCAGCGGCCGTTTCCAGGGCTCCCCGAACGCGGAACCGAACGGGACTGGCGCGGTATACATACGTCTGTACTGCCCCGGAGTCCGTCCATCACGGACTGGACGCCGTGGTGATCGTCCATTCAACGCACGCTTGTGCAGAAGGGGAGGAGCTTGGCAAAGGAAGAAGGAATCGTGGTGGATGGGCACGTGACCGAGGTGCTCCCGGACCGCAAGTACCGCGTAGAGCTCGAGAATGGGCACGTGGTGCTGGCTTACGGCGCCGGAAAGATGACCAAGTTCAAGATCCGCGTGATGGTGGGTGACCGCGTGACGCTGTCGCTTTCTCCGTACGACCTTACGCGCGGTCGAATCACCTACCGTCACAAGAGCTGAGCTCCGGAACGAGCCCGATCACTATCCCCAGTACTAGGAGGACCCCCGATGGCAATGGGCAACAGCACCAAGCGCATTCGCGACGACGATCTGTTCGTGAGCGCCGACAAGCACCCCGGTTGGGTCGCGCAGAGCGACCACACGCCCAAGGTGGGCGACGAGGTGTACTGCACGGGCGGTGAGGGGATTGTGGCGGCGGTTCTGGGCAAGACCAGCGACGGCAGCCGGCTGCTGGAGATCCGGCTTTCCAGCGAGGGCGCGCGGCCCTTTTTTGCGGCGGCGTCCAACGTGCTGGTGGCGGCGGCCTGATCCGCCGCCCGGCACGTGATGGAAAGCCAAGCGGGGCCGCTCTGATCACGGGGCGGCCCGCTCGCTTCATGCAGGGAAAAATCGGCCTTGGCCGATGCGGTTCAAGGCCCGTTCCGCGAGCGGAGACGGGGCTTCTGGCATTTCGAGCCCGCGGCCCGCGGCTTCAGCCGCCCCAGCCCGATGTCGGGGGCGCCGCCGTTGCCGATGATATCCTGTAGACAAAAAAACGGGGCCGCTCCACCTGAGTGGAGCGGCCCCGCCGTCACGCGGACGCTTGGGCGATTAGCCCAGGCGCACGACGTTCTCGGCCGCGGGGCCCTTCTGGCCCTGCACCACGTCGAACTCCACGCGCTCACCCTCGGAAAGCGACTTGAAGCCGCTGCCCTGGATGGCCGAGTGGTGGACGAAGCAATCCTTGCTGCCGTCCTCGGGCGTGATGAAGCCAAAGCCCTTGCTGTCGTTGAACCACTTGACGGTACCGGTCGTAGCCATCTCCGTACTCTCCTGAAACTGTGTTGACCGACTCTCGAGGTACGGGACATCCGACCAACGATCGTCATGTTCATGCCCGGGCTGATCACCCCCCGGGCGCGGGCGTTTGCGAACTCACCCAAAACGAAGAAAGGACCGGGAGGCGAAAGCGTCCCAGGTCCCCTTGCACTCTGGTGTCCCCGGGATTTTTCGCCCCGCGGTTTGTTCGCAAGACCAAGTATACAAGCGCTCGCCCCGTCCGTCAAGCCTGTCGTTCCGCGCGCCCGGACTTCGGCATCGATCTCCCGCTTCCGTAACCGAAACACAGGCGATGATTTTTGGGGAGGGTGTTGCCCAATCTCACTTGCTCTCACGGGGCGCACACTGTCATCCTGAGGGAGCGCACGCTCGTAACTTTAATAATCATATAAACTTGCGCGCGACCGAAGGATCTCTGTCGGGTCGCGCGAGGCCCAGCCCCGGGAGCTGTCCAAGTCCCTCGGATAGTATTTGGAAATCACCCAAGAGCTTGATTTCCTGAGGAGGCGCCGCTGCGAGCCTGCTGCTGCAGCAGCACTTTGGCGCCGACCGAAGGATCTCGCCGGCACCACGACGGGCTGGCTTCCGCGCTCGGATCTTGGCCATGCGTGGGGGCAGGCGAGATCCTTCGGTCGCGCGCAAGCGGTTGAGTGATTTCACGTTGCGGAGAGGCGCTCCCTCAGGAAGATCAATCCTGGCATATTCGAAGTTCAGATTCCAGATACGCTCTCATATCAGCGTCAGGAAGTCGTGGCCGCACGTCAGCGGGGAGGCTCGCGGCCGGAGGTGAGCGTGTAGAGGTAGGCGGCGATGTCGCGGGCGTCTTTTTCCGTAACGCCCACGTTGGGCATGGCGGTGGCGGAGTCGACGGCGGGCGGATCCATGATCCAGCGCATCATGTGCTGGGGCGTGTTGGTAAGCACGCCGGCGATGTACATCCGCCCCGCGATCCCCTCCAGCGGCGGCCCCACCAGCGCGTGCGCGCCCGGCACGCCGGGAATGGTGTGGCAGGATCCGCATCCGTACTCGCGCGCTTTTTCCCGCCCCGCGTACGCGTCGCCGCCGGTGAGCGCGGCTGCGTCGACGAACGCCTTGTCCCGGTCGCGGCCGCAGGCGGCGAGCGCGAGCAGGCCGATCAGCGCGACGCGGCGCACGCGATCCATCGAACTCGCCGGACGATGCATGCTCGATCTCCTCATCCGGTGGGGCGGAGCAGGGCGCGCTCCTGCCAGCGGGCGGTGCGCCGCTCCGACTCGCGCATCCAGGCGCCGATCAGCGCCAGCCCGGCCACCAGGTAGCTGAGCCCCGCGGGGATCCACATGATCAGCCCCGCCAGCTGCTGGTCCTCCAGCGGGGTGAGCCCCCACGCGGCCGTGGCGCCGTCGTACACCGGGTACCAGGGGCTGGGCGCAAAGGTCAGCAGGGCGCCCAGGGCGCCGCTGTGCATGGCCGTGGCGAAAAGGTAGAAGACGGCGGCGCCGTAGCCCAGCCGTCCGTCGCGTCCGTGGATCAGCGCCCACCAGAAGAGCAGCGCGGTTCCCAGAAAGCTGGCGTGCTGCAGCGTGTGCATCCCCTCGCTTGCCAGCGCGGCCTGGTACGGCGCGGGAAGGTGCCAGAGCCAGAGCGCGGCGGCGTGCAGCAGCCACGCGGCGAACGGGCCGCTCACCGTCCTCCATCCCCCCCGTACCGCGGCGCCTTTCGACCATCCGCCCAGCGTCCGCCGCGCGCGGATCGGCAGGGCCCACAGGAACGGAACCAGCGGACGGCCGAGGACCAGCAGGGGCGCCGCCAGCGCCATCAGCAGCTCGTGCTGCACCATGTGCGCGCTGAACAGCACGTCGCCCAGCGGGTGCAGCGGGCTGACCATCGCGATCAGCAGGGTGAGCCAGCCGGCCGCGAAGCACGCCGCCTGCCAGCGCCGGATCCCGCCGCCCACGCCGGAGCGCCGCCACATCCGCTCCACGCCGCGCGCGTACATCCACCCGCTCACCAGCAGCGCGGCGACGATCGCCGGCTCCAGGCTCCACGCCGTCCACAGGTCGTGCGGCGCGATTCGCTGGCCCGGGTGCGCGAACGCGGGGAGCGGCGTCAGCGCCGCGGCGGCCAGGGCGAGCGCGGGGCGGCGCATCAGATGGCCATGCAGGGGTTGAAGAACAGGCTCGCTACCCACTGCGTCACGATCGCCAGGGAGAACAGCGCGCTCGCCATCAGCCCCATCACCACCATCATCCGGCTGCGCGGAAGGGGCCCGCCGTCTTCGCCGGGGCCTTCGCGGCCGGTGCGCTTCCACTCGCGCCACGCCACCCAGCCGCCGGCGAGCGCAATCACCAGCGTCGCCAGGCTGACCAGGTGCAGCGCAAGGTTGGAGTTCTTTGCGCAGGCCACGCGCACCAGGCCGTACTCCGCGTTCAGCCCCAGCATCCACGCCAGCGGGGCGGCCAGCACGGCAAACCACAGGACCGCGATGCCGCGCCCCCGCCGCAGGTGCTCCGTGCGTTCCGTCGCATCCGCCATCATCCCCTCCTACAGCAGGCGCGGCATCCAGTAGACGATGAAGTACAGCGGCACCCACACGCCGGACAGAAAGAACTGGTAGTCCGCCGCGTCGGCCGCGTCCGGATAGTGCTTGCGGCGCGCCTTGCCCAGCAGGAACATCAGCCCCAGCGTCCCCGTCTCGAACACGTCGACCAGGATAAGGGTGGAGTGCAGCACCACCACGCCCCACGCGGCGGAGGCGTACGCGTGCGCGTCCCACCGCGCGTTCAGCGCCAGCAGCTCATACCAGCGCAGCACGTTTACGGGAATGGTCATGGCCGTGGCGATCAGCAGCGCGCGGGCCACGGCCATGCGGTCCATCCGCTTGGCCGCCTTTCCGGCGAACCACATCGGCACCATCACCAGCACCAGCAGGACGGTGTTGATGGTGGGGATCAGCAGGTCAGGATTGGGTGTGCGTCCGGGCGGCCAGTCGAACTCGTTCGTCCGCAGATAGAAATAGCTGGCGGCCATCAACAGCAGGGTGAATCCCTCGATCACCATGAAGCCGAGGGTGCCCCACCACAGCAGGCTGCGCTTGCCGAAGATGACCGTCGGCAGGCCGGAGGCGTCGTAGACGGTGCGCGGGGCGCTCATGCCGGCTCCTCCGCCCAGGTGGGCGGGCCCTTTTGCTTCTCCTGGGTAGCCATCCACAACAGCAGCGGCGGAAAGAGCAGGATGGGCCCCACGACGAACGCCCAGGGGGTAAAGATGCCGCCGATAAAGGTCACCGCGACCGCCAGCGCGGCCAGCAGCGGCGCGATGCTGCCGCCGGGGTGGGTGTAGCGCGCGTCCGGCTCCGCGTCCAGCACCGTGGTCAGCAGCACCTCGCGTCGCTCCGGGTTCATCCCCACGACCACGGGGCGGTCCGGCGTGCGGTCCCACAGCGCGTACAGCCCCTGGACGACCGGGATGTTCAGGAAGTTGTAGCGCGGCGGCGGCGAGCTGGTGGCCCACTCCAGCGAATGCGCATCCCACGGATCGTCACCGGCGATGGCGCCGTGCCTCAGGCTGCGGAAAACGTTGGCCAGAAAGCAGAGGATGCCGGCGGCCATCATCGCCGCGCCCAGGCTGGACAGCAGGTTGAGCGGCCCCCAGCCGGTCTCGGGCAGATACGTGTAGACGCGGCGCGTCATCCCCATCAGCCCCAGAAAGTGCTGGGGAAAGAAGGTGACGTTCATGCCGATGAAGAACAGCCAGAAATGCCAGCGGCCGACGGTCTCCGACAACATCCGCCCCGTCGCCTTGGGAAACCAGAAGTAGAAGGCGGCGAAGAGGGGAAAGACGAAGGCACCCACCTGCACGTAATGCAGGTGCGCCACGACAAAGTAGGTGTCGTGCGCCTGCTGGTCGAACGGCACCGAGGCCACCATCACCCCCGTGATGCCGCCCAGGACGAAGAGAAAGAGGAAGCCCAGGACGAAGAGCAGCGGCGTGGCGAAGCGCGGGCGGCCGGCCCACAGCGTGGCGATCCAGCAGAACACCTGCACGCCGCTGGGGATGGCGATGATGATGCTGGCGGCGGTAAAGAAGCTCTGCCCCAGCTGCGGCAGCCCGGTGGTGAACATGTGGTGCACCCACAGGCCAAAGCTCAGGAAGCCGGTGGCCACCAGCGACAGCACGACCAGCGGGTAGCCGAACATCTTGCGCCGCGCGAACACGGGGATGATGTGCGACACGAACCCCGCCGCCGGCAGGAACATGATGTAGACCTCGGGGTGCCCGAAGAACCAGAACAGGTGCTGCCAGAGCAGCGGGTCGCCCCCCTCGGCCGGGTTGAAGAAGTGCGTGCCCACCAGGCGGTCCATCGCCAGCATCATGCTTCCCAGCGCCACGGACGGCATGGCGAAAAGGACGACGAAGGCGGTCACCAGCACGGCCCACACGTAGATCGGCAGCCGGTTGAGCGACATCCCTGGCGCGCGCTGCTTGAAGATGGTGACGATGATCTCCACCGCGGCCACCAGCGCGGCGACCTCGGTAAACGTCACCGTCTGCGCCCACACGTCCACCCGCTTGCCCGGCGAGAACTGCGGGCCGCTGAGGGGAACGTAGTTGAACCAGCCGGCATCCGGCCCGGTGTTCAGAAAGAAGGCGCCGTACAGCAGCAGCCCGCCGATCAGGTACGTCCAGTAGCCGAATGCGTTCAGCCGTGGGAAGGCCACGTTGCGCGTCCCCAGGATCAGCGGTACCAGGTACAGGGCGATGGCCAGCTGCACCGGCACCCCGAACAGGAACATCATGGTGGTGCCGTGCATGGTGAACAGCTGGTTGTACAGGTCGGGGTCCACCAGCCGGTTTTCCGGCCGCGCCAGCTGCGCGCGCATGACGGCCGCCTCGATGCCGCCCAGGAGAAAGAACAGAAAGGCGGTGGCCACGTAGCGCTTGCCGATGGACTTGTGGTCCGTGGACGTGAGCCACCCCCACAGGCCCGGCTTTTCCGCCCAGGTGCGTTCCATCCGCGCCTGGTGCTCGGCCGCAAACAGCTCCGCCGCTACGTGTGCTTCGGTGCGTGCCACGGGTGCGTCTCCCCCTTACTTCAGGCTCTGGAGGTAGTCGAGCAGCGCCTGCAGCTCGTCGGCGGCCAGCGGGTTGGGCGGCATGCGCACGCCGGGCTTGATGCGCTGCGGGTCCATCACCCAGCCGGCCAGGTGGCCGCGCGTGTTGGGCAGCGTTCCCGCGGCCAGGGTCATGCGGCTGGCCAGGTGCGTAAGGTCCGGCCCCACGCGGCTGTTGGCGGGCGTGCCGCGCACGGCGTGGCACATCACGCAGCCTTTCGAGAGGAACACCTGCTGCCCCTTCTGCTGCACGCTGTCCGCCGGCGCGGCCGCGGCGCGCAGCTGCCCCTCGTACCAGGCGGCGAACTTCTGCGGGGATTCGGCGATCACGCGGATGTCCATGCGCGCGTGCTGCAGGCCATAGTACTCGGCGCAGCGGCCCATGAAGACGCCGGGCTCGTCGGCCTGAAGGTAGGTGGTGCCGCTGTAGCCGGGGATCAGGTCCAGCTTGCCGTGCAGGCTGGGCACCCAGAACGAGTGGATGACGTCGCGCGACTGCACCTCAAGCCGCACCCGGCGCCCCACGGGGATGTGGATCTCGTTGGCGGTGGATACGCGGCGGTTGTACGCCGGGTCCTGGTACTGCACCTCCCACCACCACTGGTGCCCCGTCACCCGCACCGTCAGCGCGTCCGGCTCGGCGAACTGCGCCAGCGCGCGCCCCGTGTAGAAGTTGTAGACCAGCGTCGCCAGCAGGATGACGACCGTCGCCGCCACGCCGCCGGCCACCCAGTGCGTCATTGTCCGCTCCACCTGCTCCCCGCCAAGGGCGTCCTGCCGCCGGTGCGCGCGCCAGAGCACGTAAAACAGCAGCCCCATCACCAGCACAAAGACGATGCTTCCCGTGATGGTGAGGTACCACGTCATCTCGCTGATGCGGCGCGCCTGCGGGCCGGCGGGGGTGACGGCGGAGAACTGGCGGTCGCAGCCGGCGAGGGCGAAAAGAAGGGAATAGGGAATAGGGAATAGGGAATAGCGGGCGACGGAAGTGCGTGAGTGCGTGAGTGCGTCAGTGCGTGAGTTGAACCCCGCGCACTTCCGCACTGACGCACTTCCGCACTCACGCACTTGCTTCTTCATGGCAGCTGGCGCTGGGGCAGGGCGTCCATGGCGGGCTTGGACTCCTGCATGTGGTCGCTGCGCGCGGGCTGCACGTCCTTGGGCGTAAGGCCGCTCATGGTGCGCACGTACGCCACCAGCTGCCACAGCTGCGCGTTGTCGATGCGGCCGCGGAACGAGGGCATGCCGTTGGGCCGCCCTTCGACGATGGTGGCGAACACGTTCTCGGGATCGCTGCCGTAGATCCACTCGTCGTCGTTCAGCGGCGGGCCCATGCCGCCGCCGCCGCCCGGCGCGTGGCAGCCGGCGCAGTTGTACTGGGTGTAGAACGTTTGCCCCTGGCTTACGGCCCAGCGGTTCTCCTGGTACGCGCCGGCGGACGGGTCGGTCGTTTTCGGCCCGGCCTGCAGCTCCGACGTCTGCACGGCGGGCATGGCGGTCGCGCCGGGCGGCGTCTCGCGGAAGCTGCGCCGTTCGCGGTCACACGCGGCGAGGAGCAACAGCAGTGCGAGAGTGCGAACGTGCGAGAGTGCGAAGGTGGACTTCATCGCGTCGACTCCTGTGGTTCCGACCGTCGGGGACCCACGCGGGGGACGCCGTATTCGTCCAGGATGGCGTCGATGCCGGCGCGGCGGCGCATCATCACCTGCTCCACCTGGGCCTTGAGCAGGGCGTCGTCGCGGCGCACGCCCATGGAGATGTCGTAGACGAAGGGGAGAAACGGCACGTCGATCTGCGGCTGCACGGGGACGATTTCCATCGCCACCTTTTGCCGCGGGACAAAGTATCCGGCCAGCGGCCCCCATACGATCGCCACGTCGATCTCCCCCGCCGCCAGCGCGTCCAGGATCTTCGCGGGCGGATTGGGCTGCGCGTAGTCGCCGTACAGCATGTAGCCGCGCACCTTTTCGCCGATGATGCCGCGCGAGGCCAGCGCGTGCGCCGGCGGCGTGTTGGCCCCGTCGTCGCCGACAAGATGGACGCCGATCCGCTTCTCCCTGAGCACCGGATCATCGAACGAGCGCACGTCGAGTCCCGCGTCCGCTCGGTAGACGAACACGTAGGTGGAGCGGTAGTACGGCCGCGTGGTCAGGGCCAGCTCCATGCTGCTGGGCATGCCAATCACCAGGTCGCAGTCGCCGGCGCGCAGCGTATTGCGGATAAAGCCGCGCCGCTGCGCCCACCACGTGTACTCCACCGGCAGCTTCATCTCCTTCGCGATCAGCTCCGCGATGCGGTTTTCGAACCCTTCGCCCGCCTGGTTGCTGAACGGCAGGTTGTTGGGATCCGAACAGACGCGCAGCGCCGTCCGCGGCGTTGCGGGTGCCGATGCCGCCAGCCGCGGGGCCGGCTGCGTGTTGTCGATGACGACGGGCTCGGCGCGGCCCTCAGCGCATGCGGCGAGACGCGCGAGGGACTAGGGACTAGGGAATAGGGCATAGCGGGCAAACCGGCGCCTGGATCCTCCGTGGGATTCCGGGCCGAGGACGAAAGGTCCGCCTGGAGCGATTGAAATCGCGGCAACAACGCCACACTGTCCGCCTGCGCGGACACGGCGGCCCGGCTGCATGCGGCGTCCCAGGCACCAGCGCGTCCGCAACCGGGCGATCACCGAATAGAACGCCCGACGCGCATTCCCAACCGAGCCGCCGCGCGCCGAACCTTCGGCTACAGTCCGCGAAGGCGGACTTTGCGCCTTTCCAGCGGCGAATTCATTCGCTCCTGGGAGCGTGGGGCCACGCCCCCACTTCCGCACTGACGCACTCACGCACTTACGCACTGTGTCCCTCATGGCAGCGCGAACACGTAGAGGGTGCCGCCCTTTTCCGTGTGGTCCGGCAGGTCGCTCATCGCCCCGACAAAGCCCAGCGCCGCCGTCGGGTCCTCGGGGGAGAGGTCGCCGGACACCACGGCGCCGGCCCATCCGCCTACCCCGTCGAAAATGGCCACGTACTGCTTGCCGTCCGGACCGCGGAAGGTGATCGGCTGGCCGATGATCCCCGACGCCGTGCGGAACTGCCAGAGGATGCGGCCCGTCGCCGCGTCCACCGCCCTGAACCAGCGGTCCATGGTGCCGTAGAATACCACGTCGCCGGCGGTGGCCAGGGCGCCGCTCCAGACGGGGAACCGCTCGCGGATCTTCCACGCGGGCTTGCGCCGCACCGGGTCCCACGCGGTGAACTCGCCGCGGTGGCCCCCGGGGCCGGCGTGCATGGTCACGTTGGCGCCCACGTACGGCGTGCCGGCGATGTAGTTGGCCTCCACCGCCTCGTAATCCATGCACAGGTTGTTGTGCGGGATGTACATCAGCCGGGTGCGCGGGCTGAACGCGGCGGGCTGCCAGTCCTTGGCCCCCGGCGAGGCGGGGCAGATGTTGCGCACCACCGTCCCCATCCGTGGAGACGCCCTGGGGTTGGGCAGGTAGGCGCCCGTCTTGAGGTCCACGCCCAGCGAGCTGGTGATGTGCGCGAAGGGATCCGCCGAAAGCACCTGCCCGGTGGCGCGGTCCAGCACGTACACGTAGCCGTTGCGCTCCGCGCGGACGAGCACCTGCCGCGTGCGTCCTCCGAGGGGCAGGTCGAGCAGGATCTGCTCGTTCACGCCGTCGTAGTCGTGCACGTCGTGCGGGCTCCACTGGTAGAACCAGCGCGCCTGCCCGTCGTCGGGGTCGCGGGCAAAGATGCCGGCGGTCCACTTGTTGTCGCCGGGGCGCTGCTCGGGGTTCCAGGGCCCGGGGTTGCCCGTGCCGTAGTAGACCAGGTCCAGCGCGGGATCGTACGAAATCCATCCCCACACCGTGCCGCCGCCCGTCTCCCACGCGTTGGGAGGCCAACTGGTGACACCCAGGTCCTTTCCCCGGTCGCCCTCGTAGAACGGCTTGAAGTTGGGGCCGATCAGCACGTCGGCGTCGGGCCCCGTGCTGTACGCGCGCCACGCGATGGTGCCGGTGGCGGCGTCCAGCGCGGTGAGCCAGCCGCGCACCCCCATCTCGCCGCCGCTGTTGCCGACCAGCACTTTTCCCTTCACCACCAGCGGCGCCATGGTCATGGTCTCGCCGCGGTTGATGTCGCCGATGCGCACCCGCCACGCCTCGGCGCCGGTGGCCGCATCCACCGCGACAACCTGGTTGTCGAGCGTGTTGAAGAAGATGCGTCCGTCCGCGTACGCCGCCCCGCGGTTCACCTTGTCGCAGCAGGCCACGCCCTGCGCCGCCAGCTGCAGCGGCGGCTTGTAGGTCCACTTGAGCGGCGCACCCGGCCGCGTCAGGTCCAGCGCGTACAGCTGGTTGGGGAACGGGCTTACCCAGTACATCGTGCCGCCCACCACCAGCGGCGCGCCCTCGTGCCCGTATACGTTGCAGTCGGACCAGGTCCACGCCAGCCGCAGGTTGCCGGCGTTGCGTGCGTTGATCTGGTTCAGCCCGCTGAAGCGCGTGCTGGCGTAGTCGCGCGCCGGCATGGTCCACTGCCCGTCCTCGGGCACGGTGACGTTGGAGCGCGTGGGCGCAAAGTGTGTCGTGAGCGCCGGCAGCCGCGGCGGGGCGTCTTTCGAGCCATACTCGCCCGTCATCGCCTTGTCCATGCAGCCGGCGAGAAGGACGAACAGCAGGGAATAGGGAATAGGGAATAGGGAATAGCGGGACCGAGCGCGGCTGGATGCTCGCTTCGATTCCGGGCCGCCTGGAGCGATTGAAATCGCGGCAACAACGTCACGCTGTCCGCCTGCGCGGACACGGCGGTCCGGCTGCATGCCAAATCCCACGCACCAGCGCGTCCGCAACCGGGCGATTACCGCATCGAACCCCCCACGCGCATTCCCAGGCGAGACCCTGCGCGTCCAACTGTCGGCTACAGTCCGCGCAGGCGGACTTTGCGACTTTCCAGCGGCGAATTTATTCGCTCCGGGGGGCGCGCACTGACGCACTAACGCACTCACGCACTCGCGCACCGTGTCCCTCATGGCAGCGCGAACACGTAGAGGGTGCCGCCGCGGCCGGTCGCCTCGGGCAGGTCCCGCATCGCCCCCGCAAAGCCGAGCGCGACGGTGCTGTCCGCCGGGTTCAGCTGGCCGGCGACCACGGCGCCGGGCCATCCGCCCACGCCGGAAAGGATGGCCACGTACTGCTTGCCGTCGGGCCCGCGGTAGCTGATCGGCTGGCCGATGATCCCCGACTCCGTCTTGAACTGCCAGAGCAGCTGGCCCGTGCGCGCGTCCAGCGCCTTGAACCACCCCTCCATCGTCCCGTAGAACACCACGTCGCCCGCCGTCACCAGGGCGCCGCTCCACACGGGAAAGCGCTCGCGCACCTTCCACGCGGGGCGGCGGTGCACCGGGTCCCACGCGGTAAACTCGCCGCGGTGGCCGCCGGGGCCGGCGTGCATCACCACGTTCATCCCCACGTACGGCGTGCCTGCGATGTAGTTGGCCTCCACGCTCTCCACGTCCATGCACAGGTTGTTGTGCGGCACGTAGAGCAGGCCGGTGCGCGGGGAAAACGCGGTCGGCTGCCAGTCCTTGGCGCCGGGTGCGGCGGGGCAGATGTCGCGCACCACCTCGCCCAGCCGCGGATACTTGTCCATCGCGGGCTGGTAGACGCCCGTCTTGACGTCCACCCCGCGAGAGCTGGTGATGTGGACGAACGGGTCCGCCGACAGCACCTCGCCCGTGGCGCGGTCCATCACGTACATGTACCCGTTGCGCTCCGGCCGCACGAGCGTCTTGCGCAGCCGCCCGCCGATCTGCAGGTCCAGCAGCACGTTCTCGTTGATGCCGTCGTAATCGTGCACGTCGTGCGGGCTCCACTGGTACGCCCAGCGCGCCTGCCCCGTGTCGGGGTCGCGGGCAAAAATGGAGGCCGTCCACTTGTTGTCGCCGGGGCGCTGCTCGGGGTTCCACGGGCCGGGGTTGCCGGTGCCGTAGTAGACCAGGTCAAGCTCCGGATCGTACGAAATCCACCCCCACACCGTGCCGCCGCCCACGGTCCAGGTGTTGGAGGCCCACGTCTTCACCCCCAGGTCCGGCCGGCGGTCGGGCGCGTAGAACGGCTTGAAGTCCGGGCCGATGAGCACGTCCCTGTCCGGGCCCGTGCTGTAGGCTCGCCAGTCGACCTTGCCCGTCTTTGCGTTGAGCGCCGTAAGCCAGCCGCGCACCCCCATCTCGCCGCCGCTGTTGCCGACAAGCACCTTGTCCTTGACCACCAGCGGGGCCATGGTCATGGTCTCGCCGCGGTTGATGTCGCCCAGCCGCGTGCGCCAGACCTCCCTGCCCGTCTGCGCGTCCACCGCGACGGTCTGGTTGTCGAGCGTGTTGTAGAAGATCTTTCCGTCGGCGTACGACGCCCCGCGGTTCACCACGTCGCAGCAGGCCACGCCCTGCGCCGCGCGCTGCGTGGGCGGCGTGTACGTCCACTTGAGGCGCCCGCTCTGCGCCAGGTCCAGCGCAAACAGCGTGTTGGGATACGGTGCCACGACGTACATGGTGCCGCCGACGACCAGCGGCGCGGCCTCGTGCCCGCGGCGCACGCCGGTGCTGAAGGTCCACGCGGGACGCAGGGTGCGCACGTTGGCGGCGGTGATCTGCGCCAGTCCGCTGAACCGGGTGCTCTGGTAGTCCTTGGCGGGGACGAGCCACTGCCCGTCTTCCGGGACGGCGGATGGGGAGGTGCCCATGGAGCGGCGCGCGTCCAGGGCGGACGCGGGAGACGCGCCGTCCTGCTCGCCCCCGCACGCGCCGGGGGCGAGCAGGACGCAACCCAAGCAGAGGATCCGGAGCGCGCGGGGCGCGGCCCGGAGCTTCCCGGAAACAGCCTGCCGTACCCCGCCACCCGCACGGTTTCCCCGCGGCATTCAGCGTTCGGTCAGGAGTGGAGCCCGTGCCCGGTGCATCCGGGCGGCGATTTCGGAAAGTTCAGGACCTGCGGCAATGCGGAGCAGCCCGGAGGACAGGCGCTTTCGCATCGAAAATCTTCATCATCTATTCTCGTTGTGAGCAGCTTCCATGCCGGTTGATGGCACTGCGTTTGCGAATTTTCACGCGGTGTTCCATGGCGTACCTGGACAAAGTATGCACAAACTTATTGCGGATGTCTGCTAGCGACATGGACCGCCGCGCGTTTGTCCGCACCGCCGCCCGGGCCGGGGCGCTGATGCTGGCGGGGAGCGGTTTTCGCTTCACTCCGCGGCCGGAGGTCCAGGACGCGCTGCGCATCGTCTTCATCCCCGGTTCCGGCTCCGCTTCCGCCAGCGCGGCGCGCGGCGTGACGATGGGCTACGAGGAGGCCGCGCGCACCGGTGAGCTCGTGGGCCGGCGCATCGCCCTGGTGACGGCGGATTCGGTGGATGACGCCGCCGCGCTCGCTGGAGATGCGCGTCCCGCGGCGCTGGTCGGCGGGTTCGACGACGCGCAGTGCGACGCGCTGGCGCGGGTGGCCCGGGGCGGCCGCGTGCTGGCGATGAACGTGGGATGCCGCTCGGACCGGTGGCGATCCACGGCGTGCGCGCGCAACCTCTTTCACGTGGAGGCGAGCGACTGCATGTACGCGGATGCGCGGGCCGCGCGCGGCGAGGACGGGCAGGTGCCGGCGGATGCGGTGCTGTGGCACCCGTCGCTGGAGCGCTTTGGCGCGGCGCAGCTCAACGACCGCTTTCGCGCGCGGTTCGGTGGCCCGATGGACGGCGCCGCGTGGGCGGGGTGGATGGCGGTCAAGGTGCTGTGGGAGGCCTCGCTGCGCGCCCGTACGACGCAGCCCGGGGAACTGCGGACGTACCTGGAAAGCGGGCTTACGAACGTTGACGGGCACAAGGGGTGGCCGCTCTCCTTTCGCGCGTGGAACCACCAGCTCCGGCAGCCGCTGTACCTGGTCGGCTCCGCCGGCCGCGTGGTGGGCGAGGCTCCCGTCCGGCGCCCCGGCGACGACTCGCGCGCGGCGCTGGATGTCCTTGGCGGCAAGGAGCCGTCCGCAGCGGTGTGCGAGATGACCCGGTAAGGCTAAGCCGGCGTGGCGCAGTACGGGAAGCGCCGTCCGGACCCATCGAAAGGTGCTGCATGGGAATGCCGAAGAGGATAAACAGGATGCGAGGCGTCATCGCCCGCTATTCCCTATTCCCTGTTCCCTATTCCCTCGTCGTTCTCCTGCTCGCCGCGGCCTGCGGCGACGAGGACCGCACGCAGACGGAGTTCACCGCCAGCATCGACAAGACCTCCACCTCCGCGGACGACACGGCGGCGGTGCCGGCGCGCGCGGTGCCGGTGCCCGACACGGCGGAGCAGCCCGCGCCGTCGCAGGTGACGGTCGCCCTCGCGCTGGCGCCGCTGGGCCGCGCGACGGTGCGTGGCAGCGGCGAGGCCAGGGCGGTGGGCAAGGCAACGTCCGTCTCCGTCGCGCTGTCGCGGGGCATCGCGGGCGTTACCTACGAAGGCGCCATCCGCCAGGGCGGCTGTCGGGCGATGGGCCCGAACGTGGCCTCGCTTTATCCCGTCAGCGCCGACTCACTGGGGAGCGGGCGCGTGTCGAGCGACGTACACGTGCCCATCGATAGCCTGACCGCAAAGCCGCACGTGATCATCTACGGGCGCGGCGGCCGCCCGGAGACGTGTGCGCCCATCGGTCCGCCCTCCACCACGCCGCCTCCGCCGGCCCGGCCCGACGTGATCAACGTGCCGTACGCGGACACGATGAGGGTGGGGTAGGGGATCTCGCGCTTCGGATGGGCCGGCGCAGGCCCCCTCCGGGCGAGCACCACTCGCCTACCTCCCCCGAAACTGCCGGGGGAGGTGGGGTGTGGGGCTGGCGGCGGTGCGCTTCGGCAGGGTGAGTGCGAGATGGTGGGCGCCCCCCTCCCCGGCCCTCCCCCACAAACTGCGTGGGGGAGGGAGAACGGCACGAAAGCTCGTCGTGGCGGGAGCGAAGTTTATACCCTCTCCCGCTTGCGGGAGAGGG
>NZ_JBMDXM010000226.1:0-55680 GCF_048594345.1 Longimicrobium sp.
AAACTAACGCGCCCCCGGTTGAGGCCAGCGTCCGGCCCCACACTTTACCCCGCCGCGCCCCCCCCCCCCCCGCGTCTCCGCGTGACACCTGCCGTTTCCGGATCAGGACGGATCAGCATGCCGCCGTCCGCGCTGCACTCGTTGGATTTCACCCGTCACGTTTCCGCTGGCCAACGCGTTGACACAGGCTCTCCCGCGCCAGCACGGCGTCCCCATCCGCGCCGTGCCTGGCCGCATCCCCATGCGGCCGCGCTGTCAGGCCGCCGCACGGACATCTCCTTCCCCACGGAGCGCCCCATGCGAAGCCACACCCTGGCCCCCACCCTCGTCCTCACCGTCCTGCTGGCCGCCGCCTGCGCCGACCAGCCCCCCGCCCCCACCGCCCCGGCCGATGGCCCCAGCCTGGCGAACGCCGCCAAATGCCCCGCGTCACCCACCTTTGTGGTCGACACCGACCCGGAGCTTCGGGCCGCGCTGGCCGCCGCGCAGGACGGCGACGTGGTGGCCGTTTCGGGCAACATCGAAGTCGACAGCGCGGTGGTCATCGACAACGAAGGCGTCACCCTTACCTGCGCGGAGCCGGGCGCGGGGATCAGCTTCGATTATGGCTACGAGAACATCCTGATCGAGCTGCGCGCCGACCGCATCACCGTCTCCGGGCTCAAGCTGGACGCCGAGTACGGCTACGCGGCGTTCAACTCGCTCCCCGATGAGGACGACGGCTACCAGGACATCCGCATCACCGGCAACGAGGTGTACTGCGGCTACTACTTCTGCCTCTACGCCGTGGGCATTCAGGGCACGGTGATCACGGACAACCACTGGATCGGCGAGGACACGCGCTACGGCGTGCACATCCAGGGAATCCCGGGCTCGGGCTCGCCGGTGCCCACCGGCGGCTACACCGAAGCCTCGGCCGACGGAACCTTCATCTCGCGCAACGTGATCGAGACGGACGGCGGCTACGAGTCCATCTACGGCGCCATCCGCGTGCGCGAGGGGCGCGACGTGACCATCACCCACAACGAGGTTCTGGGCGACTGGTCGCACGGCGTGGTGCTGACCAACGTGTACGACTCGCGGGTGGAGCACAATCGCATCGACGGCACGCTGCTGAACGGGATCGAGTTCGCGGAGCGCGCGGCCAACCGCGTCTCCATCAGCGGCGTGAGCATCAAGGCCAACCGCATCAGCAACGCGGGCGGCGTGGGCATCGCCATCCGCGGCGCCTGCTACAACACCTTCCAGGGCAACAACCTGCAGAACACCTCCGTGGGCGCGGTGTTCGAGCCCAACACCGGCGCCAACATCTACCGCGGCAACAACGAGGTGGTGACGGACCTGGGCGCCTTTGACTGCGACGAGGACGGCGACATCGACCCCAACGACATCTCCGGCGCGCAGTAGACGGCGACGGCGCAGACCCTTCCCCGCCCGGCGCGCTCGATCGATCTCAATCCGCTTCCTGAGATCTTCCGCGCACGCCGGGTTGGGAAACGGCGGGGGTCACGCGGAGACGCGGAGGGCGCGGAGACGGCGGAGGAAACGAGGGAGGACGGGGATGAAAGCCATCATCCGTATCCCTCTCTTCATTCCTCCGCGCCTCCGCGCCCTCCGCGTCTCCGCGTGAGATCATCTCCTGGTGTTCCGGATCATGCCGCGGTGTCGGCGGTCGCGGGGACGTCGCGGTGGGGGGCGATGTGGATGCCGCACTCCAGCCGGCCGGCGCCCCGCCACCGGCCCGCCCGCTCGTGCTCGCCCGGGCGCACGGGCGTGGTGAGCGGCGCGTCGCCAATGCTGGTGTAGCCCCGGTCGTGCAGCGGGTTGTACGGCAGGTCGTGCCGCCGGATGAAGTCCCACACGTCCCGCCGCGTCCACGTGGCCAGCGGGTTCACGCGGATCCGCTCGCCGCCCTCCACCACCGGCAGCACGCCGCGCGTGGCGGACTGGTCGCGGCGGCGCCCCGTGATCCACCCGTCCAGCTGCGCCGTCCCGCGCCGGAACGGCTCCACCTTGGTGATCTGCTGATACAGCTCCAGGTCACGCTCCCACAGCGCGGGGCCGTACCGCGCCTCGATCTCGTCCCGGTCCAGCTCCGGGCGGTAGACGCGCAGGTCCAGCCCGTACCGCGCCCGCACCCGCTCCACGTGCGCCAGCGTTTCGGGAAAGTGGTGCAGCGTGTCGACAAACAGCACGGGGACCGACGCGCCGATCTCGGCCATCAGGTGGATGAGCACCGCGCTCCCCGGCCCAAACGCGGAAACCATGGCGAACCGGGAGGCGGGGAACGTCCGCACGGTCCAGCGCAGCACGTGCTCCGCCGGGGCGTGCTCCAGCGCCCGCGCGGCGTTGGCCACGTGGTCCGCGGAAAGCAGGGCGTACGGCGCGGTGCTCCCCGGCGCGGCGGGGTCGGGCAGAAGGGTGCTCATGACACGGTCTCCGGCGCGGCGGCGTGGACGGGGATGGTGGCGGCGTGCGTGGGAATCGCCGCGTGGGGACGAAAGCCGCCGCCGGGCGTGACCGAGGGGAGGGGGACGAGGCCGACGCGCGCCCAGAAGTCGCCGAAGCGCTCGCCCGGAAGCCGCTCGTCGCGAAAGCGCTGGAACAGCGGCCGCACCAGCGCGGCGATCCCGTCCAGCGGCACCAGGTCGGCGTAGAGTTCCGCCAGCCGGCTTCCTTCCAGGTTGCCGCCCACGTACACCTGGTACTTGCCCAGCGAGCGGCCCACGAAGGCGAGGTCGGCCGTGTAGGGGCGCGCGCACCCGTTGGGGCAGCCGGTCATCCGCACCGCCAGCGGCACCTGGGCCAGATCCAGCGCCGCAAGCTCCTGCTCCAGCTGCGCCACCAGGCCGGGGAGCGCGCGCTCGGCCTCGGCCACGGCCAGGGGGCAGGTGGGGATGGCGGGGCAGGCCATGGAGTTGCGCCGCACCTGCGCCAGCCCCTCGGGCGCGGGGACGCCGTGGGCGCGCAGGATGGCGTCCACCGCGTCCCGGTCGTCCGCCGCCACGCCCACCAGCAGCAGGTTCTGCTGCGTGGTCAGGTACACGTCGAGCCCGAACTCCCGCACCACGCGGCGCAGCGCCGTCCGCAGCCGCAGTTCCCCCTCGTCGTGGATGCGGCCGCTCTCGATCCACACGCCGCGGAACCAGCGCCCGTCCCCCTGCGCATGCCAGCCCAGGTGATCGTGGTAGCCGGTCACCTCCACGTCGCGGTACGGCACCAGGGGACGCCCCAGGGCGGCCTCTACCTGGCCGCGGAACCAGTCGACGCCCTGCTCATCCAGCAGGTACTTGAGGCGCGCGCGCTTGCGGTTGGTGCGGTCCCCCCAGTCCCGCTGCACGCCGATGATGGCCCGTGCCACCTCGATCAGCGCGTCCGGCTGGATGAACGCCAGGGGGCTGGCCAGCCGCGGATACGTCTCCGGCTTGTTGTGCGTCTGCCCCAGCCCGCCGCCCACGACGACGTTGAATCCCTCGATGCGGTCCCCGTCCGCGATCACCACCAGCCCCAGGTCGTTGGAAAACACGTCGGTGCAGTTGTCGTCGGGGAGGGCGAAGGCAATCTTGAACTTGCGCGGCAGGTAGGCGGTTCCGTACAGCGGATCGTCCACCGGCTTTTCATCGACCGTAACCTGGCTCCCCTCCACCCAGATCTCGTGGTAGGCCCGCGTGCGCGGCAGCAGCGCGTCGGACAGGGTTCGCGCCCACTCCGCCACCTCGGCGCGCAGCGACCCCGCAACGGGCGCGGAGCAGCTGACCACGTTGCGCACCACGTCGCCGCAGGCGCCAAAGGTGGTGACCAGCGCCTGGTTCAGATCGTGGATGGTGCCGCGCAGGTCCTGTTTGACGATGCCGTAGAACTGGAAGCCCTGCCGCGTGGTGACGCGAAGGGTGCCGTCGCCGTAGCGGTCGGCCAGCGCGTCGTGCACCAGGTACTGGTCCGCGCTCAGGGTGCCGCCGGGGAGCTTGGAGCGCACCATGTACGAGTACGCCGGCTCCTGCCCCGCCTTTTTGCGCTCCCGGCGCTGGTCGCGGTCTTCCTGCTCGTAGCTGCCGTGGAACTTCAGCAGCTGCTTCGCTTCGTCGGACAGGTGGGTGGCGTCGGAGGCCAGCTCACCGGGCAGGGTGCCGCGCAGCCCCCCGCTCTCGTGCTTCACCCGCTCCACCTCGCTGAGTGCCGCTTCGTCTACGCTCGTGCTCATCGGGGTCCTTTCCGCTCATCTCCGGTGTTCATCCCGCCCGCGCGGCGGCTGTCGGGGTCGAGGGGTGGGTCCCGGTGCAAGGCGGGTCCCGGCGCTGCACGGCAAACAAAACGGCCACGGCATCGGTGGATGACGTGGCCGGGGGCGGCACTGATCGGTAGCTCGCTGAATCACACAAATCCGTACGGCGGATGGATGTGCGCGCGGCGGCCGGCCCCGGCCACGGCACACATCGCCATGGCCCGATTGCGCCAACAACAACACGTCATCCAGTGGTTCATCGTCTGCCCGTTTGATGGTGGTTCCAGAGATCCCGCGGCACCGGCCGCCCCGGTCCGCTCCCGCCGTCCGACCTTCCGCGCCGCTTCCGAACGCAAAAACCCGGTCCGCTGTCGGCGGGCCGGGGCAGGTGTGTCGCTCTGGGTTCGCGGTCAGGCGCCGGGCGTCGGCGTTCTGCGCGCAAAGACAAAGGCTCCCCGCCCCGGCCCCCGACAACGGAGGCCGCGCATGGTGCGACACGCACACATACGGGCGGAGAGCTGAACGTGCATCGTCTTAGGGATGCAGATTGGAATGCGCCACCACGGGGTCTTCGCGGCGCCTATCAATGGGTAACCGAAGTGCGGCACCGGGTCAAGCACTTCAGTGCATCGGCGGGACGGACTGTGGAGGTGAGGGATGGACGCCGCGCCTGGCGGGACGAGCGACCGGCGTGCCCTCGATAGCCGTGCGCCCGCGGGGCGTGATGCCGAAGGTATTCATCCACTTCGCATTGGCGGGGTAATCCAGCGCCGAGCCGGCGACCTGCCCCACTGTTTGTATCCTTTCGTTCAACCTCCGTCATGGCCGGCAGGTCCGTCCTCCTCCGAGCACGAAGGTTGCTACACACATTTTGTGCCTCATAAATCAATTCTCGTCCGCACTCCTTCCACGAATGGGAGAGACCTACCGGCAGCTCATCCAACGTTTTGGGCCGTAACGCTTTCGAAACCACCCGGAGTCAGGAGGCCCCATGCGGAGCAAACTCAAGCTGCACCTGGAAGACCTGACCGTAGATTCCTTCCAGACCACCACGCCGCAGCGGCCGCGCGGCACCGTGTACGGCGAGCAGTGTACCTGCTACACCAACTGCACCTGCCCCGGCTGCCCCACCTGCGACGCGAGTTGCGGCCAGAACACCTGCGGCGGCACCTGCGCCGGGACATGCAACACATGTGGCGGCTCGTGCGCGGGCACCTGCGACGCCTCGTGCGGCGGCACCTGCGATGCCGCGTGCAACACCGGCGGAGCTTCGTGCTACGCCAGCTGCGACGGCTATTGCACGCAAGGATACGACGCCACCTGCAGGAACATCGGCACCTGCGACTGGGCCGATCCTTACTACGCATGCGGCGTCGTACGCTGATCCATCGCCACGCGGGCCCTGGCGCGTTTGCCAGGATCCCTCAATCCGCCGTCGCGGCTTCACAAGGCTGCCGAACCCACCGAACGGCCGGCATTGCAGATACGCTGCGGTGAACTGCGGCGGGGATGGAAAGAGGCCGCCGGCAGGGTGCCGGCGGCCTCTTTCCATCCCGCGCTCCAGCCCGGAGCGAGGGTCAGTTGCAGATGCGCCGCTTCGCCTCTTCCACGGCCTCGAACAGCTGGTCGAACGACTCCACCACAAAGAGAACGTCCTGGAAGTGGTCGATCTCGAACGGCTGCGCCAGCACGGCGTCCAGGGAGAACGGCCGCCGGTCGCACTTGGGACCCAGCGCGTTGGCGGCATCGCCCGCGGACGAGATCAGGCCGCTGCCGTACACCTTTACCTGGCCGTCCTCACGCGTAAGCCCAAACTCCACCGTAAACCAGAACAGCCGCGCCATCTGCGTCAGCTCCTCCTCCGTGCGCGCCTCGGCGGCCACGGCGCCAAAGCCCTGCAGAAAGTCGGCGAACACCGGGTCGGCGTGCAGCGGCACGTGGCCAAACACGTCGTGGAAGATGTCCGGCTCCGGCAGGTACTCCAGCTGCTCCCGCGGCCGGACGATCACCGTGGTGGGAAAGCGGCGCTCGGCCAGGCACCGGAAGAAGTCGCGGGCGGGGATGAAGCCCTTGACCGGGACCGCGTTCCAGCCGGTGCGCGCGTCCAGCCGGCGGTTCACGTCCGCCAGATCCGGCACCTGGTCGGGGCGCAGGCCAATGGCCTCGGCCCCCTCCAGAAAGACGCGGCTGCCGTTCCCGCGCAGCTCCGCCATGCGGCGCTCGTACAGGATGCTCCAGACCTCGTGGTCCTCCGCGGTATAACTGTGCCAATCCTGGCGCCTGAAGATCTGTGGGTCGATCAGGGATGCGACAGCGGAGGGCGGGGGCGCGGTCATCGTTTGCATCGGGAGGGACTCCTGGAGAAGGAAAAAGCGGCCCGTGAAAGCTTCCACGGACCGCTTCCGCGCTGGCCGTAACGCGCGTGTAGCTACGCGCGCGCGGGCCCCCGGACGCGACCCCTGGGCCGGGTCGTGTAACGGGGATGACAGCAGTAGACGGCCGGGCGCAGAGTCATCGATACAAGCCTAGTAAGGCGGCAACCGTACGTCAAGCTTCTTAACTGTCTGGATCAGAGAGTGCGTTCACATACGGACCTGCCGTGCGTGACGTCCTCTCCGGCGTCACGGTTCACGGTCCGCGCGCGTGCGATACGGGCAGGTGAAGGAAGCGTGTGAGCTGCACCCGGACCGTCGGCAACCACTGGTTTCGTTAGAAGGCGACTCTGTTCGGCGGACGTAGATCGCTCGCGATTGCACGCAGGTCCGCCACCCGCGCCATAACTCGTCCGCGTGCCTCTCCGCCAGCTCCGCCGCCACCGCCTCCCACCCCGCCGGCGCCGAGCCCGCCCTTCGGCCGAGGCGTATCCGCGCCTACCGTCCGGCCACGCGAAGGCCCAGCTCGATCACGCCTCCCACCACCGCGCCGGCCGCGGCCCCAGCTACGACAGGGGTCACCGGATCCAGGATGCAGTCGGTATTGGAACACGCGTGGAAGATCAGCCCGGTCACTCCCGCGGCACCCACGAGAGCGCCGACGGCGGGCATCAGCAGCGGGTGTCTGCGAGGGGTGCGGAAGGTTCCGAGTGCCGCCGCCGAGAAGAAGTCCTGGCGCACCTCCGCGGCAGCTCCCAACCCGGCGTGCGCCGGTGCGACCACCGGGGTCGATGCGACCGCCTGGGGCGGTGCCAGCTCCGGGACCGCTCTCCGCGACTGGGCATCGGCTGCGGACGGCGCACCGACGGCGCAGATCACTGCCATGACGGCGTTCAAAATCAGCTTACGCATTGGAGCCCAGGTGAGGAGCGGATGATCGGTGATGGGTGTATCTCCACGTCCGGTGCAAGGTTCCGGCGCCTCACCGGGATGCGCGGCCACGGACGCTCGCAGCCGCTCAACACACCGCTGCATCTCGTCCGCGTGCCTCTCCACCAGTTACGCCGCGCCGCTACTGGTCGCGCGCGTCGGAGAATCAGATAACTCGCGCTGGCCAGCCAACCTCTCCCCAGACGAAGACGCGGTGATGGGTCGTCTGCCGCGTCCCCAGCGCGTCGGCGGTGAGGGCCGCTCGACGCGGACTTGTGATCAATCTAGCTGCACAATCGGTATTCTTATTATGACCGGCCGGCGAATCCTGAAGGTCGGACGTGAAGCAGCCTCTTATCATCCTCACCTCCGTTTCCGATTCGGCCTCCGCTTTTTGGATTCGTTAAACGCCGGCATATGTCGCAGGCTGAGGTATGAGCGAACGATCGTATCAGCCCGTTTGTTCAACGTATTTTCAGTGTAGTCAAAGCGATCAGCATTCCGAAGCTTGGACAAGCACCTCAACAATACGGAAGCGGGTAAGGGCATGATAAGACGATCATGGTTATGGTAGAGTTCTCGTATCCAACCTTGCTCTGTATTGCTCGGCCACTCATGCTCAGATCGATACACAATGATCGCAAACCGGCCGTACTCTCCTGTGGTATAACTAAGCACCTGACGGAAATCTTCAGTCTTAAGGGAAGCATAGTTTTTGATCTCAAAGACTACCTGACGTGATCCATAATCATCGAGAATCCTTTTCCAAAATCCCTCCGATGCGCTATTTGTAGCAACTAAATCACGACGCTGGATTGCATCGGCATTTGGCTTCAACTCGGGGTTCGACAGCCGGCCCGCGAAGAGAATCTTGATAACTTGACCAACCCACTCCTCAAACTTGACAGCATCAGCGGCTCCCTCCTCCAGATTTGGCAATTCCGAGATCACCTGACCAAGGCGTCGCGTCCTAATGTCCTTGACTTGTGAGGGATCCAACGGCTTGTAATCATCCCCAATTTCTACAGAGACTTGAGCAGCAGACAGCGTCGGCTCAATCTCCAGTGAGCGCCAATAAGAAGGGTGGACCATGCATGCAGACTCTTCCCCAATCGTCTCGATTCGTGTACCCGATCCATCGTGATTGAAGGCGAACCGTCCTTCCAACGACTTGTCTTCAAACCCAATAAACCCCACTCCGAATAATGCGTGGAGGATCTGTTTACCGGAACCAAATATTGCGAAGTCGCTTTTCTCCTGCTCAATATATGCGTCCATCTCAACGGCTGTATCCACTACAGAGAGCACTTCCGAAATAGGTCGTGTGGCAGGGGCGCCGTGAAAAAGTTCAATAAACTCGCGGAGTCCAGGAAGAACCGCTTGATACTCCTTGACAAGATCTTGCAGCCGATCATGCGATATACTGGTAGCAGTTGCATCAATATCACGCTCAGAAACATGGTCGCGTTGATGCCGGGAGGCCTCAACATACGCACGGTTCAGGAGGACAAGAATATCCCGAGGGCGGTACAACGTCAGTCGCAGACAGAGTTCAAAACCTTCTCGCCCTTGTAGGCTATGCTCGACGAAGCGATTCCACACCCGGCCAATATTCTCCATACTCTCAAGCCCGAGCGCAACCTTCAGCCGCTCCCCTACTAATTGGAATAGCGTCTCCTCATCCCAGTGGAGACGGAGCGTGTTACCTTCGATGTGGCGTGAGAAATCATTATCCAAATGCGCAAGCGCACGAAACATGTTGTCCCGGATAAAGAGCGTACCGTGAATTCCCGAATTAGCATCGGAAAAATCAGCGATAGCCAAACCCAATCCGCCTACCACAGCTGTGCTCGGCGCATCCGAACTCCATCCTTCATCAAGGCCGTCATATAAAATTACTGCAGTTCTATTGAGTTCCTTAAGAATCGACTGCACAGCGCGTTGTAGTCTGGCAATCTGGAATTGTCCCGCAATTCCTGCCAACAGATCGCTGCTCTTCGTTTGATCTACGGCCACGTAACGAATAATCTCGGCACAACGAGTTGCATCCGTGTTTGAAACAAGGCGCTTATGGTCTAGTAGGAAATCGCGAAGAAAAAAATAATGATCGCTTCTCTCAGCTTTGTAGTGCGCGACAAGCGACTCGGCGACCAAGAGCAGCAGGTGGACTTTCCAAACGAGTCGCGACAGCGCCCGCATCTCTGAGTACGTCGTAGCATACGGCGCGAATGACTGCTGCAGCGCCAAAGCTTCATACTCCTGCGGACGAGCAGCGTACAGAAATACCTTTCCGTGCCGCTGGAAGTGTTCATTCACGCGGTCGAAAAGTGCACTTTTTCCGGTTCCCCGCCGACCCACAACGAAATTGAAGTCCTGTGTTTCAATCAAAGCACGATACTCAGCGGTTTCAACAAATGCTCTGGCAAGCATCGCTGTGTCATTCTCAGCACGCACAGAGCCGAGGATGTTCCCTGCACGCCGGGATTGGGTTTTCATCAGAAACTTTTCTCGAAGACTTGAACCGCTGGTGAGTTTCGAAAATATGGCCATGCGGAGTTCGCTGCGCCAGAAGTGCCGTAAAACTCCCGTCGGCGTAGCATTTCTTGCAGCCTCGGCGACTTCCAGTTGGCTGCTGCAGTGGGACAGGTGCCCAATGAAGGTCTCGGCCCCAGCCGCGTAGTTCATCAGCGACAGCTGCCGCGGCTCCAGCGTCCCGGTCTGGCGCCGCCGCGCTCAGTCCGGCGGCTCGGGATCGCCGGCGAGCGCCGCACGCATCCGGCGGAGGCGCTTGAGGCGCACCGGATTGCCGCGGGGGCCGCCGTCCTCATCCAGCTCCCTGGCGATCTCCCTGCCGAGGGCGTTGAGGGCGCGAGCCCGGTCGCGGGGGCGGACCTGGTCCGCCGGCAGCAGCGTCAGCAGCTCGGCGGCGACCGCCCTCCAGTGGCCGCGCCCCGAACTCCGCAGCAGCGGCCAGGCCTCGACAATCGCATCCCTGGCGGCCTGAAGGTGCTCAGCACGGTCCTGCTTGGTCGCGAGGACGAGATGCGCCTCCGCCCGGCCCAACAGGTCGGTCGCCAGATAGCCGAACGTTGCGTTTTTCCCCGCGTCCCCCGAGTCGAGGGCAATGGCGCTATCGAACGCATCGAGCGCGTTCCGGACGGCGGGCACGTGCCGCTCGTCCAGCCGCCCAAGCTCGACGCGGGTCTGGCCCAGCGAGCGCCAGGCTCCGCCCGGGTCGTAATCGTTTGTCCACGGTCCGGCGACGATGGCGTGGTTCCAGGCTTCGGCCGCCTGCTCGAGCAGGTCCACCCGGCCCAGCCGCTCACCGGCATACTTCAGCTTGTAGGCGTAGGTTCGGAGGTCGCCGGGCCATCGGGACGTCGTATCGATCCGGTATCGCGCATGGATCTCACGGTAGGCAGCAAAGATCTCGTCCACCTTTTTATCGTCCCCGTCCTGGACCGCCGTGTCAAACGGCGGCAGCAGCGCCGCCAGCGCGTCGTGGACCTCCTGCGCCCAATTCGGCCGCGCGGCGACCGCGCGCCTGGCCCGATCCAGCACACTTTCGCGGGGCCGTCCGAGACCGGTCACGTCCCAGAGCCGAAGGGCCGCTTCGACCACGACCTTCCGGAACGGTCGCCGGGACGCCTGGGCGCGGCGCCGGTCCAACAGCGTGTTGCTTGCCAGGATCGCCGCCTGCCGGGCCCGGATCTCACGCGGGGTCAGTGCAACAACGGTGGGCGCGTTCCTCAGCCAGCTCTCTGCCCGGGGGTAAAACCGCTTCGGATCCTCCGACTCGTAGAAGGCGTCGTCGAGGTCCCTGATCACATCCGGGATGTCGCCGAACCCACCGCCCGCCATGACCTTCCGTTTCAGGGCCGGATCGGCTTCGAGCGCGGTTCTGAACCGCCGGAAGATGGCGTGAAGCTCGCTCAGGCCCAGCCTTTCCAGTCCCGCCTGAACGTCGTCCAGCACCTCCGGCTTCATTCCGGTGTTGCCCGCGAACTGGCCGTGCCCACCGTTTCTGACCTCCCCCAGGTAGGAGCTCGTATGGAGGATCATCCACGCGTCGGGCTGAACCTCTTGCCTGATCAGCCACGCCTCCTGGGTGCACCAGCGGCAGAAACCGACTACGGCGAATAGCATGGTGTCCGGGTAGCGGGAACGGATCTCCGCCCGGGTAACCAGGATCTCGGGCGCGAGGAGGCCCTGGGAAGGTTCTTTTCCGCGGAATAGCGCCAAGTCCGTCCTCCCGGTCAGGCGTTCCCGGTGAGCGGCGATAAACCCCATCCACCGCCATCAAGCCCGCGTGCAGCGATACCGCGGCTTCACGAACGCCGCCAGGTAGCTGCCTTTGGAACCAGCCCTGAGAAGATTCAGAGAGACGGATCCCGGCACCCGGTGGTACCAGTACTCGCGGCCCGTACGAAAACGAACGCCAAGGATCTGGCTTACTTCATCGTACGCAATCGCGGCAATGTTCGACGAGCTTACGGCAACGTAGTTCATCCTCATGCTCCATCACACCAGATCCCGCGAAAAGGCCCGCGGCTCAGGGGAGCCGCGGGCCTTTGTCCATCAGCCGCGCATCAGCCGCACTCGGAGTACCCGCAGGCGTGGCACTTCTTGCAGCCTTCGGCGAACTCCAGCTGGCTGCTGCAGTCGGGGCAGGTGCCCATGAAGGTTTCGGCCTCGGCCGCGTAGTTGTTGAAGGGCAGCTGCGGCTGCGTCTCCAGCGACTCCGGCAGCGCTACGACTTCCGTCTGCCCGCCCACCGCCTCGGGGATCAGCTCCTGCTGAATCCCCTGCTTCTCGCGCTCGCGCAGGCCCAGCGCCTGGGCAATGGCATCGGGCACCGACAGCACCTTGTTGTCGCCGAAGCCGATGGCGCGGTCCGAGCTGATGCCGCGCAGCTGGCTGTACACGTCGTTCACCGGGATGCCAAAGCGCAGCGCCAGCGAGATCAGCCGGCCGATCGCCTCTACGTCCGCCATGGCCACGGAGCCCGCCTTGCCCAGCGTGGCGAACACCTCGAACGGGTGGCGCCCCTCGTCCTCGTTGATGGTCACGAACACGTCGCCCAGCGGGCTGCTCATCTTGCGGGTGGTGCCGCTGAGCACGGTGGGGCGCTTGCGCTTGTGGCGGCGCGCCTGCGCGTTCACGTGCTCCGCCTGGCTAAGCTCGCCGCGCAGGCGCGTCATCTCGCGCTCCAGCTTGGCCATGCGCTCGCGCGCCTCGGCCAGCTCCGCCTGCGCCTCGTTCACCTTCGACGCGTCCTCGGCCACCTGCGCCGGCGTCTTGGTGGCGCCGGTGCTGAGCACCTGGCCGTCGCGCGAGCCGTCGCGGTACACCGTGACGCCCTTGCACCCCAGGTTGAACGCCATCTCGTAGATCTTCCGCACGTCCTCAACGGTGGCCTCGTTGGGGAAGTTGGTCGTCTTGCTGATGGCGCTGTCGCAGTGCTCCTGGAAGGCCGCCTGCGCGCGCACGTGCCACTCGGGCGTGATGTCGTGCGCCGTGCTGAACGCGCGCTGAATCGCCTCGGGCACCTCGCTGAAGTGGATGTGGCCTTCGCGGGCAATGCGCTCCATCAGGTCGTCGCTGTACCAGCCGCCGTCCCTGGCCACCTTGACGAAGTCCTCGTTCACGTCCGGCATCAGGCTGCCGGCCTGGTTGCGCATGAACGCCACCGCGAACAGCGGCTCGATGCCGGACGAGCACCCGGCGAAGATGGAGATGGTACCCGTGGGCGCGACGGTGGTCACGTTGCAGTTGCGCAGCCGGCGCATGGGGCGAATGCGGTCGCCGTTGGGCGCGCGGGCCGCCGTCTCGTCCGGGCCCCAGATGCTGCGCTCCCACTCGGGGAACACGCCGCGGGTCTCGGCCAGCTTTTCCGACGCCTTTTTGCTCTCCGAATCCATGAAGTCCATGATCTGGCGGCCCACCTCCACACCCTCTTCGCTGTTGTAGGCGATGCCCAGGCGCACCAGCAGGTCGGCGTAGCCCATCACGCCCAGCCCGATGCGGCGGATGTTGTTGGCCAGGTTGGTGATCTCGTCCAGCGGGTACTTGTTGGCGTCGATCACGTTGTCCAGAAAGTGCGTCGACAGGTGCACCACCCGGCGGTACTCCTTCCAGTCGATGCGCTCGCTCCAGTGCTCCGTGGCCGGCACGTCGGCGCGGTAGAACGCGCCCACGTTCACGCTGCCCAGGTTGCACACGTCGTACGGCAGCAGCGGCTGCTCGCCGCAGGGGTTGGTGGCCTCGTAGCTGCCCAGGTGCGGCACCGGGTTGTAGAAGTTGGCCCGGTCGATAAAGAACACCCCCGGCTCGCCCGTGCGCCACGCGTTCTGCACGATCTTGTCGAAGATGTGCCGCGCGTCCTTCTGCCCGATCACTTCCCTGGTGCGCGGATTCACCAGGTCGTACGCCTCGCCCTTTTCAACCGCGCGCATGAAGGCGTCGGTAATGGCGACGGAGATGTTGAAGTTGGTGATCTGCGTGATGTCCTGCTTGCAGTCGATGAACTCTTCGATGTTGGGGTGGTCCACGCGCAGAATGCCCATGTTGGCGCCGCGGCGCGTGCCGCCCTGCTTCACCACCTCGGTGGACGCGTCGTACAGCTTCATGAAGCTCACCGGCCCGCTGGCCACGCCGGTGGTGCTGCGGACGATGTCGCCCTCGGGGCGAATGCGGCTGAAGGAGAAGCCGGTGCCGCCGCCCGACTGATGCACCACCGCCATCGAGCGGAGCGTGTCGTACACGCCGCTCTGGTTGTTGCTCAGCGCGTCGTCCACGGGCAGAACGAAGCAGGCGCTCAGCTGGCCCAGCGGGCGGCCGGCGTTCATCAGCGTGGGGCTGTTGGGCTCAAACAGCCGGCGCGTCATCAGCAGGTAGAACTCCCGGGCCAGCGCGTGCACCTCGGCCTCGCCGGCGCCGTACTTGGCGTCCGCGCGCGCGATGGTGAGCGCCACGCGCCAGAACATCTCCTCCGGCTCCTCCACCGGCTTGCCGTTCTCGTCCTTGCGCAGGTAGCGCTTGCCCAGGACGATGCGGGCGTTGTCGCTGAGCTCGGCGCGGGGCAGGCTTACGCCGGATACGGGAACCGTGGCGGCGGTGGAGGGAGGGTTCATCCTGAGGACTCCTGGTGCTGGCGGTTTCTGGCGACGCGAACGACGAAAAACAGATGTGCTGCAACACCTTTCGGCAGCAGAGCCGGGCCGGGGGAGCCGCGAATCCGTGCACCACATCTAGCGGACGAGCAAGGTAGTACCACTACATATAGGGGTCAAGGCTTCTGTTCGCACTCGCAACGTGCATGCCGTTGATACCCCTCACCATCTGTTTCGAGCGATTGTTCAGGCGTGGCGGGGCTGATGTATGCCGGAGCGGACGGGCAGGACGCGGCGAAGGTGGACGGGCGTTCGCTTCTGCCCGGCGGCGGGACCGCCAGGATGGCACGGAGAGGGTTCGAGGCGCGTCCGCCGGCGCCCCCTCCGCTCGCTTAGGGTCGCACCTCCCCCAAAAAACCCTGGGGGAGGTTGGGTGAGGCTGGGATCCGGGCTCGGCGACTGGCGGCTGCGCTGCCGCCGGGGGGCCCTCACCCCCGGCCACTCTCCCGCAAACTGCGCGGAAGAGGGGAGAACTTCGATCGCGCTTCAGATAGTCCTGCGCGATACACTGTCATTTCGAAGGAGCGCCGCTCATCAGCCTCGCCACCTCCAGGGCCGGCGCGCGACCGCGGAATCTACGGTCGGAATGCTCGTGGGAGGCCGGCGCGGCGAGGACCCGCAGCTACGCCTTGTAACCTGTCCCTCGTACCCTGTCCCCTCTCCCCAGCGGGCGCCAAAGATAACGGCGTGCGGATGCCCGGTCACGGGGTTGACACGCCTCCGCGCCGAAGCGGCCAGGGTAGCAGATCGACCCAACCGGATCGTGTCTTTGACCGCGCCGGCACATGGCCTCGAAGCCCAGCGCGCGCCCGAACTCCGCCGCCGAAAGACCGGAAGCCCCGCCCTGGCTCGCTTTCGCTTGCCGGACGGGGCTCCTTTCACCCGTTCACCCCCTCACCCGTTCACCCCCTCAGGGCGAGTCGGTCTTGCTGCGGTCCTTGTCCTCGCCAGGGCGGTTGCCGTACATCGACTCGTCGTCGATCTGGCGCACCTGCTTGTCGGCCTCCACCAGGTCCTGGCCGTGCGCGTTGGCCGGAGCCAGGGGCACCGTGTTGGGCGCCTGGGTGCTCTCCTGCGCCTGCGCCCCCCTGTCGTTCTCCGTCACGTGCGGCGGATGCACCTGCGAGCTTGCCGCGCCGCCGATCTCCTTGCGCGGGCCGGGACCGGCGTCGCGCTCCGTCGTCATGCGCCCACCCCTTCGTCACGCGGGTCGGTGTTGCCGCGGGCCTCGCGCGCCTTGCCCTCGTCGCCCGCCGCATCGTCGTCATCCACCGGCTGTCCCGCGCGCGCGTGCACGGAGGGAGCCGGCTTGCCGAAGTTGAACGGCGTGTTGTTGCCGGCGGCCATGGATTCCGACAGGCGCTCCCGGTCCTTCAGGACGGTGTCGTCCAGGCTGCTGTTGCCCTGGCCCGTCTGCGGAAGGTTCTTGTAGTCCGTCGCGCCGGCTTCGCGCGGGTCGATGTTGTGCTGGTCGGGTCGCTTTCCGGCCATAATGGCGATCTCCTGGTCTGCGGGTCGCGTAACTGCTTGTGCCGGTTGCTTGTTCAGGTTCCGTGCCGGGCGGAGGGCGGAGAGTGAACGGGTGAGCGGGTGAGCGGGTGAGCGGGTGAACGGGTGGGGCTTGATACGGCGCGCCCCACCCGCCTCGGGTCAACCCTCGTCGTCACCGTCGTTCTCGATATCCCGAAGAAGCGCTTCGAGCCGTTTGCTCAGCAGATCACCCGTGAGCCAGTCGTAGATGTTGTCGACGTTGCCCTCATCACGCTTTCCGGCGGCGAGCACAATCACCCAGACCCTATCCTCGACGACCTTGTAGACGACGCTGTAGCCGGTGACGCGAAGGCGGAAGTAGCCTCCAAGCTCTCCCGCGAGCGGCCGCCCGTACGCCTGTGGCTCGTCGCCGAGCTTCTTTTCGATCTGCGTGAGGATTTCTTTGGCCGCGGCGGGGCCGAGCTTCTTCAACTCCTTCTGCGCCGCCTCCGCGACGTAGATCCTGTAGCGAGCCATGGGCGCGTCAACTTTCGTCGCCGGCGCCGGGCTCCATCCCCAGGTCCCGCATCACCTCTTCCAGCGGGATCAGCCGATCTTCGCCACGCTCAATCGCGCGCTCCCGCCGACGGGCGAGGAGCAGCAGCTCCAGATCCTCCAGCCGCTCGGCCACCGCCTGCAGCTTCTGGAACGCTTCATATCCCACGAGCACACCCACGGCCTCGGCGTTTCGCTGCACGACCACGCTCTCGCCCGCTTCGGCGCGCTGAAGCAGCTCGTTCGCGGACCGGCGGAGGTCTGTCACCGTGGCAATTGTGGTCGCACCTTTGACTCTGAACATCGGCTGCTCGCGTGTAGATGAATCCAGCATCGAATATGTCATCATCTCTGGGGCTCAGCAACGTGTGGGCAGGGATGGAATGACGGAATATCCCGCGTCTCACCGCCCGGTCAATCCCGCGCCAGAACACGGCCAGTAGTGAGCATCCGTGTTTGGGATCGGTTCAGAAACGCGCGTTCTGACGGGGCCACGCACGAGCAGACGTGTTCGAGATCGGGCCAGAAACGAGCGCCCACCGCTCAAACAGAACGGTGGGCGCGGGCCATACCACTGCGGGATATCACGGGCCGCTAAAAACTTCGCCCGAACCGCACGTACCCCAGGGGCCGCGGGCGCTCGGGCCCGGCGCCGGTGTCCACCTCGCTCAGCGGCACGCCGAATCCGCCCACGACGGTAAAGTCGCCGTAGAAAAAGAACGTCAGCTCCGCAGCCAGCTCGGCGCCCACGGAAAAGATCGGCTTCGCCTCGCGGGTAGGGGAAAGGAAGCGCGGGCAGTCGTCCAGGCACCACGCGGTGCCGCCGTCCACAAACGCGGCGCCCCACAGCCGGTCCAGGAACGCCGGCACCAGCTTGTATCCGCGCTCCACCAGCGCGATGGGCTGGCGGTACTCCACGCTGCCGGAGATGGCGCGGTCACCCACCTGCGCACCCTCCGCGTACCCCCGCACGGGAAAGTCCAGCTCGCCGCCAATCCCCAACCCCGTGCTCAGCGGCAGCCCAATGCCGCCGCCGCTCAGCCCGCCGACGAAAAAGCCGGGGCTGCGCGAACCCACGTCCGCCGCCGCCAGCACCCGCATCGCCAGCACCGGCCGCGCGAACAGGCCGCCGCGGCCAAAGGCGTCGTACCGCTGCGAGCGGCCGGCCACGCGAATGTAGCCGGGCGGCTCCGTCTGGTCACCCAGCGCGCGGGTGTAGCGGCGCCCCTCCACCGTCAGGCTGTTGGTCCACCCCTCTTCCTGGCTGATGGAAAAGTCGAACCCGCGCGCCGTGGACCGTCCCACCGTCAGCACCGCGCCCAGGTCCGGCGCCAGCTCCGGCGGCAGCGCACCGGCCGCCTGCTCCGCATCGTCCCAGCTGAAGCGGCGCTGGCGCAGGTTAAGCCCCACGCTAAGCCAGCTGTACGAGCGAAAGCGCGGCCGCGGAAAGGTCGCGACCACGGAAACCGACCGCTCGCGCTCCAGCAGCGCCGTGCGGATGGTGTCGCCGCCGGGGCGGACGAAGAAGTTCGCCGCGCGCGCCACGTCCCAGTCCAGGAACGCCGACGCGCCCAGCACCGGCACCCCCAGCCCGGCGTAGATGTAGCCCGCGTTCCCCTCCACGCGCCCCGCTTCGCTGCGCACGGTGAGGGCGGCGGCGTAGCGGTGGCGCTCCAGCACGTCATTCCCCCCCACACCGATGCCGATCGCAGCCCCCAACTCGCCCTCGTCCGGTACCAGGATGGGGCTCCACGTGGTCGGCGGCAGGGTGCGCCATGCCGAGTAGGGCCGCGAGGGACCGCCCGCCGTCGCCGCGTAGCGCGCGGGGTCCGGCCCCGGCCGCGTCGCGTCCTCGCGCAGCGGCGGCGCCGGGCGCCACGTCGCGGGATCATACGGAATGCGGGCGATGTGGTAGCCGTCCGAACGGTACCACGCGAACGCGATCCACCGCCCGTCCGGCGACACGTCCGGCTGGTAGGCGCCGGTCAGCACGTTGGTCACCTGCAGCAGCCTGCCGGCCGTCAGGTCGTACGCGTACAGGTTGGTGATGCCGGTGCGGTCCGACGAAAAGACGACGTAGCGCCCGTCCGGCGACCACGTGGGGTTCATGTCCAGCGCACGATCCTGCGTCAGCTCGCGGATGACGCGGCCGTCCGCATCCAGCAGCACCACGTCGTACAGTCCGCCCGTCCGCTGCCGCGAGACCGCGATCCGCCCCCCATCCGGCGACCAGCGCGGCGCCGACCACCACACGTCCGGCGCCGCCGGTACCAGCGTCCGCATCTCGCGCCCCTCCGCATCCGCCAGCACGAGCGCGTTCGCCTCACCCCCGCCCCGCACGGCCACGATGCGCCCGTCGCGCGACACGTCCGGCTCCGACCATCGCTCCGCGCGCGTCAGGCGCCGCGTGCCGCCGGTAACCGGGACGCGGTACAGGTCGCTGAAGATGCGATGCGGATCCACCAGGTCCAGCTGCGACGTGACAAGGGCGCTCCCGTCCGGCAGCCACGCCAGCGGCCCCACCGTCTTTCGCGCGGCGATCGTCTCGATGCGCCCATCCGTGTGCAGGATGCGCGTCGCCGGATCGTCGCGCCCCGTGGCCTGCGCGAACGCGAGCCGCGTCCCGTCCGGCGACCAGCGGGGGAACTGCGTCACCCGCCCCTCGCGCGTCAGCTGCTCCGGCTCGGTAAGGCCGATCGCCCGCAGCGAGTCCGCCCGTGCCGCGTACGCCGTGTGCAGCGAGTCGCGCCACTCGCCCCACGCGCGGGAAAAGGTGACCCCGTACGCATCGCGCGCCGCCTCGTCGATAAAGTACGGAATCCACCGCCCGCCCACCGTGCGCACGAAGGCACCCGCGCGCTCCGGCCCGTAGCGTTGCGACAGGTAGTCTTCGAACATCGACCCGTACACGTACGCCGAATTGCCCGACGGCCAGGTGGTGGGCCGCCCCGTCACGCGGTCGATGGCGAAGAAGCGGTCCTCCAGGATCGCCGTGCGCAGGATCATCTCGTGAAAGCTGCCACGCACGCGGCCCGCGCCGGTGAGGCGGGATTCCAGGTACGTGGCCAGCCCCTCGGTGGTCCACTGCGGCACACTGGCGTTGGGGAACAGCATCGGGTTGCGCCCCAGCACCGAACGAAGGCCGCGGATGAGCGGGCTGGCGTAGTCCAGGTGATGGACGTGGGCCAGCTCGTGGCTCACCACCACCTCCAGCCAGTCGAACGAATACGCCAGCGACGGCTCCTCTACCGGCCCGTGCGCATAGACGACCACGCGGTTGCGGGGGAACAGGCTGGCCAGCCCGTTGGCGTAGTCCAGGTTGTCGGCGATCACCAGGTGCACACGCCCGCGCGGCGGCTGCACGAACGCCTCGGTGAGCGCCACCCGCGCCTCCTCCGCCCGCGCCGCCGCGCGCCGGGCCAGCGCCTCAAGCCCGTCCTGGTAGTGCACCTGGTAGTGCGGCGTGTCGAACGTGTGCCAGTGCGCATCCGGGGCTACCTGCGCACCGGCAGGCGGCGCGAGTGCGGGGATCAGGACGAGCGACAGGGCGAGGAGAAAGGCCCGCAATCGGGTCATGGGATGTGGATTTCGATGGACATTGATTTCGGACGAACGGGCGCGGCGAACGGAATCGAACTGCGTCCGCGGGGTGCCCCTCCCCCGACCCCTCCCCGTTCGTTCCTCACGGAGAGGGGAGAACTGCGTGTGGCCGCTGGATCCGGGCTCGACGACCAGCATCGAACTTCGTCCGCGGGCGCCCCCCCTCTCCCGGCCTCTCCCCCCCGAACTGCAGGGGGGAGAGGAGAACTTCGATCCCGCTTCGACCAGGTGCGTCGCACCTCCCTCCCCCGCGCTGTTTGCGGGGGAGGGCCGGGGAGGGGGGCGGCACACCATCTCGCACCTGACCCTCCGAAAGCACCCCACAGGCTGCCCCACACCCAACCTCCCCCGGCAGTTTCGGGGGAGGTGGGCGAGGTTTACGAGCCCGGAGGGGGCGCCGCGCGGAACCATCCGAAGCACCCTGCCCCCTGCCCCACACCCAACCTCCCCCAGTCTCTTTTGGTCTTTCTCGGGGGAGGTGCGAGCCTGAGCGAGCGGAGGGGGCGCCCCGCGGGTCGCTTCCAATGCGGCCCTACCGCCCCGCTCCCGCCTCCATCCGCTCCCGCAGAAATCCCTCGATCGCGCGGACGTGCGCGCGGGCAATGCGCTCGTGGACGGCGGGGTCGCGCAGGGCGGCTTCCTGCTGCGGGACCATCAGGAACATGGTCTCGGTGAGCACCGACGGCATCCACGTGGGCCGCACCAGCGCCAGGTCCGCGCGCGCCACCCCCAGGTCGCGCAGCCCGATCTCCCGCAGCAGCTCGCGCTGCATGTGGCGCGCGAGATCCAGCGACTGCGGCTGGTTGTAGAACACGCTGGTGCCGTTGTTCTCCCACGGATTCACGCCGTCGGGGAACGCGTTGTTGTGGACGGAAACCAGCAGGTGCGCGTCCCACTCCGCCGCGCGCTGCGGGCGCACGCCCAGGTCTACCGGCTGCTCGTCAGGCCGCGTCTCCAGCACCTCGGCGCCGGCGTCGCGCAGCATGCGCACCAGCTGCTTGCTGATGGCCAGGTTCGCCTCCGCCTCCGTAAGCCCCGTGGGGCCGATGGCGCCGCCGGGCGGATGCCCCGCATCCACCGCGATCCGCAGCCCCTGCATGGGCCGCGCGCCGTCCATCCGCGGCGGGCGGCGGACGCGGACGACCAGGCTTCCGCGCTCGTCCCAGAACGCGCGGTATCCCCACACCGCCTCGGCCAGCTCCATCCGGACGACAAACAGGTCGTCACGCTCCTGCTGCCACTCCACCCGGCGCACCAGCGGATCTTCCGTGCCACAGTGCAGCCAGTTGGCGCGCGACTCCGCGCCGTACACGCGGACCTCCATCCACCGGTCATCCACCACCCGCACCTCGAATGGCAGCCGGTCGCTGGTCACCAGCCGCAGGTCCACGTGCCCCGGCTCCGGATCCACCCGCACCGTGCCCACCGTCCCGGTCGCGGGAGGTGCGCCCTCCGGCATCAGCCGCACGTCGCCCGCGGCCACCCACACGGACAGGTCGCTCGTCAGGCGCACGCGGTACACGCCTTCGCGCTCGCCGGTGACCGTCAGCCTGGTGCCGTTGGGAAAGAACCAGTGGTACGGCGTCCCCGACCCCGGGATCGCCGTGCCGATGGCCATCGATCCCGGCCGGGTGGCGGATGCGATCGCCAGCCGCGTATCCCCCTCGCGCAGCACGCCCACGTTCAGCGGCAGCGGCGTGCGCGAGGTTTCCGTCCCGTGCGCGAACTCGATGATCGCCGGCCCCGCCGCGTCCTGCGCCACCAGCGTGGGGCGCAGCGTGTCGCCGGGGGCGCGCAGGGGGGCGGTGATGGGAAAGGTGCCCGCGTACTCCGACACCTCGCGCGCCGCCACAGCCTGGTCCTGCATGAAGCCCTCGGCGCGCTCCATCACCCGCGTCTCCGCCAGCGGGTAGGTGCTGCCGTCCGGCATGCGGATCTGCGCGCGTGCGCCGGGCGCGCCGCGAAAGCGCACCGTCACCCGCTCGCCCGGGTACCCCGTCATCGTCCCGCGCGGCGAGATGGAGCCGGCGGCGATCCCCGTCACCGCGGCCCCACCCTGCGACGGCACGCGCACGCGCCGCTCCACCTCCGCCGTCTGCCCGCCCGCGGAAGCGCGCAGCCGGTACACGCCGTCGCGGGGCACGGGCACGAAGCCCAGGAACGCGCCGTTCGCGGCCACCTCCACGGGGGCGCCGTTGATGGTCAGCGTTGCGCCGCCCGTCCCCACGCTGCCGAAGATGAAGTTGCTGTCCGCCGTCGCGAGCGCCGCGTTGTCGCCGGGATACGTCACGTCGATGCGCAGCGCGCCCTGGCGGGCCGGCACCGGCGGCAGGTCGTTGCGGATCGGCGGATCGACACCGGGATGGGTCATCGGAGCTGTCTGCGATGGGTCCGACGGCGTCGGCACGGGAGCGGGCGCGGCGCGGCGGCCTCCTCCGGAGCAGGCGGCCAGCAGCGCCAGCGCCAGCAAGGCGGCCGGGCGGATACGAATCATCGTCTTCTTCATCCCGTCTTCGCGTTCACCCGTCGACCCATCCACCCGCATCACCCGCATCACCCGCATCACCCGCATCACACCATCACACCATCACACCATCACACCATCACACCATCACACCCCGTTCACCCGCTCACCCGCTCACCCGCTCACCGTCCCACGGCTCCGACGCCGTTCCGGCATGCGCCACCTCGCCGGAATGCGGCGCCGCGCCGCGCGGATTCTCCCGCGTCCACGGCGCGATAATGGGGAGCAGCAGCAGGATGGGAATGCCGGCGGCGATGGTGATCAGAAAGAACTGCGGCCACCCCGTCCGCTCCGCGATGCCGCCCGACGGCGCCACCAGCACGTCGCGGGCGAACGCCATGAAGCTGCTGAGCAACGCGTACTGCGTGGCCGAAAACTGCTTGCTGCACAGCGACATCAGAAACGCCACGAAGCCCGCCGTCACCAGCCCGCCCGCGAAGTTCTCGACGACGATGGCGGTGGTGAGCTTGGCGCGGCCGGGCTCGGTGATCGACAGCCAGTAATACGCCAGGTTGCTCCCCATCTGGATGGCCGCCAGCACCCACAGCGAGCGGTTGATGCCCAGCTGCGCCACCAGCGCCCCGCCCGCCAGCACGCCCACGATGGTCGCGATCAGCCCGATGACGCCGCGGATGGCGCCGATGTCCGTCTGCGTGTAGCCCTGCGCCAGGAGGAATGGCACGGTCATGTTCTGCACCATGCGGTCGGACAGGCTGTACAGCACCACGAACAGCAGCAGCAGAGCCGCGATGCCCACACCCGCGCGCTGAATGAAGTCCTTGAATGGCAGCACCACCGCGTTGAACAGCGTGGTCGGTGGCCCCTCGCGCAGCACCGGCTCCGGCGCGACGATGGACGCCCCGATGCCGATCAGCATCAGCGCCGCCATCACCAGGTACACCGTGGGCCACGACATCCGGTCCGCCAGCATCAGCGCCACGCCGCCGGTGACGACCAGCGCCAGGCGGTATCCCATCACCTTGAGCGACGCGCCCGCGCCCATCTCGCGCTCTTCCAGCACGTCGATGCTGTACGCGTCCACCACCACGTCCTGCGCGGCGCTGAAGAACGCGATCAGCAGGGCGTTGATGGCCAGCAACTGCAGCCCGCGCCGCGGGTCGTGCATCGACATGGCGGCGATGCAGATGAACAGCGCGACCTGGGTGATGACCAGCCATCCGCGACGCCGTCCCAGGAACGGCGGAATGTAGCGGTCCATCAGCGGCGCGATGAGGAACTTGAAGGAGTACGGGATGCTGAGCAGGCTTACGAGGCCGACGGTGGTGAGATCCACCTTTTCCACCGTCATCCACGCCTGCAGCGTGCTGCTGGTAAGGAACAGCGGCAGGCCGGATGAAAAGCCCAGGAACAGCAGCGCCGCCATCTTCGGCTGACCGAAGACGCGCAGGATGGACGTGGATCGATGCTCGTTCAAGGGTTTCCTCGCGAGCGTGGGGTGGGGTGGGGACCGGGATCTACGGCGCCGCCGTGCGCAAGTTGGACGCCAGAGGTCGGGGAAACCGCAGGGAATAGGGAATAGGGAATAGGGAATAGCGGGATCGGTGGACTAAGCACCGATGCGTCTGGACGCAGCAAAGGCGTCCCACGGGACGCCTTTGTCTCGATCCGCCACCGGACCTGTCATTTTCGAACGAGGCGCCACTGGATCCCTGCCCTGCCGAGAACACCTGCGTTGCCCGAGGATTCCGCTCTCCGATGCTCGCGATCCGTCGCCGCGCCGCGCAGGTGCGGCTACAGTCCGCGCAGGAGCGAATGATGCCAGCGAGAATTTGCACCAGTCACGTGCCGTCCGCCTGCAGGAGCGAATAAATTCGCCGCTACAACTGCACAAAGTCCACCTCCGTGGACTCGGCGGCCCGGCCGTGTGCGGCGTCCCATGCACCGGCGCGTCCGCTACCGGGAGAATCGTCGGGGTCGATCCGTGATTGGATCATTCGCTCCTGGAGGCGGGATTCCCCGGCCCTGCAACCGGCGGCGCGGACGGGCGGAATGGTGCGGCCGGGCCTCGGAACGAGATCGCGGGAAGGCGCGACTTCCATCATCCCGCTGTTCCCTATTCCCTATTCCCTATTCCCTCACCCCTCGTCTACCGGTCCAGCCCGCCCGCGAGCCCCACCATCCCGCCGTGCCGGCCCGTAAGCCACGCCACCGCGGCCTCCTGCATGATGGCCTCGCCGCCCCAGCCGGCCAGCAGGTTTTTCGCCGTGGGGATGTCGGCGGCAAGGCGGGGATGGCTGAAGAGGATGACAGTCGCGTCCGGATGCTGCGCCGTGATGGCGCGGACACGCTCCTGTGCCGCGGCGCTGATGCCGGGGCGCCCCTTCCAGGCGCGGATGTCGGAGTAGAGCGCGACGATCGGCTCGCCGTCGTCCGCGATCTCCACGCCGGCCGCACGCAACGCCGCGGGAAAGGCCAGGCGCGGATACGGCGGCCACGGTCCGCCCCCGTCATCCTCCACCTCCTCGATGCGTACGCGGCCCGCCGGCAACCGCGGCTCGCCCCGGCACGCGCGCAGGCTCTTCACCGCGATCTCCAGCGCCCAGCGCCGGTCCTCATCCGCTCCCCATTCCGCATCCACCGGCCCCGCCACCCGCTCCGCCGCCGCCGCGATCCGCCCCAGCGCCTCCGCGATCCGCTCGCGCGGCAGGCGGCCGTCCTCCACCGCCGCCTGCACCTCGGCGATCACGGCGTCGTTGTCCTGCGGATACAGCAGCAGGTCGCAGCCGGCCGCCAGCGCCTGCACCGAAGCAGCGGCCTCGCTGCCGCCCTCCGTCATCCCCTCCATGATGATGGCGTCCGTCACCACCAGCCCGCCGAAGCCCATCTCCCGGCGCAGCAGCCCCTCCAGGATCGGCGCGGAGAGGGTTGCGGGCCCGGCGCCGTCCAGCGCGGGGTAAACGACGTGGGCCGTCATCAGCGAGTCCACCCCGGCGGCGATCCCGGCGCGGAAGGGCTCCAGGTCCTCCTCAAGCTCTTCGCGCGAAGCGTGGACGGCGGGGCGCTCGATGTGCGAGTCGCCCACCGTGCGGCCGTGCCCGGGAAAGTGCTTGGCGCACGAGAGCGCGCCGCCGCGGGCGCATCCGCGCACCCACGCCGCCACGTGCCGCGCCACGCCCTCCGGCCGCGAACCGAACGCACGCACGCCGATGATGGGGTTCTCCGGCTCCAGGTCCACGTCGGCGACGGGGGCGTAGATCCAGTTTACGCCCAGCGCGCGCGCCTCGCGGGCCGTAAGCTCGCCCGCGCGCTCGGTGAGCGCCTGGTCGTCCAGCCAGCCCAGCGCCGCGGCGGGCGGAAGCGGCGTGGCGCCGCGGAACTGCTGCCCCGCCCCGCGCTCCAGGTCGCTGGCGATGAGCAGCGGGTGCAGCGAGCGGCGGTGCAGCTCGTCCGTGAGCGCGCGCACCGCGTTGGCCTCTCCGCCAAAGAGGATGAATCCCCCGACGCCCAGTTCCAGCCCCCGCTCGATCGTCTCCCGGTACCCCTCGAATCCGCTCTCCGCGTCCCAGCGGATCGCGGGCAGCAGCAGCCGCGCTACGTTCAAACCATCACTCCAGCTGGAGATGTGTGTCTGTGGATGACTCGTATCGGCCGGGCCCTGCGCGCCCCCTCCGGGCCGGCACCACCGGCCCACCTCCCCCAAAACCCCTGGGGGAGGTTGGGTTGCCGACAGTTCGGGGCTCGGCGAACGCCATCGAGCTGCGTCCGCGGGGGTGCCCCTCCCCCGGCCCCTCCCCGGTCGGTCCTCACGGAGAGGGGAGAACTGCGTGTGGCCGCTGGATCGGGGCTCGACGACCAGCATCGAACTTCGTCCGCCGGCGCCCCCCCTCTCCCGGCCTCTCCCCCCCGAACTGCAGGGGGGAGAGGAGAACAGACCCCGCTTCGGCAAGGTGCGTCGCACCTCCCTCCCCCGCGCAGTTTGCGGGGGAGGGCCGGGGAGGGGGGCGGCCCACCATCCCGCGCCCAACCTTCCGAAACTCACCGCCACCTGCCCCACACCCAACCCCCGCCGGCAGTTTCGGGGGAGGTGGGCCGGTGGTGCCGGCCCGGAGGGGGCCTGCGCGGAGCTTGCCGAAGGTCCCGCATCCACCCCCTACGCAACCGCCGGTCCCGCGCGAAGGGCGCCGGACCGGCGGGTGAGGGCCGTTGCAGGCTATTCCCTATTCCCTGTTCCCTATTCCCTGCCGTTTCACCGCTGCGGCCCGGGCGTCTCATACGGCCCCGGCAGCACGAACGGCCGCACCCCCGGGCCGCGCAGAACGAAGCCGTTGCTCGTCTCGCCCACCACCATCCACCGCACCGGCGAGGCCCCCGCGTGCACCTCGGGGCGCACCCGCGCCTCCAGGCTGCCGATCACCTCCGGCGCGCCGGCGAGCAGCGAGGCGCGGATCACGTCGTACGTTACCGTGGCCGCGTCACCCACGGGCTTGTAGCCGTCCGGCCGCGGGCGCACGTAGACGATGTGGTCCGTAAGCGGGATCACCCGCGGCGCGGCCCCGGGGCCCAGAACGCGCGTTCCGCCGCTGCGCAGGTCGCGGATGCGGACCTCGCCCCCCGCCTCGTACGCGACGACCGTGCGCTCCACGTTGAAGAACGCCGGCACCACCTCGCCCACCACCTCCACCTCCTGCGCCAGCGGCACCAGCGTGGTGGACCCCGGCATCTCCACCCACAGCCCGCCGATCTCCACCCCGCCCAGCGAGTCGCGCCAGGTGGGGTTGAAGACGATCTGCGGCGCACCTTCGCGCCCCGAGGTGCGCAGGTCGCCGCGGGGGTCGCGCACCAGCCGGGCGCCGCGCGCCTCCAGCAGCTCCAGCAGCTGCCGGGCGATGGTGCGCACCCGCGGGTCGTCCTCGCGGGACAGCAGCGCGCGGATCAGCGGCGCATCCTCCACCTCCAGCCGCTCCAGCACGATTAGCCGCACCCGCGGGCTGGCGTCGCCCACCGCCGCGCGCAGGGCGTTGCGCGCGCCGGCGGAGTCGGGGGCAAAGCGCTGCAGCCCGCGCACCGCCGCCGCGCGCACCAGGTCGCTGGTGCTGGCCGCCAGCTGGCGGCGAAGCAGGTGCATGGAGCCGGACGCGCGCCGTTCCGCAAGCAGCACCACGCTGTTGGCGCGCACGCTCTCGTCGCGCGACTCGTCCTCCACCAGGCCGATCAGCACGGCGTCCAGCTCCGGCCCCATCACCACCAGCCGCTCCCGCTCGCGGTAGAACGCGGGCGACGGCTCCTCCACGTCCAGAATGCGCACCACCTCGTTGACGAACGGGCGGTTGCCGTAGCGCGGCGGCGCGGACGTCTGCATCAGCGCGCATCCTCCCAGCGCCGCCAGGCCCGCCAGCGCCAGGGCGCCGCGGACCATGCCGGTCAGGAAGTGGATGCGCGTCTGCTGCATCGTACGTCTCGGGAGATGTGGATCAGGCGCCGGGCGTAAGCGACCCCAGCACCCGCGGACCGGCCGCGCCCGTGGCGGCTGGGACGTTGGCGGGAATGCCGCGCAGGTGCGCCCACGCCAGCACCGCGAACGCCACCGCCTCCTTGGCGTCGGGATCGACGCCCAGCGTCGCTCCGTCCACCACCGGGAGCGGTTCCAACAACGTCCGGATGCGCCCGGACAGGACGGGGTTGCGTGCCCCGCCGCCGCTCAGCACCACCTCGTCCACGCCGCGCGGCACCACCCAGCGGGCGTACGCGTCGGCCACCGTGCGGGCGGTGAGCTCCGTGAGGGTGGCAACCAGGTCCATCCAGTCCTGGTCGCCCTCCGGAGCCACGGCCTGCACCAGGCGCTCCACGAAGGGCCGGCCGAACTCCTCGCGGCCGGTGGACTTGGGCGGCTCCGCGGCGAAGTACGGGTGGCGCAGCAGCTCCGCCAGCAGCGCCTCGTCCACCGTCCCCCGCGCCGCCAGCCGCCCGTCGCGGTCGTACCGGTGGCGCCCGTCCGTCGCCAGCTCCACCGCCGCGTCGATCAGCGAATTGGCGGGTCCGGTGTCGAACGCCCACACCGGCTCGGCGCTCCCTTTGGGCGGCACGCGCGTCACGTTGCCGATGCCGCCCAGGTTCTGCAGCGCTCGCGCCCGGTCCGGCAGGGCGAACAGCAGCTGCTCCACCCACGGCACCAGCGGCGCCCCCTGCCCCCCCGCCGCCACGTCGCGCGTGCGGAAGTCGCTGATCACCGTGCGCCCCGTCCGCTCCGCGAGGGTCGCCGGGTCCCCCAGCTGCAGCGTGGCGCCGCGCCTTCCCTCCGCCGGCGGCCGGTGCCACACCGTCTGCCCGTGCGAGCCGACCGCGTCCACCGTGGCGACGTCGACGCCCGCCTGCGCGCAGACGGCGAGCGCGGCCTCCGCCAGCCACTCGCCCAGGTCGCCGTGCAGGCCGCAGAGCGCCTCCGCCGTCCCCGCCACGATGGCGTCGTGGATCGCCGTGCGCCGCGCCTCGTCGTAGGGGAGGGTGAGGGAGTGGATGACGTCCACCGTCACGTCGTCCGTCCCGCTGCCCCCGACGTCGACCAGCGCCGCGTCGACGCCGTCCAGCGAGGTGCCCGACATCAGCCCCACGATCCTCACGCGGCGGGCTCCGCACGCCCGGCGCGGCGGATGGCGGCCAGCAGCGCGCCATCGGACTTTGCGGCGAACTGGAACAGCTGGTACGCCGTGGCGCCGTGAAAGGGACCTCCACGCACCGTCCACTCCCACACGTTCAGCCCCCGGCGCTGCACCATGACGAAATTGCGCATCCGCAGCCGCGCGTACTCCGCCAGCAGCTCCTGCGGACTCCCCGACGGGCTTACCCCCGCTCCCTTCGCGTCGGGGGCGGAAAGGTCACGGCCGTCCACCATGGCCTCCAGCATCACCTGCAGCACCGCCTCCATCGCCACACCGGAGCGGAGGGCTCGCGCCACGGCGTCGGAATCCGCCGACGCGTCTTCCATGGCCACACGCAGCGCCCGCGGCATGATCTCCAGGCGCACCAGCAGGTCTTCCCACTCCACCTCGCTGGGCGGGCTAGCGGGGAGGGTGCGCGGATCCCCCTCCATCATCGCGCGTCGATCTTCACCAGGTCGCCCAGGCGGCCGCCGGCGCGGGCCAGTTCCTCCGCGGCGTGCTCGCGGTCGGTGCCCGTCCAGTGCATTACCATGGCCGTCTTTACGCTGCCGCCGCTGCGGGCCAGCAGGTCGCGGGCGTCCTCGCGCTCCAGGTCCAGCGTTTCCATCAGGATGCGCTCGCTGCGGTCCACCAGCTTCTGGTTGGTCGCCCGCAGGTCCACCATCAGGTTGCCGTACACCTTGCCCAGGCGGATCATGGCGCCCGTGGTGATCATGTTGAGCACCAGCTTGGTGGCCGTCCCCGCCTTCATCCGCGTGGAGCCGGTGACGACTTCGGGCCCCGCCAGCACGGCGATGACGACGTCGTACACCTGCAGCATCCACTCTTCCGGCTCCGTGCAGAGCAGAAAGCCCGCTTTCGCGCCGCGCTGCTTGGCCCGGGTGAGCGCCCCGTGCACGTACGGCGTGGTCCCCGACGCCGCGATGCCGAAGATGAAGTCGTCGCGCCCCACTTTCAGCTCGTCCATCACCGCGGCGCCGTCTTCGCGGCTGTCCTCGGCGCCCTCGACGGCCTTGAGCAGCGCGCCGTACCCGCCGGCGATGATCCCCTGGATCATGGCGGGATCGGTGCCGTAGGTGGGCGGCATCTCCGACGCGTCCAGCACGCCCAGCCGCCCCGACGTTCCCGCCCCCACGTACACCATCCGTCCGCCGGCGCGGAAGGTGTCTTCCGCCATCTCGATCGCCCGGGCAATGCAGTCCAGCTGCGTGGCCACGGCGGGCGCGATGCGCTGGTCTTCGCGGTTGATGATCCGGGCGATCTCCAGCGCGGAAAGGCGGTCGATCTCCGCGGTGGCGGGGTTGCGCTGCTCGGTCAGCCGGGGGTCCAGCGGCGGCTTGGTCATCCGGTGGATCGTGGGAATCGTATCTCTGGGCGAGTCCGCAACGTGCGCGGTTTCGCGGGAGAACGCAAGCCTCCGCACGCTTCGGGCCCCAGAGGAGAACGAGTGTCCAGTGCCGGAGATCAAGTGCCCCAGGACCAGCATCAAGATAAGGGGCCTGCCGCTCCCATGTGTGACTCCCTGGATTCCGGCGCGTCCCCCCCCGCAGGAGCGAATGAATTCGCCGCTACAACTGCACAAAGTCCACCTGCGTGGACTCGGCGGCCCGGGAGTGTGCGGCATCCCACGCACCTGCGCGTCCGCAACCGTACGGCGGCCGGCATTCTCGCATTTCGACGCGGCCGGTACTCGCGGCCACAGTCCACGAAGGTGGACTTTGCGATCTCCCAGCGGCGAATTCGTTCGCTCCTGGAGCCGGGCTCGGCGATGTTCCTGAGGTGCAATGCGAGAATAAGCCGGGGTGTGCAGGCGACCGTCCGCCGCAGCCCGTGCGAATCCCCGCCGGCTATTCCCTATTCCCTGTTCCCTATTCCCTGTAGTTTGAAAGCTACGGCGTTTCCCCCGCCACGACCAGAGTCCTGCTACACGGCTGATACCGATGATCCGTTCGCGCGCGCTCGCTCTGCTGCTCGCCCCGCTGGTGCTGTCCGTCCCCGCCTGCGGCCCCTCGGGGCTGTCGCGGGCTGACGCGGCACAGGGCGACACCGTCACCTTTGCCCCCAACTGGGCCTTCCCCAACGGCTCCATGTCGCCCGTGGTGGCCGAGAAGGGGATGGTGGTGACCACCGACCGCGTGGCCTCGGAGGTAGGCGCCGAGATCCTGCGGCGGGGCGGCAACGCGGTGGACGCCGCCGTGGCCACGCACTTTGCCCTGGCGGTGGTGAACCCCGAGGCGGGAAACATCGGCGGCGGCGGCTTCATGGTGGTGCGGATGGCGAACGGCACCACCGCGTCGCTGGACTTTCGCGAAGCGGCGCCGATGGCCGCGACGGCGAACATGTTCCTGGACGCGGCGGGGAACGTGACCGACCGGTCGCTGATGGGGCACCTGGCCTCAGGCGTTCCCGGCTCGGTCGCGGGAATGTGGGAGGCGCACAAGCGCTTCGGCACGCTGCCCTGGGCTGACCTGGTGCAGCCGGCGGTGAATTTGGCGGAGGGGATCGTGGTCCACGAGCGGCTGGCCAACTCGCTGCGCAGCAACGCGGACAAGATCGGCCGCTTTCACGAGACCGCACGCATCTTTCTCCCCAACAACCGGCCCCCGCGCGTGGGTGACCGGCTGGTGCAGACGGACCTGGCCAACACCTTTCGCCGCATCGCCGCGGACGGGATGGCCGGCTTTTACGGCGGCCGCACGGCGGAGCTGATTGAGGCGGAGATGCGGCGCGGCAACGGACTCATCACCCGCGAGGACCTGGCCCGCTACCGCGCCGTCTGGCGCGACCCGCTGCGCTTTGGCTACCGCGGCCACGAGGTGATCTCCATGCCGCCGCCCAGTTCCGGCGGGGTGACCATGGCGGAGATGCTGAACATCCTGGAGGGATACGACCTGCGCTCGATGGGATACCTGTCCCCCGAGCACGTGCACGTATTCGCCGAAGCCGCCCGCCGCGCCTACGCCGACCGCAACGCGTATCTGGCCGATCCGGATTTCGTGCCGCAGCCCACGCAGCGGATGATCAGCGACGAATACGCGGCGGAGCGGCGCGCCACCATCGCGCTGGACCGCGCCACGCCGTCGCCGCAGGTGGCGCCGGGGCTGGGCGCGCCGCCGCGCGAGGGGACGCACACCACGCACTACTCCATCGTGGACGAGGCCGGCAACGCCGTCGCGGTGACCACCACCATCAACTCGCTGTACGGCAGCCTGGTGACGATCGAAGGCGCCGGCATCGTGATGAACAACGAGATGGACGACTTTACCGCCAAGCCGGGCGTCCCCAACCAGTTCGGCCTGGTGCAGGGCGCGGCCAACGCCGTGGCGCCCGGCAAGCGGATGCTGAGCGCCATGACACCCACCATCGTGCTGGACCCCCGCGGCCGCGTGCTGCTGGTGACGGGGACGCCGGGGGGCGCCACCATCATCACCTCCATCGCGCAGATCGTGAGCAACGTGGTGGACTTCCGGATGGACGTGACGACGGCCACCGCCGCCCCGCGCCTGCACCACCAGCACCTGCCGGACAGCCTGCGGTACGAGAACGACGGCCTTTCCGCCGCCACGGCGGCCCGGTTGCGCGCCATGGGCCACGCGCTGGCGGAGCGCGAGGGCTACCAGGGCGATGTGCAGTCCATCATCGTGCTTCCCAACGGCTACCAGTCCGCCATTGCCGACCCCCGCCGCGGCGGCGCCGCCGTCGCGGTGGGCGAGGTGCGGAGGGTGGTGCAGTAGTAGAAGGCGTGCCGCCGGTGGCGTGAAAAGCGTACGGATTGAACAACAGATAAACCGCGTATAGATTCTGTGCGCGCCGCGGGGACCCTCACCCGCTCGCTTAGGCTCGCACCCTCTCCCGCAAGCGGGAGAGGGTATAAACTGCGGCTCTGGTGCGCGGTCATGGTATGTCGCGGAACACGTCCTACGAGGTACGGCAGGCTGCGCGGGAGATGCGGAAGAACCCCACACCTGCTGAAAAGGCGCTCTGGCGCGTCCTGCGCAACCGCGCCGTCAACGGGCTGCGCTTCCGCCGCCAGCACACGCTCGACGGGCTGGTGCTCGACTTCTACTGCCCCGAAGTGCGGCTGTGCGTGGAACTCGACGGCGACGTCCACGACGCACCGGAGCAGCAGGAGCGCGATGCCGCGCGCACGGCGCACCTGCAGGCCCGCGACATCCGCGTCCTCCGCTTCCGCAACGAAGAAGTGCTCTCCGACATGCGCTCCGTCCTGACGCTCATCGCCAGAACCGCGGCGGAGCCCGTGCGAACGGGTCAGAGCCCAACGGAGGTGGCGCATGGACGATAACGCATTCCAGGAACTGCTCGAAAACGCCCGGCTGGCCGCAGCCTGGCTAAAAAGGTGAAGATATCGCGACGCGGATTACCTTCATCTGCGAGCCGGACCCGCGGAACAATCAGGGCGAACTCTCCGCTGAGGTTGTCGACACGCAGTCAGACGCCATCACGAAAGCCGGATCAAAACGCCGCAATCAGGTGTGACGTTTATACCCTCTCCCGCTTGCGGGAGAGGGTGCGAGCCTAAGCGAGCGGGTGAGGGCCCCCAGGGGTGCGCGGTGGAGGAACCGCGGGTGTACCTCGGTCTCATCCTTGACCCGCTGAATGCAACGCGGCGCCTCCCCCGGCTGGGGAAGGCGCCGCTTCTGGATGCGGTGCGAAACACGTCAGTGCAGCCTGCCTCCCCGGCGGGATGGCGCAGCCCGTGGAGGCGACACCGAAAAGGCGGAGACCCTTCCCGTGCGGCTCGCCACTGGCGACGGGGCACACGTGGCGGGGGCGCTGGTTGCCACACGGCGCGCGTCGGTGTTCTGCACCCGGTACGACACCTCGGCCACAATCGAGAACGGCGCGGAGGCAGTCGCTTCGAGCAGGGCGACGCCGTCCAGGAGCGGGCTGAACGGTCCCCCGAACACCTCGGTCAGATCGGAAGAGCTGAGTGACATCGAGTCGACCGCCTGGGTGTCGAAGCCGGTGAACATGCGAACCATGCCGCCCGTCCAGTCCGCGCGCGCGGCCAGGTCGCCACTGGCCAGCGCGAACAGGGTGAACGTGCACGAGATGAGCTGCTGCGCCTGCGGCCCCGTCTCTACGGTGGCCGGCGACGCGCCCACGCTCAGGTGCACGACCAGGTCTGCGTTCTCCTTGGGGACGGTGGGCGTGCCGCCGTCCTTGCACGCGCCCACGCCCAACAGGGCGGCGCAAAGGAGAGGGAGAACTCGGTTCATGCCTGACTCCCGGGGAAGGAGAAGACCACCACGCCAAAAGGCGCGAACGGGATGGCAATCTGCGTCGTCTCGCGCGCCGTGTCGAGAGTTTCGTTACGCGGACGCTCCGGGTGCCGCCAGGGGCGGGCGTGGAGCCACGACGCATCGGCCGTCCGCACCTGCGCAGAGACCGGCGCGGAAGATTCCGCGCCGGTCCCATGCCGATCCCGTCTTTCCTGCCTACGCCGGCCCGAAGCCGGGGCCGTCGGTCGAGATCTCCACCGGCTGGCCGTCCGGCGCCTGAAAGGTGATCGAACGGTAGAAGGTGCGGTCCAGCACGTTGCTCACCGGCACCTGCCGCGACTGCAGGTGGTCGCGCCAGGCGCGCAGCTCGTCCTCGTCCCGGGCGCGGAAGGCGATGTGGTGCGTCTGGCCGGTGCCGCCGCGCGCGCGGTTCCAGTCCGGCTGAAATCCGAAGAGCGTCCACGAGCTATGCGGCGCGATGGTCTTGCTGTCGTACGCGGCCCAGAAGTAGTGCAGCATCGTGGCGTCGTCGCGGTTGGTGGTCTTTTTGACCATCCGCAGCCCCAGCGCCTGCTCGTAGAACTCGCCCGCGCGCCCCAGGTCGTCCGTGATGCCGCTGACGTGGTGAATGCCGTGCAGCACCATGTCGGGCGTAATCTCCGGCACCGGCTCGGGCCACGTAAGCGCGGCGATGGCGGCCTCGTCGCGGTGGCCCCGCACGATGCGCTCGGGCGGAAGCAGCAGCTCGCGCCCCAGCGCCTCCGCGGGCTCGTCGATCGCGTAGCCGGGCCCGGCCGTGGCGATCTCCATGATCTGCCCGTCGGGGTCGCGAAAGTACAGGCTGGTGAAGTAGCCCCGGTCGTACGGGCCTGACGTGTGCGCGCCCGCGTCCGTCAGCCGCCGCTTCCACCTGAGCAGCGCCTCGTCCGTCTCCACCCCCAGCGCGGTGTGGTGGACGCCGCCAATCCCCGGCCGGCCCTTGGGCGCCCGCGGCCACTCCAGAAAGGTCAGCAGCGTCCCCGGCCGCCCGTCACGGTCGCCAAAATACAGGTGGTGCGCGCCCGGATCGTCGTAGTCCGCCGCCTGCTTCACCATCTCCAGCCCCAGCACGTCGCGGTAGAACGCCGTCGTGCGCGCCGCGTCGGCCGCGACCATGGTGACGTGGTGAAAGCCCTGCGTGGCGAGCTGCATCCCGGCCTCCTCGGTGAGTACGAAGTACGAAAGTACGAGAGTTCGAAAGTACGGTACGAACGGACGGGGTTCGAAGGTGCGGACCCGCCCGGATTCGTGACCTGCATTATCCATCAAAGCGCCCCTCCCCGCTCGTGCGGAGAGGGGCGTTGTGCCGTGCCCGGCCGCGAAGGTCAGGCCTGCTTTACGGCCTCGACCTCGAGCGTGATCTTGATGTCGTTGCCCACCACCACACCGCCGGTTTCCAGCGCCTGGTTCCAGGTAAGCCCGAAGTCGCGCCGGTCGATCTTGGTCGTGGCGCTGAACCCCGCGCGCTGGCCGCCCCACGGGTCGCCGCCGCGGCCCTCGTCGGTGGTGTGCAGCACCACCTCGCGGGTCACGTCGCGGATGGTCAGGTTGCCGTACACGTCAAAGTGGTCGCCGTCGCGCTCGATGCGCGTGCTGGTGAACTTGATGGACGGGAACTTCTCCACGTCGAAGAAGTCGGCGCTGCGCAGGTGCGCGTCACGCTGCTCCTGGCGCGTGTCGATGCTGGTGACGTCGATCTCGGCCGTCACCGTCGACGCCGCCGGGTTGGCCTCGTCCAGCACGATGGTGCCCGACACGGCGCCAAAACGGCCGCGCACGGTGCTGATCATCAGGTGCTTGAGCGAGAACTCGACGCCGGTATGGGCGGGGTCGATGGTCCAGGTCGTGGTGGTGCTCTCGGCGATGCTCATGGTCGGTTCTCCCGGTTGGTCCGTTTCGGTCTGGCCCGTCCCTCATGGTGCGGCCGGCATTGGGCCGGATCTGCCGCCGCACTTGCTACAGCGTTGTAACGAAATTCAATTTCTAAGATAAACACGCACAAGAAAGCCCGTCATCCTTTGGTCGTATCCGTATCCGCCGCGTGGTGGCCCAGCGTGCGGATCAGCGCGATCGCCTGGTCCTTCTCCGCCTCCGTCAGCCCGGCCATCGCGGTGCGGATGGCTTCGGCGTGCCGGGGAAAGATCTCGCGGATCAGTTCCTCGCCCGCCGGGGTGAGCGCGGCGTAGTAGGCGCGCCGGTCGCGGTCGCAACGCTGCCGCTCCACCAGCCCCTTGGCCGCCAGCCGGTCCACCAGGTAGGTAACGCCGCCGCTGGTGACCAGGATCTTCTTCTGCACCTCGCCCAGCAGCATGGGGCCCTTGTGGTGCAGCGCCTCCAGAATGCCGAACTCCGCGGGGGTCAGCCCGCTGCGGGCGATGTCGGCCTGCGAGTGCGCGGCCACGGCGGCGTGCGCCCGCGACAGCACCACCCACAGCTTGAGCGCCCGCTCCGTTTCCTGACTCATCCAACCCCCATCAGCTAAGAATTACAGCGCTAAGATAAATGGATCCACATCGTCTGTCAACCTCTGCTTGCCAGGTGTGCGGACGGGACGAAACCGAGGATTGGGTACAGAGGAACAGAGAAAACCGGAGATACAGAGGAAAAGAGCGGGGATGATGGATCGCCTCGTTTTCGTCTGCGTCTATCTTTCGTTCTCTGTTCCTCTGTACCTCATCCTCTTTTGCTGTCCGTCGCGCGCGAACAGTCCATCCGCTAGAATGCCGCGCACCTGACACATTCAGAAACGGGATGACGAGATGACGACGCAGGAGCAGCCGATCCTCAACCACGCGCGCGTGACTGGCGCCGGGGCCACGCCGCAGCGCTGGCTGCTGATGCTGCACGGCATCTACGGCAGCGGCCGCAACTGGGGCACCATCGCGCGGCGGCTGGTGGAGGCGCGGCCCGAGTGGGGCATCCTCCTGGTCGACCTGCGCAACCACGGCCAGTCGCACGGGTTCGCGGGCCCGCACACGCTGGCGGCCAGCGCGGCGGACGTGGACCGGCTGGTGGCGCACCTGGACTTTCACGCCGCGGCGGTGATGGGGCACTCGTTCGGCGGCAAGGTGTCGCTGGTCTACGCGCGGCACCACGGCCAGGAGCTCAAGCAGGTGTGGGTGATGGATTCAACCCTGGCCGTGCGCGAGCCGGAGGGGAGCGCGTGGCGCATCATCGAATCCATGCGGGCGCTGCCGCCGGAGTTCCCCTCGCGCGCCGAAGCCGTGGCCGCCATCCAGGCCGCGGGATACGAGCAGGGGCTGGCGCAGTGGCTGGCCATTAACCTTGAGCCGGCCGAGGGGCGCTACCGGTGGCGAATCGACTGGGACGTGATGGAGGAGATGCTGCGCGACTACTTTCGCACCGACCTGTGGGAAACGCTGGTGCACCCGCCGGGCGAGGCGGAGATCCACATCGTCAAGGCGACGGAAAGCAACTCGCTGGACGAAGAGGCGGAGCGGCGGGTAGAGATGGCGGGGACGGCCAACGGGCGCGTGTTTCTGCACCGGCTGGAAGGCGGCCACTGGATCAACACCGACAACCCCGAAGCCGTGATCGCGCTGCTGCGGGACCGCCTGCCGTAGGGGGAACGCCCGGCGCGGGTGTCTACCAAGGACGAACCGCCCTCCCCAGGGCTTCGCCGCGGGCCAGCGGCGGATGGGAACCGGCAGTCCCGACGGATGTAAACATCTGTATCAAAACGAGTTGCGGTTCATCGCGGGGCTGGGCGCGGGAACGGGTGGTTCGTCACAAACGCGGCGCGAGCGGCGTGGCAGGGCGGCGCGACGGCAGATCGCCGGTGCGCGCGGCGTGGCAAGAGTTTTGACAGACCTTCGCGCGGTCGCAGTCCCGTACATCAGACCGGGAGAATCAGTGTTGTCCATCCATTCGATCAAGCGCGCGGCCCTGCTGGCCGCGCTCCTCCTGGGCGCGTGCGCCCCCGCCGGCGAGCCCATCGTGGCGCCGCTGCCGCAGGGCGCCGCGCTGGACACGGCCGGGCGTCCGTACCTGCGCACCATTCAGCCCGAAGAGGGCTACGTGACGGCCGTGCGCAACAACACCCGCAGCGCGACCGGCGCGCCGGGTGCCCGGTACTGGCAGAACCGGGTGCGCTACTCCATCAACGCGTCGCTGGATCCCGAGTCGCGGCGCGTCACGGGTACAGAGCGCATCGTCTACCACAACCGCTCTCCCGACGAGCTGCGGCAGGTGGTATTCAACCTGTACCAGAACCTGTTCACCGAAGAGTTCACCGGGCGCAACAGCCCGCTGAACACCGGCGGCCTTACGCTTACCAAGTTCAACTTCAACGGCGCGCCGCTGGGGCCGCTTACGCAGCAGCAGTACGAGGCCAACCAGCGCGAGAACCGCCCGTCCACTGGCTACCTGACCACGGGCACCATCTCGCGCGTGCGCCTGCCCAGCCCCATCGCGGCGGGCGACAGCGCGGTGTTCGAGATCGACTGGAACTACCGCGTGCCGCCGATGAACGCGCCGCGCACCGGCTTCGAGGACGCGCTGGGCGGGCGCGTGTTCCAGGTGGCGCAGTGGTATCCGCAGATCGCCGTGTACGACGACGTGGTGGGGCTGGACATTACGCCGTACCGCGAAAACGGCGAGTTCTACCTGGAGTACGGCGACTTTGACGTGGCGCTTACCCTTCCCGCGGGCTGGACGGTGGGCGGCACGGGCGAGCTGGTGAACGCCAGCGAGATCCTTCGCCCCGAGGTGCGGCAGCGCCTGGCGCAAGCCGCCGCCGGCAACGAGACGGTGACCGTCCTTCCCAGCGCCGAGTGGGGCACCACCGGCGCCACGACCAACGGGGAGAACGGCAGCGTCACCTGGCGCTTTGCCGCGCGCGACGTGCGCGACTTTGCCTGGGCCACCAGCAACCGCTACCAGTGGGACGCGCGCCGCGCGCAGGTGGCGGGGCGCACGGTGATGGTCAACTCGCTCTTCCGTCCCGGCGCGCCCAACTGGAACGAGGCGGCCATGTTCGGCGAGCACAGCACCGAGTTCATTAGCGAGGCGCTGGTGCCGTACGCGTATCCGCAGATCACGGTGAGCGAAGGGCCCATCTACGGCATGGAGTACCCGATGATCGTCTTCATCGGGCGGCCTACGGCGCGGCTGGAGCTGTACCAGGTGATCTCGCACGAGGTGGGGCACGAGTGGTTCCCCATGATGGTGGGCCAGGACGAGGCGGCGTACGCGTGGATGGACGAGGGGTTCACCACCTACAACGAGTCGCGGGCGGTGGAGGACCTGTTCCCCGACTTTGACCCGTGGGAGCAGCCGCGCACAGCGTACCTGAACATCGCCGGCGACAAGGGCGAGGTGCCGCTGATGCGCCACATCGACCTGGTGTTCGGCGAGCCGTTCGGCGTGTCGGCGTACTTCAAGCCGGGAACGCTGATGCGCTCGCTGCAGCGCGTGCTGGGCGACAGCGTGATGTCGCAGGCAATGCGCACGTACGCCAACGAGTGGATGTTCAAGCACCCCTATCCGTGGGACTTCTTCAACACCATGGAGCGCGTGTCGGGGCGCGACCTGGACTGGTTCTTCTACCCGTTCTGGTACCGCACGGTCACCTTCGACCAGACCATCGGCAGCGTGACGCAGACCCCGAACGGCATCCAGGTGACGGTGCGCGACCTGGGCCAGGTCCCCGCCCCCACCGACATCCTGGTCACGACGGCCAGCGGACAGCGGGTGACGGAGACCATCCCCATCGAGCGGTGGCTGAACCCCTCCACCCGCTCGGTGACGGTGACCATCCCGGTCGATGGCCCGGTAGCCCGCGTGGAGCTGGATCCCGAGGTGTACTTTCCCGACGTGAACCGGCGGAACAACGTCTGGACGCCGGGTGGGCGGTAGGGAAGTGCGTGAGTGCGTGAGTGCGGAAGTACGAGAGTACGGAGTACGAAAGTACGGTTGATGGATGACGGTGGATGGGGCGGCTTCCCGGTGTGGGGGGCCGCCCTCTTCCGTGTGCGGAAAGCCTTGTCCCTCGCCCACCACGGGTTAAAACCCGCGGCTATGACGGCCACAAGCCCCGCCCTGGGCTCGCGGAGCTCGCCCGGCGGGGCTTCACCCGCTCGAAGCGGCAAGGGCCTGCGCGCGGCGTGGGTGCGTCGAAGGCATCGCAACAGCGGATTCGCGCCGCCGGAATTTGCGACGTTTATACCCTCTCCCGCTTGCGGGAGAGGGTGCGAGCCTAAGCGAGCGGGTGAGGGCCCCCGCCGAAGCCCGCCATCGTTTCCGTCCTCCGCACTAACGCACTCACGCACTAACGCACTCTCGCACTCTCCGCACGCCCCTTCGGCGTGAACCTTGCCGCCCCCCGCCCCGCGCACGAAGTTTGACGCGCGAACTCGGCGGGACCCTCCAACACCAGACGGGGCAGGCATGTCCATCGTATCCATCCGCCATCTGGCGGTCGCTTCGCTTGCGGTGCTGCTGGCCGCGTGCGGCGGAGAATCGGGCGGGGAAAAGGGCGCCGCAAAGGGCGGCGACAGCGCCGCGGCCGCCGCGGGGGACAGCGCGGCAGGTGCACCCAGGCAGGCGGCGGTTCCGTCGCCGCGCACCAAGGCACCGGCCATCATCCGCGGGCTGTACGTGAACGCGTACAAGGCCGGCAGCGGCACGCACCGCAAGCGGCTGATCGAGATCGCCGACCAGACGGAGATCAACGCGTTCGTCGTCGACGTGAAGGATGAGCGGGGACTGCACTACGTGAGCAACCTCACGCTGCAGAACGAGATGACGGAGGACAGCGAGATCACCATCCGCAACCCCAAGGCGTTCACCGACACGCTGCACGCGCATGGCATCTGGGTCATCGCCCGCATCGTCGTCTTCAAGGATCCCATCCTCTCCAAAGCGCAGCCCGACTGGTCGGTCAAGAACCCCAGCGGCGGGCTGTGGGTGGACAAGGCGGGGAACACCTGGGTGAGCCCCTGGGACGAGCGGGTGTGGGACTACAACCTCGACATCGCCGAAGAGGTGGCGCGGCTGGGCTTCGACGAGATCCAGTTCGACTACGTGCGCTTTGCCGAGCCGTACCGCTCGCTTCCCAACCAGGTGCATCCCCGCGCCAAGGGCGACCGCACCGACGCCATCGCCGCGTTCCTGAACGAGGCCAAGCGCCGGCTGCATCCGCTGGGCGTCACGGTGACGGCCGACGTGTTCGGCCTGTCGCCCAACGAGGGCGGCGACGTGAACATCGGGCAGCAGTGGGAGACGATCAGCGCCATCGCCGACCACATTCTGCCCATGATGTACCCGTCGCACTACTTTCCCACGCACCTGCCCGGCGTGCAGCGGCCGGACCTGATGCCGTACGAGGTGCTGTTCAAGAGCGCGGGAATGGCGCGCTGGCGCAGCGACCAGCTTCGCGACGCGGGGGTGCAGCCCGCGCGCATCATGCCCTGGCTGCAGGCGTTCAGCGCGCCGTGGCTGGGGCGCAACCACCAGAAGTACGGCCCCGAGCAGCTGCGCCAGCAAAAGCAGGGCGTGTATGACGTGGGGCTGGAAGACTGGGTGCTCTGGCACCCCGGCAGCAACTACGAGCACATCGTCGCCGGGCTGGCCACGGGCGAGGCGCAGCCGCAGGGCAAGCAGAACTACACGCCCCCCGCGGACGTGATGAGCTGGCTGCAGCGCTTTGAGCGCGAGGGCGTGAGCGCGGCGCGCGCCAAGGCGGTGGCGCAGGCCCGCGGCGACGTGACGGACCCCGCCGCCGCGCAGGCCGCCAAGGCCGGCCGTCCGGAGCCGGCGGAGCCCGGCGCGCCCAAGAACGACGTAGCGCCCGGCCAGAACGCCCCCGCCGAGGCCGCGCCCTCCGCCACCGGCACGCCAGCCGCCGGCGGACAGACGAACCCCAGCAACCCCGCGCAGAACCGAAGTCCGCGACGGTGAGGGGGTGAACGGGTGTGATGGTGTGATGGTGTGATGGTGTGATGGTGTGATGGTGAAGGTGGATGACGAACGGAGCCCCCGCGGCCTGGCTGGCCGCAGGGGCTCGTTCATTTCCTTCACGGTCGCCCTCTCTCCGGCAGATTGCGCCGGGAGACGGGCAAATAACCGCGCGCACTTCTCCGCGTCTCCGCGCCCTCCGCGTCTCCGCGTGAGATCCTTCTTTCGGCTCAGCTCACGGCGTCGAAGGCGTGCCGGGACGGTGCGGGGCGGTGTCGTTCACGATGGTGCCGTGCTGCTGGGCGGACTCGCTGCCGATCATCGGGCGGCCGTCGGCGTCGCTCTCGGCACCGGCCTCGGGGTCCTGCACCTGCGTGCCACCGCGCTCCGTCCCCTCGGCGTCATCGCCGTTGCAGGCGGCCAGGGAAAGCGCGGAGAGCAGGACCAGCGTGGGAATCCAGCGATGCGTGCGCATTTCGGGTATCGTCTCGTGTTCTCGGGTTCATCCAGCGGACGCCACTCTGCCGATGCACGCCGCGCGCCGCTGGGACCCTCACCCCGGCTCGTTCCTCGCCTGCCCCTCTCCCACAAACTGCGTGGGAGAGGGGATACACGTCGCACACGCCTCCGCCGCGGATCCGGCATCCAGGCCTCGGAAGTACACAGAAAAGCCGGTCATCCGGAGGGAGCACCACCGGCAACCCTGCAGTTACGCAAACATTTGCGCGCGACCGAAGGACCTTCTCGCGGCGATCGAAGCGCAGGTTTCCAGGCAGAGATCCAGCCCCACGGTTGCCGGCAAGGTCCTTCGGCCGGCGCCAGGGCACGCCGCGACGATAGAGCACAACGCGGCGCCTCCCGCAGCCTCAGGATGACCTGGCGTGGGAAGGCGCCGAGAGGAGGCCGGATTCACGTACCGGCAGCCGCGGCGCCTTCGCGGGCGCAGGCTTCGGGGGTGCCTTTGCGGGCGCCGAAGAGCAGGCGGTCCAGGGCGGCGCGGTCCAGCAAGCGGCCGTTGGCCACCACGGCGTGCACGCGCCGGGTGTTGGCGATGTCGGCGAGCGGGTCGGCATCCAGCAGCACCAGGTCCGCCAGCTTTCCGGCCTCCACCGTCCCCAGCGAGTCGGCCAGGCCCATCACGCGCGCGGGGGTCAGGGTGGCGGCCTGCAGCGCCTGAGGCGGCGTCATCCCGGCGTCGCGCACCAGCAGCGCCAGCTCGTCGTGCAGGCTGAAGCCGGGGACCAGCAGCGGCGCGCCGATGTCCGTTCCCGTCATCAGGGGCACGCCGGCACGGTGCATCTCGGCGACGTTGCGCACCTCGCCGCGGTACACCTCGCGCCAGTCGATCTGCCCCTTCTCCTGCTTGAGCTCCGCAAGCTGGTCCCGCCACTCCCGCAGCGCGTCCGCCGGCACGTAGCACAGCCCGGCGACGCGCCCCTCAGCCAGCTTCGCGAGCAGCGTGTCGGGGGAATCCAGGCGGATGGGCCAGGTGACCAGCGTGGGGACGACGGACGCGCCGTTGGCCGCAAAGTGGCGCCACAGCGAGTCGCGCGCGGCGTCGGAGACACGCAGGGGTGGCCAGATGCCGTGCTCGTAGCTGCTTACGCCGGTGCGGGGAAAGGGCTCGTTGGCGTGCGCGGCCACCTGCAGCCCACGCTGGCGCGCCCGCGCCATCAATGCGCGGCTGATGGCCGTATCAGGCCAGTTGCGCACCTTGATGTGGTCCGCGCCCAGCGCCACGACGGAATCTACCCACCGCTCCGCGTCCTGCGGCGACCCGGCGCCAAAGCGCTCGTACAGGCGCCACGGCGTCCCCGCCTGCTGGCTCATCCGCTGGGTCCACGCCAGCCAGCGCTGGTTCTCTACCACCGGGCTGGCGATGCGCATGCGCGGTCCCGGCCGCTGCCCCGCGGCAATGCTGTCTCGCAGCGCCCTGGCGTCGGCAAACCGCTCCGCACCCATGTCGCGGATGCCGGTTATGCCGTGCGCCAGGTACAGTTCCAGCGCCGTCGGCCCGTAGCCCACGACGTGCGAGTGCATGTCCCACATCCCCGGGATCACGTACTTGCCGGTCCCGTCCACCACGCGCACGCCGCGGGGCACCGTCGTGCCCGCCGCCGGCCCCACATGGGTGATGCGGTTGCCGGAGACGACCACCGTCTCGCCGGGGCGGGACGGTCCGCCGGCTACGTCCACCACCGTCACGTTGGTGATGGCCAGCGCGGGCGGGAGGGACGACGACGATGAGGCGGCGGACGGCGTGCGTCCCCCAGTGCACGCCGCAAGCAGCAGCGCGGCCAGAAGGGCGGTCGTCCTGTGGATGATGGAGATCATTTCGCGTGGAAGGCTGGGTGTGGGGCGGCAGGGAATGCCTGCTAGTACACTAGCACATGCTAGTGTACTAGCATTACACGAGTGCTGCAAGCCTTTCTTCTCTCCAGCCCCCCTTTACGCAACGTGGCGACGGGAGCCATGGAGAAGGCTCCCGCCGCCACGTACCGTACCCTCGTCCCGTCGTACCTTCGTACCTTCGTACCCTTACACCAGCGTCGGCTCCATGAAGTAGTCGAAGCCCTTCTCCGAACTGCGCCAGGCACGCACGCGGAAGATCCGCCCCGGTGCGCCGGGCTCCAGGTGAATGTGCTGGCTGCCGCCGTGCCAGAAGAAGCGCTGGCCGGTCAGCAGCTCCTCCACCTCCCACGGGTCGTGCCAGCCGATCCCCATGTCGGGCAGGGGAAAGTGCAGCATGGTCTCGTGCGCGGCGAACGGGTCCAGGTTCACGCACACGAACACCATCGACGTCCGGTCCTCCGTCATCTTGCCGTAGAACAGGATGTTGTCGTTGTCCGCCGGATAGAAGCGCAGGTTGTCGTACTCGTGCAGCGCCGGGTTCTGACGGCGCACCTCGTTGAGCCGTGTGATCAGCGGGCGGATGTTGCCGGGGCGGTCCCAGTCCCACGCGCGGATCTCGTACTTTTCGCTGTCCAGGTACTCTTCCTTGCCCGGCGCCAGCGGCGTGGCCTCGCACAGCTCGAAGCCGCTGTAGATGCCGTAGACCGACGACAGCGTAGTGGCCAGGATCGCCCGGATCATGAACGCCGGCCGTCCGCCCCGCTGCAGAAACTCGGGGTTGATGTCGGGCGTGTTGGGGAACAGGTTGCCCCGGTAGTACTCCTTCATGGAGCCCTGCGTGAGCTCGGTAAAGTACTCGATCAGCTCACCCTTGAAGTTGCGCCAGGTGAAGTACGTGTAGCTTTGCGTGAACCCTGCCTTGGCGAGGACGCGCATCATCTTGGGGCGCGTGAACGCCTCGGAGAGGAAGATGACCTGCGGATGCAGGCGCTGCACCTCGCGGATCATCCACTCCCAGAACTGCACCGGCTTGGTGTGCGGGTTGTCGACGCGAAAGATGTTCACGCCCTGCTCCACCCAGTGCAGGATCACGTCGCGCCACTCCGCCCACTGCGCCTCCCAGTCTTCCCCGTAAAAGTTCAGGGGATAGATGTCCTGGTACTTTTTGGGCGGGTTTTCGGCGTACATGATGGTGCCGTCCGGGCGGATGTAGAACCAGCCCGGGTGCTCCGCGGCGTACGGGTGGTCCGGCGACACCTGGATGGCAAAGTCCAGCGCGATCTCAAGCCCGTGCTCGCGCGCCGCGGCGATCATCCGCCGAAAGTCCTCCAGCGTCCCCAGTTCCGGGTGCACCGCCTTGTGCCCGCCCGCCTCGCTGCCGATGGCGTACGGCACGCCGGGCTCGTCCGGACCCGGATTGAGCGTGTTGTTCTTTCCCTTGCGGAACTTGAAGCCGATCGGGTGGATCGGCGGAAAGTACAGAACGTCGAAGCCCATGTCGCGCACGTACGGCAGCTTGGCGATCACGTCGTCGAAGGTGCCGTGGCGCGCCGGATCGTCCGACATCGACCGCGGAAACAGCTCGTACCACGCGGCGAAGCGCGCGGCCACGCGGTCCACCTGGATGGGCACCTCGCGCTCGTACCGCGTAAGGTCGTTGCGCAGGGGATAGCGCTCCATCAGCTCCAGCAGCGCGGGGTCCAGCGCCGCCGCCACGCGCTCGGCCAGGGTGAGGTGCGACCCTTCCTCCACGTCCGCGCGAAAGGTCTCCCAGGCGCCGCGGGGGATGATGCCGCCGGCCGCCAGCCCCGGATCGCCCACGATCTCTTCCAGAAACTGCATCAGCCGCTCGCGGTCCGGCCCCGCCGCCAGCGGGCTGGCGGCCGCGGCCACCAGTTGCGCGCCTTCGAACAGCTCCAGCAGCACCTCCTGGCCCGCGTCGTACTTCTTGCGCAGGTCGCTCTGCCAGGTGCCGAACACGTCCGTCCACGCCACCACGGTAAAGAGCCAGCGGCAGTTGCGGTCCACGGTGAACGCGCCGGTCCAGCGATCGTTGTCGTGAAACTTCATCCGCGACTCCAGCCAGGTCTCCTCGTCTTCCGGGCGGTACCAGACGGCGGCGGAAATGGCGTCGTGGCCTTCCTTGAAGATGTCGGCGAACACGGTGACAGTGTCGCCCACCTCGCGCTTTACGGGGTAGCGCCCGCAGTCCAGCTCGGGCTCGACGTACTCGATGATGACCCTGCGGCTTGCGTCGATCTGCTCCGGCATCGTGGCTCGCTGACGGGATTCTGTGAGTGGTCCGGCGATGGGTCCAACCGGCGGTTCGCGCGGCGGGCCGCAAGGGGTGGGCCAGTTGGGAGACTGGGGTGAACGGGTGAAGGGGTGAACGGGTGAACGGGTGAACGGGTGAACGGGTGATGGAGTGCGAGAGTGCGGAGGAGGCCACGTTGGGTAGGCCATCCGAGGTGAGATATCCGCACGCCTCGGCACGGGCGAATAAATTCGCAGCAACAACTACACGAAATCCACCTTCGTGGATTGGCGGCCCGGTCGTGAAGGCAGGCCAGGTGCGCGCCCAGTATTCCGCGCGAAACGGCCCGGCAGGTCGGCGGACCGGGACGTTCGGACCTGGCGGCGCACCATCCAGGCTAATCCTCCGCAACACACCGCCGCCCGTGCCGTTTGTCCCCCCTCCCGCGGTGTTTGCGGGAGGGGGTGGCGCGCTCTCAGGCGCCGCCGGGGGAGGGCCCACCGGGGCGGACGCCGTCGACGGCTTCGGCGACGCGGCGGCCGGCGGCTTCCACGGCGTCGGCGGTGCGGGCGTGGACGTTCTCGACGACCTCCTGCACGGTGTCCAGCAGGCCGCCGCGATCCACGCCCAGGTGCTCCACGGCCTGCTGGGCCCAGGTGTAGTGCCGCTCCTCGTCCGCGGCGGCGGCGCGGAGGATGACGGCGACGGCCTCGGTGTGGGGGCGGTTGGCGTGGCGCCGGTACTTGTCGCGCACCTGCGCCTCGTTGGCCTTGAAGGTCATCAGCACGGCGCGGTCGTCACCCAGGGTGCCCAGCGCCTGCACGGCCAGCTTGAAGGCGCCGGTGGGCAGATGCGGCATCTGCACGGGGACGCCGCCATGGTTCTGGATGAGCTGCGTAAGCTGATCCACGTGCCGCTGGTGGTCGCCGCGGAATCCCGCCAGCGTTTCCCGGTACTCGGCGGTGCTGATGGCGCCGATGGCCAGCGAGTACGCCTGCACCGCGTCGTGATCCAGCGCCAGCAGGTCGTTGAGCTCGGCGATCAGCTCGGCGCCGCTCGGGGGCATGGTTGCGTCGGCCATCGGATGTCGTCTCCTGCGCGTCGTTTCGTTCGGCCGTGAGACGGTCGGTGCTGCAGGATCAGGTCCAGAGCGAGGGCAGGCGGACGGGGGAAGCGTGAAGGGGGAAAGGGTGGCGCGACCCTCGGGGGCCCTCTCCCCCGCCAGGCCTTTCGCTCGTTCCTCGCGACGGCTGGCGACCCCTCCCCCAACTTCGGGGGAGGGGTGGTGGCGGACGGCGCGAGGCGCTTCGACGTACCCTCGGAAACGGGATCGATTCTCCCCTCTCCGCGAGGAACGAGCGGGGAGGGGCCGGGGGAGGGGCACCCCTGTGGATGCAGTCCGATTCCCGTCGCGCCAGCGAGTCATCTGCATCCACGAACAACGGGCGGCGGACATTCATCCGCCGCCCGCACCATCACACCATCACACCATCACACCATCACACCATCACACCATCACACCTACTGCAGCCGGCCGCGGATGAGCTGGGCCTGCTCCAGGTGCGCGGCGACGCTGGTGCGGGTGGCGCGCATCATGGCCAGCATCTCGTCGGTCACGCCGCCCTGCGCGATCATGCGGTCCAGCGCGCTCAGGGCGTACCGGTGGCCGGCGATCTGCGCGTCCATGTAGGTGGCATCGAACTGCGGTCCGTTGATGCCCTGCAGCACCTGCAGGTTGGTGCCGCCGGCCGTCGCCAGATTGCGGCTGGCGGCGTGCTGCTGCAGCGTGGCCTGCATCGCCTGAAGCTGCGCGGGGGCAAGGGCCGCCGCGGCGGCGCCGTGCCCGGCGTGCGCGTCGCCGCCCGCGGGACCGGCCGCGGCGCCGTGCGTCATCTGCCCCTCGAACAGCCCCGTGCCCTCCTCCGCCACGTGCGCCTCGCGCGCGTGCAGCGCGGCCGCGTGCTCCGTCACCATGGCCGCGGCGAACGCCTTGACCTCGGCATTGGCGGCGCGCTCCTGCGCCAGCGTGGACGTCTGCACCTCGCCCACGTCCACCGCGCTCATGAACGCGTGCACCGTGCGGTCGTTCTCCTGCGGCGTCACCGTTTGCGCGGCTGCCGGCGTGGCGGCGAGCGCGGCGGCGAACGCCAGGGTGCGTGCTCCGATCGTCATCCTCATTCCCGGCTCCTGAACCAACGTGGAATGTCTGGCCCGGGGTGGTCACGCCCCGGCCTTCGATGGCCTGCACCCGCATCCGCGGGCCCAGCTCCTTAAACGAACGTTCGCAAGGATTGATGACGCGGCGCAAGTCGCAGTTCGTTTCGAGATGGTTAAATCTGATCCAATTCCGAAGGCTGGTTTCGCGGTATCGGCGGTGCGGAAAGGACTGGCGTGCGGCGGCAGATCACGCGCAGCAGGGCATAGATTTCTCAGCCGGCGCCAGGGTTCTCTGCATCGGCCAGGTGTGGCGAGGCGCCTCCTTAAGAATGACAATGTCGAGCGTGGAAGAAGGGGTTTGATCGAGGCGGGCGGAGCGCGGAACGGGTCATCAAAGACGAACGTGGCGGCGGACCCCGGGACCGCCGCCACGCTTTTCATCCAGACGGTCGATCAGGCGAGGTAGGATGAACGAGTGATTCCGCTCACCAGTTCACCCGTTCACCCGTTCACCTCACTGCAGCCGGCCGCGGATCTGCTCGGCCATCTGCAGGTGCGACGCGACGGCGGTGCGCATGCCCTGCAGCGAGGCGCGGATGTCGTCGCCCAGCGCGCCGGTCTGCGCCAGCATGCGGTCGATGTTCGACAGCGCGTAGCGGTGCGCGCCGATCTGCGCGTCCATGTACGACTTGTCGAACTGCGGGCCCGTAACGCCCTGCAGCACCTGCATGTTGCGCATGTTGGCCTCCATCACCGGACGGCTCATGGGGTGCGCCGCCAGCATGGCCTCGAGCTGCTGCACCATGGCCGGCGTCACGCCCGGGGGCAGTCCGCCCATCGCCATGCCGCCGTGCATGGCGCCGTTCGCCTGCGCGCTGCCGCCCTGCATGTTGCCGTGCCCCGCGTGCTCGCCACCGGTGTGGGCGTTGCCGCCGGAAGCCGCCACCTGCCCGGCCACGCCCGCGGCCGTGGGGCTGCTGTGGGCGTTCTGTCCGCTGGCCACCTCGGCGCCGTTGCCGCCGCTGGAGGCCGGCACGCCGGCCGCCGCGTTCACCGAGTTGGGCGTTCCCGCGATGCCGCCGGCCGCCGGGCTGGAGTGGGGCATGACCCCCGGCTCGCGGCCGGGCGCCATGCGCTGCACCAGGCCGCTGTTCTCCGTCTGCATCAGCATCTCACGGGTGTGCAGCGCGTTGCTGTGGTCCCCGATCATGCTCTGCGCAAAGCTGCGCACCTCGGCGTTGGTGGCGCGCTGGGTGGCCAGCATGGAGCTCTGCACCTCGCCCAGGTCCACCGCGCTGAGGAACGCGTGCACCGCACGGTCGTTGTCGTCGCTCGCTTCACGGTCCTGGGCAGCCGCACCCATCGGCAGCGCCGCCACCGCGATGGCGATCATCAATCCCTGCAACCTCATCCCTGCATCCTCCTGCCTCGTGGTTACCGCCGGCCGGGCACCCGCGCCCGGCCCAGAATCATCCGCCGAAAAGATCGGGGGCGGCGGACCTTTGCAAACATTGGGCACACGCGTCGCGCACACCCCCCAAAGCGGCCGCCGGTGAGACGATCAGCAAGCCAAAACCCCTGTATCTGCGCGGCTGAACACACGGACGGCACTTTGGATGAAGGTGTTCCCTGAAGCTGCGTCGTCCGCCTCATTCTGCTCCCCTCGAGCCCGCCCTCGAGCGCGCGCCGGCGGCGTCACACCGCGCCGGTTCGCCGCTCCGGTGAGGGGGATTGCGCCATCCGTCGCCCGTGGGGCCATTGCTGGCGCGCGGCGCGGGGGCTAGTGTCGCGTGGCGCAGGAAACGGATCGGGCCCGGGCGTTCGGGCCCGCGTAGACCCGGGATCAGGGGAAGAAGAGCGCATGGACCGCCCTGCACGCAAAGGGGGAATTCTCCCGGCGCCCGCGTGCGACCTGCTTGACCGCCTGACGGCGGAGCTGGATGTGCCGTTCACGCTCACGGACCTGCACGGCACCGTAGTGGCTTCCACCGGCGGGCGGCTGGCCGGCCGGGTGGAGCGGCGGGTGGTGCCCGTGCTGGAAGACGGGCAGGCGCTGCAGACGGGTGGCGAGTGGAGCGCCCCCGGCGACGAGCCCGGCGTGTTTGTCCCCGTGCGCCTGTCGGGGCGCATCGCGGGCGTGCTGATGGCGCACGGGCCGCCGGAACGGGTGCGTGCGCTGGCCCGCACCTGCGCCGTGGCCATTGGCCTGGCGCTGGACTTTGCCGAGGCGGCTTCGTCGCTGGGGCGCGAGCACATCAACCCCGGCTGGCTGTTGTACCGGCTGCTGCGCGGCTCGCGCGAAGAGGCCATGCACGCGCGGGTGGTGGCGGCCATCTATGGCTGGAACCTGTGCGTGCAGCGCGTGGCGGTGGTGCTGATGGCGCCCGCGCAGCCGGCGGGGCGGGCCATCGCCACCGATCCGCTGGAACTGCTGGAACGCCTGCTGGGCCCCGCCGCGCGCACCACCCCGTTTGGCCAGCTGGACGATACGCAGTGGGTGGTGCTGCCTGAGTACCATCCGCGCGAGTCCAAGGCGCGGCTGCGCGAGATGGCGGAAAGCATCCGTGCGCAGCTGTCCCCGGCCGACGTGCACGTGGGGATCGGCGAGCCGCACCTGCCGGTAAGCCCGGTGCTGGCGGTGCGCCGCTCGTACCGCGAGGCCATCTACGCCGCCCGGCTGGGCCCGCGGCTGCGTGAGGGGCACGGGGTGCACGAACTGCGGGGACTGGGATCGGCGGCGTTCTTTGCCCCCAGCAGCCCCAGCCGGCGCAACCTGGCGGCGCTGGTGCTTGAGCCCCTGCGCGACCAGCCCGCCGTGGTGGAAACGCTGCGCGTGTACCTGGCAAGCAACATGTCCGTGGCCGACAGCGCCGCCAGCCTGGGCGTGCACCGCCACACCGTTCGCAACCACCTAGAACGCGTGTTCGACCTTACGGGGCTGGACCCGCGCTCGCTGGACGGCGCCGTGCAGCTGAAGCTGGCGCTGCTGGTTGCCGCCGCCGACCCCGACCTGCACCCCTGACCGCGCCCCGCGCGCACCGACGAGACGAGCGATGGCCTACCGGGAGTTCCAGGACGAGCAGGGACGCAGCTGGCGCGTGTGGGACACCTTTCCGCAAAAGCCCCAGATCGTGGCGCCGGGCTTCGAGCACGGCTGGCTGAGCTTCGAGACGGAAGGCGAAAAGTTCCGTCTCGTCCCCATTCCCCCGGACTGGGAGGCCGGCTCGGAGCTGCGCCTGCGGGGGCTGCTGCGGGCGGCGCGGGAAGGGGTGAAGGTGAACGGGTGAACGGGTGAGCGGGTGAAGGGAAGGGGTGAAGGAAGCGGGGGTGGCGCGACCCGCGGGGGCCCTCTCCCCCGACCGGCCTTTTGCTCGTTCCTCGCAACGGCGGTCGACCCCTCCCCCAACTTCGGGGGAGGGGTGGCGGCGGAGGGTGCGGGGCGCTTCGGCTGACCCTCGGAAACGGGATCGAAGTTCTCCCCTCTCCGTGAGGAACGAACGGGGAGGGGCCGGGGGAGGGGCACCCCGCGCGGACGCAGGTCGATGCCCGTCACAACGCCAGAGGACGCGGATGATGCTCATCATCCACGTCCCCTTTTCTTTTCCTCCGCGCCTCCGCCTTCTCCGCGCCTCCGCGTGACCGCTGTTCCGCCGTCAGCGCGGAGGGTTGGGGGCGATCTCGTCGCCGGAGGGGAGGATGGGGCGCTTGGTGCGCAGGTTGAAGCCGTAGCCGTGCGGCAGCGTGTGCAGCGCGGCGTCGGTAATGGCCAGCGTGTCGGCGTCGCCGGCATCGGGCGCGTTGCTGTGTGTTACGCGCCCGTTGAACACCATCACCACCCCCTCGCCCACCACGGTAAACCGGTCGCCGGGCACCAGGTCGATGGCCGTGTTCTCGTCAATGCCGATCCCCAGCACGTTGGGGTTGTGGGCAAAGATGGTCATCAGCCGGCTTACGCGGCCGCGCTGGTTGAAGTGCGTGTCGACCACGGTGTCGCGCCAGTAGCCCAGCCCGGGTGCCAGGCTCACGTCCTCGCGCTTGACCGTCCCCTTCTCCGGCCCGCCGATGATCATCACGCTGCTCATGGCGGCGGCGCCGGCGCTGGTGCCGGCGACCACCAGGCCATCCCCGTACAGGCGCGAGCGGATGCTTTCGCAGAAATCCGTCCCCGCGATCAGGGCGGTCAGGCGCAGCTGATCGCCACCGGTAAAGAAGACGGCGGTGGCCCGCTGCACCGCATCGACCAGCTCCGGCTCCTCGGCCTGGTGCCGGTCGGTAATGGGCGCGGGGATGATCTCCGCCACCCCGATCTTCTTTTCGAACAGCGCGCCGTAGGTATCCACCTTTTCCTCCGGGTTTTCGGAGGGGGAGGAGCAGATGATGATGCGCGCGTTCTTGCCGCCCGCCATCTCCACCAGCCTGGGGAGGATGGTCATGTCGTCCTCGTCCGGGTCTTCCGCCCCGCCAATCACCAGCAGGCGGGCGCCGCGGGCGGGAAGCTCGTCGCGCTCCGTCCGCATCTGCTCCTCCCTGGCCCGCGCCTCCACCTTGTTTTCGCCACCCGGCATTCAGCCCTCCGTTGTGTGTATCCGCGGCTCGCTCACCAGCACTGAACTGTGTCGGCGGGGTGCCCCTCCCCCGGCCCCTCCCCGTTCGTTCCTCACGGAGAGGGGAGAACTGCATGTTGCCGCTGGATTCGGGTGACGTCGAACAGGATCGAACTTCGTCCGCGGGCGCCCCCCTCTCCCGGCCTCTCCCCCCGAACTGCAGGGGGGAGAGGAGAACTTCGATCCCGTTTCCGCGGGTCGAAGCGCGAGAAAACCTTCCGTCACCACCCCTCCCCCGAAGTTGGGGGAAGGGTCAACCGCCGTTGCGAGGAACGAGCAAAAGGCCGGTCGGGGGAGAGGGCCCCGAGGGTCGCGCCGATCCCGCTCACACCGGTCACTCCTCGTCCTTTGTCCCCATGAGGTGGATGTGGCGATCGGAATCCTCCAGCCACGCCTCCGTCTCCACCACCTCGCCGTCCTGCACCACCACCTTGCCGTGGGAAAAGACGTGGACGATCTCCAGCGTATCCTTTTGCAGCAGCAGGATGTCGCCGGCGCACCCTTTCCGCAGCTCGCCTTTTTCGCGCAGCTTGAGGATGCGGGCGGTGTTGCGGGTGGCCAGCGGCAGCACCTGCTCCAGGGTGAAGCCGTGGTTCAGCACGCAGTCGCGCAGCTGCATCCACACGCCGGCCGGGCTGGTCATCGACGCGTCGGAGGAGACGGTGAGCAGATCCGTAGGGCCGCCGTTTTTGCGCCAGTGGCGTAGCCAGCGGTGCAGGTCGCGCTCCACCACGTCGATGTCGCACGGCATCCCCCGCCTGGCCAGCTCGATGGCCTCATCCATCAGCGCTTCGGTGCGTTCGATGTGGGTGGCGTACACCCAGCACGGCGCCACGTCGTGTTCATCGAACACCTTGCGCAGGGGCTCCAGGCGCCGCTTGCTTTCGCCCACGTGCACGTGCATCAGCCCCGCCTTGCGCGCCAGCATGCCGCCGATGTGCGCATGCGTGGCGGTGCGGGCAAGGTCGCGGGTGTCGGGCTCCAGCGCGCGTTCGTCGCTGATGGCCACCTCGCCCGCGCCGATCACCTCGTCGATGAACATGATGTCTTCGCGGACGGTGCCCAGGATGGATTCGGGCGGGACGTCGTAGCCGCCGGACCAGCAAAAGGCGTTAAGCCCGTGCTCCTTGAGCGCCTTGACCTTGGCGAGAAGCCCGGGCATGGTCTTCATCGTGGTGTCCACGCCCAGCGTGCCCACCACGGTGGTGATGCCAAAGCGGACGATCTCGCTGATGAAGAACTCCGGCGTCTGCGTGCTGAAGCCGGTTTCGCCGCTGCCGCCCAGCAGGTGGATGTGGGGATCGATCAGGCCGGGGACCACGATGCAGCCGCTGGCGTCGATGATCTGGTACTCCGCGCCCAGCGACTCCAGCGCCTTGCGGTTGATGTCGCCCACCTTGCCCACGTGTCCGTCGGCCAGCAGCACCGACTGCACGCCGCGCGGATCGGGGTCGTATACGCGCCCGCCTTCGATCAGCGTCAGCATTCGCCGCGTCCCTCCCTGCCCCGCGCCCCGTCCTTGTCGCCCCGCATTCCGCCTCCCGTGGTGTTGTCCGCGCTGGTCCGCCGCCGCGCGGTGCCCCTCCCCCGGCCCCTCCCCGTTCGTTCCTCACGGAGAGGGGAGAACTTCGATCCCCTTTCCGCGGGTGAGC
>NZ_JBMDXM010000227.1:0-32059 GCF_048594345.1 Longimicrobium sp.
CCGCACTTCCGCACTCCCCCCCGCCCGCCGCCGGCTGCGCGGCTTCCGGCTCGGCTTCGGGATCCGGGTTGGGCACGGCCTCGGACGTCGGCTCGGACACGTCCTCGCGCTCGGGCGGGGCCAGCAGGTGGTCCAGGGGGACGGATTCGGAGCGCATCCCCTTTCGAAACGGGTCCGCGATCCATCGCGCCACGTTCTGGATAAAGCGCCACACACCGCCCTGCGTGGGCTTTTTGTACGCGGCGTCGGACGGGTCCGTGCCCATCTTGGTGAACACCTGCGTGAGCCACTCCGGCCCGTGCCCGCCCACCTCCAGCTCCGGCAGCCAGCACTCCAGCTCGCCGTTGGGCACCAGGAACACGCCGTACTCCGCCAGCAGCCCCAACAGCCGGTCGGCGATCTCGCGCGCCTCGCCGCCCAGCCGATAGATGCCGCCTGCCTTGTAGTCGGCCGTGTTGATCTGCTGATGCAGGCGGCGGCGCTGCTCCTCCCACGGCTCCCAGAACACCTGCGGCACGAACGCGGACTGCAGCAGGTCGCGAAAGTCCTCGCGCCCCTTGAGCAGGTCCAGGTCCAGCACCGCGGCGGCCGGCAGCCCCATCTCGCGCAGGGGACGGGTGATGCGCCGCACCGTCTGCTTGTTCTGCGCGTTCAGGAACACCACGCCGTCCGCGCCGCCCGCCCGGTGCGCCAGCAGCCGCTCGTTGACCTCGGCGTAGAACACGCGGTCGGCGTCGGCCTCGCACACCACGGCGCCCTCGTGGAACAGCGCGCCCAGCACGCCCGTGGAGCGCAGCAGCGGGTCACGCATCATCGTCACCAGCTTGCCCGAGGGCAGCAGCCGCGCGCCGGGAATGCCCTTGCGGTAGGTGAGCCGGACGATGTTGATGGCCTGCCCGCTGGTGATGCACCCCATCACGAAGTCGGGCGAGTGCGTGGCGGCCAGCAGGTTGGCTCCGCGCTCGGCCGCCAGCTGCGTGAGCCGCTTGCCCAGCTTGCGGATGAGGGGCGGATGCAGGAACGCCTCGGGCTCGTCCACCAGCATGATGCGGTAGTCGGCGCTGAGCACGGCCGCCGTGAGGCCCGTGAACGCGCGGATTCCGTCGCTCATGTGGTCGATGTCCTCGGCGCGGCCGTGGAACGCGCGCGAGCGGTCGCTGATGGACTGCTCCTCGTCGTCGTCCATGGGCGCGCGCTCAGCCATGCGCACACGAAAGTGCGTGCCCTCCGTGGGGTCCAGCACGAAGTACAGCCCGAACGCGTCCGCCGTGATCTCGCGGATGCGCGCGCGGGCCTCGTCGTCGCGGTACAGCGCGCCCAGGTGGTTGGTGGGGTGCGATTCCAGGTCGCCGGCAGGCTGCATCTGCGTGAGCGCCAGCCGCGTCTGCCCGTCCAGCCGCAGGGTGAACAGCCCCAGCAGGTCGCGGCAGATGCGCTCCAGCTCCTCTTCGGTCGGATGCGCCGCATGCTCTGCGGCGGCCAGCAGGGCGGGGAGGTCGATCTCCTGCTCCACCACGGGCTCGGCCGTGTCGGTGGCGCGGCGGCGCGAGTAGCCGCCCGGGGAGCGCAGGCGCATCACCCGCACCACGTCGCCCAGCAGCTCCTCGCCCTCGCCGGTGGCGCGGGAGACGATCATCTCCTCGATGGCGGCGGCGGGAGGCAGCAGCAGCTCCAGCCGCTTGACGATGTGGCGAATGGACTCGCCGCCCGTCTCGATGAAGTCCTCGATCTCGCGCAGGGCCAGGCTCTTGCCCGAGTTGTTGGGCCCCACGAACACGGTCATGGGCCCGGGCGTGAACCGCAGCGGCGTATCGTCCTCATCCGCGCCAAAGCGCAGCGCTACCGTCTTGAGCATCGCGTCGGGGTCGTCCGGCCGCCCCGCGAAGCGCGCTGCGCCTGCCGCGGGGGCCTGGCCGTCGTGTGCCGAAAAGGCGTGCTGATCCGCGCCTTTTGCTCAACTTCAGAGCGAGAAGTGCGCCAGATAGGTGACATCCGCGTTACGTATCGGAACGGAAGAAGATAGAGAAGGCAGGCGAGATCCCGTCGCGATCACGGCCGGATGGGACCGCGCCGCGTTGCAAGGGCGAATCAATTCGCTGCAACAACTACACAAAGTCCGCCTGCGCGCCGCCTGCGCGGACTCGGCGGCCCGGCGGTGTGCGGCGTCCCAGGCGACGGCGCGTCCGCAGCCGGGGTGGTCTGTCGGCTCCGCCCCGGCGGTTGGAAACCGCGGCTGGAAGTTCACGAAGACGGCCTTCGCGGACTGCAGCCGCCCGTTCGGGGGCGCGGCGACGTCTTCGAGCCGTCGGAGAGTAGATTCGTCGTCGCGCACCGGTGTGGTGATGCGGATGGTTCGGCGTGGCGCTCTTCGAAACAACAAACTCTCGGGTTCAAGCAGGTGAAGCCCCGTTCGGCGAGTGCAACGAGCCGAGACGGGGCTTATGGCCTTTCGAGCCGCGGCTTTAGCCGCCCCCGAGGCGCCCCGAGCGGCCCCAACCCTCCACACCCGCCCGACGCAAAGAGGCCCGCCCCCACACCGGGGAGCGGGCCTCATCACATCGCCTGCAACGTACTCTCGTACTCTCGTACTCTCGTACTCTCGTACCCTCGTACCCTCGTACCCTCGTACCCTCGTACCCTCGTACCCTCGTACCCTCGTACCCTCGTACCCTCGTACCCTCGTACCCTCGTACCCTCGTACCCCCTTACGTCTGAAACCCGCTCACCAGCTCCCGCATGCGCTCGGCGGCGTGCAGCAGCTCGGCGCTGCTGGCGGACATCTCCTGCGTGGCGGCGCTCTGCTCCTCGGCGGCGGCGCTCACCTCCTCGGCGCTGGCGGCGTGGGATTCCGACGTGCCGGACACCTCGGCCAGCGCGGCCTCCACGCCTTCCATGGCCGCGGCGTTGCGGGCGGCGGCCTCCTCCACCTGGTCGGCGGCCATGCGCACGCCGTCCACCGCGGCCAGGATCTGCTCCAGCGCGCTGTCGGCGCCGCGCGACACCTCTTCCACGTCCTGCACCTTTTCCGTCCCGCGCGACATGGTCTGCACCACGTCGCTGATGCGGGTGCGGATGCCGGACACGTTCTGCGCCACCTCGTTGGCGGCGCGCGCGGAGCCTTCCGCCAGCTTGCGCACCTCTTCGGCCACCACCGCGAAGCCGCGCCCGTGCTCGCCCGCGCGCGCCGCCTCGATGGCCGCGTTCAGCGCCAGCAGGTTGGTCTGCCGCGCGATGGCGGTGATGGTCTCCACAAAGCGGTCGATCTGGATGGACGCCTGCTCCAGCTCCGTGACCCGCGCCGCGCTGTCCGTCACCACCTCGCGAATCTCCAGCAGCCTTTGCAGCGCCGAGCCCACCTCGGCGCGGCTCTGCGCGGCCACCAGGTGAATCTGCTGCGAAAGCGAGCTCACCATCTGCGAGGAGTTGACGATCTCGGTGGACCGGTGCCCCATCTCCTCCAGCGCCTCGCGGGTGGCCAGCAGCCCGTGCGACTGGCTTTCGGCGCCGCTGGCGATCCCCACCATGGCCGTGGCCACCTCGCCGCTGGACGCCGCCACCTCTTCGGAGATGCTGGACAGGTCCGAGGCAAAGTTGCTGATGCGCTCGGCCGTCCCCACCGTCTCGCCCACGATGGTGCGCAGCTGCCCGGCCATCTGGTCGAAGGTGGACGAGAGGGCAGAGAACTCGCGCGTCATCGCCCCCTGGTCGCCGTTCACCCGCTGGCGCAGGTCGCCGGCGCCCAGCGACTGCGCGCTCACGGCCAGGGCGTCCAGCGGGCGCTGGATCCAGAAGCGCTGGGCGATGTAGATGAGGCCCGCCGTGACGCCCGCGGCCACCAGCGCCACCAGCAGCAGCAGCACCTCGAACCGCCGCGTTTCGCGGCCCATCTGCGCGGCGGCGGCGGACACCTTTTCCGCCTGCGTGGCGCCGATCTCCCGGATGGACTCTTCCAGCTGCAGCGTCTGGGGGCGCACCGCGGCCACGCGGCGCAGGGCGCCCTCGCGGTCGCCCACGTCCACCTGCGCGTGGGCCAGCGCGTACTCCACCTCGATGCGCTGGTGGGACTGCTCCACCGCCGTGATCTTCTGCTGCTCCGCGGTGGTCAGGTCCTCCAGGTCCTTGTACCGGCGCCGCTGCTCGTGGGCGCGGCGGCCGTACTCGGCGTACTGGTGCTGGAACTGCGCGTCGGGGGTGACCAGGTAGCGCTCGCCCGCCGCGATCTGGTTCAGGATGAGCGACTCCAGCTGCGTGCCGATCTCGCTGCTGGTGCGCAGGTCCGAAAGGCGCTTTTCGGTGTCGCGCGAGATGCGGTTCAGGCTCCACACCGCCACCGCGGCGCCGATCAGCACCAGCAGCACGATGATGGCCGCGCCCGCGCGCAGGCGGTTGCGCAGGGTGTCGAAGGTGCCGCCGCCGGGCACGCTCCACGCCGCGCTCATCGCCCCGCCTCCGGCAGCACGATGCCGCCGCCCCGAATGACGCCCAATGTGAACCGCTTGTTCACCGGATCTCCGTTCTGGTCGAATGCCACGCTCCCCGCCACCCCTTCAAAGGCGGGCGAGCCGCCCTCCCGCGCGCCCACCCCCTCCAGCCAGCCGCGGATGGAAGCGGGGTCGCGGTGCCCCTGCTGAAGCGCCCGCGCCAGCAGCCGCACCGCGTCGTACGCCAGCGCCGCCTGCGAGTCGGGGTCTTCCTTGTAGCGCGCCCGGTACCGCTGCACAAAGGCGCGCGCCGAATCGGACATCTGCCCGTGAAACAGCACGCCCACGGCCGTGCCGTCGTAGCGTGCCCCCATCGCGGCCAGCCCTTCGATGCCGTCGCCGCCCAGAAAGCGCGCGGCCAGCCCCACCTCCTGCGCCTGCGCGATGGCCCGCGCCGCCGGATCCTGCAGTCCGGCTACAAAGACCAGGTCCACGCCGCGGCTCTGCATCCGCCGCAGGTAGGGGCGAAAGTCGTCGGTATCGTCCAGAAACGGGTCCATGGCGGCCACGCCGCCCCCCGCCGCGCGCAGGGCGCTGGCAAAGTTGCGGGCGAGCCCCTGGCCGTAGTCGTCGTTTGAATACAGGACGGCGATGCGCCGCCCCATCCCGTTGGCGGCGCGCGCCAGGGCCACGGCGTTGGCGGAGTCGCTGCTCGCCACGCGAAAGATCCACTCCCCAAGCTTGCTGATCTCGGGGCTGGTGGCGCTGGTCGCGACGGCGGGAAGGTGGCCCTGGTACTTTTGCGCGGCCTGGATGGTGGTGCCGGAGTAGACGTGGCCCACCACGGCCAGCACGCTGCGGTCCTGCACCAGCGAGTCGGCGACGGCGATGGCGGTGGCCGGATCGCCCTTGTCGTCCACGATGCGCAGGGCCAGCGTGCGCCCGCCGAACAGGTTGCCGGCGTTCAACTCGTCCACGGCCAGCTGGGCGCCCATCCGCGAGCGCACGCCGTACACGTCGGGCTGTCCCGCGCCGTCGGTCAGCGGCACCGCCAGCCCCAGCACCAGGTCGTTCCCTCCGCCGCCCGCCGTGGCGCAGGCGGCCACGGCCAGCACGGATGCGCAAAGGGCCAGGACTGCGGCGCGCGCGCGGCGCGGCGGCCTGCCTGAGAAGGCGGCGAACGTCATGCGTTGACCGGGGGACGCGCTGCGGTGGAGCAGGAAACGCGGGGAGGAGCCCAAGCTAGGCGCGGGCTAAGAGGTTGTCAACGACGCACCTTCCGCGAAACTGCGACAGTGCCAGGGTCGATATGGCGCATCGTGGCTGGATTTATCTTGAGCTGAAGACGATGGGCCCCACGCAGAGTGAACAGAGTCAACAGAGTGCGGATTCTCGCCCATGCCGCTAACTCCATGTGAGGCAAAGCGGTGCGTCCCATGACGAGACGTCTGCCGGTCGCGTCATCCACCATTGCACGTGGCGGCGGGATCCGCGCCCCTTGCTCCGCGGCTCGCGTCTGGTGAAGCATCGGCAACGGCAGAGGGAAAGAAGCGCGGCAGGGGGCCATCCGCATCTTTTTGAGAAGGATGGATACGGCACCCATCCCTGCCGGAGCGCCACCGCAGCCAGCGGAATGCATCACCCGATGCGCGATCTGGTGAAGTCCGCAATACCGGGGAGATGGCTTCGGCGCGAGGGGCGGAGAGGCGAATGATGCTCATTGAGGATCTGGACTGGTACCGTGCCGTCTGCCTGCAGGAGCGAATAATGAATCCGTGCTACAACTGCACAAAGTCCACCTTCGTGGGCTCGGCGGCGGACCGTGTGCGGCGTCGCATGCACCGGCGCGTCCTCAACCGGAGATCACCGGATTGGATCCCCAATGAACAGAACCGTGGCGCCGACTGCAGAAATCTACTCGCTGCTGCTCGTGGCTGGTCTCAGAGCCGCAAGCAGCGGAACGCCCCGCTGGGCCTCCGTTGCCCGTCCGCCGCGCCGCCGCTACGTTCGGGCGCATGCAGGCTGATCTCTATTACCGTCGTTCTGCGCGTACGCGCGCGGGCGGGTGCGCGTGAGCGCGCACGAGCACGAGGACGAGCTCGACGCCAAGCCCGACGCGCGGTTGCTGCGCCGGCTGGTCGGCTACCTGGCCCCCTACAAGCTGCAGGTGGCCGTTTCGCTGTTCCTGCTGTTTGCCGCGGCGGCGCTGGAGCTGGCGGGCCCGTACCTCACCAAGGTGGCGCTTGACCGCGCGCTCCCCAACCGTGACGTGGGGCTGCTGGGCACGCTGGTGGCCCTGTACATGGGCTCGCTGGTGCTCGCCTTTCTGGCCGAGTACGCGCACACCCTGCTGACCGCGTGGCTGGGGCAGCGCGTGATGTTCGATCTGCGGGGCGAGATTTTCGCGCACCTGCAGCGGCTGTCGCTGCGGTACTTCGATCGGAACCCCGTCGGGCGGCTGATGACGCGGGTGACCAACGACGTGGAGCAGCTGAACGAGGCGTTCTCGTCGGGGCTGGTCACCATCTTTGGCGACGTGTTCACGCTGCTCTTCATCGTGGGGATGATGGTGCAGCTGGACTGGCGGCTGGCGCTGGTGACGTTCACCACGCTGCCGTTCGTCGCGCTGGCCACCTTCTTTTTCCGCGGCCTCATCCGCCGCGCCTACCGCGACATCCGCGTGCGGCTGGCGCGGATCAACGCGTTCACGCAGGAGCACGTCAGCGGCATTCGCGTCGTCCAGCTGTTTGGCCGCGAGGCGCCGGTGTTCGCGCGCTTCAAGCAGGTGAACGCGGACCACCTGGAAGCGCACCTGCGCTCCATCACCTACTACGCGCTCTTCTTTCCCGTCATCGAGGTGCTCACCGCCGTCGCCCTGGCGCTCATCCTGTGGTACGGCGGCGGCGAGACGCTGCAGGGGACGATGACGGTGGGCGTGGTGGCGGCGTTCCTTCAGTACACGCGCCGCTTTTTCCGGCCCATCCAGGACCTGTCGGAAAAGTACAACATCCTGCAGGGGGCCATGGCCGCCTCGGAGCGCATCTTCGAGCTGCTGGACACGCAGCCGGAGGTGCTGGACGATCCGGAGCCGCTGCACCTGCCGGCGCCGGGGCGCGGCGAGATCGAGTTCCGCGACGTCTGGTTCCGCTACGGCGACGAGGACGAGTGGGTGCTCAAGGGCGTCAGCTTTGTCGCGCGGCCGGGGGAGCGCGTGGCCATCGTCGGCGCGACGGGGGCGGGCAAGAGCACGATCATCTCCCTGCTCATGCGCTTCTATGACGCCACCAGGGGAGAGGTTCTGTTCGACGGCGTGCCGATCCGCCGCGTCCCCGTTCCGGAGCTGCGCAGCCGGGTGAGCCTGGTGCTGCAGGACGTGTTTCTGTTCAGCGAGGACGTGGCCTCCAACATCCGCCTGGGAGAGACGGACATCCCGGACGAGCGGGTGCGCGAGGCGGCGCGTCGGGTAGGCGCGGAGCCGTTCATCGCGCGGCTTCCCGGCGGATATGCGCAGCCACTGGGCGAGCGCGGCACCTCGCTCTCGGTGGGCGAGCGGCAGCTGGTGAGCTTTGCGCGTGCCCTGGCGTTTGACCCGCTGGTGCTGGTGCTGGACGAGGCGACCAGCTCGGTGGACTCGGAGCTGGAAGCGCACATCGAGCAGGCGCTGACGGAGCTGATGCGCGGCCGTACCTCGCTGGTGATCGCGCACCGGCTGTCCACCGTACAGAGCGCGGACCAGATCCTGGTGCTGCACCACGGCGAGATTCGCGAGCGCGGCACGCACGGCGAGCTGCTGCGCCGCGGCGGCCTGTACGCGCGGCTGCACGAGCTTCAGTTCGTCCGCAGCGGGGCGGTTTCGGCGGACGCGGCGTAGGTGTGAGGGTGTGAGGGTGTGAGGGTGTGAGGGTGTGAGGGTGTGAGGGAGGCGTTGAACTGCGTCCGCGGGGTGCCCCTCCCCGGCCCCTCCCCGTTCGTTCCTCACGGAGAGGGGAGAACTTCGATCCCGCTGCGAAAGGTGCGTCGCACCTCCCTCCCCCGCGCAGTTTGCGGGGGAGGGCCGGGGAGGGGGGCGGCCCACCATCTCGCCTCCAACTCTCCGAAGCGCTCCAAAGGCTGCCTCACACCGCAACCTTCCCCGGCAGTTTCGGGGGAGGTGGGCCGGTGGTGCCGGCCCGGAGGGGGCCTGCGCCGGCCCGTCCGCGGCACCCCGCGACACGGTGTGACGTTGATCCCCTCTCCCACTCAGTTTGTGGGAGAGGGCAGGCGAGGAACGAGCCGGGTGAGAGCCCCCCTCCGCGTCGACGCCGTAACCATTGACGCACCATCTGCGACACCCTGTGGAGGCAGCTTCTCGCACCTTGATCCCCTCGCCTTTTTAGACCATCTTTATACGATACGGGTCAGAAGCATCTGGCGATTTGTCGCTCGTCTACCTCGGTCTCTCTCCGGTGCGGTCCTCTCCGAGGTCCGCCCTTTCGTATTTTTCCTCTGAACGCAGCCTCTTCCATGCGTTACGCAGCCCTCGGCCTTCTGCTGGCCGCCCTTCCCGCGACGGTGCTGGCGCAGGGCACGCCCGCGCCCGCGGGTGGCGATCCGCACGCCGGCGCGCCTTCGATCTCCGCGGTGCGCGCCACGGGCGCCGTGCGCGTGGACGGCCGCCTGGACGACGCGGCGTGGGGCGCCACCACCCCTGCCACGCAGCTCACCCAGCTGGAGCCCGCCGAGGGCCGGCCCGTCTCCGAGCGCACCGAGGTGCGCGTGCTGTACGACGACGAGGCGCTGTACGTGGGCGTGCGCCTGCACGATTCCGCCCCCGTGACCACGCGGCTGGGGCGGCGCGACATGAGCATGGAGGCGTCGGACTGGCTTACCGTCATCCTGGACAGCTACCACGACCACCGCACCGCCTTCGGCTTCGAGCTGAACCCGTCGGGTGTGCGGCGCGACCAGACGCGCAGCGAAGAAACGGGCGAGGACGACTCGTGGGATCCGGTGTGGGTGGGCGAAACCAGCGTGGACAGCGGCGGGTGGACGGCGGAGATGCGCATCCCCTTCAGCCAGCTGCGCTTCAACACGGCCGCCTCGCAGACGTGGGGAATCCAGGTGGAACGCCAGATCGCCCGCAAGGGCGAGTTTGCCGTGCTCGCCTTTACCCCCGCCACGCAGCCGGGCGGCATCCCCCGCTTTGGGCACCTGGAGGGGCTGGCGAACGTGCGCACCGGCAAGCGGCTGGAGGTGCTGCCGTACACCGTGGTCAAGGCCGAGCACGTGGAGCGCGGCGACAACCCGTTCCGCGAGGACCGCGAGTACTCCCCCTCCGTCGGCGCCGACCTCAAGTACCGGCTTACCTCGGACCTTACGCTGGACGCCACCATCAACCCCGACTTCGGGCAGGTGGAGGTGGATCCGGCGGAGGTGAACCTGTCGGCGATCGAGACCCGCTTTCAGGAGCGGCGCCCGTTCTTCGTGGAGGGCGCCGACATCTTCAACTTTGGCGCGGGGGGCGGCAACACCGCCTTCTACTCGCGCCGCATCGGCCGTACGCCGCAGGTGCCGGTGGGCTACACCTTGGCCGACGTGCCGATCGAAACCCGCATCCTGGGCGCGGCCAAGATCTCGGGCCGCACGCGCGACGGGTGGTCGGTGGGGCTGCTGAACGCGGTGACCGGGCGTGAGGAGGCGCGCTTCATCGACATCGGTGCCGAGGGCGATTCGCTGCGCGGACGCCAGGCGGTGGAGCCCCTGAGCAACTACTTCGTGGGTCGCCTGCGCCGCGAGCTGCGCGGCGGGCAGACGGTGGTGGGCGGCATGTTCACCGCGCTCAACCGCGACCTGGACGAGGATGCGCTGCGCAACCGGCTGCACGGCGCCGCGTACAACGGCGGGGTGGACTTTCGCCACCAGTGGAAGAACCGCGAGTGGCAGCTGCGGGGCTTCGTCTCCGGCAGCCACATCCGCGGCGACCGCCGGGCCATCGCCCGCACGCAGCTGGTGCAGTCGTTCCACTACTTTCAGCGGCCGGACCAGGACGAGGTGCGCTTCGACAGCTTGCGCACCTCGCTGAGCGGCGTGTCGACGGAGTTCCAGCTTTCGTACCGTCCCGGCCGCCACTGGCGCCCCGCGCTGCTGGTGGGCACCACCACGCCGGGCTACGACGTGAACGACATGGGCTTTCAGTACCGCGCCAACCGCGCGGACCTGCAGGGCACGCTGTCGTACGTGGAGAACCGGCCCGGCAAGACGTTCCGCAACTACCAGTTCAACGGCTACGCCCGCGGCGAGTGGAACTACGACGGCGACCACATCTACAACAACTTCTCGCTCACCAGCTTTGGCCAGTTCCTGAACTTCTGGTTCGCCGAGGTCACGGTGGGCACCACGCTCCCCGGCTCGGTGGACGACAAGCTCACCTGGGGCGGGCCCCTGGCGCGGCGGCCGGGCGTGTTTCGGATGGACGCCACCGTAGGGTCCGACGACCGCAAGGCGGTGATGGGGCTGCTGCAGGGCCTGGTCACCCGCGATGACGAAGGCGGGTCGACGATGCTGATGGGTGCGCAGCTGCAGCTGAAGCCTTCGCCCCGCTGGAACCTGTCGATCACCCCCCTCTACGAGCGCAGCCGGGTGGGCGCGCAGTACATCATGTCGACCGCCGACGCGGCGGCGGTGAACACCTTTGGCCGGCGCTACGTGCTGTCGGAGCTGGAGCAGACCACGCTGTCGCTGGAGACGCGCCTGAACGTGACGTTCACCACCGACCTGTCGCTGCAGGTGTACGCGCAGCCGTTCCTGTCCAGCGCCGACTACGGCACCCCCGCGGAGCTGGCCAGGCCGCGCACCTACGACTTCGACGTGTACGGCGAGGACGTGGGCGACCTGGAGACTGTCGAGGGCGGCTACTACGTGTATCCGCAGGGCGTGGGCGAGGGGCAGCCGCGCTTCTTCGTCGCCAACCGCGACTTCAACCTGCGCAGCTTGCGGGGGAACGCCGTGCTGCGCTGGGAGTGGCGGCCGGGAAGCACCCTGTACCTGGCGTGGCAGCAGGATCGCAGCGACTACGCGCCGTACGTAGGAGACTTCAGCATGAGCCGCGACCGCCGCGCGCTGTTCGACGCCCAGCCTGACAACGTGCTGGTGCTGAAGGTGAGCTACTGGCTGAATCCCTGAGGGAGTACGGAAGTACGAAAGTGCGGGAGTACGAAAGTACGGGAGTGCGCTGGATGATCTCTCGAGCCGCCGGATGAGCACTCGGGGATGATGATGGATGCAAACGCGCACCGTGGCTGATTGCCGCGGTGCGCGTTTTGTTTGAAGCCCAAACCGAGAAAACCCCGGCTGTCACGCGGAGGGCGCGGAGGCGCGGAGAAATGAAGGGAGGCGCGAATGATGGATTTATCCGCGCCTCTTCTTTTCCTCCGCGCCTCCGCGTGATCCTTCTTTCGCCCTACCGCGATTCGGTGTCCGCGCGGCGCTCGACGGGAGCGTTCTCGGGCCACATGCGGTAGCGGCCTTTGAGCATGGGAGCCAGCGCGGCGAGCATCCCCGAAACCGTCTGGTACCGCTCGCCCGGGTCCGTCTGCATCGCGCGCAGGATCACGGCTTCCAGGTCGCGCGGCATGCCGGACAAATGGGCCCGCGGCGGAACGGGCGGCATCTTGATCTGCGGATAGCGCTGCTCCAGCTCGCGCGTGGTCAGCTCGCGGTCGGGGGTGGCGGTGCGCTCCACCACCCGCGCCACCGGCTCGTCGTCCTCGTCCTCGTCATCCCAGTCGTTCCACTCCTCCTCGTCCTCTTCCGCCGGCTCCTCGTGCGCCCACTTGCCGGTAAGCAGCTCGTACAGCAGCGCGCCCAGGCCGTACACGTCGGTGGCGGGGGTAAGCGGCTCCTTGAGCACCTGCTCGGGCGCCATGTACGGCGCCGTCCCCAGGCGGTCGGCGGGGCGGCGCACCGGCTCGATCTCGCGCACCACGTCAAAGTCCAGCAGCACCGGCACCCCTTCGCGCAGGTGGATGTTGCCGGGCTTCAGGTCGCGGTACAGGTATCCGCAGCGGTGCAGGTAGTGAATGGCCGCGCCCACGTGCATGATGGCGCGGATGGCGTCGGGCGTGTGCAGGCGGCGCTTGGGAAGCCCCTCCAGCACGTCGAAGAGCGACGGGCCGGCCAGGTACTCCATCAGGATGTACGGCCGGCCCTCTTCTTCCTTGGACCCGAACAGGCGCACGATGTTGGGGTGCCGCAGCTTTTCCAGCACCTCGGCCTCGCGGCGAAAGGCGACGGGGGCCACGCCGTTCTCCAGGAACTCCGGGCGCAGCACCTTGCCCGTGAGCGCGCACCAGTGGCGGTTGCTCCACACCTGGTACAGCTCCGACATGCGCCCGCACGCCAGGTGGCCAATGATGGTGAGCTCGCCCAGGCGGTCGCCCACGCCCAGGGAAAACTTTTCCCGCGGGCGCACCGGGTCGTGCGTCCACCTGCGCGCCGCCGCCAGCCCCTGGTACCGTGCACGCGCGACCGCCGCTGCTGCCATCGGAATGTCTTTGAACAAGTTGCGGAACGCAGTGCCGTCCCGCGGACCCAATCGGGGAAAATCGCTGATTCTGCCTACGCAACGGCCGTACCCCAACCACTTCGCGCGTCGACTTTCCCATGCGCGTTCGTACGTCCCTGAAAAGAATGCCTCACACGGAGTCAACCGAGTGAACGGAGTTTTCTCGTGCCGCTTCTTCCGGGCTTCTCGTGTGGGGCGGAGTTTTAAAAGAATGCCTCACACAGAGTTAGCAGAGTCAACAGAGTTTTACGAACCGCTTCCCCCAGCACCTGGAATGCGGCACAGGGACAGGGGAACTGGCACGAGAAAACTCTGTTGACCCTGTTGACTCTGTGTGAGGTCTGATCTTTCAAGCCCATCGGCCTGGATTCGGCGGATTCACCACGCACTTCGCCGCCGCCGTCGCGGGCCGCACCGGGGCTACTGCTTCAGCCAGAGCACCTGGCCGCCTTCGGCATCCACGTGGGTGGTGTCGACGTCGTAGACGTCGGTGCCCAGCGAGCCCACGTAGCCGGAGCCGCTGGACTGCACCAGCTGATAGCCGCGCGGGTGCGGCGTGGAGACGCCGTCGACGTTGTACGCGGCCCAGTAGTGGCTGAACGGAAGGTCGTACAGCTGCTGCCCGGTGAGCCCCGGCTGCCATCCGATGTAGACGCCCGGCACGTACCCGGCCGCGGCCACCTGCGAATACCAGTTGTGGCAGTACGCGCTCACGTCGGCGGTGGCGGCCTGCGTGCTTACGCTCTCCAGGTCCAGCCACACGTTCACCCCCGGCGGAAAGCCGATCTCCTGGCAAAACCGCGCCGCGTTGGCGCCGTACTCCGTACCCAGGTCACCCGTGGCCATCCACTCCCCGCCCAGCACGTGCTGCACCGGCATCACCCCGAATCCCCTGGCAAGCAGCATGGCCGCCTCGTCCGCCGCCAGGTCGTGCGAGGCCATCTGCGTGCGGCCCACGTAGCGGATGGCAAAGCGGAACCCGGCGTCCCAGAACGCATCCGCCTGCGCCGGGGTGATCGTGACGTTTGCGTCGAAGCCCTTTACGCCCGCGGGGGCGGCCTGCGCGGTTCCGGACAGCATGATCGGGGTTCCTTGGATGGGGGATGGTGGATGGTACTCTACGCTACGTTGCGCACCGGTGGCCCACAAGGCGCGCACGGGACCGTTGCGTCCGAATGGGAGGCATGAACGGACGAACGCCCCCGGACCGTCCGGAGGCGTTCGTCACCGTGCGTGTTCCGGATCAGCAGGCGAACTCGCAGGACAGGTCGCAGCCGCTGTCGGGGTAGCAGGTCACGTCGTGCGTGCCGCCACCCCCGCCCGAGGTCCTGGGGCAGGTGGGCGTGCAGTCGCCGGAGCCGTCGCACGCAAACTCGCAGGACAGGTCACACCCCGTGTACATGGGCGATCCGTACGAGCAGTCCGTGGAATCGTCGTGTCCACGAACCGTTCCGCGCAGCGACTCCGCGGACGCCGTCTGGAACGATTCCACGGCAAGATCGTCGACCGTCAGCCTGAGCTTTTTCATGGCACCTCCTCACGGATGGAAGTCGATATACGAAACGTCCGATAAAGATAGTGAGGGGCGCTGTGTGTGCCAAGTGCCCCGCCGCTCGTTACACGGCCGCGGCGGAACCGGATCACACCAGATCCTGAAAGAGCACATGCGTCCGCAGAGGAGCAGGGTAATGCCAGAACCGGCCATCTCACACGGGGTCAACGGAGTCAACGGTTTTGATCTTTACCGTTGACCCCGTTGACCCCGTGTGAGACAGGTCTTTTCGATGATTGGATTGGGCTTGGGTGCACAATCAACAGCGGGATTCGGTTGAAGACAGAGAGGGATGAATGATGATGCTGGCTGGTTTCCGCTCCTCTTTCTGGCGCTGTTCCGCTGTATCCCGGGTGTTGCGTTTCCAGATTCGGAATCAGCCGTCGATCACCCGGCGCACGGCGGCGAAGATGTCGTCCAGCATGCCGGGGGTCAGGCGGCCGGTGAAGGTGTTCTGCTGCGAGGGGTGATACGAAAGCACCAGCGTGGGCCCGTTCTCCACCGGCACCAGCACGCCGTGCCCGAACTTTGGCAGGGGATGCGGAAGGGCGTAGCCGGCGCCGCGGAGGATGCGCACCGCCGCCTCGTACGCAAAGCCGCCCAGGCACAGGATGGCGCGCAGGCTTGGCATCAGCGCCAGTTCCTGGCGGATGAAGCAGGCGCAGGCGTCGCGCTCGTCCGGCAGGGGCTTGTTGTCGGGCGGGGCACACTTTACCGCGGCGGTTACCCACGCGTCGCGCACCTGCAGCCCGTCCGCGCGGTGCGTGGAGGTGGGCTGCGAGGCAAAGCCGGCGCGGTGCATGGCCGCGTAGAGAAAGTCGCCGCTGCGGTCGCCGGTGAACATGCGGCCGGTGCGGTTGGCGCCGTGGGCGGCCGGAGCCAGCCCCAGCACCATCAATCGCGCCGCCGGATCGCCAAACGCCGGCACCGGCCGCGCCCAGTACTCCTCCTCGCGGTACGCACGCCGCTTCTCCACCCCTACCCGCTCGCGCCACTCCACCAGGCGCGGGCACCTGCGGCAGGCGGTCACCTCGTCCATCAACACCTTCATCTCCATCCACTCCACTGCACCGGCTGAATGCGCGCGACCCCCGGCACCGTGCCGGGGGTCGCGTGTTGCGTGGCGGGGAACCCGCGCCGCGTCAGGGGTTCCGGGATCCGCCGCTGCCGTCCGCGCGGGTGCGTCCGGCATCATGGCCTGCCCCCCCGGGACCCGTGGACTCGTGGCCTCGCGTTGCCCCGCTCTGCCCGCCACCGTGCGACTCGCGTCCGCTGGACGTACGCTCCAGCGCCTCGCGCGCCTGCTCGGCGCGGCTGCCGCGGAAGCTCCGCGCCGTCTCGCGCGCCGCCGCGTTGGCGGGCTCGAAGACGCGGCGCGTGACGGCCAGGCGGCTGGCGCTCGCGCTCTGCCCGTCGCCCGTCGAGGCGCTGTCGGTTTCGACGGCCCTTTCCGGAGGCGTGCAGGCGTACGCGGCAAACTCCACGTGCACCAGCACGGTGGCGCCGCCCGGGGTGAACGCGCCGCACTGCACCACCACGTACGGGTTCTCGAAGGGAAAGCGCCCCTCGTTCGCCATCGCGTAACCGGTGCTGGTGCGGACGACGGGAACGGCGGTCACGTCCATCGCCCAGTCGCCTTCCTCCACGCCCGTCACCGTGAGCCGCGCAATCCCCGCCAGCACCTCGTCCGCGTCGTTGGCGCGGAACACGGCGTCGCCCATGGCACGCTGCAGCGACACGCCAGAGGCGAAGCGGCGCAGGTTCAGCGGCTGGCGCGACGCCACCAGCACCAGGATGGTGGACGCGCTGCGCGACGTGAACTGGGCCATGGACAACGGGCTTCCCGCCGCCCGGTTGTCGCCAAAGTCCAGGGTGTTCCAGCCGGCCACAAAGCTGGAGCGCTCGTGCGGCTCCGGATACACCAGCGCCACGCCCTGCCCGGGCGTGACGGCGAACACGGCAACGTTGGCCTCGTCGCTCAGACCCACGTCCATGCCGGACGCGGAAACGTTCAGACGGGCGGCCAGCGGAGCGTCGGCCCCGCCGCGCGGGGCGTGTGCGCAGGCACCGGCGGCGGCGGCCAGGGCCGCGACAAGGAGGACACGCATGTACATGGGGCCTCGTAAAGATAAGGTGGAGCGGGATCGTTTCGCTCCTGTGGCAGGGGCACATCGCGAGCCGCGCAGCCGTCCCTGAACCAAGTTAAAGCACCGCAACCAGTTGCGGGAGTGCCGCGGGGACGCTTCCGCGCCGTTTTTCTGTCTCCCCCCGGCGACGGTGCGTCCCGTCAGGGTGACACGGCGGCACGCCCGGCCAGCGCCAGCGCGGCCCATCCGGCCAGAAAGCACAGCCCGCCCAGCGGCGTGATGGCGCCCAGCCAGCGGGTGCCGGTAAACGCCAGCAGGTACAGGCTGCCGCAGAAGATGGCGATGCCGGCGGTGAACAGCCATCCCGCCGCCGTCCACCCGCCCGCGGGCCAGCGCGCGGCCGCCATCGCCACGGCGAGAAGCGCCAGCGCGTGGTACATCTGGTAGCGCGCCGCCGTTTCCCACACGGCCAGCATCTCCGGGCCCAGCCTGGCCCGTAGCGCGTGCGCGCCAAACGCGCCCGCCGCCACGGCCAGAAATCCAAGGACGCATCCCAGCGTCCAGAACGTTCGATGCATGCGTCTCCCCATCCGTCGTCGCCGTCGTTATCCTGCACAACATGCGGTCGCGCCCTCCGCTCCGCTACCGTCGGCGGCCGGGAACTGCGTGGACGGGGTAGGCTGGAGCGCGTAAGTTCTTGCGGAAGCGGGGGTAAGAAACAGATGGAACGTCATTTGCTACCTGGCGAGGGTCCAGTTTTCCCACGACGAACCGGATGACGGCAGGATGAGCGATCCAGGATCCCCACGGCGAGGCCTGCGCCGGGAGCACCCGGTGTTCTTCTGGGGCACGCTGGCGCTGGCGGCGCTGTTCATTGCCGGGGCCGCGGCGGTCGCCACGCGGGTGCCCCGCTACCGCGCCGAGACGCAGCACTTCAACAGCCAGCTTACGGCCGCGCAGCGCGCCACGCGCGACTCTCTGCTGCAGGCGCAGGAAAAGCGCACACAGCTGGCGGTGGCGGTGCTGCGCCGCGACATGCGCATCCGCTCGCTCGAAACGCGCAAGCGGCACCTGGCCATCGTGCTGGAAGACTCGGTGCTGGAGCTGCGGCAGGGGCGGGCCACGCTGCGCCGCGCCAGGCTGACCATTGGCGCCGACAGCACGGTGCGCGCGCCGGACGGGCGCACCTGGCGGCTGGTGCGGCCGGTGGGCGAGCGCAAGATCGCGGACCTGCAGAACACGCCCACTTACACCGTGCCGGAATGGGTGTACATCGGCCGGGGCCAGCCGGTGCCGGCCGAGGCGGAGCGAAGGATCCGCGGCGGCCTGGGCACCTACGTAATCCGCCTGGACGACGGGACGGAAATCTACAGCCAGCCGTCGTCGGGGCCGCTGAAGGACGTGGTCAAGCCGGGCGCGTTCATGGCCCGCGGGGGCGACCTGGCGGCGATCTTTGACGCGGTGGGTGAGGAAACGCCGGTCTACATCTACTGAACCGGTGAACATCTGAGCGGTCGCGCGGCACGCGGGGCCGGAAGGAGGACCGATGGACGAAAAGCAGCCGTTGAGGCCGCGCAGGCCGGACGACATCCCCGAGCGGCGCGACTACACGCCCAGGGGACGCGTGCGCCGCATCTACCACGACTACCGCGGCACGTCGCTGCTGATGATGCTGACGGTGCTGGTGGCCGCGGGCCTGTTCGTCGCCACCTCGGCGTGGGCCGTGAACGAGCGGCTCACCCGCCGGGTGACGGAGATGACGTACCTCAAGGACACACGTTCCCTGGAGTTCCTGCGGCAGAAGGAAGCGGAGCGGGTGGCGCAGGTCGCCGCGCGAGAGAAGGAGCTGGCGGCCAAGGAAGAAGAGCTGGCGCCGCGCAACACCCCCTACATCGTGGTGAGCCTGGCCGAGCGCCGCATGCTGTACCTGCGCGGCGACGACACGCTGTACAAGGCGTCGGTGGCGGTGGGGAGCGGCAAGACGCTGGTGATGGGCGGCACCACCAAGCGGTTCATCACGCCGCGCGGGCGCATGGCCATCACCCACAAGGAGCTGGATCCGGTCTGGGTTCCGCCCAACTGGCACTACATCGAGTACGCGCGCAACCGGGGGATGGGCATCCGCGACATGAGCAACGCGTCGCCGGGCGCGCTGGCCGGATACCCCGCGGGGCGGGTGCCGGTGAGCGGCAACACGGTCATCATTCCGCCCTGGGGCAGCCCGCAGCGCGCGCACAAGGGCGTGCTGGGCGTGGCCAAGCTGGAGATGTACGACGGGTACTACTTTCACGGGACGGACAACCCGGCGTCCATCGGAAGCGCGGCCAGCCACGGCTGCATCCGGATGCACAAGGAAGACATCCTGTGGATGTACCGCAACGTGCCCGTCGGCACGGTGGTCTACATCTACTGACCCGGCCGACTCCGCCGGACCTCCCGCGGCTGCAACGCCAGAAGCCCCGTCCGGCATCCGCCGGACGGGGCTTCGTCTCTGTTCATCAGGAGCCGGATGAGCCTCACTCCCCCGTGCGCATTCCTGCATCCCAAAAGACGCGCATCAGGTGGTGCAGTCCGCCGGCTGAGGCGGGCTTCGGCAACCTTCCGAGGCGTCCGCATGCCTCTTCAAAAAAATGCGGATGGCCCCCTGCCGCGCCTCACCTCTTTCGCAACCCCGAGCCTCTCAAACCTCGCTCCGAAAGTCAGCCGCGCTCGCTGCTTGACGGCTGCTTCCGCGACTTCGCCGCAGACTTGGCGGGCGCCGAGTCCGCCGTCGCTGCCTGCTTCTTCGACTTCGAGGCAGACTTGACGGAAGCGACCGAATCCGACGCCGTCGCCGCCTGCTTCTTCGACTTCGAGGCAGACTTGATGGGAGCGACCGAATCCGACGCCGTAGCCGTCTGGTTCCGCGACTTCGCCGCAGACTTAGCGGGAGCCGCCGAATCCGACGCTGTCGCCGGCTGCTTGCGCGACTTCGACGCGGACTTGGCGGGGGCCGCGGCACGCTTCCGCGGCTTTTTGGCCGTGGCGGGCTGGGGCGGGGGAGCGAAGTCAGGCGCGGCGTCCTCGCCGCCGGGAAGGGCGAAGCGGGCCAGCATCTCGCGGACGTCCTCAAGCCTGGCGCCGGGGTGGCGCTCCAGGATCAGGGAGACGATGCCGGCCACGCCGGGCGCCGCGAAGCTGGTGCCGTGGCGCAGCACGCGTTCGCCACCCACCCACAGCACCGGACGGTCCACGCCCCAGCCCACGCACTCCATGGCGTGCTCAGGCCGGTAGTGGAAGTGGTACGGAGAATCGAACCGCGCCGCCGAGACGCCGATCACGTTCTCGAAGATGGCGGGGTAGCTCCAGTCGTTGGCGTTGTGCCCGGCCGCCACGACGATGATCCCCGCCTGCCGCGCCCGCTCGCAGGCGCGGTACAGCGGGTGAAGCGTGCCCTCCAGCCGCGTGCCCAGGCTTACGTTGATCACCTGCACGCCGGCTTCGATGGCCCAGTGCAGCGCCGTCTCCAGCGTTCCCGGCGAGGTTTCAAGCTTGTTGCCGAACACCTTTACCGGGACGATGCGCGCGTCCGGCGCCACGCCCAGGATCACGTCGGCGCAGGCGGTGCCGTGGCCCAGCACGTCCTGGTCGTCGTCGTTGCGCGCCAGGGCAAAGTCGTCGTCCGGATCCACGAAGCCCACGCCGGGAAGCACCCGCGCGTCGCCGATCGAACGGTCCCAGCCGCTGTCCAGCACCGCCACGCGGACTCCGCTCCCCGTGGCGCCGCCCAGCTCGTCCCGCACCCATTCCGGCGGCGCTGCCTCCGGCGCCTGCACCTTTGCCACCTGGATCACTTGCGGTCCAGCTTTTTCAGGATGTTGTCCCACACCAGCCCGGCGATGCGGCCGGACCGGGTGACCACGTTGGCCTGCACGCTGTAGCCGCGGCGAAAGCGGTCCAGCTCCTCGCGCTGCACCTGGCCGCGGTCCAGCGACGCCACCACGCGGAAAAGCCCGGGCGCCGTGGTGGTGCGCGCGGCGCCCACCGTCCCCCCGGAGGCGTCGCCGCCGCCGCCCGGCGAGCCGAAGGGCTCGGCCGACACGTGCGACACGCGCCCCTCCAGCTGCCGCCGGTCGCGCTGCCCGAACGCCTGCACCTCCAGCCGCACCCGGTCGCCCACCTTGATCTTGTGAACGTCGCCCTCGGGGACCAGCATGGTCACCCGCCACTCACCCAGCTCACCCACCTCCAGCAGCGTCTCGCCCTCGCGCACGTACGCGCCGGGAAGGTGCTCCAGCTGCTCGGTGAGCACCACGCCGTCGCTGGGGGCGGTGATGGTCGCCCGGGTGATGCGCTCGCGCACCTCGCGGATCTGCGCCTGCAGCCGCGCCATCTCGGTGTCGGACCGGCGCTCGTCGAAGCCGCGCAGCGACAGCATGTCGGTTTCGGTGCTGTTCAGGCGCAGGTCGGCCTCGGCGGCGCGCACGTCGCCGACGGCCTGGTCCAGCATGACGTGCGCGCCCGGGCGCCAGGTGGAGAGCAGCGAGTCGGTGTTGGTGCCAAAGCCGTGCTCCACCATCCGCTGCATCAGGATGGCGCGCGCCCGGGTAAGGCGGGCCTGCGCGGCGTCGCGGCGCTCCTGCGACTGCCGGCGCTCCAGCGGCGTGCCGGCCTGCGAGCGGTCGCGCTCGATGCGGGCGGCGCTGTGCTGCGCCTCCAGCTGCGCCAGCTGCGTCTCCAGCGCCAGCGCGTCCAGGCGCAGAACCACGTCGCCCGCCTTGACGGTGTCGCCGCTCTGCACCAGCACCTCGCTGACGGGGCCGGCGGCCTGCGCGCGGATCGGCCACACGTTCACCGGCTCCAGCACCCCCGCCGACTTTACGGTCACGTCCATCGACACCAGCAGGGAAACCACCACGGCCGCCAGCAGCACCAGCCCGATGATCCCCAGGACCCACGTGACGGCGCGCTTTACGAAGCGGCCGCCCGGCTGCCCCTCGTCGCCCAGGTGCGGCAGGCGAAGGGGGATGACGGCGGTGGGCGCGGTGGCGGCGCTGGGCGCGGTGGCTTTTTCCTGGCTCATGTTCATGGATCGTTCACGTTTCCAACGGGCACTCGCTCCCCCGGACCGCCCGGCCCGCCCGGATCCCACGGTCCGTCAGGTCCGCCCGGACCGCCCGGCCCCCACGGACCGCCGGGACCTCCCGGACCCCTGGGGCCGCCACCCGGACCCCGCGGTCCCGGGCCGCCCGGACCCCCCGGACCACCACCCGGACCCCGCGGACCCGGACCGCCGGGACCCCCCGGACCGCCACCCGGACCCCTGGGGCCGCCTGGACCCCACGGACCGCCAGGACCTCCCGGACCCCCTGGCCCGCCCGGTCCCCCCATCCCGCCCGGCCTCCCCGGCCCGCCAGGCCCGCCGGGTCCCCCCGGACCGCCCGGCCTTCCCGGCCCGAACGGTCCCACCGCGCGAAGCCGCCGTCCGTCATCCAGCGCTCCTTCGCCGCCACCCAGCAGCTGGCGATAGGCCTCGGAGTCGCGCAGCAGCTCGTCGTGCGTTCCCGAGGCGGTGACGTTGCCGGTCTCCATCACGATGATCAGGTCCGCCAGCGCGGCCGTCTGCACGCGGTGGGTGACAAAGATGATGGTCTTGCCCTTGAGCCGGATGAACAGGTCGCGCAGGATCTCCGACTCGGTGGCCATGTCGATGTTGGACGTGGCCTCGTCAAGCAGCAGGATGGGCGTGTCGCGGATGAAGGCACGGGCCAGCGCCAGCCGCTGCCGCTGCCCGCCCGAAAGGGTGGAGCCCCACTCGCCCACGGGGGTGTCGTACCCCTCGGGAAGGCTCTTGATCAGCTCCTCCAGCCGGCACAGGCGCACGGCTTCGTCCACCGCGGCGCGGGTGGGGTTGTCGGAGCCCATCGTAAGGTTGTCCCAGATGGTGCCCTGCATGAGGGCGAACTCCTGCCACACCACCGAGATCTGCCGCCGCAGGTCCGGCAGGCTTACGGCGGTGCCGGGAGTGCCGTCGAAGAACACCTGCCCCTCCACCGGCTCCTCCATCCGCGTGATCAGGCGCAGCAGCGAGCTTTTGCCCACGCCGCTGTGGCCCACCACGGAGGTGATCATCCCCAGCGGAAAGTGCAGGTTCACGCCGCTGAGGATAAGCTTGTCGGCCGAGTAGCCGAACGACACGTCGCGCATGCGGATGTCGCCGTCCAGCACGGTCTTGATGGGCGGGACCGGGTCGTACGCCGTGGAGGGGTCCTGCTCGGTGGGCGAGTCCAGGTACTCGAACATGCGCCCCAGGTTTACCGCCGACTGCTGGAAGTCGCTGAACAGGCCGGTGATCTGCGCCAGCGGGTTGTACAGGTAGCCGATGTACGCGCTGAAGGCGATGTAGTCGCCCAGCGACATTTCGCCCGCGATCAGCAGCCGCCACGCGTACCAGGTGTACAGCGCGGTGCCGGCCGCGCGGATGAAGCCGTTGAGCCCGTTGAAGATCTGGCTGTATCCGCCGGCCTTGAGCTGCACGTTCAGCGCGGCCTTCATCTGCGTGCTGGCGCGGTCGTACACGTAGTGCTCGCGCGCCAGCGTCTTGAGCGAGCGGATGTGGCTGAGCACCTCGACCTGGAACGCGCCCAGGTCGGCGTACGCCTCGGCGCTCTTTTTCCAGTACTTGCGCATGATGCGCGCGGAAACCGTCGTCAGCACCACCGTGGCCGGAATGGTGATCAGCGAGACGATGGCCAGCTTCCACTGCAGCAGGAACAGAAAGGGCGGAACCAGGAACAGGTACACGCCGTTCACGAACAGCGTCTCGAACACCTTGCTGACGCTTGCCAGCGAGCTGCGCACGTCGCCAAACCGGCTCATGATCTCGCCCACGCGGTGCTCGTCAAAGAAGCGCGAGCGCAGGTGCTGCAGGTGGTTGAAGAAGAGGAGGCCGGTGGCGTTGCTGAGGTGCGAGGTGGTGTAGCTGGTAAAGTAGCCGCGAATGCCGCCCATCACCGTCATGGCGATGGAGAACGCGAACATGCCGCCCACCAGCACGTGCATGAGCGTCACGTTGCGGGTGGGGTAGACTTCATCGATCAGCAGCTTGGAAATGTAGGGCGTGGCCATGCCGAACAGCCCCAGCACCAGCCCCAGGATCATTCCCTTGGCCAGGGGACCCCAGTAGGGACGGATGACGCGCAGCAGCCGCATGAACTGCTGGAACGCTTCGCGAAGCGGCGGGATCTCTGCGGTGGGTTTTGGGGGCATGGAAGGTTAGAACCGCCTCGAAAGCCGGACGCGCGGACGTCGGTCCGCGGATCTCGTGGTGGGTGCCGGCGGGGCATCCGCGCGCCGATCGCGCGCAGTCGCTTTTCCCGCCAGCCACTAAAGATAATCGACGCGCCGCGTCCCGCCTAGCCCGGGGCGTTCCCGCTCAGCGCCTGGTCATACACCGGAGTGGGGAACCGGTACCGTGCGGCGCGGTGTCAACTATGTGCGCACGGCGGTCCCATGGGAGCGGTGGGTGCGTGATACTGCGCCTCGCGGTGCCGATCCCGCAACCTGCGTACGCCCGCGAGCGATGCCTTTGCTCTTCGCGAGGTCCGTCCCACGACGTGCCGCCCGCCCGTGGGGGAGCCGATGCGGGTCGCGCGTCCACCCCCGCAACGTGCCGTTATACCCGCAAGGAGCAGGATGGTTTTGTGCCTTGATCCGGAAATCCCGCCGTCGCGTTGCAAGGCAGGAGGTCTTGTGCCTTGATCCGGCAACGTGTCATCCGCGTTGCAAGGCAGAGGAGGTTTAGTGCCTTGATCCGGCAACGTGCCATCCGCGTTGCAAGGGCGAATGAATTCGCTGCAACAACTACACGAAGTCCGCCTGCGCGGACTCGGCGGCCCGGATGCGTGCGGCGTTCCAGGCGATTGCGCGTCCGCGGCCGGGGCGTTCAGCCGATCCTGTGTGTGTCGAGGCGCCTGGAAGCCGGCGGCTACAGTCCACGAAGGTGGACTTCGCGTTTTCCCAGCGGCGAATTTATTCGCTCCTGCGCGGACTCGGCGGCCCGGGTTCGTGCGGCGTTCCGGGCGAATGCGCGTCCGCGACCGGAGAAGGGTTGGCGCGGGATCCGGCGGCGTGGCCGGATCCCGGGCCGGCCGGCCGTCAGGCCTCAGCGCCGACCAGGCCGCGCTCGAACTCGATGAAGCCGGCGCGGTAGGCCTGGGACAGCTGCTCCACCACGCGGTCCTCCAGCCACTCGTGGGCCGGGGCGCCGTTGGGGCTGGAGACGGCCTCCTTGACGACGGCGATCAGCTCTTCCAGCGTGGCGGACTGCTGCACGGTCTGCAGGATGAGCGCGGCAAAGGGGCTCAGCCGCCGGTGGCTGGCGCGTCCCACGGCGAACTGCACCAGGTAGTACGCATCGTCCTCCTCCGGCGCCGACGACTCGTCGCCCAGGTCCAGCCAGGCGTCCCAGTCCCAGCGGGTAGAGACCACCCGCGCCCGCGACGAAAGCCCGGCCCGCCCCTCGCGCCAGTCTACCTCGTCCTGCGGCAGCCGGGCCAGGTTGTCCAGGAACTCCTGCGAGTAGTCCTGGACGGAAGCCGCCAGCTCGTAGCGCGCGCGGTCTACGGTATACGCGTCCTCCAGCAGCGCGCGGTGCTCGCCGTCCGCCACGCCGGCCACGTGGGCGGCGAGGGCGTCGTGGGCCAGCTCCACGTCGGTCCGCTCCGGCGCGCCGTTCATCGGCCGCACGGGGACGAGAGACGATAGGTCCTCGCCCAGCGCGGCGAAGATGCGCAGCGTGCGGCCAACGTGCTCCTCGACCGTGCGCTTCTGCAGCGCGGCAAAGCCCTCGGCCCCGGCGCGGCCGCCCTGGGCGGCGGAGTCGTCCGGGGCGGTGAGCATGAGCGGCGAGGGGATGTCCGGGCGCGCCAGGCGCAGCAGGAACATGGCGATCCCGGCTTCGCCCAGCAGCAGTCCGGGGTCCTTCACGCCGCCCATGGTGCCGCACGGCCACGGCTCGCCAGCGTCCTCGTGGCGCTGGATCCCCAGCCGCGCGATCTCCCGGGCCGGCTCCAGCAGCGCGGGCTCGCCCAGGATGCGGGCGCCCTCCAGCAGCGTCTCGGCGTTGCCGCCGCGTCCGTGGCAGAGCGAGTAGTTCATCCCCACCTCGTCGGAAATGGACCGCTCCACCGTGCCGAACGAGGCGCGCGCCTCTTCCAGGTACAGGGGGTCGCGCAGGATCTCGTACGCGCGCAGCCGCGACAGGCCGATCCCCGGGCCGCCGTGGCACCAGGCGGACATGTAGTGCATGGCGGGCGTCTCTACCCAGTTCCCCGCGCGCAGCCGGTCGCGCAGCTCGTCGATGCGCCCCTCGAACTGGTACTCGCCCAGCTCGGTGTGGCGCAGGTCCGGCCAGTTGCCGCTTTCCTCGCTGTAGAAGCGCCGCTCGTACAGGAACGCCTGCTCCGCCGCGTAGCGGTAGCGCCCGTCGCCCGTGGCCGCGTACAGCTCCAGCAGCCCGTGGGCGATGCCGGCGGCGCCGTGGGCGTAGCCGCACAGGTTGCGCACGGAACTGTTGCGCATGGTGGCCCAGCTCCACCCGTCCGCGTCGCGCGAGGCGGTTTCGATCAGGTGGTCGCCCAGCCGCCGGGCGATTCCCAGCGCCAGCTCCGGGTCCACGTGCCGGGTGAGCTGCAGCAGGGCGGGGATGCCGCCGCCGCCGCCGGCGATCACGTCCATCCCCATGTCGCGCGACTCGTTGCCCGCCAGCGGCCGCAGCAGCGCCTCGGCCTGGGCGTACAGCTCGGGCTTGCCCAGCAGTTCGCCCACGCGCGCGGTGACGTAGGCGATGCCCACACGGCCGCTGTGGTAGCCAAAGGAAAAGTCGTTGAGCTCCGCGCCTTCGTTCAGCGCGAACTGCAGGCCGCCCATGGCCGTCCGCGCCAGCTCCTCGTCGCCGGTGACGGCGGCCAGCTCGGCCAGGAACAGGGCGATGCCCGAGGTGCCCTCGTACAGGGTGCCGCTGGCGCGGGCCGGCACGCCGCGCCGCGACCCGGGGGAGGAGCGGTCGGGAGTCACGATCTCCCAGGTGCAGGCGTCGCCCTCCCACTGCGCTTCGGCCGCGATGCGACGGCCCATGCGGTGGGCGGCGTCGAGAAAGGTGTCGGGGCCGGCCTGCGTGCCGGCGGTCGTGGTTTCAGTCACGGGTCGATGCCTTGCGGTTTCGATGTCGCGGACCGGCGGGCGATCGCGCGGGTGGGTGGATGGGGTGGCGCCGGCGTCAGCCCTGGTGCGCGGTGCGCAGCGCTTCCGCGGGACGGCCCAGGGCGCGGGTGACCAGGTATCCCAGGTAGCTTTCCTCCTGGATGGTGATCCCCAGCCGGTTGTTCATCATGTGCAGGTAGCTGGGAAGCAGCAGCTGCCAGGCGCGCACCCACTCCGACGCGGGCTGCCCCATCGCCAGCACCTGCCCCTGTTCGAACAGGGCGCGCAGCTCCTCGCGGACCACGCGCATCCCCGCCGCGTACGCGTCCAGCGTGTCGCTCAGGGAATCGCCGTCGTCCATGGCCTCCCAGATGGCGTCCACGTACTCCATCAGCGTCTCGGCCTGGCCGCTGAACCCCTGGTCGAACGCCTCCAGCAGCGCCTCGCGTCCGTCCTCCTCACGCGCCACGGAGCGAAGGTAGTTGGTGGAGTACATCTGCGTGAACGCGCTGCCGCGCTCGCGGCCGTCGGCGAACAGGTGGATGAGGATGACCATCCCCAGCAGCCCCTTGCCCAGCCGCGACGACCGCTCCGGCCCCATCTTGGCGATCAGGGCGTACGCGGCGTCGCTGCTGACCTCGAAGGCGCGCTCGGAGACGAGCAGCGCGTCGGGGCCGCCGTAGCGGTCGGTCTCAGGCTCGTACTCCACCCGCGCCACGTGGGTCACGCTGACGGGCTGCCCCTCCGCGCGCGTGGGAACCACCTGCGTTTCGGGCCGGGCGTCGATCTGCACCTCGGGGTTGTGGGCGCGCACGTGCTCCACCAGCGCGGGCCACACCTGGGCGCTCAGCACGTCCGGCATCCCCAGCAGGCGCAGGCGCACGTGCGGGCCAAACTCGCTGTAGCGGATGAAGAAGTGCTGCAGGATCCACCCCTGCTCCTGGCAGCGGCGGACGAACGGCTCGGCCACGTCCAGGACCACGCGGTCGCAGTCGGGGGTGTAGATCCACCCGTCGAAGAACAGGTACACGCTCAGCCACTCGCGCCCGTCGGGGCGCGGGGGGGGCGGGGCGGACGGCGGAGGCGGGGTGTAGTGCACGTCTTCGCTCATCGTCGTCAGTCCCCCGGAAGCGCGTCGGCCAGCTCGCCCGCGTCCGCCGCGGCGTTGGCGGTGCCGCGCGGGAAGTACAGCTGCACCACCAGCTCGGTGGCGAACGAGGTGTCGCCATGGCGGGGGAGCTGCGCCCGGTCCGGGTAGCGCTCCTCGATGGTGGCGCTGAAGTTTTTGAGCCCCTGCGCCACCTTGCCCCACAGCCCCACCAGCAGCGGGTTGGCGAAGTCGATGAACTGCGGCTTGTAGAAGTCGCGCGACTGCTGCGTTTTCCGCTTCTTGTCCTCCAGCCCCAGCTTGGGCGCCCCTTCGGCGTCCTCGCCTTCCTTGGCCTCGCCCTCCTTCGCTTCCCCCTCCGCCGCGGCCGGCGCCGCCTCGGCCTCCACCGCCTCGTCGTGCTCGTCGGCGATCGGGTCATCCGCCTCGCCGGCGGGGGCCTCGTACCCGGGGATCTCGGCCGGCGCTTCCGCGGGCGCGGCCTCGGCGGCGGGCTCGCCGGCCTTGGGCGGACGCGCCTCGGAAAGGGGCATCATCCGCAGGTACACGGTTTCGGGGATGCCGCTCTCCACCCGCCAGCGGTTCACGCGGACAAAGAAGTCCGCGGCGCTCTCCTCGGGCCGGCGCTGCGGGAACAGCGGGGCGGGGACGATCCACCGCCGGCGCGCCAGCACCACGCTGCCGCCAAAGGTGATGCGGGGGCGGTAGCTGATGACGGGGGGCTTTTCCTCCGCTTTCGGCTGTGCCTCCACGGCGGGCGCCGCGATGTCGGCGCCCGGCTGTCCCTCGACGGTGTCGGCGTCCGGCGCGCGGACGACGGTGTCCGCGTCCGGCGGCGGCGGTTCCTTGACCGTGTCCCCGTCCCTGACCGTGTCGGCGTCCTGCGCGACGACGGCGTCCGCGGGCGCGCCCTCGGCCGGCTGCACGGCGACGTCCTCCGCGTCCAGCTTCGGCTTTTCCGCGGGCGTGCGCGGCGCCTCGGTGGACTCCGGGATCGGCGGCGCGTACATCACCGGCGGGGTGAAGCGCGACAGCAGCTGGTACAGCGGCGGCCGCATGCGCGGGTTCAGGAAGCCCAGGTCCACCGGGATCACCCGGCGGCCCGTGGGCCCGTGCACCAGCGACAGGTTCTGCGGATCTTCCGCATCGCGCTGAACCAGGATCTCCGAGCTGCGCAGCTGGTCTTCGGTGGCGCCGCTTTCGCCCGTGGGATAGCTGATCTCCCAGCGCAGCAGGGGCGGGTGCAGGTTGGCGTTGAACTGCGCGTCGCCGCAGATCTCGGCCAGCAGCTCGCCGGTGAGCGCGGCGTTGGCGCGGCGCACGTCCTCCTGCACGTCGTCCGGCAGCATGTACAGAAAGCGCGAGAAGTACTTGCCGTACCCCGCGGTGTAGCTGGCCCCGTGCAGGACGAAGGACGGATCCCCGCCCTCGCGCTCCGCCGGCACCATCAGGCCGAACGCGCCCATGGAGCGGGGGATGCCGGACAGCGTCTCGACCCCCTGCAGCGCCTCGTCCACCGCTTCGGGGGCGATGTCGACGGTCTCCGCGTCGGGGGCATCCACCCAGGCGCGGCGAAAGACCTCGGTGAGGCGCTGGCGCGCGGCCGCGAGTTCCTTGATGGACTCCAGGCCGAACGGGTTGTTGACGTCGTACGTGTCCTTGGGATCGCGGGGACCGCCGCCGCGCAGCCGCCCCTCCTTTTCCACGTGCGCCTTGAAGTGCTCGCGGTAAAAGTCCTCGTAGAACTTGAGCAGCGGCACGCCGCCGGCCGCGTCGTCCTTTTCGCCGTAGTAGTCGTCGAAGAAGTGCCGCATGGTGGCCTGCTCCGACCGCGGCCACGCCAGCCGCGCCGTGGCCCGCACCCACTGCTCGAAGCCGGAGAGCGAGCGGCGCACGCCCGGCGTCAGCGCGATCTGGGCCGACGCGCCGGAGGTGGCGTCCTCGTAGAACGGCATGTCCTTGCGCAGGCGCCCGCTGATCTCCATGCGCTCCAGCGCCTGCTCGATCTGCTCGTGCACCTGGGCGATGATGCGCTCGCGCTCGTCCACGCCCGCGTCGGTGTACGCCTCGATGCGCTCGCGCAGGGTGGCCAGCACCTCCGACGTCTGCCGCGCGTGGTCGTCGTCGATGCGGTCCAGCAGGGCGCGGAAGGGGAGGTCCCAGTCCGCGTCCTGCTCGCGGATACCGGTGTGGAAGCGGAGGAAGCCGATCTCGATCAGCTTGTCCAGGTACGCCTCGGCCTCTTCGAACGTGGCGTCGATCTCCGGATCGGACGAAAGGGCGCGGATCAGGTCGCCCAGCGTGGGCGCGCCGCCGTCGCTGAAGCGGCTGGCGATGAGCTGCAGCACCTCGTTGTCGCCCAGCCGCTGAAAGACCTCGCGGCCGTCGATGGCGGTGAGGAAGACCAGCCGCTCGCCCTCGGCGCGCAGCGTGGGATTGCGCTCCACCTGCAGCGCGTGCCGGAACGCCGGGCGCGTCTTGAGGTGGTCGAAGAACAGGCCGTACAGGAACTTGTTGGCGCGCACAAAGCTGCGCTTGGCGCGCGGGTCGCCGGTAAAGCGCGTGCCCCCCTCCGGCTCGCCGTCCGTCTCGCCGACGAAGGTGCCGGGGATGATGGCGCAGAAGGTGGCGAACGGCGTGGCCTTCATGACCATGCGCGTGTAGTAGCGCAGCAGCCCGCGCTCCGTCTTTTCGTCGCGGCCGTGGATGTCGCCGGAGTCGGCGGCGGCGGCGTAGCGGTCCAGCGCGCCGTACAGCGAGCGGCTGCTGACCATCAGCCCCTTGCGAAAGTCCGCGTCCTGCAGCAGCCCGCGAAAGCGGCGGCGTAGCTCCGGCGTCTCGGCGTCGTACGCCTGCTTGAGCTGGCCCTCCAGCCCGCGCGCCCGCTCCACGTCAGCCGCAAAGGCGCGGACGGCCGCGGCGGACGACGGGTCCATCCCCGCCAGGCCGGCGTCCAGCCGTTCGGCGGACTGGGGCTTGAGGTTGTACAGCTCGCGCTTGAGGGTGATGAGCTTGTTGCGCAGGGGCTTTTCCTGCGCCGCGCCGATGGCGGCAAAGAGCAGCTGCGACACGTCCTCGCGCGCGGCGTGCAGCCGGCGCTCCGTTGCCTGCAGCTCGCGCAGCACGGCGAGGGTGCGCTCGGGCCGCATCTCGTCAACCGTGTCGGCGGGGGCGCCGGAGACGCGGCACACGAAGCGGTTGAAGAGGGCGTCCCCGCCGGCGGCGGTATCGTCCATCCAGGGCTCGGTCATACGGCGCGCAGGGGTATCTGAAGGTCAGGCGCCGGGACGCAAACCGGCGGCAAGAGAAAGCTTGATGGTGTACGCGGAGCCGGGCCCCGTGCGCGGCGTTGCTGCCGCCGCGCGCCGTGTGGAGCGTCCGTCCGGTCCGCGCCAGAGCCAGCCGCGCGCTGCACGGAACGCACGGAATTGCGGCCGGGTCAGCGACGATAACCGCGCCGCCGGACGTTTGGCAAGTACGCGAGCCGCCATGTTGTGTACGCCGGGAGAACTGGTACGCGAATGCGTCGCAAAGGTGCGCGGGATGCACGATACGAACGGACGGGGCGGGCGGCGAGGCTCCCGTGACCAGCGGAGCCCCCGCGCGTCCGGCGGTGCGGTGGCGGGACGAATCGGCGGGCATCGGGGAGCGGTTGCCGATGGCTCACGGATCGGCGAAAGGCGTCGAGCTGGCGCCCGGCGGTGCCCCTCCCCCGGCCCCTCCCCGTTCGTTCCTCACGGAGAGGGGAGAACTTCGATCCCGCTTCGATCAGCTTTGGGCTGCGCCCGCGAGGCGCCCCCTTACTCGCTCAGGCTCGCACCTCCCCCAAAAACCCCTGGGGGAGGTGGACTTCGATCCCGCTTCGACAAGGTGCGCCGCACCTCCCTCCCCCGCGCAGTTTGCGGGGGAGGGCCGGGGAGGGGGCGACCTACCATCCCGCGCCACACCGTCCGAAGCTTACCGCCGGCTGCCCCCCTAACCTCCCCCGGCAGTTTCGGGGGAGGTGGGCCGGTGGTGCCGGCCCGGAGGGGGCCTGCACCGGCCTGTCCGAAGCGCCTTCATCCGCACCCTCACACCCTCACACCCTCACACCCTCACACCCTCACACCCTCACACCCTCACACCCTCACACCCTCACACCCTCACCCCCTCACACCCTCACACCCT
>NZ_JBMDXM010000228.1:0-7666 GCF_048594345.1 Longimicrobium sp.
ACGGATAATATGTGGTCCACCCCCCGCCCCGCCGGCCCGCACCCCCCCCCGGGACGGGGCTTATCGCTTTCCCAGCAGCGGATTTATCCGCTCATTCCGATCCGCGCACTCTCGCACTCTCGCACTCTCGCACTTACGCACTCTCGCACTTCTACTCCGGCCGCAGCGTCATCCGGCTGACGGCGCGGCGCTCGGCCTTGCCGCGGTCCAGCGGGATGAGCCACAGGCGCCCTTCGCGCCACAGCGGCGTCTGGTCGCGGTAGTGCGGGGAGAACGGGATGCCGCTCTGCCCGGTGGGGATGACGAAGCCGCCGGATCCGTCCGGATCCGCCATGTCGACCACGTGGCGCTGGCTGCTTCCGTACGTGTTGGTGAACGGCGGCTTGCGGGCGCTCCATCCGCTCACGTTCACCGTGTAGTACGATCCGCCGTTGGGGAACGGGCCGATGTTGAGCTTGAGCGCACGGTCCAGCACGCTCACCACGCCCATCGGATGGCCGATCTGCGTCTGGTGCAGCGCGCCCCACGTCTGGGTGCCCACGGCCTGCGCGGCGGTGCGCATGGCCTCCGCCGCCAGCTCGTCCAGCGTCTCCGTCTTGCCCGCCGTCGTCACGTCGTCCACCCACGCGCCGCCGCCCTGCTCCAGGATGCGGTCCAGCGAGGTGCGCGGAAAGTACACGTTCTCGCCGCCAAACTCGTCGTTCCCCACGCGGGTGCGCAGTTCGTCGAACCAGGCGTAGAAGAGCGCCGCGCCGCGAGAATCCACCCGCGCCTCGCCGTTCCATGCCCGCAGCTCGCGGGCGGCGTCGGGCAGCTGGGCGCGCTCCGCCGCCTGCACGGCACGGGGCAGGTGGCGCAGCGCAAAGACGTCGCGCACGTCAATCTGCTGGCGCGCCACGTCCGCCGCCGTCAGCCCCTGGCCCGCCTCTACCAGCTGGCGGATGCGCATGGCGCGCCACGGCTCGGCCCAGTTGGCGGTAATGTGGTGCGGATACGCGGGCCCCACCTGCCGGTTGTTGGCCGTGACCACAAAGCCGTCCGCGGGATCCAGGACGTGCGGATGCTGGTCGAAGCCCAGGAACCCCGTCCAGTCCGCCTCGCCCGTCCACCCGGGCTGCGGCAGCACGCCGTCGCCGCCGCGGCGGATCGGGACGCGGCCGCCCATCCAGTACCCGAAGCGCCCGTCGCGATCGGCGAAGATCACGTTCTGGTGCGGGTTGTTGAAGCCGCGCAGGGCGGTGGTAAACTCGTCCGCGTTGCGCGCCGTGTTCATCCCCAGCAGCGCCACCACCTCGGTCGACGGCTCGTACGCCGTCCACTGCATCGACAGCACGCGGTCGCCGCCGCGCTCGTCCGCGTCGGAGATCACGGGGCCGTGGCGCGTGGTGCGCACGTTGTGGACGATGCTGTCGCCGCCCTTGATCCGGATCGTCTCGGGGCGGACCGTCATCTCCGCCCATCCGTCCGGCGTGCGGTAGCGGTTGGGATTCGCGGAATCCACCTGCTCCACGAAGAAGTCGACGTCATCCACCATCGCATTCGTGTAGCCCCACGCCACCCGCTCGCTGTGCCCGGCGACCACGACGGGAACGCCGGGGAGCGTCATCCCCGCCACGTTGAAGCCGCCGCCGTGCAGGGCGGCCAGGTACCAGATGGCCGGCGCGCGCAGCGCCAGGTGCATGTCGTTGGCGAGGATCGGCTTTCCCGACTTCGTGCGCGACCCGCCGATGACCCAGGAGTTGGAGGCGTGGGAGGCGGAGACGGATTCCAGCAGCTCCAGCGCGAGCGGCGGCACGTCCGGCAGGGGGACGCGGCCGCTGACGCGCGGGGCGGGGACGGTGGCGGGAACGCGAGGTTGTGCGGTGCCGCGGCCCTGCCACTGCGCGTCGGCGCCCAGGATGGTGGTGCCGTTCTCGGGATAGAAGGGAAACAGCTCGCGCCCCCGCTCCGCGCCCACCTTGTCGACGGCGCGCTGCAGGTTGAGCCCCAGGTCAAAGTCCGCCAGGTCCCACGCCATGATCTTGGCGATGGAAAGCGTGTTGCGGACGGTCCACGGCTCGGGCTTGAAGCGCAGGGTGACGAACTCCGGCGGCAGCGGGCCGCCGTGGGTGCGCATCCACGCGTTCACGCCGTCCGCGTACGCCTGCAGCATGCGCCGGTGCTCCGGCGCCAGCCGCGCCTCGTTCTCCGCCGCGCTGCGCCCCATCCCGACGGTGCGCAGGAACTTGTCCGTATCCGCCAGGTCCGCGCCCAGGATCTCCGCCAGCCGCCCGTCCGCCACGCGCCGGAACATCTCCATCTGAAAGAGGCGGTCCTGCGCGTGCACGTAGCCCACGGCGCGGAACAGGTCCTCCTCGTCCCTGGCCCACACGTGCGGCACGCCCAGCGAGTCGCGCCACACGTCAACCGGCGCGTGCAGCCCCGTCATCGCCGCGCCGCGCGTGGGGTCCGGCGTAGACCTTCCCAGCCACACGCGCCCGCCGATGAGCGCAGCGAGCACCAGCGCGAGCACGCCCGCGAGGACGTAGAGCAGCTTCTTGAGCATCGGGAGCTTCTGGACGGGTGGGACGTAGACGGCGGATTGGGATGATGCGTGAGAATGCGTGCTGCGGCCGGGTGCGGTCAAGCAGTGGAGGGCACGACGCGTGTCCGACGGGCCCTCTCCCCCGCCGACTTCGCCGCTCGTTCCTCGCGGCTCGCGGCGACCGCCGTGCGAGGAACGAGCAAAAGGCCGGTCGGGGAAGAGGGCCCGTCCGTAGCGCCTCGTCCCCCTTCACCCGTTCACCTCACTGCCGCGCCCACACGTTGTTGTCGCGCTGGATGTCCGGGAACGCGTTCTCCGCGTCGATCTCCACCCGGATCACGGGCGAGGCGTGGCGTGGAAGGGTGAGCGTGGCGGTGCGGCGGCCTTCCAGCCACGTTTCCACCGGCACCTCGATCATCTGCGTCTCGCCGTTCTCGCGGGTAATGGTCACGCGCGCGGGCATGGGCGCCAGGCCGCGGTCCTCGATCACGATCGTCGCGCCCCCGGCGCCTTCGGCCACGCTGCCGACGGCCTGGTCCAGCGTCCACGTTTCGTAGAACCAGGTGCGCCAGAACCAGTCCAGGTCCTCGCCCGCCACCTCTTCGACCGTGTTGAAGAAATCCCACGGGTAGGGGTGCTTCCACGCCCAGCGTTGCAGAAAGGTGCGCCACGCGCGGTTGAACGTGGCCTCGCCCAGAATGCCGCGCAGCGAAACGAAGTTGGTGGACGGCTTGGGATAAGACGCCACGCCGTACGCCGCCCCCGTGTAGTGAAAGTCGCTGCGGCGCATGATCTCGCCCTCGCCGCCGGTGCGCGCCAGCCCCAGGTACGACTCGCGGTCCTCGATCTCGCCCGTGCTGGTGGGAAAGGTGTCCTTGCGCGCCTGCGCCTCGTGGTACGTGGTCATCCCCTCGTCCATCCACGCGTAGCGCCGCTCGTCCACGCTCACGATCATCGGCACCCACATGTGCGCCAGCTCGTGCGCGGTGGTGCCGTACAGCCCCTGGTCGCTGGAGCGCGTAAAGGAGCTGATGATGGTCATCATCGGGTACTCCATCCCGCCGCTGATGATGTCCTCGGCCTCCACCGACGTCATGTGCGGCCACGGGTAGGGAATGCCCGTGAACTCCGACAGGAAGGTGATGGCGTGCGCCTCCATGTCCGCCGCGCCGGCCCAGCGTGGGGCGTTGGGGCGCCAGAAGGCGTGGATGGCGGTGTGGTCGGTGCGCCCGTCGCCGTTGCGGTCACCCACGGCGGTGCGGCGCGCGTCCCAGTTGCTGGCGCGCGTGACGCTGTACGCCACGTCGCGCACGCTGTCGGCGCGAAACCGCCACGTCACCATCCCGTTCTGCCCCGCCGTGGTCACCCGCTCAAAGTCCGCGGGGGTTACCACGTGCACCACCTGGTCGCTCTCCACCCCCTGGCGGTAGCGCTGCAGGATGGCGGGGGCCAGCGCCTGCTCCGCGTTCTGCAGCGCGCCGGTGCCAAATACGATCCACTGCGCAGGCGCCTCGAACGTCACGTCGTAGCTGCCAAAGTCCGCGTAGAACTCGCCGGTGCCGCGGAACGGGTCGGGGTGCCACCCCACCACGTCGTCGTACACGGCCATGGCGGGGTAGAAGTAGGCGAAGAAGAACAGGTTCTCCTCGCTGTACCCCATCCGCCCGCTGCCGCCGGCCTGCGGCACCTTGAACGCCCAGTCCACCCCGATGCGCACCGTGGCCCCCGGCGCGACCGGCGCGCTGGGGACGATGACCATCCGCGTGCCGTTGATGGCGTAGCGCGCGCCCTCGCGGCCGCCCTGCGCCACCGCCTGCCCGTCCAGCGCCACGCGCGTCACCTCAACCCCGCCGGTGACCTCCGCCGGCTCGTTGCGCACCACGCCGGGCGCGTTCTGGTTGAGCGTAAGGTCCACGTGCAGCTGCGCCAGCGGGTTGGGCGAGTTGTTGGTGTAGGTGATGGTCTCGCTCCCTTCCAGCCGCTTCTGGTCGGGGATCACGCGCGTGCGGATCTGGTAGTCCGCGCGGTTCTGCCAGTAGCGCGCGCCCGGCGCGCCGGTGGCCGTGCGCGTGCCGCTGGCCACCGCGCGCTGGTACTCCGCGGGCGGCGTGACGGGATAGGGGATGGGCCGCTCCAGGCGCGCGGGCCCCTGCATGGGCGCGGGGCCCGTCGACGGCGATGTGCCGCATCCCGCCAGCAGCGCGGCGGTGGTGAACGCGGTGAACCAGCGCGTGATCATTGAATGTGCTCTCCGGAGTCAGGTGTTGCCGCGCAATCTGGAGCCCACGCGTGGAACGGCGCAAGCAAGCCGGGGCGAGGCGCGGAGGGCGCGGGATGGACGGCGGGGAGCCGTGGAGACATTCCTCTTCCGCGAAAGCGTCCTTTCGCGCATCTATAGGATTGCGTCCATCGCTTCCGCCGGCATGGGCCGCGGGAGCGCCTTTTTCCGTTGATAGAGGGAAAGACCATGAAGAAGCTGCACCTGGAACTGGCGGAGCTGAAGGTGGAGTCGTTCGAGATCACCGAGGTATCCGCCGGGCGTGGAACGGTCCAGGGGCATTACTCCCCCCGGTGCGGCACCGGCATCACGTGCGACAAGCAGGTCAACACGTGCGCAGACGTCGAGACCTGCGGCGCATGGGACACCTGCGCTTCTCCCAGCTGCTACAGCGGGTGCCCTCTTCTGTGCGGGGAGTGACGGATCGGCTGATCCAGGGTGCGCGTCGAAGTGCGCGGACTGCGCGGCCGAGCCCGTGACCTCCTGCCTCTGCTGACACCAGTTCCCCTCCGACGCAAAACAGCCTGCAACCGCGCGAGCAGTTGCAGGCTGTTCCCTATTCCCCATTCCCTATTCCCTATTCCCTATTCCCTGCAGTTCACTCCACCGCGCCGAAAGCCAGCGCCGCGTTGATCCCGCCGAACCCGAAGCTGTTCGAAACGATGCGCCGCACCGGCATCTCCAGCCCTTCACCCGTCACGTACGGCAGGTCGCACTCGTCGCCGGGGGATTCCAGGTTCAGCGTGGGCGGCACCCAGCCGCGCTGGATGGTGAGCGCGCTGATGGCCGCCTCGATGGCGCCGGTGGCGCCCAGGCAGTGCGCGTGGTAGCCCTTGGTGCCGCTCACCTTGAGCGCGTCGGTATGCTCGCCGAACACGCGGCGGATGGTCTGGCTTTCGGTGCTGTCGTTGAGCGGCGTGGACGAGGCGTGCGCGTTGATCACGTCCACGTCCTGCGGCCGCAGCCCGGCGGTGCTCATCGCCGTGCGCATGGCGCGGCCGGCCTGGGCGCCGTCGGGGCGCGGCGCGGTCATGTGGTGTGCGTCGTTGCTGGTGCCGTAGCCCAGCACCTCGGCGTAGATGCGCGCGCCGCGGGCCCGGGCGTGCTCCATCTCCTCCATCACCAGGATGGCCGCGCCCTCGCCCATCACAAAGCCGTCGCGCTCACGGTCGAAGGGGCGCGAGGCGGTGGCGGGGTCGTCGTTGCGGGTGCTCATGGCGCGGATGATGGCGAACGCGCCAAAGCACAGCGGCGCCAGCGGCGTCTCTACCCCGCCCGCCAGCACGACGTCGGCGTCGCCCAGGCGGATGGCGCGCCAGGCGTCGCCCACCGCGATGGCGCCCGACGCGCAGCTCATCCCGTTCGTCGAGTTGGGGCCGGTAAAGCCGAACTCGATGGCCACGTTGCAGCTGGACGCACCGTTGAACACGGCCAGCGCCAGCATGGGGTCCACGCCGCGAACGCCCTTGTGCACGTAGCTGGTGAACTGGTTTTCGCCGTACGCCACGCCGCCCAGCGCGCTGCCCAGCAGCACGCCCGTGCGGTCCGGGTCCACCGACGCGGGGTCCAGCCTGGCGTCTTCCAGCGCCAGCCGCGCGGAGGCGATGGAGAACTGCGCGTACCGTTCGGTGCGGCGCGCGCGGTTGCGGTCCATGAAGTCCGTGGGCTCAAAGCCGTCCACCTGCGCGGCGATGTGCGTGCGGAACGGCGACGGATCAAAGCGGTCGATCCGCCGCACCGCCGACTCGCGGCGCCGCAGCCCGTCCCAGAGCGCTTCCACGCCGGTGCCGATGGGCGTAACGCACCCGATGCCCGTGATGGCGACGCGGCGAAGCGGCGCGGGGCCGCCGTGGTGGCTGGTATCCGTCATGAACCTGCTCGTCCTGATCATCAGAAAAACGGAGCGCGGGAGGGGGCTGCGCCGCTCCCGCGCCTGTCTGCCGGTTAGACCGCCGCCCTGTACACCCCAGCGCGGCGGAGGTGCGCGTCAGCCGTTCTCCACGTGCCTTTTGATGCCGGCCAGGGTGCGGCCCGCCACGTGGTGGATAAAGACGGGACCGATCACCACGTCCCCGATCGCCCGCCGCCCCACGCCGGGAAGCGGCCAGCGCGGCCCCTGCTTCCAGTCGTGCACGATGCGGACGTGCGTGGTGCCGTCGCCGCGGTCCTGGAACGTCCACTCCACGTCCATTCCCGTGGTGATGCCGTCCACGTGCCGATAGATGACCGCCGGCCGCGCCGTGTCGACGTGCATCTCCGAAACCCACCAGACGGGATACTGCAGCGGCCCGAACGATCGCCGGGCCGCCATCTCCACCAGCCCGGTGCCAAAGCCGTCCTTGCGCTGAAAGCGCACCCAGCGGTAGTGCGGCAGCCGCTCGGGCCAGCGCTCCACGTCCGCCCCCGCCTGAAAGCACGCCTCCACCGGCGCGCGCATGACGATCTCATCTACCGTGTACAACGGCTCTCCTCCGGCGCTGGTGCACGGACGCTTGTGCAGGGATTGTAGAGAGATGCCTCCGCCGAGGCAACGGCCCCGCGGTCACAGGACCGGTCGCGAGCCGCCTGCTGGAGCGCCTGAAGCCGCGCATCGGCGCGACAGGATGGTCCGGCGTCGGCGGGCCTCGGAATGACGCGCTCAGTGATGAAGGGAAAGAAAGGCCCGCCTCCAACTGCGGAAGCGGGCCTTCGCGATTACCCTCACACCCTCACACCCTCACACCCTCATACCAAATCCGGAAAAAGATTAGGTATTCTGGAGTGCGCCGTTTACATTGAGAAGTGTGGGAGCAGTGCTTGCTACTACCCTCCTCAGGAGCGAGCGCATGAGCCGCCGTATCCGCGTAGAAGGGCATCTGAGCACG
>NZ_JBMDXM010000229.1:0-24096 GCF_048594345.1 Longimicrobium sp.
ACTGTCATTCTGAGGGAGGCGCCGCGCAGCGCTCTCCGTTCGCGCAGGAGCATGGCGCCGACCGAAGAATCTCCATGCTGAAACGCGCGGTTCTTTCCGTCACGACCGGGTTCCCGGGCGTTGCCCGGAAAGGGGTTCCGCGCGAGGGGAGGGAGATTCTTCGGTCGCGCCACTGGCTTCGTGGCGTTCCCGAAAGCCCGACGAGGGCGCTCCCTCAGAATGACAGGTGTTTTCCCGGATTCCGTATGATGATACCGTTTCTCACGGTGCGTTGTGCGCTTGTGAACACCAGTTGCACCTCCAGAACCGGACATCTCATACCTGATCCGCAAATACACTGCGTATTCCCCAACTGCTTCTCACGCAGAGGGAGCAGAGGAAGCAGAGGTTTCTACATGCAGTTCTCTGCTTCCTCTGCTCCCTCTGCGTGCCAATGCCTTTGCGGATTCGGTATCAGCATCAGAGGGTGTTGAGAGACCACAGTTCTTCGTACGAAGCGCACAGTCATCCTGAGGGAGCGCCACGCGGAACCTTCAGGAACACAAGAGCTTACGCGCGACCGAAGGACCTTCTCTCCGCCGCCGTGAGGCCAGATGCGGGCCATGGAGCCAGCCTTACGCTTCTGCCGGCAAGGTCCTTCGGTCGGCGCCAGGGTGTTGTGTATGAGCAGGTTGTGGAGCGGCGCCTCCCTCAGAATGACTGGCACGATTCGAGGTTTCTCACACCCCCTCAGGCTCAGCCTCAGGATGACACCGGGGTTCTGTGGGATGGGCCCGGAAAGCCAACGACAGGCCGGCGCAACCTTCCGGCCTTCTCAGCGCAGGAGCATGATGTCCCGCGCCACTTCCGTGAGATCCTCGCCGAGCTGGTGATCGCGGCCGTCCAGAGGGCGCAGCGTGGCCTGGGGCAGGGCTCGCGCGTACATCTCGGCGTGCGCAAAGGGAACGGACTCATCCTGCGTTCCGTGAACGACAAATACCGGCAGGCCGTCGGGAATCCGCTCGGCGGCGTCCGCGGGCAGCTTCACCTCGTCCCAGCGCCAGAAGTCGTGCTCGTACCAGAACGGCGCCGACAGGAGCAATACGCCGGCCAGCGAGTGCCCGATGTCCCCGTCGACGACCGCTCGAATGATGACCGACCCGCCGATCGAGTGGCCCACGAGAATGGCGCCGCTGCCCATGGCGGCCAGCTCGCCGGCGATCGCGTTTTTCCAGACTTCGTACTGCGGTTCCTCCTCGTTCGGCAGCTCCGGGTAACGTACGACGTAGTCGCCGCCCAGCCTGGCCCGCAGGCTCTCCACGAGCTTGGCGTCTGCCGCGTACGCACCACCGCCGCCGCCATGGACGAACAGCACTTGCCTGGCCATTCCTTCCGCTCCTTACGAAATCGTGGTCTGCATCGGCCCCGTCTTCAGGACGCAGGCAGATGCGGCTTATCGGCCGGGCTCCGCGGGAGGACGGCTACGATCGCGTATCGGCGTCCGCCTTCCACACGGGACTGCTTCCCACGCCGTCGCCGCGGTGACTGAGGCGGTGATAGGGAAGCGGTCCCATCACCCCTCCAGGCCCCCACCCGCGGCGGACGCGTGGAGCGCGCGGGAGAGCACCGTCCCCACCACCTCCACGTTCCCCTTCTTCCACATGGTGTGGTGCGTACCGGGAATGCGCTCCATCTGGAACGGCGCGCCCCCCGGCACGTCGTGCCAGCCCAGGCGCGGGTCGTCCGCCGCGTCGTCGCTGGCGAAGATGGTGCCGGATACCGGGAGCGGCCCGGGAACGTACTCCGCGACGCTGCGCTTGAGCAGGGTGATCCGGTTGTCCACCTGCTCCACCCGGGCCACGGTGATCGTTTCGGGAAGAAGTCCCCGCGCCTTGCATTTATCGATAAAGGCCGGCAGGTCCAGCCCGCGGGTATCCTCCCTGAGCGCGTGCAGCGTCTCGGGCGTGGCCCGCGACTCGCCGCTGTCCCGGGCCAGCACATCCAGCACGGTGAACTGCCGCTCCAGCGGAGAGTCCCGGTGCGGCAGGCGGGACGGGTGGGTGGTGTCCAGCAGCCCAACGAACTCCACCGTCCGTCCCGTGCTGATCAGCCGTTCCGCCACCGCGTGGGCAAAGACCCCGCCCGCCGACCACCCCGCCAGGCGATACGGCCCCTCCGGCTGCACCTCCGTGATCATCCGCACCAGCCGCGTCACCAGGTCGTCCAGCGAGGCGAGCTCGGCCGCGTCGTTGAGCGGTCCCGGCAGGGCGTAGATGGGGATCTCCGGGTCCAGGTGCGGGCGGAGGATCTGCCCGTAGAACACGGTCCCCACCGCGTCGTGCACCACGAACAGGGGGCGCTGGGACCCGGTTTCCCTGACCGGGATGGCGTGGTTGGTGCCGGACCACTCACCGCCCCCCTGCAGCCGCGCCGCGAGCTGGTACAGGACCGGGTGCGCGAACACCTCGTCCACCGTGGCCGCGGGGTTCAGCGCCTCGCGCACCCGGGCCACCATCCGCACGGCGAGCAGGGAGTGGCCGCCCAGCTCGAAAAAGTGGTCGCGCCGGCCCACCTGCTGCACCCCCAGCACCTCGGCCCAGATGTCGGCCAGCACCTGCTCCGGAATGTGCAGCGGCGGCTCTACGCCGTGGCGCGCATATGCCGCGCCGCCCGGCACGGGGAGCGCCCGGCGGTCCAGCTTGCCGTTGCGGGTGAGGGGAAGCGCCTCCAGCCGCACGTACGCCTCCGGAACCATGTACCCCGGCAGACGGCTGGAGAGGTACGCCTTCAGCATGTCGGCCACGGCATCGCCCACCACGTAGGCCACCAGCCGCTTCCTTCCCGGGGCGTCCTCCCGCGCCAGCACCGCCGCCTGACGCACCGCCGGGTGCTCGCGCAGCCGCGCCTCGATCTCGCCCAGCTCGATGCGGAAGCCGCGGATCTTGACCTGAAAGTCGGTGCGTCCCAGGAAATCGAGAACGCCGTCTTCCTTCCATCTCGACCGGTCGCCGGTGCGGTACAGCCGCGCGCCCGGGACGGTGGAGAACGGATCGGGGACAAAGCGCTCCGCGGTAAGCGCGGGGCGGCCCAGGTAGCCGCGCGCCACGCCCATCCCCCCGATCAGCAGCTCACCGGCCACGCCTACCGGCTGCGGCTCGCCCCGTGCGTCGCAGACGTACAGGCGCACGTTGCCCAGCGGCCGGCCGATCGGATGCCCGGACACAACGCCGTCCGCCGGCACCGCGTGCGCCGAGGCCAGGATCGTGGCCTCCGTGGGGCCGTACAGGATGTGTGTCCGCGCGGACGGGAAGGCGGCGCCCATCTCCGCCAGCAGGTCGGCGGGTACCTGGTCGCCACCCACGAAGGTGCCGCGAAGGCGGGCCAGGCGCGGCGCCCGGCGCTCCACCTGCGCGATCTCGCGCATCAGCGCGGGGACGGCGTGCAGCAGCGTGGCGTCCGTGATCTCGTCCAGGAGCGAATGCGCGTCGATCACCCGCCGGGGCGCGACCATGCGGACCTCCGCGCCGGAGACGAGCGGGAGAAGGAACTCGAAGAGGGAGATGTCGAAGGCGCTGGGCGCCAGCGCCGGCATCACGTCGCCCGGCCCCACGCCGAACGCGGCGCGGGTGACGGCCAGCAGGCTCACCAGCGAGTCGTGCCGCACCAGCACGCCCTTGGGCCTGCCCGTGGACCCGGAGGTGTAGATGACGTACGCCAGGTGCTCCGGCCGCACCCCCACCTGTGCCCGACCAGGGTCCGACGCGGGATACGCATCCCACGCCGCGGGAGCGTCCAGGTCCACGATCGGCATCCCGGCGGTGGCAAAGCGCGCGACCAGCGGCCCTCCCGTCAGAAGCGCGGCGGGCGCGCTGTCGCTCAGCGCGAAGCGCAGGCGGTCCTCCGGATTTCCCGGATCGAGCGGCACGTAGCCGCCGCCGGCCTTCATCACCGCCAGCATGGCGACCACCGTCTCCAGCCCGCGCTTGACGCACACCGCCACACGCACCTCCGGCCCCACCCCCAGCGCGCGGAGGTGGTGCGCCAGCCGGTTGGCCCGCGCGTTCAGCTCCGCGTAGGCAAGGCGCTCTCCTTCGTACGACAGCGCCACCGCGTCGGGCGTCCGCTGCACCTGGGCTTCGAACAGCTCGTGGATGCATGCTTCGGCGGGGAACGCCGCGGCGGTGGCGTTCCACTCTTCCACCACCGTGCGCCGCTCCGCCGCATCCAGCAGGTTCACCCGATCCACCGGCGTGGAGTCGTCGTCGGCCATCGCCTGCAGCACGCGGCGCAGGTAGCCCACGTGCCGCTCGACGGTGGCCCGGTCAAAGAGGGCGGTGGCGTACGCCACCACGCCGCCGATCCGCCCGCCATCTTCCCAGAGCGTCAGCGACAGGTCGAACTTTGCGCTCACGGCAGACGGCGAGCCCCCGGCGCCCGCCGGGTGCAGCGGACGGACCGCCAGCCCCGGCAGGTCCAGGCTTTCTTCCGCCGCGTTCTGCCAGGTGAACATCACCTGAAAGAGCGGGCTGTGGGCCAGGCTGCGCGTGGGATGCACGCGCTCCACCACCTGCTCGAAGGGGATGTCCTGGTTCCGCTGGGCCTCCAGCGCCAGCGATCGGACGCGGTCCAGCAGCCCGGCCGACGTGGGCGCGCCCGACAGGTCCACCCGCAGCGGCAGCGTGTTGACGAAGAAGCCGATCAGCTCCTCCACCTCCGCGCGGCCGCGGTTGGCGGTGGGGGTGCCGATCACCACGTCGTCCTGGCCCGACAGGCGGGCAAGCACGGCGGCCCATCCGGCCAGCAGCGTCATGAACAGCGTGGTGCCGTGCCGCTGCGACAGCGTCTTCAGGGCCGTCGCCAGCGCCTCGTCCAGCTCCACGTCCACTGACGCGCCGGTGAAGTCCTGCCTGGCCGGGCGCGGATGGTCCGTGGGCAGCTCCAGCAGCTCCGGCGCGCCGGCCAGCGTCCGGGTCCAGTATTCGGCCTGCGCTTCCAGGACGGGCCCTTCAACCCACCGGCGGTGCCACGCCGCGTAGTCCGCGTACTGCACCGGCAGCGGCGGCAGCGGATCGGGCTCGCCCCGGGCAAAGGCGGTGTACAGCGCGCCCAGCTCGCGGTGCAGCACGCCCAGCGACCAGCCGTCGCTGACGATGTGGTGCATCGTCACCAGCAGCACGTGGTCGTCCGCCGCCATGCGAATCAGCCGCCCGCGCACCAGCGGGCCGTGCGCCAGGTTGAACGGCGCGCTCGCCTCGTCCTGCACCAGGCGGTGCAGCTCGTCCTCCGCGTCCGGCGCGGCATGGAGATCGTGCTCCACCAGCTGGAAGCCGCTTTCCTCGACGGGGGCGATGCGCTGGACCGGCTCTTCGTCCACCGTGGGGAAGGAGGTGCGCAGCGCCTCGTGACGGGCGACGATGCGGTCCAGCGCCCGCACCAGCGCCGCGCCGTCCAGGTGGCCCCGCAGCCGCAGGCCCATGGGGATGTGGTAGGCCGCACCCACGCCCTGCATCTGCTCCAGGAACCACAGCCGCTGCTGCGCGAACGACAGGGGGAGCGGACCGGAGCGCTCCACCGGCGCGATCGCCGCCGCCTCGGCACGTGCGGCGGTCTGCAGCCCGCGCGCAAAGTCCGCCAGCACGGGCCGCTCGAACACGCCGGCGATCCCCACCTCCGCGCCCAGCGCCTGCCTTACCCGCGAGACCACGCGGACGGCGAGAAGCGAGTGCCCGCCCAACTCGAAGAAGTTGTCGTGGCGGCCCACCCGCTCCACGCCCAGCACCTCGGCCCAGATCCCGGCCACCGCCTGCTCGGTATCGCCCACGGGCACCGCGTATTCGTGGGCCGCGTAGGCATCCCCTTCCGGCGCGGGGAGCGCCTTGCGGTCGGTCTTTCCGTTGGGGGTTTGTGGATACGCCTCCATCCACACGTACGCCGCCGGCACCATGTACCCCGGCAGACGATCGGCAAGGTGCGCCTTCAGCGCGTCGACAGGGACCGGCTCGTCCGCCTGGTAGTACGCCACCAGCCGCCGGTCGCCGGGCGCGTCCTCGCGCACCAGGACGACCGGGGCGCGCACGTCCGGGTACTCCGCCAGCCGCGCCTCGATCTCGCCCAGCTCGATGCGGTAGCCACGCACCTTCACCTGGAAGTCGGTGCGGCCCAGGTACTCCAGAACGGCAGTGCGTGCGTGTGTTGGTGCGTCCACCCAGGAGGCCGCGGAATCCACCTCCGCACTCTCCCGCCAGCGGATGCGGTCCATCACCCGGTACATCCGCGCTCCCGGCGCGCCGAAGGGGCAGGGGACAAAACGCTCCGCCGTCATCGCGGGACGATTGGCGTAGCCGCGCGACAACCCGTCGCCCGCCAGGTAGAGTTCGCCGACCACACCGGCCGGCACGGGCTGCAGATGGTGATCGAGGACGTACGCCTGCGTATTCGCCACTGGCGTGCCGACCAGCACCTGGTCCGCGCCGCGCGGAACGATGTAGTACGTGGAGTACGTCGTGTCCTCCGTCGGACCGTACAGGTTGCCGACCTTCTCCACCGTATCCAGCGCGTACAGATCCTGCGCGAGCGCGTTGGGCAGCGCCTCGCCGCCCAGGTTCAGCGTCTTCACACTCGCCGGGATGCCGCCGCTACGCAGCAGTTCCTCCGCCGCGCTCGGCACCATGCTGACGTGCACGACGGGCTCGTCCAGCGTCGCCAGCTCCAGCGCGTTCTCCGCGATCACCAGCTTTCCGCCCCAAGCCAGCGTACCGAACACCTCCGCGATGGAGACGTCAAAGTTGATCGACGTGGAGAACAGCACCGACGAGCGCTCCTCGTCGGTCACGTTCTCGCGCAGCCAGTGCAGCAGGACGACGGTCGAGGAGTGGCGGATCATCACACCCTTGGGTCGGCCAGTGGACCCGGAGGTGAAGATGACGTGTGACAGGTGTTCGGGGACGACGCCGCTCTCCGGCGCATCAACCGATTCCGCCGCGATCGCGTCGCGCTCGCGATCCAGCAGCAGCACCCCGGCCGCACCTTCCGGCAGGCGATCCGCGAGGATGGAGTCGGTGATGACGAGGGTCACGCCCGCGTCCTCGAGCATGTAACCCAGCCGCTCGCGCGGGTAGGCCGGATCCAACGGGACGTACGCGCCGCCTGCTTTCAGCACGCCCAGCATCGCCGCCACCAGTTCCGGCGTGCGCGGCAGGCAGATGCCCACGCGCACTTCCGGTCCCACCCCACGGCGGCGCAGGGCGTTGGAGATCTGGTTCGCGCGCGCCTCCAGCTGCGCGTACGTCCACCGCTCGCCGCGCCAGGAGAGCGCGACGCACTCCGGCGTCCGCGCCGCCTGCGCGCGGAACAGGTCGTGGACACACGCGCCGCGCGGGTACCCGGCGTCGGTAGCGTTCCACTCCTCGACGACCCGGCGCCGCTCCGCTTCGCCGAGCAGATCCAGCCGATGGACCGGTTTTGCGTCGTCCGCCACCATCGCTTCCAGCGCGCGGCGCAGGTAGCCCGCGTACCGCTCCACCGTCGCCCGGTCGAAGAGAGCCGTGGCGTACACGACCTCGCCCGTGATCCGCCCGCCGTCGGGTGCCAGGGCAAGCGTCAGGTCGAACTGGGCCGCCTCTTCCGCCCCCCCGTCCAGACGGAGCACGTCGAGCCCCGGCAGCTCCAGCGCGCCTCCGGGCATGTCCTGCCACGCCAGCATCGCCTGGAAGATGGGCGTGTGCGCCAGGGTACGCACCGGCTGCACCCGCTCCACCACCTGCTCAAAGGGGACGTCCTGGTTCCGCTGCGCCTCCAGCGCCCGTTCGCGCACCCGGCCCAGCAGCTCCGCCACCGTGGGCGCGCCCGAGAACTCTACCCGGAGCGCCAGCGTGTTGACGAAGAACCCGATCAACCCCTCCACCTGGCCGTTGCCGCGGCCCGCCGCCGGTGTTCCCACCACCACGTCGTCCTGCCCGGAGAGCCGGCTCAGCACGGTCGCCCACGCGGCCATCACCGTTACGAACGGCGTGGTCCCGTGCCGCCGCGAGAGCGCCGCCACCCCCGCCACCAGCGCCTCGTCCAGCTCCACCCGCACCGAGGCGCCGGTGAAGTCCTGCCGCGCCGGGCGAGGGTGGTCCGCAGGCAGCTCCAGCAGCTCCGGCGCGCCGGAAAGCGTCTCGCGCCAGTACTCCGCCTGCGCCTCCAGAACGGGCCCTTCCACCCGCCGGCGCTGCCACACGGCGTAGTCGGGGTACTGCACCGGCAGCGGCGGAAGCGGATCGGGCTCGCCGCGCGTAAAGGCCGTGTACAGGGCGCTCAGCTCGCGGGTAAAGATCCCCATGCTCCACCCGTCCGAGACGATGTGGTGCATGGTGATGAGCAGCACGTGGTCGTCGCCGGCCAGCCGGATCAGCCGCCCACGCACCAGCGGGCCGCGCGCCAGGTCGAAGGGCGCCCCCGCCTCGTCGCGCATCAGGCGGCGCAGCTCATCCCCCGCGTCCGCCGCGGCGGCAAGGTCGTGCTCGGCCAGGTGGAACGGGCTTTCCTCCGCCGCGGCGATCCGCTGGACCGGGACGCCGTCCGTCTGCGGAAAGCGGGTGCGCAGCGCCTCGTGCCGCGCCACGATGCGCTCCAGCGCGCGCACCAGCGCCTCGCGGTCCAGCTCACCCCCAAGCCGCAGGTTCATGGGGAGGTGGTAGGCCGCGCTCGCGCCTTCCAGCTGGTCGATGAACCAGAGCCGCTGCTGCGCGAACGACAGCGGCAGCGGCCCGCCGCGCTGCACGGGCACGATCGCCGTCTCCGCCGCGCCCCTGGCCTTTGCCAGCCCGGCAGCGAAGTCCGCCAGCACGGGCTGCTCGAACAGGGTGCCCGGCGAGACCTCTACGCCCAGCGCCTGCCGCACCCGCGAGAGCACGCGCACCGCCAGCAGCGAGTGCCCGCCCAGGGCAAAGAAGTTGTCCCGCCGTCCCACGCGCTCGGTGCCCAGCAGCTCCGACCAGATCTCCGCCAGCGCCCGCTCCGTATCCCCCACCGGCGCTTCGTAGGTGCGCGCGGCGAACGCGTTTGCGCCGGGCGCGGGAAGCGCGCGGCGGTCCAGCTTGCCGTTGGGGGTGACCGGCAACGCGTCCAGCCGCACGAACGCCGCGGGAACCATGTACTCCGGCAGCTGCGCCGCCAGGTGTGCACGGAGCGCCTGGCTCTCCAGCGCCTCGCCCACGAAGTACGCCACCAGCCGCTTGCCGCCGGCCCCATCATCCAGCGCGAGCGCCACTCCCTCGCGCACGCCCGGGTGCGAGACCAGCCGTGCCTCGATCTCACCCAGCTCGATGCGGAACCCGCGCACCTTTACCTGAAAGTCGGTGCGGCCCAGGTACTCGAGAACAGCAGTGCGTGAGTGCGTGAGTGCGTCCGTGCGGGAGTCCGCGGGATCGGAATCCACTCCCGCACTCACGCACTCACGCACTTCCGCACTTTCCCGCCAACGCACGCGATCCATCACCCGGTACATCCGGCTTCCCGGCTCCCCGAACGGGCAGGGGGCAAAGCGCTCCGCCGTCATCGCGGGGCGGTTCGCGTAGCCGCGCGACAGGCCGTCACCCGCCAGGTAGAGTTCGCCCACCGCACCGGCCGGCACGGGCTGCAGACGGTGATCGAGGATGTACGCCCGCGTGTTGGCCACCGGCCTGCCCACCAGCACCTGGTCCGCGCCACGCGGCACCAGCTGGTACGTGGAGTAGGTGGTGTCTTCCGTCGGCCCGTACAGGTTGCCGACCTTGTCCACCGTACCCAGCGCGTACAGCCCCTGCGCCAGCGCGCTCGGCAGCGCCTCGCCGCCCAGGTTCAGCGTTTTTACGCTCGCCGGGATGCCCCCGCTGCGCAGCAGCTCCGCCGCCGCGCTGGGCACCATGCTGGCGTAGACCACCTCTTCGCCGAGCGTCGCCAGCTCCAGCGCGTTCTCGGCGATCACTACTTTTCCGCCCCAGGCCAGCGTGCCGAACACCTCGGCGATACTGACGTCGAAGTTGATGGAGGTGGAGAAGAGCACCGACGAGCGCTCCTCGTCCGTCACGTTCTCCCGCAGCCAGTGCAGCAGGACGACGGTGGAGGAATGGCGGATCATCACCCCCTTGGGCCGGCCGGTGGATCCAGAGGTGAAGATGACGTGCGACAGGTTCTCGGGCAGCACGCCGCTCTCGGGCGCAACGGCGGATTCAGCCAGGATCGCGTCGCGCTCGCGGTCCAGCAGCAGCACCCCGGCCTCGCTCTCCGGGAGACGGTCCGCCAGGCTCGACTCGGTGATGACCAGGGTAACGCCCGCGTCCTCGAGCATGTAGCCCAGCCGCTCTTGCGGGTACGCCGGGTCGAGGGGGACGTATGCGCCGCCCGCACCCAGCACGCCCAGCATCGAGGCCACCAGCTCCGGCGTGCGCGGCAGGCAGATACCCACCCGCACCTCCGGCCCCACGCGTCGGCGGCGCAGCGCGTTGGAGATCTGGTTCGCCCACACCTCCAGCTCCGCGTAGGTCAGCCGCTCGCCCTGCCAGGAGAGCGCCACGGCCTCCGGCGTCCGCGCCGCCTGCGCGCGGAACATCTGGTGGACGCACGCGCCGGCGGGGTACCCGGCATCCGTGTCGTTCCACGCCTCCAGCACCGTGCGCCGCTCGGCCACGGAAAGCAGCCGCAGCCGGTCCACCGGCGCTGCGTCGTCGTCGGCCATCGCCCGCAGCGCCCGGCGCAGGTAGCCCACGTGCCGCTCGACGGTCGCCCGGTCAAAGAGCGCGGTGGCGTACTCCATCTCCCCCGTGATCCGCCCGCCATCCTCCCAGAGCGCCAGCGACAGGTCGAACTTTGCGCTCGCCTGCGAGCCCGCCGGGTCCAGAGGGCTGACCGCGAGCTCCGGCAGCTCCAGCCTTCCGCCCGGCGCGTTCTGCCACGCGAACGTCACCTGAAAGAGCGGGCTGTGCATCAGGGTGCGCGTGGGATGCACGCGCTCAACCACCTGCTCGAAGGGGATGTCCTGGTTACGCTGGGCCTCCAGCGCGAGTGCCCTGACCCGGCCCAGCAGCCCGGCCACCGTGGGCGCGCCGGAGAGGTTCACGCGCAGCGCCAGGGTGTTGACGAAGAAGCCGATCAGATCCTCGATCTCGCTTCGCCCACGGTTGGCGCTCGGCGTGCCGATCACCAGGTCGTACTGGCCCGACAGCAGGGCAAGCACGGCGGCCCAGCCGGCCAGCAGCGTCATGAACAGCGTGGTGCCGTGCCGCTGCGACAGCGTCCGGAGCGCGGCGGTCAGCGCCTCGTCCAGCTCCACCTTTACCGACGCGCCGGCAAAGTCCTGCTTTGCCGGGCGCACGCGGTCGGTGGGCAGCTCCAGCAGCTCGGGTGCGCCGGCCAGCGTCCAGGTCCAGTATTCGGCCTGCGCTTCCAGGACCGGTCCATCGACCCAGCGGCGGTGCCACGCGGCGTAATCGGCGTACTGCACCGGCAGCGGCGGGAGCGGATCGGCCTGATCGCGCGCGAACGCGGCGTACAGCGCGCCCAGCTCGCGGTGCAGCACGCCCATCGACCAGCCGTCGCTGACGATGTGGTGCATGGTCAGCAGCAGCACGTGGTCGTCCGCCGCCATCCGCACCAGCCGCCCGCGGAACAACGGCCCCTGCGCCAGGTCGAACGGCGCGCTCGTCTCCCGAGAAACGATGCGGCGCAGCTCGTTCTCCGCGTCCGCCATGTCGCGCAGGTCGTGCTCCACCAGACGGAGGCCGCTCTCCTCGACGGGAAGGATGCGCTGGACCGGCTCGCCATCCACCGCGGGAAAGGTCGTGCGCAGCGCCTCGTGGCGGGCGACGATGCGGTCCAGCGCCCGCACCAGCGCGTCGTGGTTCAGCTTGCCGCGCAGGCGCAGGCGCATGGGGATGTGGTACGCCGCGCCCGTGCCGCCCAGCTGCTCCAGGAACCACAGCCGCTGCTGCGCGAACGAAAGCGCGAGCGGGCCGGAGCGCTCCACCGGCGCGATCGCCGTCATTTCGGCACGCGCGGCCGTCTCCAGCCCGCGCGCGAAGTCGGCCAGCACCGGCCGCTCAAACAGGTCGCGCGACGAGGCCTCGACCCCCAGCGCCTGCCGCACGCGTGCCAGCACGCGCGCGACGACGAGCGAGTGTCCACCCAGCTCGAAAAGGTTGTCGCCGCGGCCCACCCGCCGGATGTCGAGCACCTCGGCCCAGATCGCGGCCACCACCTGCTCGGTTTCACCCACCGGAGCTTCGTACTCACGGTCGCCCGCCGGGGCGGGGAGCACCTTGCGGTCCACCTTTCCGTTGGGCGTCAGCGGCAGCGCATTCAGCGGGACGAACGCGGACGGAACCATGTACTCCGGCAGGCTTCGCCGCAGATCGTTGCGCAGCGCCTCCGTGTCGGCGTTACCCACGAGGTACGCCACCAGCCGCCGGTCGCCCGTCCCGTGCTCGCGCGCGACCACGGCGCAGTCCGTGACCCCGTGCGCCTGGCGCAGCGCGGCCTCGATCTCGCCCAGCTCGATGCGAAAGCCGCGCACCTTGACCTGCTCGTCCAGCCGGCCCAGGTACTCAAGAACAGCCGTGCGTGCGTGCGTGAGTGCGTCCGTGCGGGAGTCCGCGAGCGTCAGATCCACTCCCGCACTACGCACGTCCGCGCTTTCTACCCACCGCACCTCGTCGCCCGAGCGGTACAGCCGCGCGCCCGGGGTAGACGAGAACGGATCGGGGACAAAGCGCTCCGCCGTCAGTCCAGGGCGGTTCAGGTATCCGCGCGCCACCTGTGCCCCGCCGATGCACAGTTCGCCGGGCACGCCGACCGGCAGCGGCCGCAGCCCCGCGTCCAGCACGTAGACGCGCGTGTTCTGGATCGGTCCGCCGATGGACGGCGCCCGCGCGCCCTCCGCCTCCACCACACCCGACGTGGCGACGACCGTGCACTCCGTGGGTCCGTAGTTGTTGCTCAGCGCGAACGGCATCCCCACGCGGGGGCGTGCCCGCAGCCGGTCGCCGCCCGTCAGCATCCACCGCAGCGCCGCGTCCGCCGGCCACTCCAGCGCCAGCAGGGGCTCCGCGACGGGGGTGGGGATGAAGGAGACGGTGATCGCGTGCTGCACCAGCCAGTCCCGCAGCGCCGGCGGATCGGCGCGCACCTCCTCGGGGACCACGTGCACGGAGGCGCCGCAGGTGAGGTACGGCCACACCTCCCACACCGCCGCGTCGAAACCCGGGCTGGCCACCTGCGTCCCGCGGTCCGCCGCCGTCACGCCAAAGGCGCGCACGTGCCAGGCGCACAGGGCGCCCAGCGACGCGTGCTCCACCGCCACGCCCTTGGGTGTCCCCGTGCTCCCGGAGGTATAGACCACGTACGCCGCGTTGCGCGCCGTAGCGCGGCCCGGCAGGTCGTCCGCGCGCTCCGCCGCCCAGGCATTGTCGTCCCGGTCCACCCGCACCACGTGCACGCCGTCCTGCTCCACCGGCGCGGCGCCCCGTCCGTCCGTCAGCAGCACCGCCGCGCCGGAATCGCGCAGCATCAGCTCCAGCCGCGCGGGGGGATAGGCGGGATCCATGGCCACGTACGCCCCGCCGGCCTTGAGGGTCGCCAGGGTGCAGACCATCAGCTCCGGCCCGCGCTCCAGGCACACCCCCACGCGCGTCTCCGGGCCCACGCCCAGACGCACCAGGTGGCGCGCCAGGCGGTTGGCCCGCGCGTTCAGCTCGGCGTAGGTGAGGGTGACGGTCCCGCCCGTGGCCGCGACCGCATCCGGCGTACGCGCCGCCTGCTCCTGGAACAGCTCGTGGATGCAGCGATCCGCGGGATACTCGGCCTCCGTATGGTTCCACGCCTCCAGCGCCGCCAGCTGCTCGCGCTGCCATGAGGCGTTGGCGGCGTACTGCATCGGCGGCTCGGAGAGCGGCGACTCATGCCCCTCACGGTAGATGCCTCCCGTGCAGGGGATGGCTTTCTGTCCTTCGATCATGGGCGTCGACATCCGGCGGGGGAACAATGAGTCGGTAACGTGACAGCGAGGATGCTCCATGCGGATGGATGGAGCCGAGAGGGACTCTCGTCGCGACGGGTCGTCGGGCCGCTGAATCCTTCGCGCTCCCCGGAAAGGGAGGGACGGGTTGGACGCGACCGCATGGAAGACCAGTACGCGCCATCGTGCGCGCGGCGCTTAACGCAGGCGCTGTGGAGACAAGGCGTTACGGCTCCGCGACCCGCACGGAATCTACCCTGTTACGCCATCTTCGTGAATACGTTCGTCCGCGCCGCCAACGTTTGCATCGTGTGCTTGAGCGCGTGACAGGATGCAGCACGCGGCGCACGGAGAACCATGCTCCTTGTGGCGCGTGGATACCGTCTCCGGGATCGGCGAGAAACAGGAACCGGAGCCACACGCGCGCGTATCCTCCACGCGCCTGTGGCTCCGTCGGTTTCAGCCGGGAGATCGTGCCCCTGGTGCCCAGCGCCGTCCGGAAAGGGGCGCTTTTGGGGTGCGTTACAACCTCCCCAGGCTAGTGGCGCACCCGCGAGGTGTCAAGTGGGATCCGGCCCCCGGGCCAGAGAACGATTGCGCGCGCGGGGAGCCTTCATCCTGCTCCGGCACGGCTCGCCGCAGTGAACGCATGGGCCGTGGCGTGGCCGGAATCGTAAGGTTCTCGTATCTTCTCCCCTGACGGTTCTCGACGGCCGTACCCGCCCGGACCGGCGAAGCGCATCCGGCGCGGCGTCCCCCGCGTGGTCCGGGACGCACAAGGCACGACCCCAGACGGTGAACTCGCACGTGACGAACACCTCCCCTTCCGCGCCGCCCGTGAAAGGCGCCCCGCTCTGGATTCCCACCCCCCGGGGGCCCGCGCCGGGCCCTGCGGAGATCGGCGGCAAGGCGTACCACCTGGCCCGGCTGGCGCGGATGGGGCTGGCCGTCCCGCGCTTCTTCGTGCTGCGGGCCGATGCGCTCGCGCGTCTGCTGGGCGGCGGCGCGCTTCCGGAGACGGAGGAGGAAGCCGAGCGGGCGCGGGAGCGGGCCGAGCGCGCGCCGCTCCCGGACGAGCTGCGCGAAGCGCTTCGCGAGGCGCTGCGGCTGGTGGGGCACGGGCCGCTGGCGGTGCGCTCTTCGGCCGTGGGCGAGGACGGCGCGCGCAGCTCGTTCGCGGGACAGTTCGAGACGGTGCTGGGTGTTCTGCCGGATGAGGACGAGGTCTGGCGCGCCGTGCGCCGGGTGTGGGCCTCCGCGTTCCACCCGCGGGTGATGGCGTACCGCCGGGAGCGCGGCGAGGGCGCCGGGGCCATGGCCGTGGTGGTGCAGCACCTGGTGCAGCCCGTGGCTGCGGGGGTCGCGTTCTCGGTGGATCCCGTCTCCGGCGACGGCGCTACGGCGGTGGTCAGCGCCGTCTACGGGCTGGGCGAGGGGCTGGTGAGCGGGATGCTGGACGCGGACACCTACCACGTGCGCACCGCCGCGGACGGCGGGGCCACGGTGGAGGCGAAGGTGGCGCACAAGCCCCGCGCGCTGCGCTTTGACGCGGCCGCCGGCGAGGTCCGCGCCGAGGACGTCGCCCCCGCGCTGCGGGACGAGCCGGCGCTCACGGAGGCCGAGGCGCGGGCCGTCGCGATGCGGGTCCGCACGCTGGCGGCCTCGTTTGGCGCCGAGCAGGACGTGGAGTGGGCGCTGGGGCCCGGCCCCGAAGGCCCGCGTCAGCTCTTTCTTCTGCAGACGCGGCCGATCACCACTCTGGGGGATGCGCGCCCGGGCGCGCTGCGGGTGTGGGACAACGAGAGCGTGGTGGAGAGCCTTCCGGGGGTGACGCTCCCCCTTACCTACAGCGTGGCGCGGCGGGCGTTCGGGAATCTGTACGCCGGCCACTGCCTGGCGATGGGCGCCTCTGAGCGTGCCGTCGCCGATCACCAAGCCGTCTTTCACGACATTGTGGGGCTGGTGCGCGGCCGCGTCTACGTCGACACCGCCACGCTCAACCGCGTCTACCTTCTCATCCCGGGGATGGAGCTGCGCGACCGCAACGCGGTGCCCAGGCCCGGGTCGTCCGCCGCCCCCGACGAGCCGCGGGACGGACCGCTCCCGCCCGACCTTCTGCTGGCCGCGCGCGAACTCAACGTTCCGGGACACGTGCTGCGGTCCACCGCGCGGCTGGCGGAGGAACTGGAGGCGTTTCGCGCGCGGGTGCGCGAGGTGCTGAACCCGCTCGCGGCGGCCGACTTTCGCGCCGCCACGCCGGACGAGCTGCGCGGGCACTACGAGAGTCTGGACCGCGGGCTTCTGTCGCACTGGCGGGGCCCCATGCTCAACGACAGCCTGGTGCCGTTCTGGACGGAGCTGCTGCGGCACATGGTAGGGAGCTGGCTTCCCGGAACGCCCCCCGGCCCGCTGGCCAACCAGCTCGTCGCCGGCGGGTCCGACCTCGTCTCCGCCCAGCCCGTCCGCCTGCTGGCCGCGCTGGCCGAACGGGTCCGGGGCGACGCGCCGCTGCAGGCGCTGCTGGCCGGCGACGCCACGGGCGCGGAGGTGTGGGAGGCGCTGCACGCCGACCCGGCCTTCGCGGAGGTGGCCGGTGGACTGGGCGAGTTCCTGGAGCGCTTTGGCGACCGCTGCCCCGACGAGCTGAAGCTGGAGGCGGCCAGCTACGCGGACTCGCCCGAGGCGCTGGTGCAGGCCCTGCGCGCCTGCGCGGCCGGCGGCCAGGCGCCGGCCGGGAGCGGCGAGGTACTGCGCGCCCAGGCCGAGGCGCTGGTGCGCGAGCGGCTTCCGGCCGAACGGAGCGCGCCCTTCTTCGCGGTGGTGGAGCAGGCGCGGCTCGTGGTGCGCGAGCGCGAGAACCACCGCTTCGAGCGCACGCGCGCCTTTGGGGTGATGCGCCGTCTCTTCGCGGCCATGGGGGCGCGCCTTGCCGGCGCCGGCGCGCTGGCGGATCCGCAGGACGTCTTTTATCTCACCACCGACGAGCTTTTCGGCTGGCTGGACGGGCACGCGGCAAGCGGCGACCTGCGCGCGCTGGTGGCCGCGCGGCGGGCGGAGTTCGATGCGTACCGCCTTCTCCCTGAGCCGCCGCACCGCTTTGCCACGCGCGGGCCGCCCGCGCTCTCGGCGCTGGAGCCGTTCGCGCGGTCCGGGCCGCCCGCGGGCGGGGCGGACGGAGTGCTGCGCGGCATGGGGTGCTGCCCCGGCGTGGTGCGCGCGGCGGTCCGGGTGGTCCGCGACCCGCGCCAGCCGGGAGAGCTGGCTGGCCGCATCCTGGTCGCCGAGCAGACGGACCCCGGCTGGACGCTCCTCTTTCCGGCCGCCGCGGGGGTGCTGGTGGAGCGGGGAAACATCCTGAGCCACGCCGCCCTGGTCGCCCGCGAGCTGGGGGTTCCCTGCGTGGTGGGGATCCCGGGGCTGCTCGACACGCTGCGCGACGGCGAGCAGGTGGAGATGGACGGCGCCACGGGAATGGTGCGGCGGGTAAAGGAGGCGGATTCCGCCTAAGCCCTAAGTCCTGATAGGCCCGGCTGCACGGCGAACTGACGTGTGGTCGTTAGCTGACTAGAAATCAAGTAGCTGATAAGGATTGTCCAGTCGCCATTGGGCAGATTCGACCACGTCGCGACGAAACAACTCCGGATGGCGAACGACCACCGCTTCGAACGTCTGATCAAGTTGATTGTGATCTCGTAGAGCTTTGAAGCCTTGCTGCAAATCTGCGGTGACTACAAGGTGTGAAAGCGCCTCGACTTCACCATGCCTCTCAATCATATCTCGAGTGCGGCTAGCTGCGCGGCGGATTACTTGCTCATACAGCTTGATAGCTTGGGCCACCTCTTCTCGAAGTTCGCTGTAACTCATTGAGTTTTCTCCAGATGTTAGCGCTCTAAGATTCCGAGGAGTTGGCGGACGCACAAAGGGCGCGGGGGATGGTCTCCCCTGCGCCCTGTCAGCTTTCCGTCGGCGCGAAAAGGAGTCTCTCCCTCCTCGCCGTGATCAAAGTATAACATACCCCCGGGCTTGCCGGAAGGCGGGGGAGGGGTGGCAGAGTTGTCGGCCGAAAAAATCCTCGGCGTGGGCTCCATCTGCGGATACGGAAGGTACGAAATGGGCAGCTACGTGCTGGATTTGCGGCAGATCGACCAGACGCAGGTCGCCGTCGTGGGCGGCAAGGGCGAGAACCTGGGGGAGCTTTCGCGCATTGAGGGCGTCCGCGTGCCGGCCGGCTTCTGCGTGACGACGGACGCCTTTCAGCGGATCGTGGCGGATGCGCCGTCGATGGATGATCTGCTCGACGGGCTGTCGCGCCTGGAACTGGATGACCGGGAGGCCATCCGCACCCTCAGTGGGGAAATCCGCGAGACGATCGAGTCGATCGCCATCCCCGGCGACCTGGCGGCGGAGATCACCCGCGCGCTCGCCCGGGTCGGCGAGCAGGCTGCCTGCGCCGTCCGGTCCAGCGCCACGGCGGAGGACCTGCCGGCGGCCTCCTTCGCGGGGCAGCAGGACACCTACCTGAACGTCACGGGCCCGGACGCGGTCCTCGAGCACATCCGCCGATGCTGGGCCTCGCTCTTCACCGCGCGGGCCGTGACCTACCGCCTGCGCAACGGCATCGATCACCGGAAGGTCCACATGGCCGTGGTGGTGCAGCGGATGGTCTTTCCGGAGACGTCCGGCATCCTGTTCACCGCCGACCCCGTCACTGGCCACCGCAAGGTCGCCTCCGTAGAGGCCAGCTACGGCCTGGGCGAGGCGCTGGTTTCCGGCCTGGTGAACGCGGACGTCTACAAAGTGCGAGACGGCGAGATCGTCGAGCGGACGATCGGCACCAAGCGGCTCGCCATCCTCCCCTCGCCGACGGGCGGGACGGAGGAGCGGGCGATCGAGCCGGCGCGGCGCGACGAGCCCGCGCTGACGGATGCGCAGGCCGTGCGGCTGGTGGAGTTGGGCCGGCGCATCGAAGTGCACTTCGGCCGGCCGCAGGACATCGAATGGTGCTTGGCGGATGACGAGTTCCACATCGTCCAGAGCCGCCCGATCACCACGCTGTTCCCTATCCCCGAGCGGGACGACACGGAGAACCACGTCTACCTTTCCGTCGGCCATCAGCAGATGATGACCGATCCCATGAAGCCGCTGGGCCTCTCCGTGTGGCTGCTGACGGCCATGACGCCGATGTACGAAGCTGGCGGCAGGCTGTTCGTCGACATCACGCGGCACCTGGGGACGCAGGCAGGGCGCGCGGGACTCATGGGGATGGCGGGGAAGTCCGACCCACTCACCGGCGACGCGCTGCGGACGGTCATCGACCGCGACTTGATCCCGTTGCTCGCGGACGCCCCCCCCGGCGGACCGCCCGCGGCCGGCGCACCCGCCCCGCTCGAAACCGATCCGGCCATCGTCACCGAGTTGATCGAGCGCAACCGGGATTCCCTCGCCGCGTTGCAGCGCGACATCGCGGACAAATCCGGGCCGGCGCTGTTCGAGTTCCTCACCGAGGCGATCCAGGAGCACAAGCGGTTCCTGAGCGATCCGCGCAGCACGCAGGTGATCATGGCGATGGCGGAGGCCACGTGGTGGCTCAACGAGCGGCTGGAGGCGTGGCTGGGCGACAAGAACGCCGTCGGCACGCTCACGCAGTCCGTCCCCCACAACGTCACGTCCGAGATGGGGCTCGCGCTCCTGGACGTCGCCGACGTGATCCGCCCGCATCCGGAAGTCGTGGCGTTTCTGCGGCAGGTTCAGGACGACGACTTTCTGGATGAGCTGCCCCGGCTCGCGGGCGGGCGGGAAGCCCGCGACGCCATCCAGGCCTGGCTGGACCTGTACGGGATGCGCTGCGCCGGCGAGATCGACATCACGCGCCCGCGCTGGGTGGAGCGCCCCACCACGCTGGTGCCCCTGATCCTGGGCAACGTCAGGAACTTTCCACCGGGCGAAGGCGCGCGGCGCTTTGAGCAGGGGCGGCGGGAGGCGGAGGCGAAGAAGCGGGAGGTGCTGGAGCGCCTGCGGGCCCTGCCGGACGGGGAAGGGAAGGCTGCAGAGACAAAGCGGATGATCGACCGGCTGCGGACGTTCGCCGGGTACCGGGAATATCCCAAGTACGGCATCGTCAGCCGCTACTTCGTCTACAAGCAGGCCTTGATGGACGAAGCGGGGCGCCTGGTGCAGGCCGGCGTGCTGCGCGCGAAGGAAGACATCTTCTGGCTCACGGTCCCGGAACTCCAGAACGTCGTGCGCACGCGGCAGGTGGATTACGCGCTCATCCGCCGGCGCGAGGATGCGTTCCGGTCCTATCACGCGCTCACGCCGCCCCGGGTGCTTACGTCGGACGGCGAGATGATCAACGGTGCGTACCGGCGCGCCGACCTTACGGACGGCGCCCTGGTGGGCCTGGCGGTGTCCGCCGGCACCGTCGAGGGGCGGGCACGTGTGATCCTGGACATGGCGCAGGCGGACTTGGAGCCAGGCGACATCCTGGTCACTGCCTTTACCGACCCCAGCTGGACACCCCTGTTCGTCTCGATCGCGGGCCTGGTGACGGAGGTGGGCGGCCTGATGACCCACGGCGCCGTGATCGCGCGCGAGTACGGCCTCCCCGCCGTAGTCGGCGTGCAGCACGCCACCCGGCGGATCCGCGACGGGCAACGGATCCGCGTGCACGGCACGGACGGGTACGTCGAGATCCTGGGCTAGAGGGCCATGCGTATCGCTGTTTCGGGGACCCACGGGGCCGGCAAGTCGACGCTCGTCCAGGAACTCGGCAAGGTGCTGCCCGACTACGACGTCGTCGAGGAACCCTACTACGCGCTGCTCGACGAAGGCTACGCGTTCGCTGCGGAGCCGACGGTGGAGGATTTCGAGACCCTGCTTCAGCGTTCGATCACGTCGCTTGCCGAGGTGCAGGGCGAGCGAGTCCTGTTCGATCGCTGTCCCGCGGACTACCTGGCGTACTTGGCGGCGCTACCCGGCGCGGATTCGGGTGCGCTCGCAACGTGGGTGTCGTCGGCACAGGACGTCTTCGGCGTCCTCGACCTCATCGTCTACGTTCCCGTCGAGCGGCCGGACCGCATCCACATCCCGGAGATCGAGGGGACGCGTCTGCGGAAGCGTGTGGACGCGATGCTACGGGAGATGCTTGTCGAGGACGCTTGGGGGTTCGGGGTTCCCGTACTGGAAGTGTGCGGTACGCCGGGGGAGCGCATGCGGTCGGTTCTTTGGCATTTGCGTTCCGTCGAGTAGCCACAGACGGCGCTAACGGCGGACGGCGAGATGATCAACGGCGCGTACCGGCGCGCCGACCTGCCGGCCGGCGCGCTGATGGGCCTGGCCGCTTCCGCCGGCACCGTCGAGGGGCGGGCCCGCGTGATCCTGGACATGGCGGAGACCGATCTCCAACCGGGCGACATCACGGCCACCGCCTCACCGGCCCCAGTTGCAAGGCCCCTGTTCGTCGCGAGCATAGGCCTGGTGACGGAGGTTGGGCGGCCTGATGGCCCACGGCGCGGTGATCGCGCGGGAGTACGGCCTCCCCGCCGTCGTGGGCGTGGAGCACGCCACCCAGCGGATCCGCGACGGGCAGCGGGTCCGCGTGCATGGCACGGATGGGTACGTGGAGATCCTGGGCTAGCGGCTGGTTCGAAAGACAACAAAACGAGAAGGGGCAAGTCCGATTTCCGGAACTTGCCCCTTCTCGCTCACCGAACGACTCGCCTCAGACCCGTGGACCTTTCACCTGGCCCGGGCGACCCGAGATCACCTAACCGACAAAGACAACGCCGTCAGACCAGAAGTTGCCGTTGCGGCGCACTTCGACGTTGTAGCCCCTCGAGTCGCGGGGCAGCTGGTGGCAGTGTCTCATGCCGTACCCCTCGGTACCCACGGTGGCTTGGCCGAGAGTGACATAGTTCGAAATGAAGATTCTCGCGGACCCGCCCTCGAGCACGTCGACGACGGCCGCCTTGTTGTTGTATTCATCGAACAACCACGTGTGCCGGAACTTGCCGCCGGCGAACGTCGCGGTGTAGCCGCGCTGGTACAACACGCCCCCACACCAGGCCGTACCGCCAGTGGCAGTGTACTTCGCAGCTTCGGATGGGGGCGCCAGCGGCTCGACGGGTGACTGGTCGGAGCAGGCGGCAAGGGACAGGACAGCAGCCAGCAGTGGGACGCACTTTCTCATGAGCTTCGCAAGTAGGGGGAACCGAACCCAACGCGTTTCGGGCTCCGGCGGCGAGAAATGTGCCAACGCGTGCAGATTCGTCTTTGGGGATAAATCTGCTACAAAGACCACCGACAGTTTCCTTGCCAGCGGCGAATGACGCACGGCGCCGTGATCGCGCGGGAGTTACGGATCCGCGTGCATGGATCAGAAAGGTACGTGAGATTCTGCCGTAGCGGCCCCGTATCCGGGAGACGAGCAGCAGCCGTGGCCACCTCCGCCCCGGCTGCTGTGTTCGCGGCGTTCAACCGCGCCAACCGCTCGGTGGTTCTGGCCTGCCGCGTGCGTTTCGCTGGTCCCTGACATACCGACCAGGGGATCTCCGGCGGGCGCAGCGTCATTCGCACGTTGCACACGGATCAACGCCCGCCGGTGGATCGGCGGCGTCAGGAAAACGTGGATTTAACGACGGCTCCATGGGCAGACGCATTCTCCTTACGGGCGCGAGCATCGCCGGCAACGCGCTGGCGTGGTGGCTTCTTCGCGAGGGCAACCACGTCGTTGTGGTGGAGCGCGCGCCGGCGTTCCGCGACGGCGGGCAGAACGTGGACGTACGGGGCGCCGCGAGAACCGTGTTGAAGCGCATGGGCCTGGAACAGGCCGTCGATGCGCTCGGGACGGGGGAAAAGGGAGTCGCCTTTGTCGATGAAGCGGGGGAGGTGTTCGCGGAGTTCGACCTGGAAAGCCTGGGGGATGATGGCCCCACCGCCGAGCTGGAGATCCTGCGCGGCGACCTCGCGCGGCTGTTCTACGACGCGTGCCGCGGCCGGGCGGAGTACCGCTTCGGCGATTCCATCGCCGCGGTGGAAAGCGCCGGCGACGCGGCCCACGTCACCTTCCGGAGCGGCAGGGAGGAAGCGTTCGATCTGGTCGTCGTCGCCGAGGGCGTGGGATCGGACACCCGCGACCTGGTGTTTCCCGGAGAGAACGATCCTCGCTGGCTTGACGTGCTCATGGGCTACTTTACCATCCCCAAAGGCGCGGGCGATGGTGACGTGGCCCGCTGGTACAACGCGCCCGGCGGACGGAGCGTTTTTCTGCGCCCCGACCAGAAGGGCACCACCCGCGCCGTGCTCACGCGGCAGGGGCCCACGGACGGCGAGCAGGACCTTGAGCCGGACGAGCAGAAGCGGTTCCTGATGGAGGAGTTCGCCGGTGCCGGGTGGGAAACCGATCGCGTGCTCGCCGGCCTGGAGGCCTCGGACGACTTCTACTTCGACGTGCTGCGCCAGGTACGGATGCCCCGCTGGTCCCGGGAGCGCGTGGTGCTGCTGGGCGACGCGGCCTGGTGCGTCACGCCGCTGGGAGGCGCGGGCGCAACCCTCGCCATCGTGGGTGCTTACGTGCTCGCGGGTGAGCTGTCCCGCAACGGCGACCACGCGGCGGCGTTCGCCACGTACGAAGCCGTCCTGCGCCCCTTTGTCGACAGGGTGCAGGACGTCCCCAAATTCGGACCGCGAATGGCGCAACCGCACAGCCGCTGGGGCGTCGCGTTCCAGCGGACGGTGCTGGGCATCGTCGCCAGGCCGGGCATCCGCCAGGTCGTCAAGCCGCTCTTCTCATCGTCCGCGGACGAGTTCGAGCTGCCGGAGTACGCGGTGACGCCCGGCGCATAACGGTGCGTCGTAAGGCCACTTGCGCATCGTGCTCCACGACGACCTCGCGGAGGCGCGGCGGACAGACGACAGCCGCGGAGGATGGCGACCCGCGCGTGCCATAGGCCTATTCCAAATCCGGAAAAACGCCTCACCTCAAGTCGACTAAGGGAAACAAAGGCCAGGGTACAGAGACATCTGAGGTGGTCCGTCAACGGTTTCGTATGTGGCGGACCCCCTTCGTTCAGGCCGGTGCCGGGACGCCGAGCCGCTTCACCAGGGGTGAGCGGCGTGCCCAGAGCGATTGGATGTAGCGCGCCTCG
>NZ_JBMDXM010000023.1:0-27087 GCF_048594345.1 Longimicrobium sp.
ACGCGCTCCGGGAGGAATGGGACGGATCATCGGGCCGGACGAACGAAGTCGCGGCAATCGGCGGGGGCGGGTTTCGCAAGCGGCGCGCCGAACGGTGCGACGGCTGGCGCTGGGAGCGGCGATGGCGCTGGTTCTGGCGCCGGCTCTCGCGCGCCCGGCGGCGGCGCAGGTGCAGATTCCGCGGCCCACGGGCTACGTAAACGACTTCGCCAACGTCATCCCCGCACAGGACGAGGCCGCCATCCTGGGCGTCATCGACGAGGTGCGGGCAAAGTCGCGCGGCGAGATCGTGGTCGTCACCCTGCCTTCTCTCGAAGGCGAGGTGGCGTCGGACGTGGCGCTGCGCATCGGCCGCGAGTGGCGGGTAGGCGCGGCGGGGCAGGTGGGCGACTCGGCGCGCAACTCGGGCGCCATCATCCTGGTTTCCATGCAGGACCGCAAGTGGCGGGTGGAAACGGGGATCGGCACCAACACCTTCATCACCGCGGCCGAAGCGGGGCGCATTGGCCGCGACCTGATGGTGCCGCGGCTGCAGGCGGGGCAGCCGGGGCAGGCCATCCTGGCGGCGGTGCAGGGAGTGGCGCAGGAGTACGCGGAGGAGTTCAACTTCACTTTGAGCGGCGCACCCCCTCCCCAGCCGCGGTACGAGCCGCAGCAGGAGCGGCGGCGCTCGTCGGGCGGTGGCGGCGGGTTCATCTTTCTGCTGATCCTGATCTTCATCATCTTTTCGATGATGCGGGGCGGGGGAGGCGGGGGCGGGGGACGCAGGCGCCGGGGCGGGTTCGGCGTGCCCATCATCATCCCGTTCCCCATGGGCGGCGGCGGCGGTGGCTGGGGCGGCGGCGGGTTTGGCGGAGGTGGGGGCGGGGGATTCGGCGGGTTTGGGGGTGGCGGAGGATTTGGCGGCGGCGGCGCGGGAGGCGACTGGTGAAACCGAACGGGACGATGGACCCCCGGGAGCGCGCGGAGCGCTTTGCGGGGGAGATGCAGAAGGCGTACGGCGCGGACCTGGCGTCGGTGGTGCTCTACGGCTCCGCCGCGCGCGGCGAGTACCGGCCGGGCGTAAGCGACCTGAACGTGCTGGTGCTGCTGCGCGAGGTGTCGCCGGCGGCGCTGCGGCGCGCGTCCGACGCGGCGCGCGCCTGGGTGGCGGAGGGCAATCCTCCGCCGCTGATGATGTCGGCCGACGAGTGGCGCGGCTCGGCCGACGTGTGGGCCATCGAGCTGGCCGACATGCGCGACGCGCACCTCACGGTGGCCGGCGCGGACCCGTTCGCGGGCATCGACATCCGGCTGGAAGACCTGCGGATGCAGTGCGAGCGCGAGCTCAAGGGCAAGCAGATCCAGCTGCGGGAACGCTACCTGCTCTTCGCGGGCGAGCCGGCGGAGCTGGGCGAGCTGCTGGTGCGCTCGTTCAGCACCTTTCTGGTGCTGTTTCGCACCGCGCTGCGGCTGGGCGGCGAGGACGGCCCGCGCGACGCGGAGAGCGTGGTGCGGCGGCTGGCCGAGCGGGTGGGGTTCGATCCCGCGCCGCTGCTGGAGGTGCACCGCGCGCGCGCCGGCGGCGAAAAGCTGAAGCCGCGGGCGGATGCGCCGGTGGTGGTGGGATACCTGGACGCGGTGAGCCGCGTGGTGGCGTACGTGGACCGGCTGGTGCACGGCGGGGCGGAGCTGCCCCGCGCGTGAGTACTTTCGCAAGATCAACCGACCACCCGAACTTTGTCCTCCGGAGGAGAACGATGCGGGCCTTGAAGACTGTGATCGCCCTGACCTTTGCGCTCTCGCTGAGCGGGTGTGGATACAACCGGATCCAGGCGCTGGACGAGCGGGCCGAGCAGGCGCGCAGCAACGTGGGCGTGGCGCTGCAGAACCGGAACCAGCTCATCCCCAACCTTGTAGCCACGGTCAAGGGCGCCGCCGATTTCGAGCGCGGCACCTACACCGACGTGGCCCGCGCGCGTGCCGGCCAGCTGCCGGCGGCGGAGCAGCAGCTTGCCCAGGCGCGGGGGCAGCTGGACCAGGCGGTGCAGAGCCGCAACGTAAACCAGATGGAGGCGGCCGACGCGGCGGTCACGCGGCAGATCGGCACCTACCTGAACATCGCGGTGGAGGCGTACCCGCAGTTGCGCGCCACGCAGAACTTTACCGCGCTGCAGGACCAGCTGGCGGAGAGCGAGAACAAGATCTCGCGGGCGCGGCAGGACTACAACGAGGCGGTGCAGCAGTACAACACCTACATCCGTTCCTTTCCCCAGGCCATCACCGCCAAGGTGAGCGGCGCGAATCGCAAGGAACCGTACCAGCCCCCCGCGAACGCCGACCAGGCCCCGACCGTGGACTTCGGCAACGCGCAGAAGTAAGCCATAGGCGGGTTGGATACGGATCAGCCGGTGCACGACTTCCGTGCACCGGCTGCTCGCGTTTGGGCCGGATCGTCAGTGATGATTCGGTGCTACGCGCCCGCAGAAATGGAGCCATCTGCTCCGCGAGCCGACCGCCCGCGTGGGCGATCGATCCTTACTGTTTGGCCATCAGGAAAACGGGCGGTGATCTCCAACTCCCCGCCGAGCGCTTCGACAACCTGCCTCAAAGTGCTCAGGTGCATGTCGTCACGGCGTTCGAGGCGTGAGACGTTGCCCTGCTGGATCTTCAGGCGATCCGCAAGCTCTGTCTGGGTCACACGCCGGGCCTTCCGCAATTCGTCCAGATCCATCGAGGCCAACATCGCCTCGGTCTTCCGCTCTGCACGCTCGAGAGTCTCCGGATCGGCGATGCTGCGGATTTCTTTCCAGCTCTTGCGACTCATCAGAGAAAACCCTCGTCTCTCAATTCCTGCAGGTATTCGTCGTACAGGCGGTCCGCGATCGGGACGTGCCGCTCATACCATCGATCATCACCCGTCTTGTCGCCCCCCAGCAGGAGGATTGCGCTCCGGCGGGGATCGAAGGCGTAGAGTACACGGTACGGACGGCCGGCGTGCTGAACCCGCAGTTCACGCATGTGGCCGTGGCGGGATCCCCGGATCGCTGACGAATACGGAAATCGCAAACGTGGACCCCTGGCTTCGAGCAGATCCACTACCGCAACCACGTCCTCTCTCTCGTCTCCGGAAAGATCCGTGAACCAGGTTTCGAACTCACGGGTGCCTTCGACGTCCCACTTCATCATCATAATACCGTCCGGTGAATATGCGGTCAAGCGCATGTCACTGCACGCGGCATAAAGTAAACAGAGTGATGTGGACCTGCGAACACATTTCACGCCGACGCTATCAGTTTAATAATCGAGTTTTCGAAGCAGTTGCTTAGCTAGCGCTATCCCCGCGTGGGAACCCATCCTCATCCGTCTGCCACTGCTGCGACTGAAAAGCGAGGAAGACGGCTACCCACCGCTGCTCGCGCTTCAGGTGCAGGAACAGCGCGCCGTCCTGCCACACGCCGTTGTCGCGAGCGTGGTGGTCGTGGCGCGCGTTGCCCTGGTTCATGTGCACGTCGTGCACGCCGCGGCCCGGCTCGAAGCCGAAGATCTCGTCCGGCTCCGTCGGCTCGGGGCCCCATGATGAGCCGCAGGCGTACACCTCCACCTCGGGATCGTCGCAAGCCCTGCGGATGAGGGCGTCCAGGCGGTCGTTCAGGTCGTTGTTGGTGCCGGGCTTGTCGTGCGAGATGACGCGCATCTGCTCGCGCGTGACCATCCCGCCACGAGGATAGTCCAGGGCCAGCCCGTCCGCCCCGCCACCGCCGTCGTGCCAGCCGTCGTCCAACTCCGCGAGCCGTTGCGTGAGGGGATGCTGAAAATCGTCATCCACCAGGTGCAGCAGGTCCGGCCTGCGGCGGTCGTGCGACTGCACGTTGATGGAGACACGCGCATCCGCCCCCGCCGCGCGCACGCGGATGTGGTAGTGCGGCGCGCGGTTGTCGCGCTCCTGCCGGCACTCCGTGATGCGGCCCTTCAGCACGCCGTAGTTCTCGATGGGCATCAGCGCTCGAATGAGGAGAGATCCGGAGCCATGCATCGCTATCGAAGCTAGCCCCGGCACTGCGCTCAATCCAGCAGACATACGTATTCCGCCGTAGCAGACACGCTTTAGTGCTGATTTCGCGCCTCTTGAGCCAGGTAGCGGGCCCACTTCCCGCCAAGGGCATTTTGGACTGTACGGACGGGAAAGCACGCGGTTAGATTGGATGCCGACCCTTGGAGAGAGGAGCGCATATGGCTACGGTTTTGTTGACCTGGGAAGAGCTGCTCCAGCAGGCGCTGCTGCTTCCGCCCGACGAACAGGAACGGATCGCCCGGGCCCTGTACGAGAACCTGGCGGATCTGGACGACGAGGATGAGGACGAGGATCCGGCCGACGTCGAGGCCGCCTGGGCGGAGGAGATTGGAAGACGGGTGGAGGAGATCCGCAACGGGACGGTGGAGTTGGTTCCGGCAGACGAGTTGATGGCCGAGTTGCGGGCGCGGTACGGATGACGCGCCGGCTCTGGCTTCATCCGGAGGCTTCGCGGGAAATCGCCGCGGCTGTGGATCACGCGGAGCGCGAACTGCCTGGAAGGGGAGTCCGGCTCCGCGAGGAAGTCGACTACGTACTGGACCGGATCGTAGAGGCTCCAGACCAGGCCAGCCCATACCTGCACCGCACGCGGCGGTTCGTCCTCGTGCGGTTCCCTTACAGCACGGTCTTCGTAAGTCGCGAAATCGGGTGCGTTATCGCATTCGCGCATCACAGCAGGCGGCCGGGCTACTGGCGAAAGCGGCTGCGGTCGATCCACTGAAGCAAAAAGGCTCCCGCGCGGGAGCCTTTCGCTTTCTGGTGAGATTCGTCAACGGGCGCCGCCGCCTTCCTCTTCCTCGACGAAGGGGCCCAGGAAGACGATGATGGGGTCGCCCAGCGACCGGGCGGCGCGGTGCAGGCGCGCGGGGGTCAGCTCGTCGAGGTCGGCGAGGCGGGAGCTGGTGGCGCCGGTGAGCAGCGCCTGGCGGGCCAGGGTGCGGGCGCGCGCTTCGGGTGACTCCAGTTCCAGCATCCGCTCGCCCCGGAAGCGGCGCAGGCGGTCGGCGAACTGCGACTCGCCCAGCGCCTCGCCGGCGTACTCGGCGACGGCGGCGGCAAGGCGTTCGGCCCAGTCCTCCACCTCACGCGGCGGTACCACCAGTTCCAGCCGCAGCTCGCCGCCGCCGGCGTGGCGCGTGACCTCGGCGCGCGAGTCGTACACCTGCGGGCGCAGGGGCCCAAACGAGACGCGCTCCACCGCCAGCTCGGCCAGCATCCGCAGCGCCTCCTCGTCCGCATCCTCGCCAAACGGGTAGACGGCGGCCACCCACGCGGTGATGGAGTTGTACTGCTGGCGCACGGGCTTCTCAGCAGGCGCGGGCGCATCCACCTCCGTGCGCCGCACCGGGCCGGGCTCCATGAACGCCCGCAGCGCCTGCGCGGCATCCGCATCCACCGGGCCCACGATGGCGACCACGGCACGGTCCGCGGTGAACCCGGCGCGCAGAAAGGCATCCACCTCGTTCACGCGGATGCGGCCCACGGTGGCGGCGGTGCCCACGGCGGGGCGGCCCCACGGGTGCGACTCGCCAAAGACGGCGGCGTCCACCTGCCGCGCCAGCGCGTCCGCGGGGCTGGCCTCGCGCGCCGCCAGCTCGGCGGCGGTGGCGGTGCGCTGGCGGACGGTGGCCACGCTGTCGACAGGATCGCGGAAGAGCGCGACCAGCAGGGTGCGCGTGGCCTCTTCCCAGGTGTCGGGCGCGGCGATGACGGTGAACGATACCGCGTCCTTGTGCTGCAGGACGGTGAGCTGCGCCGTAAGCGAGTCCAGGACGGGGAGGATGGGCGCGGTCACCGAGCGGGCGGTCAGGTAGGCGATCCCCTCCTTGCCCTCGGCCTCGTCGGCGGGACCCACGGCGATCAGCACCTCCGCGGCCACGACGGGCGTACCCGGCTCCGGGCGCACGACCACGCGGTCCTGCGCGGCGGCGGGGCGCGCGGCCAGCACGGCGAGCGCGGCGGCGGCGATGATCGATCGAATACGCATCGTCATTGGGCGACCAGGCGCTGTGGGGCCACTTCGACGATGGCGGGTTCTTCGGCCAGCAGCAGCGCCAGCACGGCGCGCACGTCGTCCTCCGTCACCTCGGCCACGGCGGCGTAGAAGCGCTGCGCGGAGCCGGCCGCCTCGCCGCGGTCGGAAAAGGCGCCCAGCACGTCGGCCATCCGCTCCGGCGTGCGGGCGAAGAACAGCATCTCGCGGCGTACGCTGGCGGCGGCATCGCGCACCTGACGTTCGTCCAGGTTGTCGCGCAGGCCGGCCAGCGAGCCGTCCACCGTGCGCCGCGCCACGGGCATCAGCGAATCCGCCGTGGCGACGACGAGGGCCAGCGCCTGGCCGTGGTGGGTCCACCAGTGCTCCACGTCCACGGCGGAGCGCGTCATCCGGCGGCGCAGGTGGTTGCGCAGCAGGCGCGTGGTGACGGTGAGCGCCGCCGGATCCGCCTGCGACGCGCTCCATGCCCGGCCAAACCAGCCGCGCGTGGCCTGCGGCGTGTCGACGGCAAAGGCGCGCAGCGTGTCGGCGCGCGGCGCCACGCCCTGGCCCGCCGAGGCGGGGACGTCGCGGAAGGCGCGGCGCACGCCGGCGATCTCCACGTCGCCCACGGCCACGATGGAGACGCGCTCCGGGCGGTACATGGCGGCCCACACCTCGTCCATCCGCGCGGTGTTCAGCCGCGCCATGGCGGCGTCGGTCCCCGCGGGGGGAAGGTCGCCCGGAAAGAGGGTGGCGCGCAGGGCGGCGCGGACGTACTGCGGCGCGATCTCGCGCTCGGCCGTGCGCTCCTGCGTGACGGCGGCGGCGGCGGACAGCATCTCCGCCGTGCCGGCCGCGGGGGCGCGGAGGACGGCGCGCAGCGTTTCGGCCATGTAGTCCAGCTCCCCCGCGGGGCCCACCACGGTGTAGACCACGGCGTCGGAGGTGCGGACGGCCTGCACGCGGCCGCCCACGCGCGCGATGCGCTCTTCCAGTCGCGGCAGGAGCAGGTGCTGCATCAGGTGGCCGGCGCCCGCGTACCCCGGCGGATCGTCCGCCAGCAGCGAAAGGCGCAGCGCGACGATGGGGAGGGCGGGCTGCCGCAGCACCACGATGGCCGGCTCCGCCACGACGGCGGGGTCGGGCGGGGGCGGCAGGGTGTCGGGCGCGGCGAACGCCAGCGCGAAGGCGACTGCTAGATTCAGCATCAGTGCAGATCAACGGAAAGCTCCGCCCGGCGTACCTGCCGGCGCGGAGCCTTAATCTTTCACCATTCTTCGTTTACGGCCAGTGCGCCAGCGGGGCGTATCAGAATATCGCCTGTAAAACCACAAACAGAATTGGGTACAGAGGATCAGAGAAAGGGAGAGAGGAACAGAGACTGAACGTTTGTCCTCTGTTCCTCTGGCTCTTGTCCGTTCCTCTGTACCTACCATCTTTTTCTCTGGAAAACGAGGAAAGACGCGGAGAGATTTCGAGCATCCTCCGCGTCCTTCCATTGTCATGCGTACCGCTCGGCTCAGGGAAGCGCGTCGCCGATCACGAAGTTCAGCGGGTCTACCTGGCGGCCGTTCTGCTCCACCTCGTAGTGCAGGTGCGGGCCGCTGGTAAGGCCGGTGGCGCCCACGTCGGCAATGCGGGTGCCGCGGTCCACCGTCTGGCCACTGCGCACGTGCAGGCGGCTGGCGTGGGCGTAGCGCGTCACGTAGCCGTAGCCGTGGTCGATCTCAACCATGTTGCCGTAGCCGTTGCTCTTGTTGCCCGCGAAAACGACGCGGCCACGGGCGGCGGCAAGGATGGGCTCGCCCACGCGGGCGGCGATGTCGATTCCCTTGTGGGGGCGCGAGATGCGCAGCACCGGGTGATAGCGGGTGCCGCTGAACAGCGAAGAGAGGTGCCCGTTGGCGGGAAGGATGGTGGGCGTCGAGGCCATGCGCTCGCGGTTGCGCTCGATGGTGGTGAGCGCCTCGTCCATGCTGGTGCGCAGCAGGGCGGCGCGGCGAAGGAGCGCGTTCACGTCCTGCCCGGCCGTCTCTACCTTGCGGTTTACGCGGGGGTTGAGCCGCGCCAGCGCCGCCGACGTCCCGTTGCTCCCCGGCCCGCCCACACCCACGCGCCGCACGTCGGGGTCGATTTCCGGAAGTCCCGCCACCACCCGCAACTGCTCATCCTTTTCCGTCAGCGCCGCGATGGACGCGTCCAGCGCCTCCATCTGCTCGCGGATCTGGTCCACTTCGCTGGCCAGCGCGGCGTTCTCGGCGCGCAGCGAGGCGTTCTGGACGTGCTTGGATTGCTTGACGACAAAGGCGATGGCGAAGGTGCCCAGCAGCAGCACGCCCATCAGTACGGCGGAGAGCGCGGCGCGAATGCTCTTTCCCGACACCTGGAACGAGCGAACGCGCTCGTTGTCGTGCGGGACGAGCATGAGCGTCCAGCGGGATTGGGGCATGACTTCTATGTAGTCAGGTGACGGCAATCGCGCGGGCAATGCAGATGCCCGCGCGCCGGGGTCAGCCTTGGCTGGCGATGAAGGCAGCCAAGTTAGGCCGTGTGGATGAGGGTGTCAAGCAAACGCATGAGCCGTAAGCGCATACGCCCTGTCCGCCCTCCACGCCAGATCCCGATTTCTTTGGTGTGCACACCGGATTCGCACCATCCGTTCCGCGTTCTGCCGCCGGACGCAAGTCGTTGATTCGCAGCTGATTGCAACGAACCGCCGCCCAGGCGCCGAGCCCGGGCGGCGGTGCAGGATGCATGATCCCTTGCAGAATCTGCATCCGTAGCAGATGCGCAATAACTGAAACTCTTAATCTGCCCCTCACGCCGCTTCCATGACGGCCGGTGAGGGATCAGCGCTCGTTTGCGACGACGTCGAAGTGGTCGATGTCGGGCGGCAGGGCTATCCGACGGCCTTCCAGATCTTCACGACCTGCTTGCCGATGCTGGCCATTGTCAGCATCCCCGCTGCGCACGCGAACGACCATGTCCCACGAATCCGCACCCACCGCGCCTTCTGCGGACGCTTCGCCGCCAGCGCCTCGGCGTATTCGTCCTGCAGGTCCTGGATGGTCGGCCTGAGGCACTCCTCTACACTCTTTGGAGAGTAGAAGAAGTCGGCGAACCACAGCAGGCCGTAACCGGGAGGGCGCTGGAGGTGGGCGGCACGGGCGCGCTTGGGAGCTTTGGTCTGCGTCTGAACCTTGCGCGGTGGCCCATTCGCCACCCACTCCAGAAAATCCAAGGTCTCCCGCGCCACGCGATGGAATTTGCTCTGGGGGATCTGAGCTTTAGGGAGAAAGTGCTCCACGGCCGGCGCCGCTTGATCGATTGCCTTCCGATCGTGCCGAGGGTGGTTCTCCTGAGCAGTACCACTTCGCTTCACATCCCCCATGCGACCTCCCCGCTGAATGCCCTGCGCGCTGCTTCTTCTGCACGGTAGGCGCGGATGCCCAGCCCGCTGGCCTTGTAGAGCCGCTTCGGCGGGCCGTCGCCTGCCGCGACGTCCTCCTGTCGCGATTCGACGTAGCCCTTGTCGGCCATGCGGCCCAGGAGCACGTACACGGTGCCCCGCTTGAGCGAGGCGGAAGCCTTTACGAGTTCCAGACCATACATCTCGCCCTTGGCGATCAGCAGGCCGAGCACTTCGGCTTCTTTGGCGGAGAGTCGCGGAATGTCCATGGGATCAATGCTACATATTGTAAGACTGGCAGTCAAGCCTGACGAGGCCCGCGCCGGTTGCCACGTCCGACGCGGGCTGCTGATCGTTGTTATCGCTCGTCCGCGACGACGTCGAAGTGGTCGATATCGGGCGGCAGGGCGAGCAGCATCTCCCGGTCTTCGGGATAGTAGCGGGCGCGGTGGATGTCGTCGCCGGCGAAGCCGCGGATGTCAACCATCGAGTCCCAATAGGAGGTGAAGACGAACTCCGCGCGATCCTCCACCATGCGCCGCTGGATCTGCACGCCGCGGTTGCCGGGCGTGGCGCGGGCGTCCGGCAGGCCGGTGCGGCGCAGGTACTCCAGGTACCGCGCCGCATCCTCCGCGCGCGTCTGGCCGCGCCACACGCGGGCGATCATGCTTCGCGCTCCCGCAGGCGGCGCGTGGCCGCGTCGCGTACGGTCGTGTCCGCGTCCGCATCCGCGGTCGGCTCCCCGTGCGAGCCGCGGACGATCAGCACCACGGCCAGCACGATGGCGGCGCCGGCGATCAGCATCCGCGCGGTCAACTGCTCGCCGGCCAACGCCCAGCCCAGGATCACCGCGACGAACGGATTGATGTACACGTAGCTGGCGGCGCGGCTGGGCCCCTCCGTCTCCACGAGCCAGGTGAAGGCGCTGAACGCGACCACGGAGCCGAACACGATCAGGTACAGCAGCGAGCCGACGGCCAGCGGTGTGAAGTCCGCCGCCCGCACGCGCGCCGTCTCGCCCATGGCGGCGGAGGCGATCATCAGCATCACGCCGCCGGCCAGCAGCGGCATCCCCGCGGCGTACGCGCCGGAATCGGGGCGCCGCTCGCCCTGAAAGTAGATGGATCCCACCCCCCAGGCCCCGGCCGCGATCAGCAGCACCACCAGGCCGACGACGTCCAGCCCGCCCTCTGCGCCGCCGCCCAGCGAGAGCACCCCCACGCCGCCCAGACCGATCATCACCCCCAGGATGGCCTGGCGTGGCGGCGCCTTGCCGCCCGGCAACGCCCAGGTGAGCAGCACGATCCAGAAGTGCTCGGTCGCGATCATCAGCGCCGCGATCCCGCTGGCCACGCGCTGCTCTGCCCAGAACAGTCCGCCGTGGCCGATCAGAAAGAACATCGCGCCCGCGATCGCGGCGGCCCGCCACTGCGCGCGTGTGGGCGCCGGGTGCCCGCGCATGCGCGCCCACGCCACCAGGATGAGCCCCGCCGCCAGCGAACGCAGCGCCACCAGCAGAAACGGCGGCACCGTCTTTACGCCCCAGGCGATGGCGATGTACGTGGAGCCCCAGATGAGCCAGGTGGATGCGTACGCGCCCAGCCGCAGCGCCCGCGTCCGGCTCACCGGGCCACCTCCCGCGCCCCCCGCGCGGCATCCATTCTGAGAGTGAACTCGGTCGATTCGCCCCGGTGCATCATCATCCTCCCCACGTCCCGAGTTGCACCATCAAAACCGCTTTTGATGGTTAGGTGGATGATAAGGATGGACAACTAACCTGTCAACCGCAAGCTTATAGGTTAGATCACCCGTGCCCTGGATTCATGATGATCGCCGAAAATCCGCTCGCGGGACTGAACGTGATCGGCGGACGCCTGAGCCTGGAGTTCGTAAACACGGTCGATACGCACGATACGCTGCTCGATGACAAGCTGACCGGCTACGCCAACCTGGTGTGGTGGGCGCTGCACATCGGCGTGATGGACGAGGCTGCCGCGCGTCCGCTCTTTGCGCGCGCGGAAGCCGACCCCGCAACGGCGGAGGAGGTGCTTGCGCGCGCCGTGGAGCTGCGCGAGGCGGTGTATCGCCTGTTTGTCGCCGGACGCGCCGGGGAATCTGCGGACGAGGCGGACCTGGCGGTGCTCAACCGCGAGCTTTCGCGCGCGCTGGGGTGGCTGCGCGTGCGTGCGGAGGACGGTGGGCTAGCGTGGGGATGGGAGGACGGAGACGAGCTGGACCGGATTCTGTGGCCGGTGGTGCGGGATGCGGCGGAACTGCTGGTGTCGTACGATCTGAGCCGCGTCGGCAAGTGCCAAGGGGAGAACTGCGATTGGCTCTATCTGGACACCAGCCGCAACCGCAGCCGCCGCTGGTGCGACATGCAGTCCTGCGGCAACCGCGCCAAGGCCCGCCGCCACTATCGCCGCGCGAAGGGTGGGGCGGGGTAGGGGACGCGGGGGTGGGGCCGGGTGCGTGGTGCCCCGGGTGCGTCGCCTGGGCACCCCCCCCCCGGGCCACCAGTCGTGCGACGGTTATACCCTCTCCCGCTTGCGGGAGAGGGTGCGAGCCTAAGCGAGCGGGTGAGGGCCCCCGCGGGCTCATCACGCCCGAAACCGAGCCCATTCCACCCCCAGCTTGCGCATGCGGGCGCGGAGGGTGTGCGGGTTGATGCCGAGCAGCGCCGCGGCGCCGCCGGGGCCCTCGATGCGGCCATGCGTGGCGCCCAGCGCGCGGCGGATGTGCTCCGCCATCGCCGCGTCCAGCGTGGCAATGCCGGATGCGGGGGCGCTGGAAGCCGCCGGACCTGAGGCCACGATGGGAGCCGGCGAGGCACCGGGGAGGGTAGCCATCTCGATGCGGTTGCCGCCGCCCAGCGCCGCCGCCAGCTCCATCCGGTGCCCGCCGCCCAGGATCACCGCGCGCTCGATCACCGCCGCCAGCTCGCGCACGTTGCCCGGCCAGGGGTAGGCCAGCAGCTGCTCCATCTCCTCCGGCCCCGGCACCAGCGGCGCGCCGCCCAGCCGCTGCCCCGCGCGCCAGGCAAAGTGCGCCGCCAGCGCGGGAATGTCGCCCGGGCGCTCGCGCAGGGGCGGCAGGTGGATGGGAAACACGCTGATGCGGTACCACAGGTCCTCGCGAAAGGCGCGGGCCTGCACCATGGTGTGCAGGTCGCGGTGCGTGGCCGCCACAATGCGCACGTCCACCGTGTGCGTGCGGCGCCCGCCCACCCGCTCAAAGGTGCCGTCCTGCAGCACCCGCAGCAGCCGCACCTGCGCGTCCAGCGGCAGCTCGCCGATCTCGTCCAGGAACAGCGTTCCCCCGTCCGCCCGCTCAAACCACCCCGCGCGGTCGTTCACCGCGCCGGTAAAGCTGCCGCGCTCGTGCCCGAACAGCTCTGAGTCGATCAGGCCGGGAGGGATGGCGCCGCAGTTCACCCGCACCACCGGGCCGCTGGGGCGGGCGCTGCGGCGGTGGATCTCGCGGGCGATCACCTCCTTGCCCGTCCCCGTTTCCCCCAGCAGCAGCACGGGCACGTCCGTCCCCGACACCTGCGTGACCCGGTCCAGCACCGTGCGCAGCCCGCCCTGCGCGCCCACGATGGCGTCCGCGATCTCCTGACGCCCCAGCCGCGAAAGCAGCGCCTGGTTGTCCGCCTCCAGCGCCTCGCGCAGGCGCACCAGCTCGTGCACCTGCAGGTCGTTGCGCAGCGCGGAGGCAAAGGGCTCCAGCAGCTGCGCGAACACGCCCTCGTGCGAGGCGCGAAAGGCGCCGCCGGTGGCCGCCAGCACGCCGATCATCCGCTCCCCGTCCAGCAGCGGCCCCGCCAGCGCCGCGCCCCGCCCGCCGCCCGGCACCACCGTCCCCAGCAGCCCCTCCAGCGCGCCGCGCAGCACCGCGCCGCCGCGCCCCCACGCCAGCAGCGCCTCCAGCTGCGCGGCGGAAAGCTCCGTCCGCGAGATGGCTGGCGCGGGTGCGTCCGTGTGGCAGGTGCCCACGGCCACTGTCTCCAGCCGTAGCCGGGTGGGATCCAGCCGCCGCACCAGCAGCGCATCCGCCGGCAGCTCCTTCCCCATCCGCTCCGCCAGCCGCTCCGTCGTCTCATCGATCGTCGCGTGCCGGCCGGCTTCTCTCCACGCATCCAGGAGCAGCATCTACTCACCTTGATATTTCACGGATCGATCCACGCATCCGTGGAATATGATGGCAATTTCCGTGATATACAACGGCTGCAGTGATCGTCCAATCAGCCGGACTGTGCCAACCTCCCTTCCCGCAACGGGTTGGAGATGGATGCGGAACACGGCACGGCCGGTGCTTTGGCCGGCGTCCGAGGGCTCAATGCGCCCTGCCCGAATTTTCCGCTCATCAGCCGACCAGTCCATGCCACGTCCGTTCGCACTCCACGTCCCCGGGGCCGTGCTTGCCCTTTGCCTTTCGCTGCCGCTCGCCGCGCAGGGGACCGCGCCCGCCGCCGCGGCCGCGCGTGATTCGGCGCCCGCACCCGCGGCCGCCCCGCGCCCCGCGACGCCCCCGGCCACGGTGACGGCCGGCGCGGACGGCTTCGGCATCCGCTCGGCGGACGGAGCGTTCTCCGTACGGCTGCGGGGCGGCGTGCAGTACGACGGCCGCTTCTTCGCCGAAGACACGGAGGAGGCCGCCATCAACACCTTCGCGGTGCGGCGCGCCCGCGCCGACCTGCTGGGCACGCTGTACTCGCAGTACGACTTCCGGCTGTACATGGACTTCGCCAACAGCCAGGTGGAACTGCTGGACGCGTACCTGAACGCGCGCTTTTCGCCGGCGGTGCAGGTGCGCGCGGGCAAGTTCAAGGTGCCCATGGGGCTGGAGCGGCTGCAGACGCCGTGGGTGGTGCTGTTTCCCGAGCGCGGCTTTCCCACTGCGCTGGTGCCCAACCGCGACGTAGGCATTCAGCTGCACGGCGTGCTGGGCGGCGGGCTGCTGGAGTACGCCGCGGGCGTGTTCAACGGCACGCAGGACGGCGGCAACCAGGACGTGGACGCCTCCGACAGCAAGGACGTGGTGGGCCGGGTCTTCGTGCAGCCGTTCGTAAAGAGCGCGGGGCCGCTGCGCGGGCTGGGGCTGGGCGTGGCGGCCAGCACGGGGACGCAGTCCGGTACCCTGGCCACGCCGCTGCTGCCGACGTTCCGCACCTCCGGCCGCGAGGTCTTTGGCCGCTACCGCACCGACGGCACCGCGCCCAACACCGCCCTGGCCGACGGCCGCCGCACCCGCATCGCGCCGCAGGGCTACTGGTACGCGGGCCCCGTGGGCGTCCTGGGCGAGTACACGGTCAGCCGCCAGCGCATCCGCCGCGCGGACGACGCCGAGGAGCTGGAAAACACCGCCTGGCAGGTGGAAGCAGCCTTTGCGCTCACCGGCGAGGCCGAGTCGTTCCGCGGCATTGCCCCCGCGGTGCCGGCGGACCCGGCGCGCGGCCAGTGGGGCGCGGTGGAGCTGGTGGCCCGCGCGCACGCCCTGGAGCTGGACGAGGATGCCTTTCCCCTGTACGCCGACCCCACGCGCTCCATGCAGGCGGCGCTGGCGTACGGCGCCGGGGTGAACTGGTACCTGAACCGCAACGTGCGCGTGCTGCTGGCCTACGAGCGCACTGACTTCGACGCGGCCAGCGGCACCGCGGAGCGCCCGGCGGAGAACTCCGTCATCGGCCGCGTGCAGTTCGCCTTCTGAACCACGACGCATCCACATCCATCCACCCGGATTTCGAAGGATTCTGATGAACACGCGAACCGCGCTTCCCGCCGCGCTCCTGCTGACCGCCGCGCTGCTGCTGACCGCCGTGGGCGGCTGCGGCCCGGCCGACGCGGCCGACGCATCCGACAAGGCACCCGCCAAATCTGGCGCCGTGCGCACCCTTACGCTGGCCGCCTACACCACCCCGCGCGAGGTGTACGGCCGCGAAATCATCCCCGCCTTTCAGAAGATGTGGAAGGAAAAGACGGGGCAGGCGGTGCGCTTCGAGGAGTCGTACCTGGGGAGCGGCGCGCAGGCCCGCGCCATCGTGGGCGGCTTTGAGGCCGACGTGGCGGCGCTCTCGCTGGAGCCCGATCTGCAGAAGCTGGTAGAGGCAGGGCTGGTGAAGCCGGAGTGGAACCGCGGCACGTACGGCGGCATGGTGTCGCGCTCCATCGTGGTGCTGGGCGTGCGGCCGGGGAACCCCAAGGGCATCCGCGACTGGGACGACCTGCGCAAGCCGGGGGTGAACATCCTCACCCCCAGCCCCAAGACCAGCGGCGGCGCCATGTGGAACGTGGCCGCGCTGCACGGCGCCGTGGCCCGCGGGCACGCCGGCGGCGGCGCGCAGCCGGAGGCGGTGCTGGGCGAGGTGCTGCGCAACGTGAGCATCATGGACAAGGGCGCGCGCGAGTCCATGCTCACCTTCGAGAGCGGCGTGGGCGACGTGGCCATCACCTACGAGAACGAGACGCTGGTGGCCAGGCAGGCCGGCAAGCCGATGGACTACGTGATCCCGCGCTCCACCATCCTGATCGAAAACCCGGTGGCGGTGGTGGACACCTACGCCGACAAGCACGGCAACCGCGACGTGGCCGAGGCGTTCGTCGCCTTTCTCACCACGCCGGAAGTGCAGCGGATGTACGCCCGCTACGGCCTGCGCGCGGTGGACGAAAAGGTGGCGGCGGAGACGGCGGCGCAGTATCCCGCCGTGCAGGACCTGTTCACCATCCGCGACTTGGGCGGCTGGCCCGCGCTCACCTCTTCGCTCTTTGCCGCCGGCGGCTCGTTCGACCGGGCCCAGGCCAGCGCGGGGGCCGCGGCACGATGAGCGCATCCGCTCCCGCCGTCCGCCCCGGCGCCGCCGGGGTGGCGGTGCGCGCGGCGTTCGCGCTGTACCTTGCCATCCTGGTGGGGATTCCGCTGGCCGCGGTGGTGCACCGCGGCACGGCGAACGGGGCGGGCGCCGTGTGGGATGCGGTGTCCGCCCCCGCGGCCGCCGACGCCCTGATACGAACCCTGTGGACCGCGGCGCTGGTGGCCGCGGTCAACGCCGTCATGGGCACCGCCACCGCCTGGGTGCTGGTGCGCATGCGCTTTCCCGGCCGCTCCCTCCTTTCCGCCCTCGTCGACCTTCCCTTCGCCATCCCCACGCTGGTCGCCGGCGTAATGCTGGTGCTCCTCTTCGGCCCGCAGGAGCCGCTGGGGGGATGGATGCAGAGCAACGGATTCCCCATCGCGTTTGCTTCGCCGGGGATCGTCCTGGCGCTGGCGTTCGTTACCCTGCCCTTCGTGGTCCGCGCGGTGGAGCCGGTGCTGGTGGAGCTTGATCCGGCGGAGGAAGAGGCGGCGGAGACGCTGGGAGCCAGCCCGTGGACGGTCTTTCGCCGCGTCACCTTTCCCGCGCTGCGCCCGGCGATCGCGTACGGGACCGTGCAGTCGTTCGCGCGCGGGCTGGCGGAGTTCGGCTCCATCATCGTCATCTCCGGCAACATCCCGTTCCGCACGCTGACGGCGCCCGTCCTCGTGTTCTCCGAGGTGGAGGGGGGGCGGCCGGACGTGGCGGCGTCCGTCTCCGTGGTCCTGCTGGCGCTGGCGATCCTGATGGCGCTGGCCGCGCGCGGGCTGCGGCGGGAGGCAGGCTCCCATGTCTGAGCAAACGATGCAGGCGCTGGACGCCGTCCACGCGCCGCGTCCCCCCGCGCCGCAGCCCGGTTCGGTGCGGGAGCGGACGGCGCTGGCCGCCGCCGCCCGCCGCCGCCGTTCCATCCCCTGGGGTCGCGGCCTGCTGATCGCCGCCGTCCTGGCGTACCTCGCCATCGTCCTGATCCTCCCGCTCGCCGCGCTGGTGACCCGCGCGCTGGCGGAGGGGCCGGCCGACCTGGCCCGGGCGCTTACGTCGCCGGGCGCGCTGGCGGGGCTGTGGCACTCGGTGATCGTGGTGGCGCTGGCGCTGCTGTTCAACGGCACGCTGGGGGTGGCCGGTGCCATCGTCCTGGTGCGCCACCGCTTCTGGGGCAGGCGGGTGCTGGACCTGCTGGTGGACCTGCCGCTGGCCGTCTCGCCGGTGATGGTGGGGCTCGCCTTTCTGCTCGTTTTCGGGCGGGGCGGATGGCTGCGGCCGGCGACGGACGCGCTGGGGATGCAGGTGGCGTTCGCGTTTACCGGCGTGGTGCTGGTGACGCTGTTCGTCACCCTGCCGTACACCATCCGCGAGGTGGGCTACGTGCTGGCGGAGCTGGGAACGGCGGAGGAAGAGGTGGCGGCCACGCTGGGCGCCACGCCCTGGCAGACCTTTCGGCGGGTGACGCTGCCCAACGTGCGCAACGCTCTGGGCGCGGGATTGACGCTGACGGCCGCGCGCGCCCTGGGCGAGTTTGGCGCGGCGGTGGTGGTGGGCGGCGCCATCAGCGGGCGCACGCAGACGGCGACCACGTACATCTACGGCGAGATGGAGGCCCGCAACACGGCGGGCGCCTACGGCATGGCACTGCTGCTGGCGATCGTCAGCACGGTGCTGCTGCTGGTGCTGCGCCGGGCGGAAAGCAAAAGGAAACGATGAGCATCCGGGTTGAAGGAGTCAGCCGCACCTTCGGCGGGCTTAAGGCGGTGGACGACGTGAGCTTTACGGTGAACCCCGGCGAGCTGGTGGCGCTGCTGGGCCCGTCGGGCGGGGGAAAGAGCACGCTGCTGCGCATCATCGCCGGGCTGGAAACGGCGGACGCGGGCTCCGTGTTCCTGGACGGCGAAGAGGTGGGACACCTGCACGCGCGGACGCGCCGCGTGGGTTTCGTCTTTCAGCACTACGCGCTCTTCCGGCACATGTCGGTGGCGCAGAACGTGGCCTTTGGGCTGGACGTGCGCGCGGTGAAGCCGGCGGAGCGCGACGCCCGCGTCAACGAGCTGCTGGAGCTGATGGGGCTGGGCGGGCTGGGGCACCGCCGCCCGGACGAGCTGTCCGGCGGGCAGCGGCAGCGGGTGGCGCTGGCCCGCGCGCTGGCCCCGCGGCCGCGCCTGCTGATGCTGGACGAGCCGTTCGCGGCGATCGACGCCCGCGTGCGCGAAGAGCTGCGGCAGTGGCTGCGCGCCCTGCACGACGAGGTGCACGTCACCTCGCTCTTCGTTACGCACGACCAGCAGGAGGCGTTCGCGCTGGCGGACCGGGTGCTGGTGATCAACAAGGGCCGGCTGGAGCAGGCCGGCACCCCCGCGGAGATCCTGGATACGCCCGCCACGGAGTTCATCGCCCGCTTCGTGGGCGACGTGAACGTGCTGGACGCCTCCGCGCGCGGCGGGCAGGCGCAGGCGGGGGCCCTGCGCGTGGCCGTCCCCGACGTGGAAGACGGCCAGGTGCGGCTGGTGATCCGCGCCTACGACCTGCGATTTCGCCGCTCCGGAGACGGGCCGGCGCAGGTGCGGCGGGTCGTTCACCTGGGCGACAAGGTCAAGGTGGAGGCGCAGATCGACGGCGGCGGCCTGCTGTGCGCGCAGCTCTCCCGCTACGACGACGCGCTGCGCGAGCTGGAGCCCGGCGCGCGGGTAGAGGTAGACGTAGCGCACGTGCGGAGTTATCCATTGAGCCCCGCATGAGCCGTCGATGACCCTGTCCGCCTCTGTCGTGATGGAGAACGCCCGATGAGCAGCACCCTGGCCGCCGCGCCGCCCCTGCTGAACCTGGAGTCGCCGCTGCGCGCCCTGGCCGAGCCCGTCACGCCCACGGACGACTTCTATCAGCGCACCAACTTCCTGGTCCCGGAAATCGACGCCGCCGCCTGGTCGTTGTCCATCGGCGGAGCCGTACGGAATCCCTTCACGCTGGATCTGGACGAGCTGCGGGCGCTCCCCTGGCACACCGTGACGATGACGATGGAGTGCGCCGGCAACGCGCGCAGCTTTGTGCGGCCGCTGCCGCCCGGGCAGCCGTGGAACCTGGGCGCGGTGAGCACGGGCACGTTTACGGGCGTTCGCCTGCGCGACGTCCTGCAGCGGGCGGGGGTGGATGCGGGCGCGGTGGAGGTGATGTTCGCGGGCGCCGACGCGGGCGAGGTGAGCCCCGAACGCACCGTCCGCTTTGAGCGCAGCCTGCCGCTGGAGCAGGCGATGCACCCCGACGTGCTGCTTGCGTGGGAGATGAACGGCGAGCCGCTGCGCCCGCCGCACGGCTATCCGCTGCGGCTGGTGGTGCCCGGGTGGTACGGGGTGGCGTCGGTGAAGTGGCTCACGGAGATCCGGGTGATCGAGACGCCGCTGGACGCCCACTTTCAGACGGAGCGCTACGTCTACGTGGGAGACCCGGTTGTCGCGGACGGCACGCCGGCCACGGCCATGCGGGTGCGCGCGCTGATCGTGCAGCCGGAGGAAGGCGAGCGGCTGGCGGCCGGCGCGGCCACCACCGTGCGCGGTACCGCCTGGTCGGGCGAGGCGCCCGTCGCGCGCGTCGAGGTGAGCGTGGACGGCGGCTCCACCTGGCTCGACGCCGACCTGGGCACCGCGTCCTCCCCCTACGCCGCCGCCCCATGGTCGATCGAGTGGACGCCGGCGGACGCAGGCACACACGTCCTCCTCGCCCGCGCCACGGACGCCGCCGGCAACGTCCAGCCGATGGAGCCCGTCTGGAACGAGCTGGGCTACGGCAACAACGCCGTCCACCGCCTGGAGGTCGAAGTCGGCTGATCGCGAGCCGGATCCTCGATCCTGATCAACGCGAAAGCCCCTCGGCACCATCCCGGTGCTGAGGGGCTTTCAAGCAGGGCCCGAGTCTACCCGCTGCTGCGTAGAACAGCCCTGCGTTTAGATGATAAAAAGCGCCCCTGCTGTCAACTACGTCCCAAAACTGGCTTGACATCCGCGAGATCACGGCACGACGACAGGTTACGAGCATCCGACGCTAGATTTCTGAGTCGCGCACCAGGTCTGGGGTTCGGGACGGTTCTGCGCGGCGCGACTTCCAAATGACAGGTCGTGGCGTCGGCACGCATGCCGTTGAAGCCCCGCCGGGCGAGCTCCGCGAGCCCAAGGCGGGGCTTATCGCTTTCCCAGCAGCGGGTTTACCCGCTCATCCCCGCTCATCCGCGCCGGCCGTCTTCCGTACCTTCGTACCCCGTACCTTCGTACCTTCGTACCTTCGTACCTTCGTACCTCACGCCGCCGCCGGAACCTCCGGCCGCGGAAATAGGATCGCGCCGGCGCTGGTCTTCCATCCCGACACGTCCAGCGTCGCCAGCTCGTCGAAGGAGGGCAGGGTGTCGCGGCCGGAGCCCAGGCGCTCCCACAGCTCCGCCATCTTCACCGGCATGAACGGCGAGAGCAGCACCGCCGCCGCCGCCAGGTAGCGCACCGTCGTCGCCAGCACCAGGTCCAGCTCGTCCGCGCGCGCCGGATCCTTGGCGATCGCCCACGGCTGCTTCTCGGCCACCAGCGCGTTGGCTACGCGCACCACCTCGAACGCCGCCGCCGCGCCCTCGTGCAGCAGGTTGGCGTCCATCGCCGCGCGGTACGCCTCCACCGCCTCCGCGATCGCGGGGTCCACTTCTACCGGCGATGCGGGGACCACGCCGTCGCGGTACTTGGCCAGCATCGACGTGCCGCGGCTGGCCAGGTTCCCCAGTCCGTTGGCCAGCTCCGACGTGTAGCGCTCCGTGAACCGCTCCCAGCTGAAGTTGCCGTCGCCGTCCCACGGCACTTCGCGCAGCAGAAAGTAGCGGAACGCGTCCGGGCCGAATCGGTCCACCGCCTCGCCCAGGTCCAGCCCCACGCCCGACGACTTGCTGAAGCGCTCGCCGCCCAGCAGCACAAAGCCGTGGCCCCACACGCGCTCCGGCAGCGGCAGCCCGGCGGCCTGCAGCATCGCCGGCCAGATGATGGCGTGCAGCCGCGTGATGTCCTTGCCCACCACGTGCAGCTGCGCCGGCCACCACGCCTGCCAGTCGCCGTCGGGATAGCCCGTGTCCGTCAGGTAGTTGGGCAGCGCGTCGAACCACACCCACGTCCCCTGCTCCACCCCGTCCGACGTCGGCCGAGGGAAGGGGATGGCCCAGGAAAGCCGCGCGCGGGTGACGGAGATGTCCTCCAGCCCGCTGTCCATCAGCGCCAGCAGCTCGTTGCGGCGCGACTCGGGGAGGATGAAGTCCGGGTGGGCCTCGAAGTGCGCGCGCAGAAAGTCCTGGTAGTTCGTCAGCCGGAAGAACCAGTTGCGCTCCTCCGTCCACTGCAGCTCGCGGGTAGGATGCAGGACGCAGCGGCCGTCCTGGATCTCGTTCTCGCGCTTGAACAGCTCGCACCCCACGCAGTACCACCCCTCGTACGACTTCTCGTAGAAGTCGTCCGGGTTGCGCTCGAAGATGCGCTCGATGAGCGCGTGGACGCCGCGCTTGTGGTGCTCCTGCGTCGTCCGCACCCAGCGGTCGTTGCTCACGTGGAGCCGCTTCCAGAAGCCCTCGAAGCGTCCGGCCAGCTCGTCCACCAGCGCCTGGGGGGTGATGCCGCGCGCCGCCGCGGCCTGGGCCACCTTCTGCCCGTGCTCGTCCATCCCCATGCAAAACCGCACCTCGTCGCCGGCCAGCCGGTGGTACCGGGCAATGGCGTCGGCGCCGATTTTTTCAAACGCGTGCCCCTGGTGCGGGTCGCCGTTGGCGTAGTCGATGGCGGTGGTGATGTAGAAGCGGCGGCTCACTCGGGTCTCGGCTCCGGCTGACGGCGCGGCCTGCGCGGGGGGCGCTGCGGCTGCGCGGGGTTGGGAAGGCTGGGGCGCGACGGCTTGTCCGCCGCCGCGTCCGCGCGGGGCACCGCCGGCGCCACCACGGTCTCGGTCTTGAGCTGCTCCACGTCGATCGTGCGGCGCTGCCGGTTCTCGTCCTGCAGCGTAACCGTGTTGCGCCAGATGTCGATGGAGATCACCCGCTCGGTGCCCACCACCGTGCGGATGGTCTTGCCCTCGCGCGGAAAGCGCTTGCGGGCCGCCAGATACGCGTCGTGCTCGTACGTAAGGCAGCACATCAGCCGGCCGCAGGTGCCGCTGATCTGCTGCGGGTTGAGCGACAGGCTCTGGTCCTTGGCCAGCTGCAGCGAGATCGGCTTGATCTCGCGCAGCCAGGTGGCGCAGCACAGCTGCCGGCCGCAGCGCCCCACGCCGCCCAGCTGCGCCGCCTCGTCGCGCACACCGATCTGCTTCAGTTCGATGCGGGTGCGAAAGGTGCGCGCCAGGTCACGCACCAGCTGGCGAAAGTCGACGCGCCGCTCGGCGGTAAAGTAGATGGTCAGCTTGTTCCGGTCCCACTGCCACTCGGCGTCGCTGACCTTCATCTTGAGCTGGTGCTGCTCTACCATCTCGCGCGTCTTGCGGCGCACGCGCTCTTCGTCCGCGCGCAGCACGTACGACTGGCGCACCTCCTCGTCGTCCGCATGGCGCACGACGATGCCGTGGGCATCCGCCCCGCCGCACTTTTGCTGCGCCACGCCACCCAGCGACTTGATGCGTCCCACGTCGCGGCCGCGGTCTACCTCCACCAGCACCCAGTCGTTCACCCGCAGGCTTGCGTCGGTGCTGGTGAAGAACCCCTTTCGCATCCCCTTGAACGCCACCTCCACCAGGAACGCTTGTTCCTGCGGGGATGGAAGGGGCTGAAATACCGGAAGCTCGAGACCCACGGGTCCCTCCATCTATGCGCACGCCGCGGTCCATGACCGGCGGCGGCATGCTCGTGAATCAAAGAAAGGTGGTGATGCGGATCAGCGCGCCTGGCGCCACTCCCCCATCCCCATGTACTTCTCCCAGCGGACGCGCCGCAGCTCGTCCACGGGAAGCGGGCGCAGCTCCGCCAGGTGCCGCACCAGCGCGTCCCTGAGCGCCGCCGCGGTGTCTTCCCAGTTGCTGTGCGCCCCGCCCGCCGGCTCGGCGATCACCTCGTCGATCACCCCCAGCCCCCGCAGGTCGCCCGCCGTGATCTTCATGGCCGTGGCGGCCTTGTCGCGCTCGGCGGCGCTCTTCCACAGGATCGCCGCGCACCCCTCGGGGCTGATCACGGAGTAGATGCTGTTCTCCAGCATCAGCACGCGGTCGGCCACGCCAATGGCCAGCGCCCCGCCCGATCCGCCCTCGCCGATCACCACCGCCACGGAGGGCGTGTTGAGCGCCGCCATCTCGCGCAGGTTGCGGGCGATGGCCTCGCCCTGGCCGCGCTGCTCGGCGCCCAGGCCGGGGTAGGCCCCCATGGTGTCGATCAGGGTGATGAGCGGGCGGCGGAACTTCTCAGCCAATTTCATCAATCGCAACGCTTTGCGGTACCCCTCGGGGTGGGGCATGCCAAAGTTGCGCAGCACGTTCTCCTTCATGTCGCGCCCCTTCTGGTGGCCGATGATCATCACCGGCTCGCCGTCCAGCCGCGCCCACCCGCCCACGATCGCCTCGTCGTCGCGAAACTGCCGGTCGCCGTGCAGCTCCACGAAGTCGGTGAACACCATCTCCAGGTAGTCCATCGTGTACGGGCGCTTGGGGTGGCGGGCCACCTGCACGCGTTCGATGGGGGAAAGGTTGGCGAACGTATCCTGCTTCAGATCGTCGAGCTTGCGCTCCAGCGCCACGATCTCGGTGCTCACGTCAAGGCCGCGCTCGCGGGCCAGCGTGCGAAGGGCGGTGATCTGCTCCTCCACGTCGGCGATGGCGCGCTCGAAGTCCAGGTGCGCTACTTGTGTGGCCAAATCGTGCTTCCGTTCAGGCCTCGCCGCCGTTCCCGCCGCCGACGAGGCACGTTCTGTCGATCATTGCCCCTGTGCCGGGGCCGAATCCTCCCTGCGTCCGCGGGGTGCCCCGCCCCCGGCCCCTCCCCGTTCGTTCCTCACGGAGAGGGGAGAACTTCGACCCCGGTTCCGAAGGTGCGTCGAAGCGCACCACCGGCCGCCCCACATCAACCTCCCCCGGCAGTTTCGGGGGAGGTGGGCCGGTGGTGCCGGCCCGGAGGGGGCCTGCGCGGAGCCCTCCGAAGCGCTCGGCACCGGCGGCAACCCCAACCTCCCCCAGTCTTTTTTGGGGGAGGTGCGAGCCTGAGCGAGCGGAGGGGGCGCCCCGCGCCGTCCGAAGCGCCCCGGCGCCCGTCGTGCAGTGTATCCCCTCTCCCACGCAGTTTGTGGGAGAGGGCAGGCGAGGAACGAGCCGGGTGAGGGCCCCTACTCCTCCGGCGGCGTGTATCCGCCGCCTCCGCCTCCGCCGCGTCCCCCGCGCCGCGGAAACTGCTCGCGCTGCACCGTCACCAGCGGGCGATCGTCGCGGTGCAGGCTCACGCGCTCCGCGCCCAGCGTGTCGCGCAGGGCGATCAGCAGCTCGTCGCGCGGCGCCACCTTCACCGTCTTCGACTTCAGCTTCGTCGCCTCCGTCCCGCCGTTGCGCCACACCACGACCAGGTGGCCGGGCCCCGCGTGCTCCGCCAGGATCGCCCTGGCCTCCGCCAGCGCGTTGGGCGTGGGGCCTTCGGAGCCGATCTCGATCTGCACGCCCACGTCGCCGCCGTTCCGAATCTCGCTCAGCGCGACGGCGCCGTCCAGAAACAGGGGCGGTTCTTCCTCGTCGCGCTCGCGGTTGCTCACCGCGCCGCGGATGAGGACGGGGGCATCCTGCTTCAGCACTTCCTTGTATTTAGCCCATGAATCGCCGAACGCAAGCACCGTGGCCGTTCCGTGGAAGTCTTCCACCGTGATGCGCCCCCATTCCGAGCCGTCCTTTTTGCTGATCTGGCGCGCCGCCTCGGTCACCACGCAGGCCAGCTCCACCTTGGCGTCCTTCTGGTGCTTGAGCAGCGACGTGTTCGTCTTGGCCTCGTACAGGGCCACGTCCTCGCGGTAGCGGTTGAGCGGGTGGCCGCTGATGAAAAAGCCCAGGATCTCCTTTTCCCGCGCCAGCCGCTCCGTCTCCGTCCACTTCTCTACTTTGGGCAGCGGCGGCGCCTGCACCAGCGTGGCCGCCCCGGCGTCGCCGCCGCCCAGCAGCATGTCGAAAAAGGAGTCCTGCGCGCTCTCGCGCTCCTTCTGGATCATCTGCGCGTTGGCGAACGCCGCGTCCAGCCCGGCCAGCAGCTGGTTGCGGCCCACGCCCGGCTCCTCGAACCCGTCCAGCGCGCCCGCGCAGATCAGCGCCTCCAGCACCCGCTTGTTGCACAGGCGCAGGTCCACGCGCACCAGCAGGTCGAACATGCTGGTGAACGGCCCCTCCGCCTCGCGCGCCGCGATGATGGAGCGCACCGCCCCCTCGCCCACGCCGCGGATGGCGCCCAGCCCGAAACGGATGCGGCCCACGCCCTCGCCCACCACCGTGAACTTCCAGTTGGACTCGTTCACGTGCGGGGCCAGCACCTCGATCCCCTCGCGCCCCACCGGCGGCAGGTAGCGCCCCATCTCGCGGCAGTGCGCAATGTACGACACCACGTCGTCGATCTTGTCGACCACCGACGACATGAGCGCGGCCATGAACTCGGCCGGGTAGTAGCACTTGAGCCACGCCGTCTGGTACGCCACCAACGAGTATGCCGCGCTGTGCGACTTGTTGAAGCCGTAGCGGCCAAACGCCTCGATCTGCTCGGCCAGGTCCTTGATGCGGTCGCGGGGATACCCCTTGTCCACCGCCTTGTCGACGAACTTGCCCAGCTCCTTGGCGATCAGGTCCGCGTCCTTTTTGCCCACCGCCTTGCGCAGCACGTCCGCCTCGGCCAGCGACAGGCCGCCCAGGATCTGGACGATACGCATCACCTGCTCCTGGTACACGATCACGCCCTGCGTGGGCTCAAGCACCGTCTCCAGCTCGGGGAACGGGTACTTGACCGGCTCCTGCCCCAGCTTGCGGCGGATGAACACCATGTCCATCCCCATGTCCAGCGGTCCGGGGCGCAGCAGCGCGTTGGCCGCGATCAGGTCGTCAAAGCGGTCCGCCTTCATCTGGCGGATCTTTTCCGTGGCCAGCGGAGATTCGAACTGGAACACGCCCGCCGTGCCGCCGCGGGCCATCATGGCGTACGGCTCCGGATCGTCCAGCGGAATGTCCTCGGGCCGCGCGTACACCTCGCCCGTCACCGGGTGCTTGAGCGAGCCGTAGCGGCGGCGGATGTCCACGACCGTGTCGTAGATCACCGTCAGCGTCTTCAGGCCCAGGAAGTCCATCTTGAGCATGCCGGCCTTTTCCAGGCAGGTCATGTCGTACTGGGTGACGATGATGCTTTCGCCGCTGCCGCCGGCGCCCTTGGTGCTCTGGGTGCAGATGGGCACGTACTCGTCCAGCGGCCCCGGCGCGATCACCACGCCCGCCGCGTGCACCGACGAGTGGCGGCTCAGGCCTTCCAGCGTGGACGAGTAGTCCAGCAGCTGGCGGTAGCGGTCTTCCCGCTCGTCAAGCTCCTTGATCTCCGGGATCTTCTCGCGCGCCTCGGCCACGCTCATGCTGAAGGCGGGCGAGTTGGGGATCAGCTTCGCCAGCTTGTCCGTCTCCGCGGGGGAGAAGCCCAGGGTGCGGCCCACGTCCTTGACCACGGCGCGGCTCTTCATCGTCCCGAAGGTGATGATCTGCCCCACCGCGTCGCGGCCGTACTTCTCGCGCACGTACTCGATCACCTCGCCGCGCCGCTCGAAGCAGAAGTCCACGTCCACGTCGGGCATGGACACGCGCTCGGGGTTCAG
>NZ_JBMDXM010000230.1:0-2349 GCF_048594345.1 Longimicrobium sp.
ACTGTCATTCTGAGGGAGGCGCCGCGCAGCGCTCTCCGTTCGCGCAGGAGCATGGCGCCGACCGAAGAATCTCCATGCTGAAACGCGCGGTTCTTTCCGTCACGACCGGGTTCCCGGGCGTTGCCCGGAAAGGGGTTCCGCACGAGGGGAGGGAGATTCTTCGGTCGCGCCACTGGCTTCGTGGCGTTCCCGAGAGCCCGACGAGGGCGCTCCCTCAGAATGACAGGTGTTTTCCCGGATTCCGTATCAGCCGACCCGACTGGATATCAGCTGGAGAGGAACAGCCAGGCGGCGATCGACACGAGCGGGACGATCAGGAGGATGGACATCACCGCACGAGACGCGTCCGCCCGCGGCTCCGGGGTGTCCCCCGCCCCGGCCGCGCTGAACGCCGCCTCCAGCTCCGCGCGCAGCTCGGCGACGGAGGCGTGGCGGGCGGCGGGATCGCGGCGCATGGCCTTGAGCAACACGGCCTCGATCTCCGGGAAAAGATCCGGCCGATAGACGGTGGGCGGAACTGGGTCCGCGAACGGCAGGCGGGCGCGGTATTCCTCCTCATCCTCTTCGTCCGTCATGGGGAACGGGATGCGGCCGGTGAGCATTTCGTACAGCACCACGCCCAGGCTGTAGATGTCCGCCGCCTCGTATGTCGCCGTCGCCGGATCCAGGATCTGCTCCGGCGCGGTGTACGGCAGCGTGCCGATCCGCACGTCTTCCTGCCCCTCCCACGCACTGCGCGCCCCCCGCCGCGCCGCTACGTCGAAGTCGATCAGCCTCAGCTCGCCGTTTGCCGCAACGATGATGTTGCTGGGCTTGATGTCGCGGTGGATGATGCCGCGCGCGTGGCAATCCTCCGCGGCGGTGAGCAGATCGCGAATCCGGAAGTCGCGCCCGGGAACGCCGTGGGCATGCCCCAGAAGAACCGAGAGCCTTTCGCCGGTTTCATGCGGGAATGCCGTGGCACTCACTTGATCTCCCAGAACCAGATCTCCGTGGAATCGACGTAGTTCTGGAAATCGGAGATGGCCTTGCCGCCGTTCCAGAGGTCGATGTGGTCGCCTCCCGCCCCGTAGAAATTCATGAAGAACACGATCCCCTTCTTCCCCTTCGTCGCCTTCTTGAGCTGTGCATAGGGATCGGGCTTCTTGAACCGCGTGAACCGGGACTTGCCCAGCTTGATCTTAAGCCAGTCCGCGAGCTGCTGGGCCACCAGGATGTGTGCGGGCTTGTGCTTGAGCGCTGGATAGTCGCTGCACCGCTTTCCTGGATAGCTGGACAGGTCCATCCCCGCCTTCTGCAGACAGATGCCCATCCGCATGGCACACTGGTTCTCCAGACCCGGGACGATCTTTCCGTCCTTGTCGGTACAGGGATACGTGACGTTGGGAAGGTTGGGGTGGCTGGCCCACAACGAGTCGAATGTGATCACGGCGCTTCAGGCTGCGGGATTACCCCCGGCGGAGATCCGAAGGTCACGTGTGCAGGAACTTGAGGCGCGAGGCGCCGGCGAGGACAATCTCGTCGCCGTCATCCAGGGGCTGGTGCTCGCCGCGCTGCAGGGGCTGGTCGTTCAGCCGGGTGCCGTTCAGGCTGCTGTCCAGCAGAAAGTAGTCGCGCCCCTTTCGTACGATGGTGCAGTGGTAACGGGAGACCAGGGCGGCCGAGTCGCTGATGACCAGGTCGTTCTTTTCGTCCGGCCGCTCGCCGTCCGCCGCGCCGATGCGGAACACCTCCTTTTCCACCGGCGCCAGCCTTCCCCGCCCCACCCCGTCGATCACCTTTACGATCGCCTTGGGCCCCGCGGCGCCGGCCTTTTCCGCGCCGGGCTTGCCGCCCAGCCTGCGCAGCAGGACCAGGATCCCCGCGCCAAACACGCCCAGCGCCCCCGCGGCGATCAGCATGCGCCGGGTAAAGCGACGGGCGTCCTGCGCCTGGCGGATGGCGGCGGCCATGGAGCTGGCGCGCGGATCGTCGGGCGACTGGGCCAGCACGCCGGTCACGATCTGCTCGGCGCTGTTCAGGTCGCGCGCGTACAGCGCCCGCTCGGCCAGGTTCAGCTTTTCGCGCCGGTCGGCGGCCTGCTGCGCCTGCGTCTTGGCCTCCGCGTCCTGCTGCTGCTTCTGGGTGGCCTCCTGCGCGCGCGCCGTCTGCAGATCGCCCAGCGCGCGGTTGTACTCCAGCTCGGCTTCCTTGTCGTCGGGGTCGATGATGAGCACCATCTTCCACAGGTCCATCCGCGACGTGGCGCTCTCCGTCGTCAGCGGCTGGGCGGACGCGGCGCGCGCCTGGCCGGCCAGGCGGCGCTTGTCCTCCAGCTGCGCCGGGGTCAGCGGCGGCGGGCCGGGCGGC